>CAWCTJ010000006.1:0-542500 GCA_963798585.1 uncultured Acidobacteriota bacterium
GCCTCGTTCAAGGCACAGTATTTGTTCAGCTTCCACGCGAATGTCGCGAGTTCCTGAAATCGGCAGAAGAGCGTTCTGAAGCTGCATTTGCCGGGGAGTTCGGCATTCGGGCTCGAACAGGCGCGGGCTTCCTACCACAACTACCGCTGACATCGCGCGCGACGTTGCGACGTTGAGACGGTTCAGGCTGTACAGAAATTCCATTCCGCGAGGAGCGTCTTCTGGCGTTGAGGTTGCCATCGAATAGATGACCACTGGCGCTTCTTGTCCTTGAAATTTGTCTACGGCGCCGATACTTATCCTTGGGAGTCGTGCCTGAAAATCCGCCACCTGGCGGCGTCGGAGGGTGCCACGATCAAGATTTCACCTTCCTGAAGACGGTGGCTACGACCCTTGCCTGAAAACCACTGTACTTCAGGGCGTAGCAGGCTGTGGACAAGACGGACCAGAACTTCAACTTCTTCGACGAAGAGTTGCCATTCCAGCGTGCTCGACGGGGAACGAACCATAACCCTGCGCCATTCAGCCATGGATGCCCGATCTAGCTACTCAAGTTCTTGGTGAAAGTGCGTGCGTGAAGGCGGCCTTGATAGACGCTTCCGAGGTAAAACGGCAAATATTGGGATGTAAGCGCTTTGTTTCGTCGATGAATAAACCCAAGGAAGGGCGTCGCCAACTTACTGCGCTCCCGATCCGTCAGGATGTGTTCAAGTCCAGCAACTCCGCCCCGGGGGGATGCGTGGCGTTTCCTGACTAGCAAGTTGCTGAGGGTCGCCTATTAGTACAACGCTCCAGCCGCCCGTGAAATCGCCAGTACTTCCGCCAGTGACATCTGACTGGCTCGTCCACAAACAGAATGTCAACTGAGCTCCTGTTCCTCGCGGGCCCAGAGCCACGAGGTGCCCCCAACAACATCAACCGAGTGTTGTTTCAGATTTTTTAAAGGGACTTCATTCTTGGTCGTGATGATGATTTCGTTATCGCGATCCTTTTCTTTGCCATCTGACTTGTGCATACACCGCACGGAGGCGGTCCTTGGGTCAAAATCGCACGTAGCAAATGACGGATTACGTTGTGGCTCAGCGCCGTGACTCAATGCGTAACTTTTGCGTTTCACCAGGCCGTCGATGACTCTCGCTGCGTTGGTGGTCTTGCCAGAACCGGGCGGACCTTGCACGGAGAGAACAGAGAAACTCAGTCCGCAAACGATACGGCCTAGTTCATCGGCGAAGTCGTCAGCAGGGCTGACCTCGAACCTTTCGGAGTTGGCTGTCTGGGAGGCCTGCGCAACAACAGATCACGCGCTGCGCGCCAGGCTCCGGCCGAGTCAATGCCGTTATCTCTGACCCAACACCCGAGTTGATATAACGAGTCTTGTTGGACCAGGGTTTCGCGATAGGCTCTTTGAGAAATATCGCCGTAGGATGAAAGCCAGCTGCGTCGCTGGATTTTTTTATATCCACAGTACGTTCAACGGGATCGATGGCCACAACGGTTCCGATCCTGCGGTCTTCGCTGTGAGCCTCCTTCTTCTCGTCTGCACGGATGGTGGTTTCTTGGTCTGGGAACGAATAGCGATCAGCGACGACACCGCCGGTTGAGGTTACCCTGCCGTGCCAGGTCAACCCAGATATAGCGTCTTTTTGCTCTAATAGGAGTTCATCATCCATGTCGCGCAGCTCGAAATATCGCCAGGCTTTCGTCTTGCTTTCTCGTCTGTGCCAATCTAGGAGTTGCGCCAAGAGCCACTGTGCCTGCTGTTCATTCGTGCGAGCTTTGGTTTCGGATGGTATTCCAGAAGTTAGTTCTGCCACCAAGATGGAGACGCGTTCTTGTCTTTCCGTAAGTTCTTCGGACGCCTCTTCATCTCTGTCGACGAATCGGGGCACGTCCATGCCATCGCGAAACAATTTTTGCCGCTCGACCTCGAGCCAATCGCGCAACTTTGCTGCGGAGAAGCAGTCGTCAGCGTTGTAACCTTCCATGGCTTGGCGGAATTCGCTGGGCAAGTTGTCGATGCTTCGGTCGAGTTCTAGGCAATGCTCGATGTAGCGCATCGCGGTACGGGATTGATCGAGTGGGGTGCTGCGCGCGAATTGATAGAAGGCCTCGATTTTTTTCAGAGAGTATTCTTCCACGCCGGCTCGGACGGCTTGCTTGAATGCCTGATGAAGGTCCACAAGCACGCCGGCGCGAAGCATGCGATCGATTTCGTTTTCTCGGGTCGCGTATATGCCCATGAGCCGCTTGAAAGTTGACGGCTCGTGTGCTCCGAAGTGGTACACGTGCATCTTCGGATTTGCTTCGCGCCGTCGCTTGATTTCATCCACCAACCACTCGAAGCCTTTCTTCTCGTCTTCGGGAGTAAATGCCCACCGCTTCTCATAACTTAATTTGCCATTAAGGTTGTTGAATGCGAACCCGAACAGGTATTGCAGTCCGGAGTTGCCGACAAACGGGTCGCCTTCGATATCAAAAAAGATGTCGTCGCTAGACGGTTCCGGCAATCTACAAAAACCACGAGCCGCTTCGACTGGCACAATTGGCTCATGTATCAGCCGTGCTTCGGAGCGCCCAGCGACCTGGACGCGGGCCTGTTCGCGGACGTGCTCTAGCCCTTCTCGAGAACCGTGCTTGGGCTTTTGCTTCAAGGGGATCGGCAGTGCCGCTAGCTTTGCCATGGTCCGGGTGTCCCATTCTTCAAGTTGGTTACGTTGCTGCTTGCGAATTCCGGCCACCAGAGACAAATGATCGTCTCCGCGTCGCTGCGAATTACATTCGCGAAACCACTGGCAAACATCACAGTGGGGCACAGATTCGGGGTAGGTTTTGTTGTTGCCGGCGTTTTGTACCGTTCGTGCAAGACGGTGCTTGAGATGTCGGAAGTATGCGGCGTACTCTGTCACGCGATACGCCTCGCCCACGAAATTCTCACCGGGAGGAACTACCCACATCCATTCTGGGCGGCAGCCTTGAACCTGCCCTAATAGCTCCGAGTACGCTGACAGCTGCAAAATCGTCGCAGCCTTGGTTTCGCGCGCCAGCTTCGTGTCTGCTACTTCATACGACCATTTCCAGTTCTGACTTGGTTTGCAACGCGCCGTAAGACATCCGGACGACCAAACCATGTCCCGTCCGACAGCGCACCCTGCGCAATAACGTCCGCCCCTTGTTTCATCAGCTTCCGCGTTTGTTCGAGAAGCTCGGTCTCGTTCTCAATCTCCACAAGATTCACGACAGAAAGACCTTCTTGCTCCTCCAAGTGCTTAAGGTAGGCTTTTTCATGGCGTGCACCGCGCTCAAGAATGACAGCAAGATCTGGGTCCGCCCAATCTGGCGCACGTTTTTCGCCCCTCGCCACGTGTAAGTCAAGCGTGGTCACGTGTCGGCAGGCCAAGTGATTGCTCAGGTCTGTGGCCGACAATCGAATCTGTCCTGAGATCAGCTTCATTCGAGTTATCCAATAGGCGACGCGGGTATGGCGACCCTGAGGCTGGAGAATTCTGATTTATGAGAAGTCACGTGCTGAGAATACCACTAATGTATCGAACTGGAAGGAGGTAGATGGAGGTCGGAGCTTAGTTCGCCCCATTTTAACAGTCGTCTTGGAGATGGGCGTCTTCGGTGATGTGATTGTAATGATCAAACCGAGGCGTCCTGCGAGTGAAGATGTGTCGCACCTACGGCGCTCGGCGTCGTGGTGGCTTGTGGACCCAGCGCTCCCGCGCTGGGCTAAATTCTGCCGCGCCTACGGCGCTGAGTTGACGCAGAACTGTGCGTTGGCGGAGCCGTGGACAGGGACAGAACCAAAGGGCGCGACTGCGGGGCGGCGCGCAGAAACACTTGTGTCGCACCTACGGCGCTCGGGTCGTGGTGGCTTGTGGACCCAGCACTCCCGCGCTGGGCTAAATTGTGCCGCGCCTACGGCGCTGGGTTGACGGAGAGCTGTGCGTTGGCGGAGGTGTGGACCGCGACAGAACCAAACAACCGCGACTGCAGGGCGGCGTACACAAACACATGTGTCGCACCTACGGCGCTCGGGGTCGTGGTGGCTTGTGGACCCAGCGCTTCCGCGCTGGGCTAAATTGTGCCGCGCCTACGGCGCTGGGTTGCGGCGGGTGTGGGTGTCGAGGTTGCGGCCGGCCTAATTACGTCCCTGAGCGCGGACTAGCCGAAGACGAAATTGGGGTCAAAGTCGACGTGGTGTTTTCTCAGGATCGCCAGAAATTCTTGAGTGAAGCTTATTTTCTGGTGGTGGGTCTCTTGATTTTGGATGTAGCGGACGACGGCCGGAATGATGGATAGGCTTACGCTCAAGGCGGCATAGCCCTCTTGCCAGGCGAACCGGTGGCCTTGTTCGTGAGCCCAGCGCGAGGAGTTGGCTTTTATTATTCGCACGGCTTCGGAGAGCGCGAGGGTGGGCGGGAGTTGGATTAGGAGATGCAGGTGGTCTTGGACTCCGCCGATGGCACGGAGATGAATTCCGTGGCGGTTGCAGATGCCCGCAGTATAGGCCCAGAGTTGCGGTTGGAAGTCTTTGGGGATGGATTTGGCGCGGTCTTTGGTGCTGAAGACTACGTGGAGTAGATTTTGCGCGTAGGTGTGGGGCATGGTTAGTTGTACGTTAAATATAGTATTGGTATATCACAGACCGATGTGTCGCGCCTACGGCGCTCGGGGTCGTGGTGGTTTGTGGACCCAGCGCTTACGCGCTGGGCTAAATTTTGCCGCGCCTACGGCGCTGGGTTGACGTAGAACTGCGCGTTGGCGGAGCTGTGGACAGGGACAGCACCAGAGGCGCGACTGCGGGGCGTGCAGGAACGCATGTGTCGCGCCTACGGCGCTCGGGGTCGTCATGGCTTGTGGACCCAGCGCTTACGCGCTGGGCTAAATTTTGCCGCGCCTACGGCGCTGGTTGACGTACACGCGAAAGACCTGCGAGTTGGCGGCGAAGGGTAGAGCAGAGACAAAAGCGCGGAACATTGGCGCAACCCGAGGCGCGGTGGGAGGATCGCGACGGCGGTGGCGCCTGAACAGAACTCGCGAGCCGACTCGCCGACTCGCTACAAAGATTGAGCTAGAAGATTTTGTCGGTGCGGCGGAGGTTACCGAAGTTGCCGATGTTGGCGATGATGAAGGCTACGCGGAATTGGTTTTCGGTTTGGACGCCGCTAAGGGCCAGGTGGCGATACTCGACGCTGAGGCCACAGCAGCCGCCGTTGTAGGTGAGTTGGACGATTTGGCTGAGCAGCTGGTTGGTGTGGAAGTCATAGCTGACGCCGGCGGTGAGGTTGAAGCCCTTGCGATTTTCTGCGCCGTAGCCGGCGAGTACGCGAACCTGGTTGGAGATGGGCTGCAGCGTGTTGTTGGCGTCGATGCGGAAGTGCGAGAGGGTAGCGAAAAAATTGCTGAAAGGTTTTACCTTCAGCAGCGTGCCAATGGTGGTGAGCCTATGGAAGTACGTATCGTAGGCCAGGATTTGCTCGAGGTCGTACAGGCCGCCGGGAGTGACGATGAAGTCGCTGACGATGGGCGACCAGTGTACGGGTTCCAGGGCGAAGGCGAAGGGCGTGATGGAGTCCAGCGCCTCAAAAACGTTGCGGTCGCCGGTGACGATGGCGCCGCCGAAGGTGGGATCGAAATAGTGTTTCTGCGCGATACGCCAGGAAAGTAGTTCCTGCGGCTGGTCGTTTCCCTGTTTCATCAATAAACGCTGGGTGAAACCGTATTCGGCTTCATTGGTGTTGGTGATGGTGGCATCGGAATCGAAGCGGATGAAATCGGCGAAATTGCTTACGCCGGTGACGTAGCGATAGGTGATGGACGGTTCGATAACGTGTTTGTAGCGGCGATGCGTTTTGGGGCGATCGAAATAGCGCTCGAGGGTGGGCGGGCGGAGATCAATGGCGAATTCGCCGGTGTTGCGGAGGATGGATTGCTCGACAACCACGGGGTTGGGGCCGGAATTGTCCAGGCTGGCGCCGTAGTACGAGGTGCGGAAGGTGGCCGAGGCGGCAACGTCAAGCCAGGGGCCGAAATGAAAAGGGACGGTGACGCGCGGGGCGAACTCGGCGCGGGCAACGAATTTAGGGGTGTCGATGTCCTGGTCGGAGCGGTGGGAGGCGCCGGCGAAAGAGTCGAAGGAAAAATAAAATGGGAGATTTTTCCATGGGGCTTGGTCGACGGAACTGATGAGAACTTCGGGGAAATTGCGCAAGGTGACGCTGGTGGCGGGGGTGAGCGGCGGAACCAGGGAGGGGATGGTGAGGAAACTTTTGTCGTTGATGCCGGCGATGTTGAAGCTGAAGCCGCGGTAATTCTTGCTTAAGAAGATGGCGCTGCGAATGTCAGAGTTAATGGCTTCGCCGAAGGAGTCAGAAAAGGCCAGGCGGAAGGTCAGAGAAGAGAGCTGATTGAAATCGGTGATGAAACGCCAGCCGCCGGGAAGCAGAGTCTTGATTTCGAGGCGTTGATCTTCGCCGCCTTCGGGCTGGGGAACGCCGAGTGAGTTGACCAAGCCGCGATCGTCGACACCGTAATAGGAATAGCTGATGGAAGTATTTTCCGTGGGAAGAATGCGCAGCTGGCCGCGTTCGCTGGCGCCACGCAGGCTGAGGTATTGCCCGCCGAGCGTGGCGTCCATCCATTCGGTGGGGGCAAAGTAAAAAGCGTCGCCAAGGACCAAGCCTTTCGTGGAGCTATGGCCGCCGTCGGGGAGAAGGAAGCCGGTCTGGCGAATTTTGGAGCCTGCCGGGGTGGTGGCATACGGGAGCCAAATCAGGGGAATGCGGAAGAGGTGGAAGTTGGCGTTGACGAGGGCGACTTTGTCGTTGAGCTGGACGTGGGCGTGCGAGGCGAAAAATTGCCAACTGGGATGATCCGGATCGCAGATGGTGATCCAGGCCTTGCGGAGGACGTAGACGTCTTCGCTGAGGCGCTCGACTTCTTCACCTTCGAAATAGAGGGGATTATCCGAGAGCAGGATCGTGGGGTTGGGTTTTCTGATGATTTTTACGGTGCCGTGGACATGGTGGAAAAGGCCGTGGCCGGTGTTGACGTTGTAGTGGGCGTCGTCGGCCTCGAGGTGCTGATTTTCGAAGTCGTAGTGAACGTTTCCGACGGCGACGATGTCGGAGGTGGCGTCGTTGTACTCGACGTGGTCGGCGGTGAGGCGGGCTTCGCCGTAGATGACGATGACGTTGTCATCGGCGATGTAGAGGTCGCCCTGACGGCGTTGCGGGCCGCTGGAGGAGATTTCCGCGATTTGGCCTGGGCCACCGGGGAGATGCATCTGTTGCGGCATGGCGCTGGCTGCGGGCGCGTACAAAGCGACGAGCAAAATTATGGCGAGTAACAATTTGAGGCGAGGCGCAGAGCGAAGCTGTGGATGTGAGAGAAAATTCACGCTGTTGGGCCGGACAATCAATGAATTACGAAACGAATAGCCTAGCATGGGCTGAACAGGTTAAGAAAAGAGCTTGGAGCACTCCAGACAGATAAATGATGGGCGGAGAGAGAGGAGGGTTGTCTGACCCTGTGACGTAAAGCTGCGCCAGCTTGGGGAGTGAGTAGAACGCGCGGAATAACTTGCGCGATGCGGGCGGCAAGGCAGGCGTTTTGGTACGCTGAGAGTGTGCCAAATGGATTTGGCTGGCACTGAAACGAGCGGGTGCTGAAGGGTCATGGGGCTCCGAGTCATACGGGTGATGGCGTTTTTGGCTTTGCTGGCTTGCACGGCAGGGGCGTACTACTGGATTCGGATGAATCATGGCTCGCGAGGCCGACGCTGGCTTCGGGGCCGGTGTATCAGCCCAGGAGTGGGGCTGCGCCGGGACGGGGAATGGCGCGGGACGCAGCATCGTACGGGAGCCCGGCACCGGGCGCGGTGGACGCGAAAAAGAACAATGAGCTGGCGGTGCGCGCGGGAGAGGTGCTGGAGTTTAGCGCGAATGTGGCAAAGCTGAATAATGTGGCGAATTTGCGGCTGCAGGTAGATGAGCATCGGGATTTTCTGGGTAAGAGTGTGTGGCACTTGCAGGCGTTTGCGCATACGGAGAATCCGCTGCGCATGGTGTTTGTGCTGGACGACCAGTTTGATTCCTACAGCGATGCGTCATCGATGGCCAGCTTGCAGTATGAAATGCACTTGAACGAACGCGGGCAAAAAGTAGATTCGGTGCAGAGGATGACGGCGAGCGGACGAGAAGCGGCGCCGGCGAATGTGACGGAGACGCGGGTACTGACCGGGACGCGGGATCCTCTGGGGATGCTGCAGTATTTACGCAGCGTGGATTGGTCTAAAACGCCGGAGGTGCGCAGTCCGGTGTACGACGGGCATAAATTGTATGACTTGCGGGCGCGACTGGAGAGCAGTTCGGAAGCGGTGAGCGTGGCGGCGGGAAATTTTCGCGCGTCGAAGATTGCGATTCATGTGTTTGATAACGGCGTGGAGATGAAGGACGCGGAGTTCTCGTTGTATCTGGCGAATAATGCGTCGCGGACGCCGGTGCTGATTGAAGCGGTGATTCCTGTTGCTACCGCGCGGGTGGAATTGGTGAAGGCCAGCGAACGGTAACGTGGTCTCCCGGCTAGGATCTTACCAAGCCGGGGCGCAGCATTCCTTCGACCCTCAGGATAAAGCTGCGCTCCTACAATGAAACGGCAAAAAAAACCGCCGGGACTAAAGCCCGGCCGCTACAAATGCGCGGGGTTGCCTGCCGGATGGAACACTAGCACAAAACAATTTTGTTGCGATGGCGCATGACGCGGCGGGTGGCGTTGCGCGTGTCGATGACCAACTTGGAAGCGTCGACGATGGCACCATAGTCGTAAGTGGAGTGATCCGTGGAAATGATGACGGCGTCGTAACTCGCGAGGGTCTGCGGGTTGAGCGGAACGGACTTCAGATCCTCGAAATTGTAATGGCGCATTTTGTGGAGGTGCGGAAAGTAGGGGTCGTTGTAATCGAACTCGGCGCCGCGCGCCTGGAGGAGTTGCATGATTTTGAGGGTGGGCGATTCGCGAAGATCGTCCACATCTTTTTTGTAGCTCATGCCCAGGATTAGCAGCTTGGAACCTTTCAGGCTTTTCTTGTGATCGTTGAGAGCGGCCGCGATGGCGTCGACGACGTGGTACGGCATCGCGGTATTGACCTCGCCGGCAAGTTCGATGAAGCGAGTGGAGAAATCGAACTCGCGCGCCTTCCAGGAAAGATAATAAGGATCGATGGGAATGCAGTGGCCGCCGAGGCCCGGGCCCGGGTAGAAGGGCATGAAGCCGAAAGGCTTGGTGGCGGCGGCGTCGATAACTTCCCAGATGTCGATGTTCATGCGCAGACAGAGCATTTTCAGTTCGTTGACGAGGGCGATATTTACGCAGCGGAAGATATTTTCGAGCAGTTTGGCCATTTCCGCGGCCCGCGTGGAACTGACGGGAACAACGCGTGCGACCACTTGCGCGTAGAGGGCCACGGCGGCGCGACAACTGGGCGGGTTGAGACCGCCTACAACCTTGGGAATCTGCGCCAATCCAAATTGTTTGTTGCCGGGATCTTCGCGCTCGGGAGAGAAGGCCAGGAAAAATTCGGACGCGATGTTTTCGTTTTCGGGACCGGCAGCGATTGGACAGCGCAGGCCACTTTTTTCAAGGATGGGGAGAACCAATTCTTCGGTGGTACCGGGATAGGTGGTGGATTCAAGGACTACGAGTTGGCCGCGTTGCAGGTTCGGCTGAATGGCCATGGCGGTCTGCTCGACGAAGCTGAGGTCTGGCTCACGGCGCTCGTCGAGCGGGGTGGGAACGCAGATGATGACGGCGTCGACTTCTTTCAGCCTGGAAAAATCGGTGGTGGCGCCGAAATGCCTGCTGTAGACGAACTGCTGAATTTTCGTTTGCTGAATGTGCTGGATGAAGGACTTTCCGGCGTTCAACATGCTGACTTTGGCGGGGTCGGTATCGAAGCCGGTGACCTTGTGTCCGGCTTCCGCAAAGCGCAGCGCCAGTGGCAAGCCCACGTAACCACAGCCGATAATTCCTACCTTTAGCTGCGCACCTTTAAAGAACTCTGGTTTCCGATCAACGGGCATGAAGTAACACGCACTCCTCTTAAGCTGCCGCAGCCAGAGCGGTCAGCGCAAAATCTAAACGGTACGCGGACGGGAGACCGAGATTTCAGGCAGGCAGCAGGTCAACAGGCCAGCGCGGCGCACATTTCTCAATGTTAGCAGTTTACCGCGCGGGAGAAAAACAGGGCGTAATGGGTGTGGTACAAGACCTTGATCGGCGGTTGCCGCCCGAGGGGGTAGAGAGGAAGATAGCTGGTAGACACTTCCGCAGCAAAGACCTCGGGAATTCTATGATTGACGTTCATTGCCACATTTTGCCGGGACTGGACGACGGCTCGCGAGAGATGGCGGAATCGCTGGAGATGGCGGAATCGGCTATCGCGGACGGCATCACGCGCGTGGTGGCTACCCCACACTCGAGCAGTTCGTATGTTTTTGATTTCCGTAGGGTACGAGAATGCCGCGACGAACTGCAGAAGCATCTTGGTGACCGCCTGATGCTGGCCACCGGCTGTGATTTTCACATGAGCCCGGAAAATATGATCGCGCTGCGACAGGATGCGCCGCGCTTCTGCATCAACCAGAAGAATTATTTACTGGTGGAGTTCAACGAGTTTTCCATCCCTCCCGCGATGGATCACCGTTTGCACGAGCTTCAACTGGCCGGTCTGCGGCCAGTGATTACCCATCCCGAGCGCAACGCGATTTTGCGCGCGCACCCCCTGCGGCTGAAAACGTGGGTACAGCACGGGTGCTTCGTACAGGTTACGGGTGGTTCGTTAACGGGAAATTTCGGTGAAGGGCCGCAGGAGGATGCGTGGCGATGGATCGGCGAGGGCCTGGTCCATTTCGTGGCCAGCGATGCGCATAATACGCGAACGCGGCCGCTGGTTTTGCGTGCACCGTACGAAGCGGTGGAAGCACGGTTTGGCAAAGAGAAAGCCGAGGCGCTCTTCGTAGAGAATCCACTGGCTGCCTTCGAGGGCCAGGAATTGCCACACGTCCCCGAAGTTGCGAGTGAAAGCAGCGAACCACGCAAGAAGAGATTTTTTTTCTTCTGAGGTTCGCGGGTTTAGGAACCGTGTAAGGGCAGGCCCGACCAAGTATTCAGCAGACCTAGGCATTCCCGCACGACATCCAGGGCGTCACC
This sequence comes from uncultured Acidobacteriota bacterium, assembly GCA_963798585.1. Classification (GTDB taxonomy): domain Bacteria; phylum Acidobacteriota; class Terriglobia; order Acidiferrales; family UBA7541; genus Acidiferrum. The sequence goes on from CAWCTJ010000006.1 coordinate 11,215, forward strand.
ACTGGTGCGCCACCAGTGCGCCGGATCGAAGGAATCGCTGGAAGCGGCGCGAACGATGGCGCGACCGCGATCGCCAGCGATGTGCTTCCACAGCGCGCGAACACGGCGGGTGTGCGCTTTCGTGGTTACGATAATCACCGTGCCGGATTTATCGGCAGGCAACGCGGCAGCGACTTCGGCCAGTTCATCGGCGGTATTTACGATCGCACCGGGTAGCACGCGAATGGCCTGGAGTGGAACGCCTTCGTGGAGCAAAACACGGGTGTTGTAAGCATCTTCGCCGTCGACCGGGATATCGAGGGCGGCAAGAGATGCCGTGGGCTCGGCAGGATGAGTCAGCCAAATTTCCGGAGCGAAGCCCTCTCGGTAGAGTTGCGCGGCAGCGAGACCGCGCATGGGAAGACGGCCACTGAGGACGACAATGGCCTGCGCTTTCGCCAGCGGATCTTCGGTCACCAGCCAACGCCCAACATTAAGAATGAGCAGGACGGCTAGGAGAACCGTTGCCACGATAACTGCCAACAGCAGCCGCAAAGTACGGCGTCTGGCGGGAGGGCGCGAAGAGTCGAAGGCCGTTGGCATTCTTGGCGGAGAGTTTGCAGCTTGCAGAAGCGTAGCGTGCTACGCGTATGTGGTCAATCGGCAAGGCGCACGTTACACTAGGGGATTATCAATGTGGGCCAGGAGGGCGCATGCGCGCGGTAGTTACAGGCGGAGCGGGTTTTCTAGGATCGCATCTGTGTGACCGGCTGCTGAAGGAGGGCTGGGACGTTCTGGCGCTGGATAATCTGATCACCGGGACCGAGAAGAATCTCGCGCATCTGAAGGGAAACGCGAAGTTCGAGTTCTTGAAGGCGGATGTAAGCAACAAACTGAATATTCCGGGGGAAGTCGCGTACGTTCTGCATTTTGCCTCGCCAGCCAGTCCACCGGATTATTTGAAACATCCGATTGCGACGATGAAGGTGGGGTCGGTGGGGACGCTGAATGCGCTGGGCCTGGCGCTGGCGAAACGTGCGAAATTTTTTCTGGCCTCGACGAGTGAGTGCTACGGCGATCCGGAAATTTCGCCGCAGCATGAAGAATACTGGGGACACGTGAATCCGGTGGGGCCGCGATCCGTTTATGACGAAGCGAAACGTTTCGCGGAAGCGCTGACCATGGCGTACCACATGCATCACGGAGTGGATACGCACATCATTCGCATTTTCAACACGTATGGACCACGTATGCGGCTCAATGACGGAAGGGCATTGCCCAACTTCGTGTACCAGGCGCTCAGCGGAAAGCCGCTGACGATTTTCGGCGACGGAAAACAGACGCGAAGTTTTTGTTACGTGGACGACCTAATCGAGGGAATTCACCGCTTGATGAACTCGGACGAACATCTGCCGGTGAATATCGGGAATCCACTGGAGATGACCATCCTGGAATTTGCCGAACAGGTCCGCAAACATTACCATCCCGAACCACAGATTGTTTTTGAACCGTTGCCGAAAGACGATCCCAGGCGGCGGCGACCCGATATCAGCAAGGCCAAGAGAATTTTGGGCTGGGAGCCCAAGGTGGGCTTGGAAGAAGGACTGAAGACCACGCTGGCATATTTTGCAAAGGAATATCAGGCTGGAAATTAATAGTTATCCGCGGCCGAAGCAATGATATTCGAAGCCGAGGTCTCGCATATGTTTCGGCGAATAGAGATTGCGGCCGTCGAGCACAAGCTTGCGCGCCATATGTTTTCCCGCACGTTCCCAATCGATCTTTTTGAAGATGTCCCATTCGGTGCAGACCAGCGCAGCGTCAACGTTGCGAAGGCTTTCGTAGGGATCGGTGTGATACTCGATTTGTGGAAATAGTTTGCGAGTTCCGGCGATAGCTTCGGGATCGCTGGCGTGAAGTACCGCGCCCTCATCAAGGAGTTTTTTAACGACGTCAAGAGCTGGGGCGAAGCGAATGTCGTCGGTGTTCGCCTTAAAAGCCAAGCCTAGAACGGCAATGCGTTTGCCTTTGACCACCCACAGAGCCTTATGAATTTTTTCGAGGAACCGCTCGATGCGTTGCTTGTTTACGCGCTCGGTGGCCTTCAGAATTTCGAAGTCCACTCCCACGGACGCCGAGAGATGAATGAAGGCCTGCACATCTTTAGGAAAGCAAAAACCCCCAAAACCCAGCCCGGCTTTTAGGAATTGCGTACCGATGCGCGGATCCAGGCCCATAGCGTGCGTGACCTCTTCGACGTCGGCGCCGATTCTTTCGCATAGGTCGGCGATGACGTTGGCGTAGCTGATCTTCAGCGCCAGGAAGGAGTTGGAAGCGTGCTTGATCAGTTCGGCGCTGTTGATGGTGGTGACGAGAAATTCGGCCTTGTTGGACGGCGGACAGGCGCCGTGGTGCACGGGACAGTGAAACTTGCGTTCGAGGATGGGGCGATAGATTTCGCGGAGTTCCTCGGCCGTGGAGGGATCCTCGACGCCGACGACAATGCGATCGGGATGAAAGAAGTCATAAACTGCGGTGCCTTCGCGCAGGAATTCAGGGTTGGAAGCCACACGAAATCTAATGGAACCGCCGCGGGAATAGGCGGAAAGCGCGCGGCTGAGTTCGAGACCGGTGCGCGCGGGGACGGTACTTTTTTCGACGACGAGTTTTGACGATTGCGCTTCGGCAGCGATCTGGCGGGCGACGTGATCGATGGCGGAAAGATCGGCTTCGCCGGAATCCTTGGGCGGCGTGCCAACACAGATGAAAATGGCGTCGCTGGCACGAATGGCGTCGCCGATGTTGGTGGTATAGGAGATTTTGCCGGACTTGCGGGCGGAAGCCAGAATCTCGTCCAGGTGCTGCTCGTAAATTGGGACACCGCCAGCGTTAAGTTCAGCGATGCGCTCGGCGTTGATGTCCGTGCAGACCACTTCGTGGCCGGCCTCAGCCAGGCAAGCGCCGGTAACCAAGCCTACATAACCACAGCCAATGACTGAGATGCGCAATGCGAACACTCCTCACGAAGCAATTTGAACGATAGATAGGAATCCAAGGCGAAATCGCAATCTACTATTGTGACTGAAATAAGTAGCGGAACAAAGCGGCTGCGGTGCATGGTGTTCATGGCAGGCTTTTCTGAATGGCCAGAAGGGTCACAAAGCGGAATTGCGGAGCTAGATCGCGGCGCTCAGGCTTTGTTCGCGGCGCCCATTAAGAGCCCGCGAAGACCCAGGAGCACGAGGCGGGGCTGTCGGCGGACTACCTGCCAGAGCAGACGGGTGGATTCGTCGCGGTTAATCTCTCCCAGGGATTTGCGCGCGGCGTTGTTGAGAAGGTCAACGAGGTGCGAATAATCTTTCTGCTGGAAGTGATGGAGAGTTCGCCGAATCAGCCAATGCGTGCCAAGTTCACGGCGCAGGGCGGAGAGTTCGCCACTGTGGCCGTTGCGAAGGATGGCTTCGGCGACACCGAGAGCGCCGCGAAATCCCGTGACAATGCCGCCGACGGTGGAGACTTTTACCTGCGCGGCGGCATCGCCAACGAGAAAAACCTCACCGTTGCCCACCCGGCGGCGCACGGGAATCCACTTTTTGTAAACCGGAATGCGTGCGCCCTGCCACTCGAGCGGCTCCATGTTTTTCTTTTGCAGAAAGCGCTCGATGCAGCGCTTGGTGTCGCGGCCGTCTTCGCCAATGATGCCGAGCGCGGCGCGTTCGGGGGATTCGGGAACCAGCCAGTAAAAGTACGGGGTGTCGTCGGGTACGAACCAGACGCGCGTGGTGTCCGGTGGACAATCTTTGGGCAGGCGCACGATGGCTTGCATCAGCGGCACGGTTTCGATAGGAGGCCAGCCAGAAGCGCGCGCCACGCGACTGGCAGCGCCATCAGCGCCGACCAAGCTGTCCGCGTGCAATTCCTGGCTGCGGCCACCAGATTCAACGTGCACGCGAAGCCCGTGGCCATTCGGGGCGAGGCCGAGGAAACGCGTATCGAAATCAAGGGACGCGCCCGCTTGTTGTGCGTCACGCGCCAGCGCGGGAATCAGGCGCGAGCGTTCGATGATGAGGTCCGGTCTACTGAGTGCGACTTGCGCGGAACGGCCGTCGGTAAAGAGTTCAAAGCGGCGAATTTCATTGATGATACTTTCTTTGGCGGCCGCTCCGAGCTGATTGCGGAAATGATCGGTGACGATGAGCGTGCGTGAGGTGGGCGCGAAATCTGGCCGGGATTCGAGTACGCGTACCCGGCGGCCACCTTGCGCAACTTTGGCGGCGGTAAAAAGTCCGGCGGCCGAACCGCCGACAATCATTACCTCGCCTTCGGCCCGCGGGATGCGGGAATCTCGTTCCGAGTATTGCCACTAGTGTCCGATCTTCTATCACGCGGGAGGTCTGGAACCCACATCCGCCGGGTTTCCGCGTCGAAACTGAAATAGCTCGGCTCCATCATCACGCGCGAGGCCGCGCGGTGAGAGGAGGCTGGGTCAGTATAGCGAATGTGCGGTGAGGGACAAAATACGCTGAGTGTGTCCTTTGCGCTGACGGGCTTCGGGAGTTACCTAGAGACGGCGGGATCGACGACGTGGCTGTTTTTGGCGACAACCATAGATTGTTCCGAACAGGAACAAGCGACCGCCACTGCGGCGGTCTTCGTCAGCCTTGGCGACCGAAATTGTGGCCACGTCACGCATTGAACCGCTACGCCTCTCTTTCCGAATCACCACTCTCTTAAAGTATGACGAACAATACACGAACCGAACTACATCCCCACACTGGACTTTCGGTCCAGTTCTGGCATTGTCATGATGATTTCGCAAAGGATAGAGATGCAGAACGTCGGCAAGTGTCTTAAAATTAGTCAGCAGCTTCTGTGGGCGTGTAGCTCAGCTGGGAGAGCACCTGCTTTGCAAGCAGGGGGTCACCGGTTCGATCCCGGTCACGTCCACCAAACATTTTTGCAAAAATCAGTTTGCTACAAATTTGGCCCTTGCAGGGCTTTACCGATCGGGTCCATTAGGCTCACTAACTAGCCTCTCCCCACCGCATACCGCTTGTCGTTGCCCGTCCTTCTGTCTCAAGCAAGCACCCAAGGAAAGAGCCCGTCCTGCGGAAAGTTCCGCTTGACGTCCATTGAGGCGCAGAATAGTCTCACTCTAACTGTGGCAGTAGTGAGGCCAGCCAGCTATGAAGCGCTCCCTTCCGTCGCGCCTTCCACGTATCTTATTTCCCCTCTTGGTTGGTGTCTGGTCCTCTCCGATTTCTGCCCTGTGCCAAGACAGCTCAGGCGAAGGCACCATGTCCCGCGGTACCCGAACAGAACTCGCCGTTACCGTGTACGACCGCTCCGGGCACATCATAACCTCGTCCGCGACCATACGATTGTATAAGGATGGAATTACGATCGACCAGCAATCGACCACGAACGGTCAGGTTTTCTTCATTGCCAGGGCACAGGGAGATTTCTCAGTCGCTGTGGAAGCTGCGGGCTACAAAAGCGTGCAAAAAGAGGTATCCACGACCCCTTCGACTAAGAACGACATACCCATTTACCTGCAACGGATTTTGGCCGCGAATGAAAGCGAGGTGCCTCCCGGCGAACCGCTGCTCGCGCCGAAAGCGAAAGAGGCGCTGGTTAAGGCTCTGCAAGCGATAGAGAAGAACAAACTAGACGAGGCTCAGAAGCACCTAACTGAGGTGCTCAAGCTCGCTCCCAGTAATCCAGAGGCACTGTACGTCCAAGGTCTACTGGATCTGAAGCGTAGCGATTGGAGCGATGCGGAAACGGTTCTGGAAAAGAGCGACCAGCTCGAACCCAACCAGGCCCGCGTTCTTGCAGGGCTCGGATTGGCCTTGTGCAATCAGAAAAAATACGATCAGGCCATCCCTCCGCTGGAAAAATCGATCCAATTGAATAGCGCCGCCACTTTGGAGACGAAGTGGACTCTCGCCAAGTCCTATTATTATCGGGAGCAGTATGAGCAGGCTCTCAAGATGGCACAAGAGGCGCGCTCAGAGACCAATCGATCGAGTCCGCAACTGGACCTGCTTCTAGCGCAGTGCCTGACGGCAATGGGCCGCTATGAAGATTCGGCGCAACTTCTGCGCGATATTCTGAAGAACTACGCGAACAGTTCCGACGCAGCAACCGCTCGGCGCTGGCTAGACGGATTGGTGGCCAACGGAAAAGTTCACCCAATTTCCACGCCCTAATTTCTTACGGCGGCCGTTACCCGGACGGCACCGGAAAATCATCATTTAATGAAAGAGAAAACATAGGCAGACCTGACGGCAGTGGGTCGCTATGAGATTCGGTGTAGCTTTGTGCGATACTCTGAAAGACTACGCGAGCAGCTCTGACGCAGTAACCGCTCGGCGCTGGCTTGATGGATTCGTGGCCAACGGGAAAATTCACCCAACTTCCACGCGCTAATCTCTCGCGGCGGCCTTTATCAGAACACGCCGGAAAATCATTCAACGACAAAAAAATAAGCAAGGACCGGAGTCCTTGCTTACCGTTACATTCAATGTCGCAAGATACTGCGCAAATTGAGGAACACGGCGAGAAACCTACTGTCGAACCCACGGCAGGTGGGGGGTGTATCCACCTCGCCGCGGGTTCGACCTTATTCGCTCTTTAGAAAGTAAACTTCAGAGCTAGCTGAATGGTACGCGGATCATAGGCACTCGTTATGGCGCCGAAGTTGCTCGCACCGAAGTTTGTGCTGATCCCGTTGTTGACGCTGTCACCTTGCCATTGCGGGTGGTTCCAGAGGTTATAGAACTCAGCCCGGAATTGCAGGTTGGTGCCGCGTTGCTCGCTGAAGAGGAAGTTCTTGAAGAACGATACGTTCCAGTTGTCGCGGCCAGGGCCACGCACCCCGTTGTGAGTTTCGTCACCCCAGGTCCCGGGCGCCGGCGCTGCAAAGGCCGAGGTATCGAACCATTCCGCAACAGTGTGCGGATTATTCAACGGGCCTATTAAGTTCGGACGGTTGGCGGTATCCGGAACAATGCTGGCAACGTTCTGTCCCGTGAGCCCGATATTGAGTGGAGGACCGGATATCGCCGTGACGATGCCCGAAATTTCCCATCCACCCAGAGTGGTCTTCAGCAGAGCGTTCTGACTGTTCTTCAACAGTGGAATGTCATAGACGAAGTTCACAAAGAAGTTATTCCGGATATCGAAGTACGACGGTCCGTAGTCATATTTCCAACCTAGGTACGGATTGGATACATTCTGAAGATCAAATCCGCTACCCGTTCCAGCCGCCGAATCGTTCGTATGAGAGTAGGTGTACCCAACCTGGTACGTTAGGGCCCTGCTCAGCCAATTTCCGCGGAAGGAGACTTGCAGCCCGTTGTAGTCTCCGTTCGCCTGGTTTTGTGTCATGGCAATGCCGTTGTACCCGAGATAGGGGACGTCGGCATTGTAATTGTTCGCCAAAGTTGTATTGGTAACGAACCCCGGCAAAAGGCTTTGCGACGGGAGGTTAATATTTTCTGCAAAGCTCTGGTGCCGGTTTTGTGTGCCCACGTAGGATATAGACAGGACCGAAGTGCCGATGGAGTGCTGTATTCCCAGACTGAACTGGCTGCTCCTCGGCGCAGCATACTGATTATTGAGTAGGCCCGTAATGCTGCTGATTGGTGTTGACGCCGTTACCGTTTGCCCCGTCAGCACGCTCTGTGTGGGATTGGAGAGAGACACGTTCGGGAAGTTCACGCCCGCTGCAAAGGGAACGTTTCCCGCCGTGTTGTACACGTCGTTGCCCTGAACGCGCTCATACATGATCGCGTAGCCACCGCGGATCACAGTTTTGCCGTTGCCGGTTAGGTCATAAGCAAAACCAAGTCGCGGTCCAAAGTTGTGCCACGCGCCGTTCACGCAGCCGTGTGGAGTCCCATCCTGCCCGCATTGCACCGTACCATTCGTATAGAGAGGCAGGCTCGCCAAAATGGGGTTTGGGCTAGCTGACAGTCCCGGGCTATTGGGTGCCACGATCTGGTTACCGCCGCCAAGTACGGCCGCATTGGCCGGGTTGTAGAGATTCGGATAGAAGTTGGACATGATGCTGTTGGCTTCAAAGGTGTGCGGAATTCCGTCCCAACGGAGACCCAGGTTCAGAGTGAGACGATTGTTCACGCGCCAGTCGTCCTGGAAGTACAGCGCAAAGGAGTTGTTGTTCCAGTGTCCCGTTTCTTGCACGGCGTTTTCGCTGTAGCTGTTTGCATACCCGAGCAGATAGTCGGCAAAGTCGTTGCCGGTGAAATTACCGTTGAAGGTGAAGCCCCCTTGCGTGTTTTGAAACCAAGACTGGGCCTTCAGGTAATACAACCAATCGCCGCCGAACTTGAACTGATGTTTTCCGTGGCTCCAGGAAACATCATCACGAACCATGTAGGCATTCGCCGTATTATTCCACGGAGTCCAATTGGAGGTGTAATTCGATCCCGTGCTTCCGGCCAGTTGGATCGAGGGAATGCGGTTGTCGACGTTCGGTCCGTCAAAGAAACGGTTGAAATCAAAACCGGCTGGTGCCCCGAACAGGCCGACAGGCAGAATGGCGATGCGGTTTCCGTTGTAGCTGAAAGCCGTCTCATTCACCACGTTGGGGCTGATGGAGTAGGCGACGTGCACCACGGCGGCGTAAGAAGGGTTGCCGAAGGTGTTGCCGACTGAAGGCACGTTGTCACCGCTCCACATCGTGGTCCCTTCAGTTTGAGCGACGGAATCAGCTATGAAGTGACCGAAGATCGTCAACTTGTCGTTTAGGTTTTCATCGATGCGCACAGCTTCTTCATGCACATAGGTGGGCAAATTATTGCCGCCGTTGAAATCGTCTCCGTTGGTGGGCGCCGGGAAAATACCGCCATATTTACCGCCAGCGTTCAGCAGTGTCTGGGCGTTCGGATTCAACAGGGCCGTCGGGATAGTTTGGTTCTTGAAGGCCACCTCTTTGGTGGTGTCCGGGACGCCGCCGGTGCAGCCGCTTAATCCCTGCCCTGCGGTAGCAAACTGGGCCTGGATAGCGGGCGAGACTTGACAAGAGAACGGGGCGTGCAACTGTGCAAGCGTATACCCGGAAGTAGAGAAATCGCCACCGTAAGTAGCGGTCGAGGGAACGGGCTGGACGAGCGTCTGGCCCTGAATCAGTCTGCGCCATTCCATATTGTAGAAGAAGAAGGTTTTGGTCTTCGTCGGGTTGTACAATTTACCGAGGGTTACCGGGCCTCCGACGTTGAATCCAAAAAGGTTGTACCTGAGCTCAGCGACTGGGCTGGGAGCCGTGTTAAAGAAGTTCCGGGCGTCCAAGGCGTTGTTACGGAAGAATTCCCAAAGTGAAAAATGAAACGCTTGGGTGCCTGACTTTAGGGCCGAACTAATTGTGGCGCCGGAAGAGAGTCCATATTCAGCGCTGTAGTTAGAGCTGAGGGTTTGTATTTCGGAGATGGCATCGACCGAAGGCGCGACGATCGAGCTGCCGGATCCGCCACGATCATCGTTTTCGCCGCCGTCCAGTAGATAGAGGTTGTGACCCGGACGGTTCCCGTTAAAGCTGACGTTGTTGTTTGCACCCACAGACGTAGGCGATTGGAACGACGGCATAAGGTTGTTCGCACCCACCGAGAGGGCGACATAGGTGTAGATACTTCGGCCGTTGGTGGCAAGTTCGGACAACTGCGTACCGCTAGTAAGGGTGCTCTGTTCGCCGCTATCCGCTTGTATGGCGATGGCACCGGCTTCAACAGTAACTACTTCCGCCTTCGTGCCCACCTTCATCTGAAAGTCGTTTCGAACGCGGTCATTCACGTTCAGCGTAAGGCCCTTGGCCTCCTGCACTGCGAACCCAGCTGCTTCGGCTTTCAAATCGTACGTGCCGATTGGTAGGTCAGCAGCCACGTACTGGCCGGCCTCGTTTGTCGTAAAAACGTGTTCGACTTTCGTTTGAACGTTTGTAATGGTAATTGTGACTTTCGGAATCACGCTACCGCTCTGGTCGGTAACGGTCCCTACTACCGTAGCCTCTTGTGCGCTGGCAAGGAAGGGCAGCGCCAGAAGGAAAACCAGCAGAATTGCTGCGTACGAAAACCACCTGCGATTAACAGACGCGAAACCACCCAAGATGGATGAACACCCGTTCATGATCTTCTCCTCCACACCCGACACTTCAGAATGAATTACAGGGACGTTAACGTACACGTAACACCCGCTCGCCCTGAGTGTCAAGAGTTTTTTTTGATGAGGCACATAGAAATCGCCGATAGTTGAGGCATGAGGCATCAGAATCGCGCCCTAGGAGGACAAGTTCGCCACCTGAAAACGGTGGCTAAGTCATTTATTTTGCTGGAGTAAGAGAAGTGACTAAACGCGCTACCGCGACGTTGGACGGCAGCGACATGTGCCTCACGGTCGATTACGAAAAAAAGTTGGATTTTGCGCACATGAAGCTAGCATCAATTTTATTTCTTTAGCTGACCGCTTCCATTCGGATAGCGGCGTCGGTGAGTTTCCCATCGCTGCGCCTCAGTTCCCGAAAGAGATGCAGGTTCGACGACATCACCACTCCAGGGCTGAGATGCACGTAACCGGGAAGATCTATTTTCCCGGTAAGATTGTCGACCAGCAGCCGCACCGCGATCTGCCCCTGGCGATACGGCTGTTGATAGATCGACGCCGTGATTGTTCCCTTGCGAAAATAGGGAGACATCTCGGCAAAAAGGTCCGTAGTTATGAGCTTCACTTTCCCGCCGAGGTCTCGCGCCGCAAGAGCCCGGCAGACCGGAAGACAATTTACGGTGTTGACATAAATCCCCGCCAGCCCGCGAACACGACGGAGCAGATCGAAAGTTTTCTGGAAGCTTTCGTCTTCATCTTCGTGCCCTTCGATCACTTCGACTATTTTTCCGTCAGCGCAATGTTTAGTAAATGTCTTCGAAAAACCGGCGGCTTTCTTGCGATGATCCTCCGCCATTAGCATGCCAGCGACCACCGCGACCTTAGACCCGGGGGGAAGGAACTTAGCCATCAACTCGCCAGCAAGACATCCGTTAAGGTAGGGCTCGACGCAAACAATACTGGACCGGCGGCTTTCTGGGGCATCGGTGGATACACATACCACGCGAATGCCCTTAGCTTCAGCTTCATCGATGAGTGGCTTCAGGTCCTTTGGATTCCCGGCCGTCAGAATGATCCCGTCAACTCCGCTGGCAACGAGCTCTTCAAAAGCTGCAGTGTCGCCTTTGCCGAGCACTTGCACGGGACGATTTATGAACTCGATGCCCAACTGCGAGACGCGTTTCGCTTCATCCAGCACGCCGCTCCAGAGCTGATCATAAAAAAAATGAATTTCGCGAGGAATGCAGACGCCGATACGAGCGCTGACGCGCGCCGCGGAGAGCGCCCGAGCCGCTAGATTCGGTGTGTAGCCAATCTGCCTGGCGATTCCAAGTATACGCTCGCGCGTCGCTTCCTTAATCCCACCACGCTCGTGCAGAGCGCGATCGACAGTGCCAATCGAAACGTTCGCCAGCTTCGCGATTAAGTGAATTCCATGCTGCTGTTTGGCCATGCGTGATCCCTATCTAACGTCGACGCAAGTGAAAAGGGGGAGTTGGTGCCAACGCGGCACCTCGTGCACGTTAACACACGCTGTCAAGTGTGCCCCAAAGTTGCCATATGTCTGAGGGCTACCTGATTCGAAGTCGGAGTACGGACGGACCTATTCGAAAACGCAACTTTAACCGTATCAGCATCTATCCAGTGTGATAGCCAGTAGTGGAGAAACGGGTTCGTGTGTACGAAATGCTATAGTTCCCCAGACATGAAATCCTCCGCCTGGTCACAGCGGTTTTCACATCTTTCGCATGGCGTAAGCCGAATCTCCTGGATGATTTTCAGTTTGTGTCTGGCAGCGAACATTTCGCTAGGGCAAGAACCGAGCAAAGGGAATGACCAGCAGTCGCAGGGAGGGATGGGCGTTGCCACCGGCGCTCCCCGGCCAGCGGTCAAAGACGCGTTGTCCCGGCCGATAACCGCAGGAGGTTTCGTTGATGGCGCTCCGATCGTGTTTGCGGATATCACAAAGCAGTCCGGTTTGGACAAGTTCAAGCATCGTTCGGGTACCCCAGCTAAGGAAACGATTCTGGAGACCATGGGCTCGGGTGTGGCCCTGCTTGATTACGACAACGATGGCTGGCTGGATATTTATCTAGTGAATGGCTCTACTGTTTCTGCAATGAAAGGGCTCGAGCCTGCGCCGCGGGCGATGCTCCTGCACAACAATCACGATGGAACGTTTTCGGATGTAACGGAAAAAGCGGGTGTCGCGAACGAGCGCTGGGGGTTTGGAGTGGCCGTAGCGGATTACGACAATGACGGCTGGCCGGACATCTATGTCACGAACTTTGGAAAAAACCGGCTCTATCACAACAATCACGACGGCACCTTTACGGACGTGGCGGAAACGGCAGGCGTCGCGATTGGTGGTTGGTCGACAGGAGCGACCTGGGGAGATTACGACCATGACGGATTACTCGACCTGTTCGTGCCAGGCTACGTGAAATTCGACGTGGATCATCCGGTTATTTCAGGCCAAGGCGCCATTCCGCGAAATTTCTGCCAGTTTCGCGGGATCAACGTCATGTGCGGCCCCCGCGGCTTACCGGGAGAAACGGATCACCTATTTCATAACAACGGCAACGGGACTTTCACCGACGTCAGCCTCAAAGCTGGCGTGGCCGACCCGCGGGGCCTGTTCGGTCTATCTTCCGTTTTTGTAGATGTGGATGACGACGGTTGGCTGGATCTCGCCGTAGCCAACGATTCGACCACCAACTATCTGTACCGCAACAAACATGACGGAACCTTTGAGGACATCAGCTATGCTTCGGGATTCGCGCTGAGCGATGACGGCAGGGAGCAGGCTTCGATGGGCATCGCCGTCGGCGATTACAATCGCGATGGCAAGGTGGATCTGTTCATCACCACCTTTTCCGACGACTACAAGACGCTGTACAGAAATGATGGTGACGGGAATTTCTCCGACGTTTCCTACAAAGTTGGGCTGGCGAATTCGACCATCCCCTTTTTGTCGTGGGGTACGGCGTTCATGGACTATGACAACGACGGCTTCCTGGATCTTTTTATCGCCAACGGTCACGTCTATCCGCAAGTGGATAAACAAGACTGGGGAACAACCTGGGCGGAGCGCCCGCAACTGTTTCGGAATCTGGGCGGGACGAAGTTCCAGGAGGTGCCGCCATCAACCGGTAGCGGTCTGGCGGCGGTTGTTACCGCAAGGGGTGCTGCTTTCGGCGATCTTTTCAACGACGGTCATGTCGACGTGGTCCTAAACTGCATCGATTCGGCGCCCCTGCTCTTGCGCAACGTCGTGCAAAATGGCAATCAATGGCTGGAGTTCCAGCTTGTCGGAAGCGGGCGAAGTCCGAAAGATGCGATTGGCGCAAAGGTGTTCCTTACGGCGGGAGGCATTCGCCGGCGCGCCGACGTGGTCAGCGGCGCGAGCTATATGTCGAGTTCCGACCTCAGGGTCCATTTTGGTCTGGGAACCGGCGCTCCTATCGAGGCCTTGGAAATTGATTGGCCGGATGGTGTGAAGCAGAAGGTGGATGTGACCGCACTTACTCGAGCTGGGCTCAACCGGATCGTAAAGATCGAGGAACCGAGTCCCGAGAAAGTACGGTAGGGGCGAGAGGAGACGTTGAGAGCCGGCCCCTGGGCTTAAAATGTCCCCTACTGTGGACCGCGACCCGCAGCACCCGCACGGTAACTTTCCGGCGGACCGAGATAAGTCGCCGGAACCTCTTTGAAGCCCACGACGAGTCTTTGCAAAACAACGCCAGGATCGACGAACCAGAACTTGAGCACGTGGTAACCGGAGTTTTGAATGACGACATGCGACGTGACTTTACGAACGCCATCCTTAACCGAAAGCGACCAATCGTCTGTGGTGTTGCGGGCGAGCGAATCGACGACTTGGGGCGGATCGTCATCAATGGATATTGCGTAACGCAGACCACGGCCGGGCACGAAATTCAGGGTCGGCGAAAGCGTGGCTTCCACTTGCGCTTCGCCTGAGTCGAAAAGGTACATGCCGTATTCCAGGTGAGGCGATTGTTCTGGCGGGTTGGCGCTGGGCGGGTTAACGCTCGGAGCGGTGACGGGAAACACGCTCATCCCCGAAAGCGTGCGACCAAGGTCTTCGATCTCCTCCCACCGGGCCGAACCAGCGTGCTTGTTCGCCGTATAATGTGCGGCTTCCATCGACACAAAACCATCACTCTCGACAAAGCCCGCAGCCGTTTCGCGTGCAGGAGCCTCCGGGTAAAAGGTCTTCACGCTGACGACCACTTCCGGTCCAGTTTCACTACTGATGGAAATCGCCCCGGTGGCCAGTCCTTTGGGTGCAGAGCTCCAATCGACAGTAACCCAGATCCGACTTTCCTTTTCGACCGTGCCATGCACTTCACTGACTTTCAGCCAAGGCTGCTGGCACTTCAATGTGAATTCGAACGGCGTCAATCCGCGATTGAAAATGTCCACATAAACTCGCTGCTGGTTGAAGACATCGATAGTCGGTAGAACAGGGTCGCTCGAGGATCCCGGCCAGGCGAAAACGGAACCATCAATGGCCACGCCCATCTGGGAAGCAGTCGGGAGCTTAAGTTCTTTTACTTCCGGCATGACGTTAGTCTCCGGTTGGTTCCAGGAGGTGTAGCCAATGTGCGTTTGATCCATCATGTGATTCCACTTGCCATGCGCGAGATCATGATTGTAGCGCGAGGAAAGATCTGCGTCCGCCTGGAACAGCGTTCGTGCTTGTGCCGCCAATTCGTTGGTGCTGGCACGGCCTTGGCTGGCGTATAGACGATTTTTCGCTACGGTAATGTATAGTTTGTTGACGATTGCGGAGGCTTCGATGGGGTGGAGCACCAATTCAAAGAAGGCATCCTGCGAATCCCCAGGCAAGTTTTTGTAGATGGTCTGTGCCCGTTGCTCGAGCACTTCCCATTCGTTCTGAATCCGGTCTGCCTCCTCAAAATTGGTAATGCTGTAGGTATCGGGTTCCAATAATTCCGGTTTCCGCCGGCCATTATATTTGGAATATTTGGCGAGTAAGTCGGCAATGTCGGCGCTGTATTGCGGTCCAAACTCCCTTGTCGCCCAGAGTTTTGTGAATTCCCCGATTCTATCCTTGGGCCAGCGCTCTGGATTCCAGGCCAGGCTGAGAAAAAACTCTATCGGAAATTCCATGGGCTTCAAATCGCCCACGTTGACAATCCATATTCGGTCCGCCCCGTAGGAATAGGCGAGATTCATTTGTTCCCAAATTTTGGGCAGAGGATTGGTGTTGATCCACTTATAAGAGCGCGGATCGCCGACGTAGTCAAAGTGGTAGTAGATCCCCGCTCCGCCGCTACGCGAACGCTCCTCGGGTGTGGGCAGGCGCCGAATATTTCCCCAGTTATCGTCGCACCAGAGAAGTGTGACGTCGTCGGGCACGCGCATGCCCTTCTCGTAATAGGCTTGCACTTCTTTGTAAAGCGCCCAGTCCTGGGGAATCTCCGCAAGTGGTCTGTTTATCTGCTGGGACAGGATCGCCCTTTGCTGCGCCACGATCTTTTCGAGCAGCGCGACATTCGCGCTTTCTGACATTGGCAAGTCGCCGTCGCCGCGCATGCCCAGCGTAATGATGCTCTCGTAGTCTCTTATTGCGTTCGATACCTTTGGTCCAGAAGTCGTCCAAAACTGCAGCGTTCTTCGTGTAATCCCACGGGCCAGTGCCGTGCCGTTTCCATTCCTGTTGGGCGCGCAGCATCGGCTCATGGTGCGAAGTGCCCATGACGATGCCGTATTCGTCCGCAATTTTCGGATTAAGCGGATCGTCTTCGTTGAAGGCGTTGTTCCACATCGCCGGCCAAAGGTAGTTCCCCTTCAGCCGCAACAGCAGCTCGAATACCTTCGTATAGAACTCATGATTGTAGGTGCCGTAGGTCGTCTTGACCCATCCGGAAAGTGACGGTGCCTCGTCGTTCAGAAAAATCCCGCGATATTTCACCTTGGGAGGACCTTGAACGTAGGCGCCCGGCTTGACGAACAGCGCATCGCGATGGTGAACAGGAACATCCGCCCACCAATACCAGGGAGAGACACCAATTTGTTCGGAAAGGTCGTAGATTCCGTAGATTGTCCCGCGTTTGTCACTGCCGGCGATGACCAATGCGGACTCGACATGCGGCAAGGGGTTTTCTACGACCTGTATGAGGAAACTTTCCCACTTGCCGGAGATTCCAGATACATCGATCTTGTGGCTCCGTGCGAGTTCGTCGATGACGCCGTTTTTCCCCAACGTGCCGATCAGTACGACCTGCAACCCAATTTGTTGTCGCTCATGGTAGAAATCTGGTTTGTATCCGGAGACATGCTGAATATCTGTCTGCAGGTCCCCGGCGGCGCGAACGACTCCCGCAAAATCCTCCATATCCACATAAATCGCCGTGGCATGCTTCGTGTCCGCAAGAACAAAATTGCCATGCTGAGAAGAAGTCTCGATGTAGGAATCCTGTCCAATTCCACTGGCAGCAGCCGGGAGGCGCCAGCAGAGCGTGAGGAACAGGAATACCGCGGGACTTGAGGAACAAATTTGCCGGGGGCGTCGTTGATTGTAGGGTCGACTCATTCGCCTGCGATTCCTTCATCCCAACGGATTTCAATCGAGACGATGATCCAATTGACGAAGCGCTCTCTCGCAGTCGAGAAGCTTTCGATGCGTCATTCTGCGTCCATCATTTTGCGTCCACGGTTAGTTTCGTGTGAATCAAGTCTACGGAATTCCCACCAGCCATGATGTCAAACGTGCCGGGTTCAACGACGCGTTCCATTTCTCTGTTCAGGAAGGAAAGCGCTTCCGGCCCAAGCAGGAATTCCACCGTTTTCGTTTCCCCAGGCGCGATGGAAATACGACGGAACCCGCGAAGTTCCTTTACGGGTCGAGTCACTGAGCTGACTTCGTCGCGGATATACAGCTGCACGACCTCCTCGCCTGCCACTGTGCTGGTATTTTTCACGTCCACGATCGCTTTCGTGGAGCCTTGTGGGCCGATGTGGTCCGCGGAAAGTCGGAGGTTGGAATATTCGAATTTGGCGTAGCTGAGGCCCCATCCAAATGGATATAAGGGCAGCGTGGTCGAGCCCAGAAATTCACGCTTCGCCGAAGGCTTCTGATAGTAATAGTCAGGGAGTTGGCCCACGGAGCGCGGAACGGTGATCGGCAACCGCCCGGCGGGATTGTAGTCGCCGAAAAGCACATCCGCGATGGCCGTGCCGCCTTCCTGGCCCACATACCAGGCATCCAGAATCGCGGGGACATTTGCGGCGATGTAGTTGATGGAATTGGGCCGTCCGTGCAACAAGACTACGACGACCGGCTTACCCGTCGCGAGCATTGCTTTTACCAAGTCGTCTTGATTACCCAGCAGATCGAGGCTATCGCGGTCTCCGGCATGTTCGGGGGCCCACGCTTCCCTCGAGGTCTGTTCATTTTCTCCCAACGCCAGAATAATCAGGTCCGCTTTCTTAGCGACTTTCACGGCCTCTTCCGTGCGCTGTGCGTTGAGAGCGGGATCGCCCAGAACCACTTTGTCTGCGTTCCAGTCAGGCGGAGTCTCTGTGATCTTAGCGCCTTCGGAGTAGAGTACCTCCGCATTCTTCGCGACTTTGTCCTTGATCCCGTGCAGAATGCTGACGCTTCTTCCGGGATCGTTGCTATACCCTCCCAAGTGAGCTTCGCCCGCATTCGGCCCGATCACCGCTATGTGTTGGTATTTCGTTTTATCCAGCGGCAGCAAATGATTTTCGTTTTTGAGCAGCGTGATGGCCTCGTGCGCAGCCTTCAGGGCCAGTTGCTGATGCTCTGGGCTATTCGATATTTTCTCCGCGTAGCTAGGGTCCACGTAAGGATCGTCGAACAACCCCGCCTGAAATTTCTGGCGCAGCACGCGGCGCACGGAACGATCGACCGTGGATTCCGCAATCGTGCCCTGTTTCACCTGGTCCGCAAGCGTTCCATAAGCGGCGATGAACGGGAGTTCCGTGTCGACTCCGGCATCCAGAGCAAAACGTGCGGCTGCTTCCGGCGAGTCCGCAATGTGATGGATTCGTATTAACTCCATGATGCCGAAGTAGTCTGAAATCACGAGGCCATTGAATCCCCATTCATGACGAAGAATATCCGTTAACAGGTGCCGATTGCTGTGGGAAGGAATCCCATCCACTTCGTTGTAGGAGGCCATGACCGACTGGACGTGGGCTTCCGTCACTGCATAATAAAACGGTTTCAGGAAATATTCGCGGACGACGCGCTCGGAGTAGTTGCCCGGGGCGACGTTCGTGCCGCCCTCAGGTTGTCCGTGCACAGCGAAGTGTTTTGCGGTGGCGAAGACGTGGGACTTGTCCAGGTTTGGGCCGTTGCCTTGGAATCCGCGGATTGCTCCGACACCGATGCGAGCGACAAGATACGGGTCTTCGCCATAGGTCTCTTCGGTGCGGCCCCATCGCGGGTCGCGAGCCAGATCGAGAACCGGCGCAAGGCAGCGATTTGCGCCTCGCGAACGCGCCTCGACCGCGATTGCAGAGAAGACGTCCTGCACCAGGCCGGGGTCCCAAGTGGAAGCCATCGCAATTGCCGCCGGGTACGAAGTGCTGCCTGGCGATACCAGACCGTGCAGGCACTCTTCGTGAAACAGCACCGGGATGCCCAGCCGCGTATTCTCAAGAAACCACTTCTGCATCGCATTCGTGAATTCTGCGGTCTGCCGCGCGCTGCGTCCGGCTGTCGGTTCGCTCGGCCGAGACATTTCACCAAGCCCATTCTTGAACAGCGCCGCTGCGCGATCCGGCAAAAAATTTCCTTTGTCGTCCACCATCAGCGTCTGCGGGTCTTTGTGAAATGCACGATTCTCCCAAGCACTTTCAAGCTGCGCTACCTTTTCGTCTAGGGTCATTCGAGAGAGCAAATCGTCAATCCGCTGTTCCATAGGCAGTGCCGCATTGCGATAAGGCGGAGTCTGTTGCGCGAAACTTCTGGAACCGGAAGCCAAAAGGACAAGCACCACAATCAAGCAGAACAGCACCCGGTCAGACCGAAAACGAAGCGACACAAAGGTCATTAAAATCTCCGATAGCAAGAATCAAATATTTGCGGTCAAGCGCGCCTATGTTACTATATGCCGGCCGTTAACGTACACGATTTAGCTTTTTAGCTTTTTTGCGTACATTCGGTGGCCGGTTCTTTTCGGACTTTGCCCGGTTGCTGTATTTGCCGATCGACTAACCGTCACTACGTAACTCGTTTCCCCGATTCCGTGTGGCGGAAAATCGCGTTCGGCAGTTCGAGATGCTCGTGGCGCCGCGCCTGTTAGACCGCCCCTACACATCTCTATCCCCAGGAGCGAATTCCCGCTCCTTTGTTGTGAACCTCGCGAGGGAGGTACACCATGGAATCCCATTTTCTGCCGCGCCCCGAACACAAATTTACCTTCGGACTTTGGACCGTAGGCAATCGAGGACGTGATCCATTCGGCGATTTTGTGCGCCCACCGTTAAAACCAACGGAGAGTGTGGCGCTGCTCGCCGAGGCCGGTGCATGGGGCGTAAACCTCCACGATGACGATCTCGTGCCCATCGATGCTTCCTGGAGCGAGCGAGAGTCCATCGTCAAGGAATTCAAGAAGGCCTGCCAGGATCATGGTTTGTTGGTCCCCATGGCCACGGTATCCCTCTTTTTTCATCCGATATTTCGGGACGGTGGGTTTACGGCGAACGATCCAGAAGTCCGCGCGTATGCCTTGCAAAAGACCATGCGCGCCATGGATCTGGGCGCGGAACTGGGCGCGAAAATCTTCGTTCTCTGGGGCGGGCGCGAAGGCACCGAAACCGATGCGTGTCGCCGCGCCGATGAAGCCATCAAGCGGTTGCGCGAAGGCATCAACTTCCTTTGCGAATACAGCCTGAATCAGGGCTATGGCTACAGGTTCGCTTTGGAAGCAAAACCAAATGAGCCGCGCGGCGACATCTACATGCCGACCACCGGTCACTATCTTGGCCTGATCGCGACTCTTGATCATTCGGAAATGGTCGGTGTCAATCCGGAATTCGCGCACGAAACGATGGCTGGGCTAAATTTCATGCACAGCGTGGCGCAGGCATGGGAAGCCGACAAACTCTTTCACATTGATTTGAACGATCAGGTGCCGGGACGCTATGACCAGGATCTGCGCTTTGGCTCTGTAAACCTGAAGGCTTCCTTCTGGCTGGTAAAGTTCCTGGAAGACGTCGGCTATCCCGGACCTCGCCATTTCGATGCTCACGCCTATCGCACTGAGGACCACGAAGGCGTGAAGGATTTTGCGCGGGGCTGCATGAGGACCTATCTCATCCTGAAAGATAAAGCCGCTCGTTGGAACGCCGACAAGGAAATCCAAGCGATCTTGCAAGAGATTTCCGGCAGCTCGAATGGTTTGCCGGATACCAAGAAATATTCCAAGCAATCGGCGACCGCGCTTCTCGAGAAAGTCTTCGATAAGGACGCGATCCTGAAAAAGCGTCTTCCTTATGAACGGTTGGATCAGCTGACCGTGGATATTCTTACCGGGACGCGCTAAGGCCGCACCAGCTATTGGAGTTCGTCGACGCCGCCGTGCATGGCTACAATTTTGGTGCTGCTTTCACGCCGGACATCTTCCTGGCCACATCCTCTTCGGATTTTTCGTGCAGCTCCTTCACGCGGGCGAATTCCTTCTGGGATTGGGCGGAATCACCCATGGCCTGATACAAGCGGCCAAGGCGATAGTGGACATCCGGCCGTTCCGGATCGAGTTTTTCCGCGCGACGCAATGCATCCAGCGCCTCCGGATATTTCTTTTGCGACGTGTAGATCACGCCTAGATCAAAGTACGCGATGGGTATGTCCTGTCTGCGCCGCACCGCTTCCCCCAGCAGGTGCAAACTCTTCTCAGTGTTGTCTCGCTTCGATTCGATATCGCCGAGATAGGCCATCGCCTGGGCATTGTCTGGATCCAAGGCGAGTTCCGCCTCGAATGCCTTTGCGGCATCGTCGTACTGCCGCATCTTCCAATATAGAAATCCCAGTCCGAAGTGGACATCCGTGGCCTTGGGGTCGGCCTTTGCGGCGGCTTCGAACTCCGCGATGGCCTCTGGAGTTCTCGAGAGCCCATCCAAGGCCTCTCCCGCCAACATATGCGCGGCCGCGGAATCGGATCTTGCTTGAGAATAGCGGTAAATTCTTTCAAGGCGCAATCGTAGTTCCTTCCGGAAAGGCAGCTTTGCGCCAGGACTCGGTGGAGTTCTCCATTGGCCGGGGCGGCTTCGACGCACGCTGCAAATATTGGATGGCTTGCGGAAAATCTCCGGAGGCGTAATAGCTGATGCCAAGCAGGGTGACGGCCTGAAGGCTTTCTGGGTCGGCCGCCAGTGCGGACTTCAATGGCTCGATGGCCGCCCCGAACTGGCCGCGCTTAAACTCCGCAAGTCCGAGGTTGAGTTGCACTCCGCGGAGATCAGGATCCAGCGCAAGGGCTTTCCGGTAAGCCACGGCGGCATCCCCATATTTCTCCTCGCCGGAAAGGACCACGCCCAGGCTGGCAAGCGCTCCCGCATCTTCCGGGTGAAGTTGCAACCACGATCTCCAAACGGCCTCCGCTTCCGGGAGCCGACCCTGTTGCTGGAGGGTAATAGCCTCATCAGGCGTGGGAGCCTGCGCGGCCGAGGATGCAGCTAGAAACGCCAAAAGCAGCACCAAGAAAGGAAACGACCGGAAAATTCGAGACGAAACGATACTCAGAATTGGGTTCACCGCTACGAATTTAACATTACCAGCTGGCAGTTGCTCCTAGCCTTCATGTCCCTTCATTGCAATTGATGGCCTTTGATGGAAACTCACTTTGATTTCGCATCACCGGCGTTCGGGAAAAGCTAGCTTCTCACAACCGGTAACGTTAACGGTAGCTTGGTATACAATCGCCCTCGAGCACGAACGAAAAAAACAATGCGCCCATCCCAACAGACTCGCTGGCCATCCTGCATGCTCTTGTTTACTCTCTCCGTTCCTTTCTCAGACGTGAGTCCCCCACCGGTGCACCTGACTGCCGAACAGGACCATCAACGGACGCTGGCACTCCTACACATTGACTCGCTGCGACGAGGTCCTGATGGCGACCCAAATTCGCCAAATGCTGCCAACTTCGACGAATCAAGGGTTCCCAGCAACCTGAAGTTGCCGGATCCGCTGCTGCTTAACAACGGGAAAGCGGTGACTTCGGCAGAGATCTGGTGGAAGCAGCGGCGGCCAGAAATTGTGGAAGAGTTCGATCGTGAAATCTACGGTCGTGTCCCCCAAAACACACCGAATGTCCAGTGGGCGACGACCAGCGCAGCCTCGGAAGAGCTCGCGGGCATGCCTGTGATTACGAAGAAACTTGTCGGTCATGTGGACAACTCCTCCTATCCACTCATCAACGTGGATATCCAATTGACGCTCACGACGCCGGCGAAAGCGAAAGGTCCCGTCCCCGTAATCATGGAATTCGGATTGAGCCCCGAAGCGATCGAGGCCATGAAAAAAAGGATGTCCGAAGCGCAACGCGCCGCTTTCTTAGGAAATGGACCTACCTGGCAGCAACAAGTTGTCGCCATGGGCTGGGGATATGCGGTTCTTATTCCTACAACTATCCAGGCAGACAACGGCGCAGGACTTACCGAGGGCATCATCGGCCTCTGCAACAAAGGGCAGCCTCGCAAACTGGACGACTGGGGGGCGTTGCGCGCGTGGGCCTGGGGCGCAAGCCGTGCGCTGGACTATTTCGAGACAGACAAGTCGGTGGATGCCAAACAGGTTGGTATTGAAGGGCTTTCGCGCTACGGCAAAGCGGCGCTTGTCACCATGGCGTATGACTCGCGATTTGCGATCGGCTTCATCGGTTCTTCCGGTGCCGGCGGTGCCAAGATCTTGCGCCGCAATTTTGGCGAGCAGTTGGAGAACATTGCGTCGACTGCCGAATATCACTGGATGGCGGGGAACTTCTTGAAATACGCGGGTCCGCTGACCGTCAATGATCTGCCCGTGGACTCCTCTGAACTCATCGCCTTGTGTGCGCCGCGCCCTGTGTTTATCAGCAGTGGGTCGCAAAAAGTTGAGGGCGGCTGGGTCGATGCCAAGGGGATGTTCTTAGGCGCAGTCGGTGCGGGGCCGGTCTATAAGCTCCTCGGGAAAAAGGATCTGGGTACGACCGAATTTCCCCCGATGGAAACCTCGCTAATCGATGGCGCTATCGCTTTCCGCCAGCATACTGGAGGCCACACCACCGGACCCAATTGGCCAATATTTTTGACGTTCGCGAGCCAATACATCAAAGGGCCGGCGATTGTCGCGGCGGGGAACGCCCCGGGAGTTACCTTAAGCGAAGTTGCCCTGACTTTTGACGATCTCCCCGTGCATGGTCCCTTGCCGGCAGGCATGACCCGCGTCGACATCGCTAAGAGTATTATTCTCGCTCTGCAAGCCACCCATGCTCCGCCTACCAGCGGTTTCATCAACGCAAAAAGCATGGAGCAGGATCCTTCGAGCGGCGCGGTGCTGCAACTCTGGCGTGCCGCAGGATTCCCCTTAGGAAATCACACGTTTTCGCACATGGACCTGGACACAAATTCTGTCGCGGATTTCGAACAAGACCTGCTCGCGGACGAGCCGGCGCTCAAAGAATCCATGGGCAGCGATGACTGGCATTGGCTGCGTTACCCATTTCTTCATGAGGGAGATACGCCGGAAAAACATCGCGCCATAACTGGATTTCTGAATGAGCATGGATACAAAGTGGCGCAGGTTACGATAAGTTTTGGCGATTATGCCTACAGCGCTCCCTATGCGCGCTGTGTCGCCAAAAATGACCAACAGGGAATCGAGGAGCTCAAGAGATCTTACATGACGGGTGCCTCAGATTCTCTCGAGCAAAGCAGGGCATTATCGAATGCGATTTTCGGACGCGACATTAAGCATGTCATGCTGCTCCATATCGGGGGTTTCGAAACTGTCATGCTTCCTCACCTTCTTGATCTGCTCAAGGAGCGTGGCTTTACACTGATTACCCTCCCCGAGGCGGAGGCTGATCCCGCCTATTCGATCCATCCCGATTTGCCAGGCAATTGGGGTGGCACATTTCTGGAGCAATCCATGCGTGCAAGGCATCTTCCACTGCCGAAGAATTCCGATGTGCAATTGACTAAGCTCGACGCGGTGTGCCAATAGCGTGTTTCATTCGTTCCTCGCAACTGCTCCTCAGGTCTGCCGAGCGCGCCCGAGTGGATGGGAAACTGTTTTGAGAACCAAGTCGATAGTCGCCTCATCGCGCTTCCTTGTAATCGTTCTGGTCATTGCGTCAATGTGTCCCACCGCGGGAGCCACCCCCACCAACACGAAGAAAGCTGACCATTGGGTGGGTACGTGGGCGTCGTCCCCGCAACTTGCGGCTCCTTCGGACGAACCGCCACCTCCAGCATTTGCCGACAGCACGTTACGACAGATCGTCCACGTTTCCATCGGCGGAACGAAACTCCGCGTACGGTTTTCAAACGCCTTCGGAAAAACGCCGTTAACGATAACCTCCGCGCACGTAGCCAAGGCGACCGGGGGCAGCACGATCCAGGCCGGAAGCGATAAACCACTAAGCTTTAACCAACAACCATCGATCACGATTCCGGCTGGCGCTCTAATCTATTCCGATGAGCTTTCCTTCGAGTTAGCTCCCCTTTCTGATCTCGCGGTAACGATTTATCTGAAAGGCTCACCGGACGGGACAACCGCTCACGCCGGTTCGCGCGCCACATCATATTTCACCGCAGGCGACGCCGTTTCCGCCACCGAACTGCCTTCGGCGCACACCATCGACCATTGGTATTTCCTAAATGGAGTCGATGTGGTGACGCGGGATTCGTCCGCGTCGGTCGTAGTGCTCGGCGATTCGATTACCGATGGCCGAAGCTCAACGACGAATGGCAATGATCGCTGGCCTGATGTGCTGGCTCGACGTTTGCACGCGAACAAACAGACCAGCAACGTGGGCATCCTCAATGAAGGGATTGGAGGAAATCGTCTCCTGCATGACGGCCTTGGACCCAACGCCCTGGCGCGCTTGGACCGAGACGTTTTGGCCCAGACCCGCGCGCGTTGGCTGATTCTGCTGGAAGGCGTAAACGACATCGGAACCTGCAAGGACAATTGCGACCTCGAGTCGCTTGCCAACGATATTATCCTCGCTTACCAACAGATTATTCTTCGCGCTCATTCTCAAAATATACGCGTTTACGGCGCCACCATTACTCCGTTTGGTGCATCTTTCTACGCCAGTCCAGAAGCGGAACGTGCTCGTCAAACCGTGAATCGCTGGATACGGACAAGTGGTTACTTTGATGCCGTAATCGACTTCGATGCCGTCGTGCGAGACCCGAACTCCGCGCCGAACCTCTCCACAGCATCAGATAGTGGCGATCATCTTCACCCGAATGCGACTGGCTACAAAGCCATGGGAGACTCGATCGATCTGAAGCTATTTGAAGCGAAGTAGACCGAGCACGCGGATGTGAGAGAGGAAACTGTGCCATGGCCACAAAACAAGTTGCGCAACTGAACGTAACGCGGCTGCATTTTGTTTCCGCGAAGTCCTTTGCGGATGTCACCTCGGCCCTATCAGCGCTCGTCGGGCATCCCGATCTTCGAACATTTGTCGGAGCCATCGCCTCGGCGAAAACCTATCCTGAAGTGGAAACGATCGTCCACACCGCAACAGGATCTTCCAGCTTTATGGAGTTTGTGCGATTTGACCTGGGCGAAGTTCTACGCAAAGAGCTTGGAGATAAAGCGCCGCGAAGCCTGCGCTTGCTGGTGGGCAATCCACTGATCATGAAGCAAATGGTTGAGCACGTGCCTGACGCCGGTTCGTATGCCCCGGTAACCATTCTCGTGGATGAGCGCCCTGACGGAGTGCATCTTTGCTATGACACCATGGCTAGCTACCTAGCACCTTATGGAAATCCCGACGCATCAAAAGTCGCGCAAGACCTGGACGCTAAGGTGGAAGCCCTGCTCACCGCCGCAGCTGGCTGAACGGCCGACCGTGACGACGACAGAGATTTGCCTGGCTGGAACGCCTCGCGTTGGACAGCTCTTGCATCTTGCATTCTCTAAGCCGCGTTACAGTCCAAAAGAGTAGAATAGCCGCCCCCGGTCCCTAGTAGTCAAAAGGAGGAAATCATGCCAAATCGCAGCACCGCAGCTCAGCAACAAAAGGTTCCAGCAGGCCCATCCGAGCTTTCGGCAGACCTTGGCAAAACCGCTGTCGAGGAAATATCCAGCGGCCTTCGCCATATGCTGGCGGATACTTTCGCCTTGTACCTAAAAACCAAGAATTTCCACTGGCACATGACCGGTCGCCACTTCCGCGACTATCATCTGCTCCTCGATGAACACGCCGACCAGATTTTCGCCATGACCGACGATATCGCGGAACGGGCGCGCAAAATTGGCGGCACCACGCTGCACTCCATCAGCGACATTTCCAAACACCAGCGGCTGAAAGACAACAACCAGGAGTCCGTCACTGCGGCGAATATGCTGACGGAATTGCGCACCGACAATAGGGAGCTGACGCGCTTCTTGCGTTCGCTGCACGAGGTCTGCGACAAACACAACGATGTAGCGACCACCAGCCTCATTGAGAATTGGATTGACGAGACCGAACGCAGAACGTGGTTCCTATCCGAAATAGTTAGCGACCTCTGAGCCGGCCACGCATCTAGACCTGTACAACCCCGAAAGGGAAGTCTGACGAATTCAGATAAGGGAGAAATTGCTATGCCATACGTGACCGTTGGTACGGAAAATTCGAGCAACGTCGAGATCTATTACAAAGATTGGGGCAAGGGCCAGCCTGTGGTTTTCAGCCATGGCTGGCCGCTAAGCGCCGACGCCTTTGAAGACCAGATGCCTTTCTTTTCGCGCGCGGTTACCGCTGCATCGCCCACGATCGCCGCGGCCACGGCCGTTCCAGCGCAGACCTTCGGACGGCAACGACATGGACACCTACGCCGACGATCTGGCCGCCCTCTCGAAAGCGCTCGACCTCAAAGACGCCATGCACATTGGCCATTCCACCGGCGGTGGCGAAGTCGCCCGCTACATCGGCCGCCACGGAATCGAAGCGCGTCGCCAAGGCCGTGTTGATCAGCGCCATCCCGCCGCTCATGCTGAAAACTCCAAAAAATCCGGCTGGCTTGCCAATCGAGGAGTTCGACAAAATTCGCGCCGCTGTTCAGGCGGATCGCTCGCAGTTTTTCCGGGACCTCAGCATGCCTTTCTACGGGTATAACCGCCCCGGCGCCAAGATCTCCGAGGGCATGCGCGAATCTTTCTGGCTACAGGGCATGATGGCTGGATATCCCGCTTCTTACGATTGCATCAAGGCGTTCTCTGAAACGGACTTCACCGAAGACCTGAAGAAGTTCGACGTGCCCACACTCATCCTTCACGGCGACGACGATCAGATCGTGCCCATCGTGGCTGCCGGACTCGCATCTCGCGAAAATAGTTAAAGGCGCGGTTCTCAAAGTTATTCCCGGAGCCCCGCACGGCATGTGCTCCACGCTGAAAGACCAGATCAACGCTGAGCTGTTCGCATTTCTCGGCCGCAGCAATCAAGCCTCGGCCTGATTCGGACAAATCCGGTAGGAGAGACCATTCGTGATACTCGCCATTTTCACGCTCGTGCACGTCGCTATAAGCTTGATTGGCATAGGCGCCGGACTGGTGGTCATGCTCGAATTCCTCGCGGGAAAACCACTCGGCGGCGCGAACTCGCTGTTTCTGTGGACCACGATCTTGACCAGCGTGACGGGTTACTTTTTCCCGTATCACGGCTTCAAACCTTCCTACGTCGTCGGCGCCATCTCGCTAGTGTTCCTGGTGCTGGCGGTTTTCGCGCTCAAAGGCGGCCATCTGGCCGGCGGCTGGCGCAAGACCTACGTCATCACCGCCATGATCGCGCTTTACCTCAACGTTTTTGTTTTGATCGCGCAGCTCTTCATGAAAGTGCCTGCGCTAAAAGCGCTGGCGCCCACTGGGACCGAGCCAGCTTTCAAATTCACGCAGCTGACCGTTCTGGTGATTTTCTTTATCTTAACCATTCTCTCGGCGATCCGCTTTCGCAGCCCGGCGGTGCGTGCCGCCTGATCCCCATCGCTTAATCACCAGGCGATAGAGTCGTGGATTTCACAATGGTGAAATATCGGACAGGCCTTCGACGGTACGCTACTTGTGCCGTCGAAGGCCCGTTTCATTTCGGTGTTCTGCGTCTCTCGAATCCGTGCGCTATTAATCCGCGGAGCCGCTAAGTTCCCTCCTTTCATCCACATCAGGCCCTTGTACCGCCATACCTGCGGCCACGAGTACGATCGCCCTACAAACTGTTTATAAATCGTAGCCCAATGAGACCGAACGGTCTCTAGTGCATCTAACGGCCAGAAGCGCCATGAGCGAGACCCTCAACCCAGCTACTGCCTTCACTCTCCCCGCTCCGCGCGTGGCCATCAATCCGTGGTTCATCGCCATCACCGTCACGCTGGCGACCTTCATGGAGTTGCTCGACACCGCCATCGCCAACGTCGCGCTGCCCCACATCGCCGGCGGTCTCGCCGCAGCATCGACGAAAGCACCTGGGTCCTCACCAGCTATCTCGTCGCCAACGCCGTGGTCCTGCCGCTCAGCGCATGGCTGAGCCGCGTCTTTGGGCGCAAGCACTACTACATGACCTGCGTGGCGCTCTTCACCGTCAGTTCGCTGTTGTGCGGCCTCGCGCCCAGCCTGGGCATGCTGATTTTCTTCCGCGTCCTGCAAGGCATCGGCGGCGGCGGCCTCGCGCCCGTCGAGCAGGCCATCCTGGTCGATACTTTCCCGCCCGCGAAACGCGCCGCGGCCTTCGCGCTTTACAGCATGGCCATCGTCACCGCGCCGGCCATCGGCCCGCCCCTGGGCGGCTGGATCACCGACCACTTGAGCTGGCGCTGGGTCTTCTTCATCAACATCCCCATCGGCATCATTTCGCTTGATCCTACCAGCCGCATACTCTCGGATCCGCCGGAGTTCACGCGCGAAGTGGAAGCCGCCCGCCGCGCCGGCAAACTCAAAATCGACGTCTGGGGAATTTTTTCCGTCGCCATCGGCTTTCGCCTGCCTGGAAGTCGTTCTCGACCGCGGACAAACGGAAGACTGGTTTGAAAGCAATTTCATCGTGGTTTTCTTTGGCATTGCGATGGTGGCCTTGCTCTTTGCGATTATCTGGGAGTGGCGTCATCCCGATCCCGTGGTCGAGATCCGCCTCCTCGCGGAGAGAAACTTCGCCCTGGCAAACATCTTCTATTTTCTGTTCGGCTTTACCCTGTACGGCTCGACCGTGCTGATTCCGCAAATGCTGCAGCGTCTTTTCGGCTACACCGCGACGGATGCCGGACTTGGTGCTCGGCCCCGGCGCGTTTGTGATCGTAATGCTCGCGCCGGTCGTGGTGAGAATTCTTCCCAAGGTCGGCGTCAAGCGACTGCTTGGTTTTGGGTACTTTGTGCTCGCCCTCGCCATGTGGTATTTCGCCAGCTTCAACCTGGCGACCGATTATCGCCATGAAGCCTTGGCGCGCGTGCTGCAAGGACTCGGCATGGCCACCTTGTTCGTTCCCGTAAGCCAGCTGGCCTATTCCAATTTGCCGAAAAACAAGAACAACAAAGCCTCCAGCCTCACGAATCTTTTCCGCAATCAGGGCGGCAGCTTTGGCATCGCCTTCGTAACCACCTTGCTCGCCAGACGCACGCAATATCATCAATCGATACTGGTGGCGCACTCCACTCCATTCGACAATAACTATCGCAAGCTGCTTGATACTCTGACGGCCTACTTCTCCACCCATGGATTCTCTCATCCCGATGCCGTGGTCCACGCGCAGGCCCAAGCTTTTAGTCTTCTCGAACGGCAGGCTACCTTCCTGGCATTCCTCGATTGCTTCACCGTGCTCGGATGGATCGTCATCGTGGGAGTTCCTTTGGTCTTCCTCATCAAGAAGTTTCGCCCCATCGCAGGCTCGTTAGAAACGCACTAGAAATGTAGCGACCGGGCTTTAGCTTGCCCTGAGCCTCGAAGGGTCCGGCGCTTTATTCCGTCAGCGGCATTCATCGCGCAAATATTTCGGAAGTATTTTTTTGATGCCGTGAGGGCCGGTGATCTACAGGCGGCGGCCTTGCAATAGCCCTGCATCCAGCGAGCTCGCTCCATCCAAAGCGTGCTAATGCAGCACACGATTCCCGCTTTCCTAGTTCGAAGTTTTTGCTGATTTGCGATACCGGCGAGCCAAACCTGAATCTCTACCCTAGCGTTCCTTGCAGCAACTCGCGCAACGTTTCCTGTTTCTGTGCGCCCAGTTTCTTATCTTGTGCCGTCAGGTAAAACACATCGATAGCTTTCTGGCCTTCCGTATCCACCAAAGCTACTTCAATATTACATCCCAGCCTCGCCAGCGCCGACCCTATCTCATGCAGCAATCCCGGATGATCCTGCGTCACAATTTCCAGCAATGTGCTGTGCATGGAAGAGGTGTCGTCAAAGTTGATCCGCGTAGCCACTTCCACTTTGGGCGGCCGCTGCCGGCTCGCTTGTTCGCGTCCCTTAAGCAAAGCTTCCAGCGGCGCTTTTCCGCGCACCACGTCGGACCAGACTCTTACGGAAGCGCTCCATTTCGCTGGGATTCAGTTCCAGCGTGTGATGTAAATCCATGAAGTGAAAAGTAT
The DNA here is from genome assembly GCA_963798585.1 of uncultured Acidobacteriota bacterium. Classification (GTDB taxonomy): domain Bacteria; phylum Acidobacteriota; class Terriglobia; order Acidiferrales; family UBA7541; genus Acidiferrum. The sequence continues at coordinate 42,110 of CAWCTJ010000006.1, forward strand.
CCAGTACCACGCCCGCGGCGTTGCCAAACGCGTCGGCCTTGATAATGTTCATGCCCCAGCCCGCCAGCACTCCGGCGATAGTGGCGAAGAGCGCGGGACGATCCGCGGTAAGCAGCGTCAGCGAGAAGGCGTGTTGCGTGGCCGCCAGTTCGGTTTGCACTGGATCGGCGTCCAACTTCTGATACAGCGCAAAGTGTGACGCGATCTCCGCCGCGGAATGCACCGCCAGGTATCGGCGCGGGAACCCTTCCAGGAAGCGCTCAATAGATTCCGTGGTCGCCGAGCCGGTTAGCGCCCGGATCTGCTGCAAGAGCGGCACTTCATCCAGCGCATGCAGACGGTCGCGATCCAGCGTCCGGCTGAAGTGGTTGCTGGTGGCCACAAATAGCTGCCACAGCATGTCGGCTTTCCACGGCGTCAGCGCTTCCGGATTCACCGCGTGGATGTCCGCATAGGTGAGCAGACACAAACGCTGCAATCGTTCCGGTGTCCCCACCACTGCGGCAAACCCGGAAACCGTAGTTGGATCAAAAATATCCCGGCGCTGCACCGTCGCGGACATATCCAGATGCCGCTCGATCAAGAAATGCACTTCGGCCTTTTCGTCCGCTGTCAGTTGCAGACGTGCGGCCGCGCGATCCAACGCCGTCAGGCTGCCGGCCACGTGATTCTCCACCGGCATTCCTTTGCCCACGTCATGCAGTAGCAAGCTCAGAACCAGCAGATCCCGCCGCTCCACCGTCTTCCAAAGCGAAGAAAAGTTTGCCCCGCGCGCGTCTGGCGGATTGGCCAGCTCTTGCAATGCTCGATGGTACGCAGCGTGTGTTCGTCCACCGTGTAGCGATGATAAAAATCCCGCACCACCAGCGAATCGATCACCGCGAATTCCGGCAAAATATCCATGAGCAGCCCCAGCCGCTGCATCGGTCGCAACGCCACTCCGGGGAAATCGGAAGCCAATATCTCTTGAAAAGCTTGCCAGGGCAGTGGCGCGTTCCGTGCCGGCAATTCGGGATGCAGCATCACGTACGTGATGGTCCGTTCCGTTCGCGGCTTAGCGGCACGCCGGTTTTGGCGGCTTCCGCGAACAGCGCATACAGCACCGAGCGATCGGCCAGCGCGGTTTGATCGTTTACTTCCAGCAGACCGTCGCGCACACCAAAAGCTTTGCTGGCGCCCGGCTCAATTTTCGGGACGCGAGCCGCATTGAAAATGCGTTGCCGCAGCGATTGCTGCACTGGCGCGTTCTGCTCCATGTAACGCAGCAATTGGCGGTTCAGTGTCCGCGCCTGTCGGAAATATACCCGCATCCAATCTGCCGGACTGCGCACCGCATCTCGCCCAGCGTTCGCCGGCAAGCCCAGTGCCCGTTCCGCCGCTTTAGCCTGCAATTCGTAGGTTAGCGTGTTGTCGTTCCGCTCGTTGTTGTAATGCAGAAAGCATCGAATCGCACTGAGAAAATCCATCGCATTGGCGGTCAGCTCTTCCTCTGCCGCCGTGCTGTTCCAGGCCTCGCGCTTCTCTCCGCTGATTTGCCGCATCCAAAACGCGGCCTGGTAATCCCGCAAACCGCCGGGGGATTCCTTTACGTTCGGTTCGAGGTGAAAAATAGTGTTGCCGTAGCGCGTCAGCCGTTCTCGCGTGAGTTTGCGAAGTTGCGCCATCAGGAAAGGTCGTGCCTGGCGTTCCGGTCCGGGGAGAACCTTGGTATCCAGCCGCTCGAAAAGTTCCGCGTCGCCCGCCAGAAACCGGCGATCCAGCAACGCCAGATGAAACTCCACGTTGTTTTCGTCGATGCGTTTACACTCTTCCAGCGTTCGTCCCGCCGAGCTCACGCGAAAACCCATATCCCAAAGAGTTTTGGAAAATTCCGCAATCAGCGGCCGGAAGTCGCGTTCCGCTTTTTCGCTCCCAAACAAAAACAAAATATCCAGGTCCGAATACGGGAACAGCAGTTTCCTGCCGTATCCGCCGAGAGCCAGCAAACATAACCCTTGCGGCTCCGTTCCGTGCCCGCTGTGCAGCTCCGCTAATACCTGCTGAATGTTGCGGTCCGCCATCTCGCACAGCGCTTGCAGCGTCTCTCGCGCACCTGTTCCGGCTTCGAATTGTTCGCGAATGCGCTGCCGTTCGGCGTCCACTTGCGGGCCGAGCGTGGCCATCGGATTAAATGGTGGCGTCACGGGTCCTTGTTTATTGTAGGCGGGGGGACGCCGCGGATCGTTCTTTGCATCGCCGCCGCGATACAGGCTGGAGCGCGCTGCGAAATTCACTGGAGCGCATTCTCCCCGCGCTCTTCGTTGCGGATGCGGATGGCTTCATCCACCCGCGTAAGAAATATCTTTCCGTCGCCGATCTTCCCCGTCTTGGCGGTCTTCAGGATCGTGTCCACAGCCTTTTCCACCAGCTTGTCCGGCAGTACCAATTCCAGCTTGATCTTGGGCAGCAGATCCACGGTGTATTCCCGGCCGCGGTACACCTCGGTGTGGCCCTTCTGTCGGCCATGCCCGCGAACTTCTGTCACCGTCATGCCCTCAATACCAATCTCGCACAGCGCATCTTTCACGGACTCAAAGCGCGAGGGCTGAATTATCGCTTCCAGTTTAATCACGTCTCATCCTGACGACCGGATTCCCGATAATGGAAGAATGCACATCGAACGTGTTTAGCCCAGGCACACGAACATTGACCCCGCTTGCCTTATCAACATCATGAACGGTTGCACGAATCGCGCCAATCGAAAATTTTGCATCTTAACTATCTTAATTATCCATTGGTGTTCGCCCCTCACCCCCGGTAAAGTCGTGCGCTAAAGCATCGGCCCGCGGAACCATTCCCGAGGTTTTTGCCGTAAACGCCTGTAAAACCTCTCGTCGAATGATTCGCTGCGGGCACTTCAACACAGGGGTTGCGCATGGGCTCACATCCCGCGGAAGCCGCGGGCATCCTCATATTTTTACTGGGCTTTACCACCCTAGCCGCAGGTTTTGCGCGGGGCGGAGTGCTTTGCTACGTCGTCGCAGCAGTCGCGCTGGCCGCGTCTCTTTTCGTGTTGCACAAATACCAGCAGCTGCAAGCGCCCGCGAACTGAGGAGCCGATCATGAAGATCGTTGGAATTCTCATCGCATTCCTAGGTTTCGTCGTCAGCTTCTTCAGCTTGGCCCTAAACTCCACTGGCGCGCGCTTCGCTGTGATCCTCGTGGGCGTAGCCCTCAGCCTTTTCGGTATTCTCGGCATCCTGAATTCCGCACATCTCAAACACGCCATCTGGAAAACCGGGGCCAGCGAAGAATGAAGGCCGCCGCCGCGAAACGCCTTGGCCTGCTGCTCGTTGCCATTCTTACTCTCGCGAGTTGTTGTCTCGCGCAGACTCCCGCCGCTCCGCCAGCCTCTAACTCAACTTCCGCCGCGCCGACGCCCAAACCCATCACCGACGCCGACCTCGCCAACGTCCCCGTGCCCTCCGCCGAATCCCGCGCCAAGGGTGATCCCGACGGCTCGCTCACCGGAAACGCCAGCGACGTAACCGTGTCCGACGCCAAAAAAGGCCTGACCATCGGCGATCTCGCCAATCAAGTCGGGCAAAACAAAATCGCCCTCAACATCGTCTGGACGCTCATCACCGGCTACCTGGTGATGTTCATGCAACTCGGTTTCGCCCTGCTCGAAACCGGCCTTGCTCGCGCAAAAAATGCCAACCACACCATGATGATGAACCTGGTGGTCTATGGCGTCGGCATGTTCGCCTACTGGCTTTGCGGCTTCGCCATTCAAATGGGCGGTGTTGGTGCGGTAGCCAATCTCGGCGGCACCGCCCGCTCTCAATGCCGAGCATGTTGTCCATTTCTTTGGCAAGGACTTCGGTCTCTTTGGCCAACACGGCTTTTTCTTGATGCACAAAGGCACCTACGACGTCGGGGTCATGGTCCTATTCCTCTTCCAGATGGTTTTCATGGACACCGGCGCGACGATCCCCACCGGTGCCGCCATGGAGCGCTGGAAGTTTTCCTCGTTCATCGTCACTTCCTTTTTCTTCGCGGCTTTCACGTATCCACTCTTTGCCAATTGGGCTTGGGGCGGCGGATGGCTCGCCAATCTCGGCGTCAATTTCGGCCTCGGTAAAGGTTACGTAGATTTCGCCGGCTCCGGCGTAGTCCACGCTGTAGGTGGCGTGAGCGCGCTGGCCATCGCCATGATTCTCGGTCCGCGCATCGGTAAATTCACGCGCGATGGACGCCCTCAAGCCATCCTCGCGCACGACATGGTCATCGTCATCACCGGCTGCCTGATCCTCGCCTTCGGCTGGTTCGGCTTCAATCCCGGTTCCACGCTCGGCGCTTCTGGCAGTGGCAATTTGCGCATCGGCGCTATCGCCGTGAATACCATGCTCGCTAGCGCCGGGGGATTGCTCTCCGCCATGCTGTACATGTGGATCGTTTACGGCAAACCTGATGTCTCCATGACCGGCAACGGTTTTCTCGCCGGCCTGGTAGCGATCACGGCGCCGTGTGCCTTCGTAAATCCCGTCAGTGCCGTGGTTATCGGCTTGATTGCCGGTGTTTTGGTCTGCATCTCCGTCGCCTTCGTCGAGCGGAATCTGCAGGTGGACGATCCGGTCGGCGCCATCTCCGTGCACGGCGCGTGCGGCATTTGGGGCGTCATCTCTGTGGGACTCTTCGCCGACGGCAAAAGCAACTTCGCCGGCGCCTGGAACGGCGTCAACGGTTCGGTCACCGGTTTATTTTATGGCGACTCCACGCAGCTCGCTGCGCAACTCCTCGGCGTAGCCACATTATTGGGCGTGGTGTTTGTTTTGAGTTTTATCTTTGGCACCGTAGTGGATCTCTTGATGGGTCAGCGCGCCCCGGCGAAATCGGAACTCGAAGGCCTGGACCTACCAGAAATGGGCTCGCTCGCCTATCCAGAATTCGAGCTAAAATCAGGAAACTAGCGCTAGGGAGGGCCCGACTTACAGCTCGCAGAGAAACGATCCTTCGGCTCCGTCGGGAGGGCCCGACTTTAGTCGGGCCGTAAACGGGGCATCAAAACTGGGGGCTTTAGCCCCTGAGGTCGCATTTTTGGTTTTTTCCAAAGACGTTTAGCCGCGCCGCAATTTTAGGTGAAGATAAAGTGGAACAATCTCTTTTAACTCCGCAACCGAATCTGCCCTTCGATCCGCTCGCCTTGCGTACCCTCGATCGTCTGCCATCGCTCCCATGGCGCGACCCGCATTCCGTCCCGCCCGAAAAACTCGCCGAACTCATCGTGTCTCTCAAACAGGCCTGCGCCGAGAATCCGCAGAATGCCCCACTTCACATTTGCCTAGGCATGGCCCACGCCATGAACTACGAGGTCTACCCCTCCATGGCAGCGCTCGAATCTGCAATCCGCATTGCCCCGCAAGATTTCCTCGCGCAATTAAAATATGGCGAACTTTTCCTCCGCCTCCGCGCTCTGGTTCGCTCCGAGCAAGAAACGTTGCGCGCCATCGAACTTGCCACTACCTCATGGCAACTCGCCATGGCCCGCAAACAGCTCGCACAAATCCGTCAGCTTGGCCACGGCGGCCATAGCAGGCCGCTGTGGACCAAATCCCTGTTCCTTCCCGTCGCCGGTCTGGCCGTCCTGCTTCTCGCCATCTCCTGTATCTACCTGCTCTGGAAATGAGATACCGCTGGCATTACTTTCTGGCGGCCGCTTTCTTCGCCTCCTACTTGCTGGTTTCGCATGGTGTTCCCTTGCTGCCCGTCGCGTTAGGCTGCCTTTTCGCCGCATTTCTTACCTGGCGAAAAGTCGCCCGCCAAACGGCTCGCCAGTAACCCGTCTCCCGGGTCCCAGACTCTTCATTCTTTCGCGATTCCCCGTCTTGTCTCGCGCCGCCGCCAGCGTATAATGTCGGCTCGGCCCCAAAATCGCGCCCGGAGACAGCGTCGGCTAGAGAGGGGACAGCCATGAAAGTAACCCCCAAGCGATATCCAGACATGACCGAGCACACTCCCATGGAAATCGACGTCCGCGACGAGGGAGATATTTCCATCGTCGATGTTCGCGGCCGCCTCGCCATTGGCGAATCCGCCGAGCAGTTGCACGAAGCCCTGAATTCCATCGTCCGCCGCGGCGTCCACAAAGTTGTGGTGATTCTGAACCACGTCACGCAGATGGACAGCTCCGGCATCTCCACGCTAGTTCGCGTGGCCATTGGCTTGGCTCGCGAAAAAGGCTCGCTGTATCTGGTGTGTGGACCGGGCCGCGTTCGCGATTCCTTAACCGTCACGCGCCTGATCGATGCCATTCCCACCTTCGAAACCGAAGCCCAAGCCCTCGCCAAATTTTAGCCAACACTTCCAGGCTATCAGTTTTTGATAGTGCATCGTGTTACACTGCCCGGCCATATGGCTGGTCCTAAACGCATGAGCTGCACGATGCGCATTGCGGTTACCCTGGCGATTTTGCTCCTTGGCGCCGCCGGCTCCGCCGCGCAGGTGCCGCCTGATCGACCGCTGCCTGAACCCCAACTCCACGACTTTGCTAGCCAGCTGCTGCGCGACAAAGGGAAAGCCCGTTGCAAGCCGCCGAACTGCCGCATTCTCGTTGCCGACTTTACTCTCGCATCCGGCGATACCTCACATCTGGGCATGCTGCTCGCCGATCAGATCGCCAAAGACTGCGCGTCGCTCCTCGACCCATCCCAAGTCATCGATCGTGCGCAACTCCGCCACTATCTCGACCAAGCGCGCATCCCCGCAAGCTTTCTTGTCAGCGACGAGGCCCTGCGCTGGCTCGCCAAGCAACTCAGCGCTACCACCATTCTTGCGGGTACCACCCTGAATCACGACGGAAAATTGTTCCTCACTGCGCGCTTGGTTTCCGGCGCGTCCGCATGGTCCGGCAAATATGAAGATCTCACCTTGCCCTACGACGGTGATCTGCCGGCCGATCTCGCCTCCATTGATCCTTACCCAGAGCGCATTCCCTCGTCGGGCGTCACTCCGCCTCCCGGAGTTTTCGTGGCCGGAAAGAATGGCGTCACCAACCCCACTTGCCAGTATTGCCCTCCTCCCGCCTTTACGCCCGCCGCTCGCGCAGCGAAATTTCAGGGCGTGGTGCTTTTGACCGTGGTGGTGAGCCCCGAAGGCCGGATAATCAACGCAGTCCCGCTGCGCGGATTGCCCTTCGATTTAACCGAAAGCGCGATTTCAGAGGTCGCAAAATGGCACCTCGTTCCGGCCACGAAGGACGGTCAGCCCGTTTCGGTGGCCACTCCAATCGAGGTCACCTATCGTTTCTATTAGCGCGCGCATGGTTTGCGCCGGCTTCGATGACTGTTGTGTTGTTGCGATGACTGTCGCAATCGCTGTGGCTGAGATCGCCGTTGCTTAGATCAATTTGTATCTCTGCGGCGTGTCGCCGCGTCGCTACCCGCTCTTCTTTAACTCCGACAACACCATCTTCGCCAATTCCTTTAGCGTCTCGAACACTCCCTGCCCCGTCACCGCCACGCCTTCAATCACCGGCTCATTTTTCTTCTGCAACTGCCGCGTCAATTCTTCCACCGGCATGGCATTCGGCAAGTCCCGCTTGTTCAACTGCAGCACGTAAGGAATCGTCGTGAAATCGAGCTTGTGTTCCTTTAAGTGCTCCTGCAAGTTTTCCATCGTTTCAAAATTCGCGTCCAGCCGTTCTTCCTGCGAATCCGCCACAAATGCCACGCCATCCGCGCCCTTCAGAATCAGCTTGCGGCTGGCCTCATAAAAAACCTGTCCCGGTACGGTATACAAATGAAAGCGCGTTTTGAACCCGCGCACCGTCCCCAAATCCAGCGGCAAAAAATCAAAAAACAGCGTGCGATCCGTTTCCGTCGCCAGCGAAACCATTTTGCCCTTCTGGTTTTGTCCCGTATGGTCGTAAATCCACTGCAGGTTCGCGGTCTTTCCGCCCAGACCTGGACCGTAGTACACCAGCTTGCAATTGATTTCGCGCGCGGGGAAGTTAATGAAAGGCAAGTTTGGTCAGCTCGATCTCGGTCTGAAATTTTATAGCACAGGCGACGGGCGCAGGTCACCAACTCACCGCCGCGATTGTCACCGGCTTGCTACTGCGTTCCTAGTTTCCGCGAGAATGCCTTCGTATTGGCGTCTTATTTTCGAGCCGTGGCACTCGTAGGTAACGGGTACAGAGTAAAGCATTCCCCATTACTTCGGGAGCAAACTTGTTTCGCTTAGGCTTCACCTGCGTTGACGCGCGTTATCGGCTCTGTTAATCTCCGCCTCATGGCTAAAGTCCATAAAACCTCTCGCGCTTCCTCCGGGCGCGCCAAGCACTCCTCTCGCGTCGAGACTAAACCAATGAAAAAAAAGGCCTTACCGCCACCCCATCCCCCGCAACGCGGCGGCGTAGAACTCGTCGACCCACGCGTTCAGGCGCAACTGAAACTCTATGATGAAGCTCTGGCCCTCTTCCACCAGCAAAAATTCGCCAAAGCCAAACAGGAATTGGAAAAAGTCCTCGAAGGTCCCAGCAAGGAATTAATCGATCGCGCCCGCATGCACATCAACATCGCCGATCAGCGCATGAAGCCCAGCCACGAACAAAATCCCAAGACCGCGGACGAGCACTACCAGCGCGGCGTGGCCATGATGAACATCGGCCGTTGGGACGACGCCCGCGAAAGCCTCGTCAAAGCGCGTAAGGCCGCCCCCAAAGCCGACCACATCCACTACGCCCTGGCCGCCCTCGATTGCCTCACCGGCGAAGCCGACTCAGCCATGGCCAACCTGAAAGTCGCCATCGAACTCAAGAGCGAAAATCGCTTCCACGCCCGCAACGATGAAGACTTCGCCTTCCTTCAGGAAGACCCCCGCTTCACCGAACTCCTTTACCCAGAAAAAGAAGGCTACTCCGGCTAGCTTTCGTCTTCGAAGGTTTTGCTAGCACAGGCATTCTTGCCTGTGCATTTTTTTGCGTTCAGGAGAATCGCGCGCAACTAGCTAGCAACAAAACGTAGCGCGCAACAAAACAAGGAGGCTCGTCTCCACAAATGTTAAACCGTTCCCTCTCCCTATTATTCCTGCTCGTCACCCTGACCGCCGCCACACCCGCCCAAACCATTCCCCCAGAGAAAGCCGACGACGCCCGCATCGACCACCTCCTCCAGCAACTCTCGCTCGAAGAAAAAATGAGCCTGATCCGCGGCGACATCGAACCCGCCTCCGAATACCAAGGCCAAGCCGGCTATCTCCCCGGCGTCCCCCGCCTGCACATTCCCTCCTTGCGCTTCGCTGACGGCCCTCCAGGTGTCCTCACCAGAATCCCCTCGCAGGCCGAGACCGCCACCATGGGCGTCGCCGCCACCTTCAGCATCAAAAACGCCGAAGCCAACGGCGCCGCCATCGGCCGCCAAGCTCGTTCCCTCGGCATCGACGTTATTCTCCAGCCCTTCATCAACATTGATCGCGATATCACCTTCGCCCGCGGCTACAACACCTTCGGCGAAGATCCTTTCCTCACCGGAGCGATGGGCGCAGCCGAAATCCGCGGCGCGCAAGCCCAGGGTGTCATGGCTCAAGCCAAGCACTACATCGCCTACGACTCGGACTCCTTCAACGTCTTCGTCGACCAGCAAACTCTCCATGAAGTCTACGTCGCCCCTTTCGCCGCAGCCGTCCAAGCCGGCGTCTCCTCCATCATGTGTTCCTACAATCGCATCAACGGCCAATTCGCCTGCGGCAATCCAGACACGCTGAAAACTATCCTCAAGGGCGAACTCGCCTTCAAAGGCTTCGTCACCTCCGACTGGGGCGGCGTTCACAGCGCCTCGTTTCTCAACGCCGGGCTCGATATGGAAATGCCCGGGCGCGTCGTTCCCACGAGTCCCTTCGCTGGACTTATCCGCATCTTCTTTGAAACGAATGGCGTCAACACCGCTTTGCCCCATCCTGTTAATCCCGACGCCCTCGCCGGCATCCTCGGCGGCAACACCCCCGAAGAAGAATCCAAATCCGACATTGACGTCTCCAAGTTCCCCTCGGACACCGACTCGAAAACCCTCTACGACGATCTAAAAGACGGCACCATCACAGAAGCCACCATCACCGCCGCGGCCCGCCGCGTCCTCTATGAAATGGATCGCTTCGGTTATCTCGACGGCCAACAAAAGCACACCATCACCCCGCAGGATATCGACCAGAACGCCGTCGTAATCCAGAAAACCGCCGAAGACGCCGCAGTTCTGCTCAAGAACGAAAACGCGCTACCGCTGAAGCAACAGGATCTTCAATCGCTAGCGCTGATCGGACCCGGAGCCGGCCAAGTCGCCGCCATCGGCACCTTCGGCGAGCGCTCCCCAGGCATCACCGATCGCCAAATCGGTCCACTTCAAGCTCTCAAACAATTCGCACCCTCTGCACAAATCACTTATGCCGTCGACGACGATATGACCGGCACGCCCATCCCCGCCGCATCCCTATCCCACGGCGGCCAACCCGGCCTCGTGCGTACCGCCGCCCAAGGTGCAACACAAATCGACGCGCAAATCGATTTCACCCACAGCAACCAACAATCTCTCCCACCCAACGCCGACTACACCTGGACCGGCACCCTCACCATCCCCAGCGCCGGAAATTATTGGCTCTATCTCCAAGCCCTGGGCGCTCGCGCCTCCCTAACCATCGACGGCAAATCCGTCGGCCGCACCGGCGCCACCAAAGACACCGTCCACGGCGACATTCAGCACGCCACCCAGGACAACGGTTTTCCCACCACTGACGGCTTGGACAACGTCCGCCGCTCCGTCGAACTCACTGCCGGCTCCCATCAAATCAAAGTCCATGTCAGCGGCGACACCTCCAATGCTCCCGAACAAATCCGCCTTAATTGGATCACTCCAGAGCAGCGCCGCGCCAATCACCAGGCCGCCATTGCCGCCGCCAAAAACGCGCACACCGCCGTAGTTTTTCTGTGGACCCGCGGCAAACCCGCGTTCGGCCTGCCCGGCGAACAAGATAAGCTCGTCGAAGAAATCGCCGCCGCAAATCCCAACACCATCGTGGTCTTAAATGTCAGCCAGCCCATCGCCATGCCATGGCTCGCTAAAGTAAAAGCCGTCCTGCAAATGTGGTGGCCCGGCGACGAAGGCGGCTGGGCCACCGCCAACGTCCTCCTAGGAAAAGTAAATCCCGCTGGCCGCCTCCCGTTCACCTGGGCCAAGCGCCTGCAAGACTATCCCGCCACCGACCCCGCCCACCCCGAACGCTCCGCAAAAGGCGTCGACGGCAAAACCACTTTCTCTGAAGGCGTCAACATCGGCTACCGCTGGTTCGACCAACAAAACATTACGCCACTCTTCCCCTTCGGCTACGGCCTCTCCTACACCACCTTCCGCTACACCAATCTCCGCGTAGCTCCATCACCTGATTCGTCCGGCGAAGGTCTGGACGTCACCGTTCACATCGAAAATACCGGCAAGCTTGCTGGCGACGAAGTTCCTCAAGTTTATCTGGACGCACCCGCCGACCGTCCCGCCAATGTTCAATTCGCCCCTCGAACATTAGCCGCCTTCGCCCGCATCACCCTGCAACCCGGCGAAAGCCAAGACATAACCCTGCACGTAGCTCCGCGCAGCCTGGAATATTGGTCCACCGCAGAAAACCGCTGGATCCGCTCCGCTTCGAGGAATGTCCGTGTTGGCCCCTCATCCAGCGACCTACCGCTAAATCTCCAACAACTTCCTGCCCACTAATAAACGTATGCGCCACATCAGCTTCTGTAATTGTCTTTGTAGCGGCCGGGCTTTAGTCCCGGCCTGTCTCTTCCGGCGTCGTCATCTTCTGCAGGGCGCAGCTTTATCCTGAGCCTCGAAGGAATGCTGCGCCCCGTCTCGCCACGATGCTGGTCAGGAGGCTTTGCGGCATTTCCCAGTCGAAGCGGTGAAGAGTGTATCGGATTGCACAGCGCGTTCTGAACGCAAGCGTGACACTGGGTAAGTGCTGCCGCGGCGTTAGCCTGACGCCAAACACCGGCCTGCTTCAACGAGAATCGACGCAATGAGTTTCAAGAGCTCTTGCCATTCAAACGCTGTTCAGATTAGGCCCTTGACCGATCCGTATCAACAAGCGCCCGCAAAAGGAGAACCCAATGAACGACAGCTCAACCACACTGTCCCAGCCGGTCTCGGCGATTCCTTCCGATGACCCCAAGCGCAATCTAACGCTTGCGCAACCGGACAAAAACGAAGGTCTACTCCATATCGGTTTGGTAGGCGACACCTATACGATTCTTCTGACGGGGGCCGACACTGCGGATCGCTTTTGTCTCATCGATATGTATATTCCTCCCGGCGGCGGCCCTCCTCCTCATCGTCATGATTTCGAAGAGACTTTCATCATTCTGGAAGGCCAGATCGCGGCCACGTTCCGCGGCGCGAATTCGGTAGTGAGAACAGGAGAGACTATCAATATTCCGGCCAACGCGCCGCACCAGTTCCACAACTCATCCGCAAAACCTGTGCGGATGCTGTGCATCTGCTCGCCTGCCGGACAGGAGAACTTCTTCAAGGAGGTCGGTGTTCCCGTCGCGACTCGGACGACGACGCCCCCCACGCTCAACGAAACGGAACAGGCGGCGTTCAGAGCGAAATCCGAGGCGCTCGCCCCAAAATATCGGACGGAGATACTTCAGCACGAATAAAGTCTCCGCCGGTTTTCGAATGAGAGTTAGATCGGATCACGGAACAGCTTGTCAATCTTAAGCGTTATAGCATTCCGAAGGAGGATGGCATGAAACGATTCATCCTCGTTTTATTCACCTGCGTGTTGTTGATTCCGCTCTTCCTAACGCGCAGTGTGTCGCCTAGATCCAGTTCAATGGGAAGCGTTGTGCGTGCCGCCAGCATGCACGAACGGAGGGCCGATCATACCTCGACCTTGCTGATGGACGGCCGAGTGCTGATTGTCGGGGGCATGGTGGAGAACGGCGTCTTCCTGAATTCGGCCGAACTTTACGACCCGAAAAAAGAAACCTTTCTCGTTACCGCTAGCATGCAATCGAGCCGTGTCGAACACACCGGAACTCTTCTTCCGAATGGCAAAGTGCTAATTGCCGGCGGCCTCGCGGGCCGAGCATTGGAGGGCGGGCCGGGTGTCGTGGCATCTACCGAGATTTACGATCCGGCAACGGGCCAGTTTATTGCTGGTCCTCCGATGACTACGCCGAGAACGGGCCACGCTGCTGTGCTGCTTCACAACAATAAAGTTCTGCTGGTGGGAGGTGCGGATAACAATGGGCCGTTGGCGAGTGCGGAGATTTATGACCCGACGTCGAACCGATTCAGCGTCACTACAAGCATGCACATCCCGCGAGTGGCACGTTCCGCCGTGGTCATGCAGGATGGCCGTGTGTTGGTCACCGGTGGAGGCGACGGGCGTAGCGCCGAAGTTTACGAGCCGCAGACAGCGACTTGGCGTACCGTAGGCGATATGACCTCGCCGCGGCAGAAGCATGCCGCAACCCTATTGCGCGACGGACGCGTTTTAATTACGGGTGGTGCGCCCGATGGCCAGTGGCATCCGGTTCGCACCGCCGAGATCTTTGATCCACATACGAATCAGTTCACCTCTATCTCCGATATGGAATTGGCGCGTTTTAAGCTACCCGCTGCGACGGCGAGTCTTAAGAACGGTGGGGTGCTGGTCGCAGGTGGTGCTGCCGAGGTTGAGATTTATGACAGTGCGACCGGCAAATTCTTTCGCGCTGGCAACGTAGCAGAGCCCCATTTCTTTGCCGCAGCCACGCTGCTGGAGGACGGCCGAGTACTAATCACCGGCGGATACGGTTGGCCCAACGGGCGACCGAATGGCCCCGTCTCCACCGAACAGGCGTGGATTTACGAACCGTAACGTCCCAATCATCGACGCCCGCCGCCTCTTTCCCGTCGATCTTTCTACGTTCCTAATCCTAGAATTTCAGCAGCTTCCGAGTACGCGGCTAGCGTCGCGGATGGACCGTGAGTTCGCCTCTTCCCAGAAGCGCATTTCTGGATCGGAACGACTTCCGGTTTGACCGTCGCTCGGACTGAATCTCACACTGCAACTGACGGTCCTGTACGTTGGCCTGACGGGTTGAACAGACTCTCTACTCCTCGGCAAGCGCCTCCATCGGTGATATTTGGGCGGCGCGTTGCGATGGCAGTAGACAGGCGGCAAGACACACTGCTGCCGTCACGCACGCGGTAGCGGCGAGGACCGCGACGTTTAGCGGCGGCACCCGGAAGAGCAGCGACCGCATCGCGCGGCCCGCCTGCCATGCTCCGATGAAGCCCAACACGGTTCCGGCGCTTAGCAGGCGCAGTGAGAGTGAGAGAAACTGGATTCGAATCTGCCCGGGCTGCGCCCCGAGGGCTATCCGCACTCCGATTTCGCGGCGGCGCTGTGCTACGGCGTAACTCAGCACTCCATAAGTGCCGATGGAGGTGAGCAACAGAGCTATCGCTGAGAACAGGCCAGCCAGCAGCGCCGGGGAGCGACGGGCGACCAGACTGTCGGCAATGCGAGTGTCCATCGACCGAAGATCACTGACCGGCACGTCGGGGTCGATTTGTCGCACCACCTTCTGCAATGTCAACGCGAACGATTCCGGCGGCAGACTGGTGCGGACGGCAACGAAGAAGCTGTCACCGATCCGGAAGGCATAGGGGTAATAAATCGCGCCCTGGGCTTCGTTTTCCGTGAGCCCGGCTTGTTTCACCTCGCCAACAACGCCGACGACGGTAAAAGCTTCGGCATCCTTTCCCGCTTCGGAGCCTTCCCACAATCGTTGGCCAATTGCGCTGGACGTCGGCCAGTAGTATCGCGCGAAATCCTCATCTACAACGCAGACTCGCTCAGCGCGACGTGAATCCTCGGCGCTGAGGAAACGTCCTGCAAGCAGGGAGAAGCCCATGGCGCGAAAGTAGTCGCCCGCGACGCCATAAGAATAATGCCCTCGCGCCGATTCGCCAGGGCGGCGAACGTGCCCCATTACCGTGGCCGCGCTTTTGCCGGTTTTGCCGCTAAAGGGCACATTGTCTACCACGCCTGCGGACAGCACTCCCGGTTCGGGGCCGATTTTGTCCATCAAGTTTTCAACAAATGTCAGACGGTCTGCGTCCGCGTAGGTTGCCCAGGGAAGCAGGATTTGTCCGCCGAGGACATGGTCGGACTGGAAGCCTGGAGAAATGGCCATCACGCGCTGAAGACTGAGGCCGAGCAGACCCGCTCCGGCCAACAGAATGAATGCCAGGGCAATCTGAGAGACGATGAAGCTGTGACGCAGGATTTGAGCGCCGTGCCCGCTCGTGCCGCCGCGGCTCTCCGATTGAAGCGCATTCCCGAGTTGCCGCCGAAGATGGAACCAGGCGACGGGCATCGCGAACACGATGCCCATAACGATCGCTGCGACCAGGCGCGACCAGTGCTAGTCGCGCGTCGAAAACGATGCGACTTCCCAAGGGTAGGCGATCAGCGCCCAACCCGCGCAGCAGACTGGATTCCGCCAGCGCCGACCGCGAGTCCGAGCAGTCCTCCGGCTAATGTGAGCAAGGTGGTCTCGACGACCACTTCGCTCACCAGGTATCTCCAACTTGCGCCAAGCGCCTGACGAACGGCTAGTTCTTTAACTCGGCCGCTAGCACGGATAAGCAGCAGGTTCACAAGGTTGACGGCGCCAATCAAGAGAAGAACCAGTACGCCTGCTTCCAGCAGCAACAGAGTGGGCCGGATGGCTGCCACGTGGTCCGCGCGCAATGGCACCACCAACGAACGAAAGCCGGCATCGGCCATCATCTTGGCCTGCGGGTCGTCGACTTCCAGTGCCGCGTTCTGCGCGTCGAGTTCCGACTGGGCTTGTGCGAGCGTGGCGTCCGGTCGGAGGCGCGCAATCATTTGGATCACATTTCCGCCGGAATGCCGCCGCGATGGCGCGCGATCTTCCGGGCGCGATGCAAGGGGCAGGAACACCTGGGCATCGGAAGAGAGAAAGCGGAAGCTGGGAGGCAACACGCCGATCACCGTTCTGGGAACGCTGTTTACGCGAATCTGCTTTCCATGCACGTCGGATCGGCGTTGTATCGCTGCCGCCAAAACGTGTCGGAAAGAATGGCAACGTGGTCGGTTTCGGAAGTGGTTTCCTCGTCCGTGAAAGTGCGTCCGATCACGGGGCCGAGTGCGAGAGTAGAGAAAAAATCCGGAGACACGCGCATGGTCTGGAGGCGTTCCGTCGAGCCGGGCTCACCGACAATCTCCGTTCCATAAGCGTAGATCGAGAGCGAGGCGAGGGCAGGAATACGACCGCGGCGTTCGTAATAGTTGGTCAGCGAGGACCCGTCGCGATCGACGCCAGCTTTCGGATACGTATTGAATATCATCATGAGCCGGTCGGGCTCGGGAAAGGGCAGGGGACGGAGCAGCACCGAATCGATCACGGCAAAAATGGTCAGATTCGCGCCCAAGCAAACGGCGAGCGTCAGAAGAGCGGTAGCTGTGAATGCCGGGGTTTTTCGCAACAATCGGGTGGCGTAACTCAGCTGCCTGCGAAACTCGTCAAAGAAGTGCACGCCAAAGGCTTCCCGGCAATCCGCTTTGATGTTGATAGCGCTTCCGAACTCCGCCCGTATCACGCGGGCCGCTTTTTCCCGTGACATGCCGGAGCGCACCAGGTCGTCCGTGTATTGCTCGATGTGGAAGCGCAGCTCCTCGGACATTCCCTCTTCGAAATCACGCCGCCGAGTGAGCACACGAAACAGAGAACGAAGGCGCTGGATCATCTCACACCTCCTCCGACGTTGCTTTTAAGGCCGCGGCAATCGCAGACGCCAACCGGTTCCAGCCGGCCGTTTCCTCACGCAAACGGCGACGCCCTGCAGCGGTCACGGTGTAATACTTCGCCCGGCGGTTGTTCTCGCTCTGACCCCATTCGGCAGTGATGAGACCGTGATGCTCTAACCGATAGAGGGCCGGATATAAGGACCCTTGAGGAATCTCAAGAGCATCTTTTGAGATCTGGCGTATGCGCAACAACACCCCGTAGCCGTGCAATGGTTTCAAGGACACCGCTTTGAGAATCAGCATATCGAGTGTGCCCGGGAGTAGTTCCGCCGCTTTGTCCACTGTGTTGGTCTCCTGAGTTCAACTAGGAGTGTAGCCAACACTCTCCTAGTTTGACAAGGGGAATGCACGGCGACCGGTCAATGGCGTCACCGGCGGATACCCGAGTATCTGCACGCGATGGATCAGCAGCGGCATTGCAGATTTTGTTTTTTGCTTTCCAGTGCGCTAGTTTGTGAATCCTCTGCGTGCGCCGCTGCTGCGCTCGCAACAAAATTCGCTCAAAGGAGGTCAATGTGAAAAGAGAACGCCTAACACAGATCGTTTTGGTGATCGTGGGGCTATTCAATCTGGCGCTGATTTATTTTCTATATATGGATCTGCGGCATTCCAGCTGGCTTTTGGAGCAGAAGAACGAGTGCGAGCCGATGTTTCTGAGCTTCTTTATTCCGGTCGGGGTCTTTCTACTCATGGCCGCAAGGAGACCATCGTGAGCATCGCTCGATGATTGCTCTAGCGGCTTGGTGGAACATCTCTCATGGCCTGGTGATGGCTATTCAAACCGTAGAAGCCCGGATTCACGGCGTCCACAGGGACTTTACCGATGTGGTCGTTTCCATTGCGATCGGAGGTGTCTTGTTAGCGCTTCTGCCAGCAAAACGAGAGGCAGTGGCGTCGAGCGTTGCGTGAACGAGCGCGGAAACTCACACGCCGTGCGAATAACCGTTTCTTCTCATTCTCTTTTTACGTTTTTTCCCGAGGGGATGACAGTATAGCGCAGCAGCTCTGGGGCAGATTGGCGTTAAATCGCTAATACACTCACAACCTCCAGAGCTGGCAGTCTGTTGGCGGATTGTCGGGATAATCGGGGGACTTGCTCACACGCGTATCGCGTCACTGACTTTCCGCCGCCCATGCTTGACCCTCCTTTTGCCGCCTTGCCAAAGCGCCTGTGAGAGCGTTGACAAGACTTGCTCCACAGCCGCAGCGACACCCTGACGCTGCGAGCGATACCAGATGCGATAGGCCATGGACAGGGTAGAAATCGTGAGTTCGGCCATTACCGCCGCCGTGATTGGCTCCAAGCCTCTTGCGGTGAACGCCGTGGTTACACGCTCTTGTAGATCCGTAACTCCTGAGAGTTGAGCTTCACGTGCGGACCGTTGGGTTGCCGCGATTGCCATGAGCTTTCGGATGCGCGGATCGCCAGTCGTTTGCTGGGCGACGTGACCGACGACATAACGAAACAGAGCTGACAAGGACCTCTCTTCCGGGCACTCCTTAATAGCCGTCGTCATTGAGATGCCGTACCGGATGACGGGGTAGGACATCAGGTCGCTTTTTGATTCAAATTGGCGAAAGAATGTACGCCGCGCAACTCCTGCTGCCGTGGCAATCTCTTCGACTGTTGTTTGCTCAAAGCCATTTTCAGCAAAAAGATTGAGAGCCGCGTTCCAGATCGCGTCGCGGGTGCGTGCCCGTTTTGGAGTCTCGGTTTTTTCTGCCTCCATTGCTCGAACTACACTTTTCTTTCGTGATTGTTTCTTCCTCAAAGCAATAACCTCGTCTCGCCGGATTTCCATGGAGCTGCCCTCAGGCGGTCCTCCTAAGTATGTTGTAAAGAACTATAAAATAGTTTATTCTACAAATGGCACTGAGTGCCATTCGTAGAATAGGCCTTATGAAAATCCTTTTACTCGCTCGCTCTATTCTTGTCCCCACTTGCTCATGCACAAACCGCGCCCGCATCCATGAATGGCGAGTGGTTCGTTCAGGAAAACGCCGGGGGAAGCGACAGCACGAAATCCTGTGAGTTTACGCAAAAGGGCTCCGACCTCAGCGGCACTTGCACCGCAAAGCTGACGGGGAGCGTACCGATCACAGGAAAAGTCGAAGGCGAAAAGATCACGTGGACCATGAAATTTCAGACCATGGTAGGACCTGTCACAGTAACCTATTTCGGAAGCCTCAAGGCTGAAAACAAAATCACCGGCATCGTCAACGCTCAGGAATTCAAGACAGAGAGCGAATTCAGTGCCACGCGATTCAAATTGGTCTGGTCTGACGAGTTCAATCAAGACGGCAAGCCCGATCCGAAGAAGTGGACCTTTGAGACCGGCTTTGTGCGTAATCGGGAGTTGCAGTGGTATCAGCCGGACAACGCTCGATGTGAGAATGGCCTCCTGATCATCGAAGCCCGCCGCGAGCGAAAGAAAAATCCGAGTTTTGAAGCCGGGAGCGACGATTGGACGAAGAATCGGGAATTCGCCGAGTACACGTCGGCCAGCTTGCAGACACGAGGTCTTGCAAGTTGGAAATATGGACGTTTCGAGATGCGAGCCCGCATCGATACGCGACCGGGCCTTTGGCCTGAGTTTTGGGCTCTAGGCACGAATCGGGAATGGCCCTGGGGCGGAGAGATCGACATTCTTGAGTCGTGGGGCAGTTTGCTAAACGCCAATTTCATCTGGGCGGGACAGACGCCCGGCTACAGCCGCGCTTCCTCGAAGCGGAAGCCGATCGCCTCGTTCGCGGATCCCGACTGGAGCAATAAGTTCCACGTTTGGCGCTTGGAGTGGGACGAGGAAAAGATTCGCATATCGGTGGATGACGAGTTGCTGAACGAACTGAACGTCGACAAGGCCGTCAACGGAGACGGAACGAATGCGTTCCGGCAGCCACAGTACATTCTGCTCAATCTCGCCGTGGGTGGAGTCGCGGGCGGTGATCCGTCCAAGACGCAATTTCCAGCACGTTATGAAGTGGATTGGGTCAGAGTTTATCAGTAGTCCAAATATCTGCCTCAAATTCTGTTCGCTCGTTCCGGTAAACGGGAAGTAATCCAACATGCATGACTTAGCGTCGGGCAACCGGACAGGAGGAAGACATAAAGGTTCGAGACAAAGTAATGGTTCTCACCGGAGCGGGAAGTGGGATTGGGCGCGAACTCGCACTCTTCCTTCTTTCTAAAGGCGCACGCGTCGCGGGAGTAGATTTAAACCCAAAGTCACTTGAAGAAACAGCGGACCTTGCAACTCGTTACGAGGGCCGATTTGCTCAGTTTGTTGTCAACATCACCGAAAGACCGGCCGTAGAAGTTTTGCCTGCACATGTACTAGCGCGCTTCGGCGCGGTAGATGGAATTATCAACAACGCCGGGATAATCCAGCCATTTTCAACACTGAACGAACTGGACTATCCAACCATCGACCGCGTGTTGAACGTCAACCTATATGGCACGTTGTTTGTCACGAAAGCGTTCCTGCCCCATCTGTTAAGCCGCCCCGAAGCACACATTATCAACCTCTCGAGCATGGGTGGCTTTGTTCCAGTGCCGGGTCAAACAATTTATTGCGCGGCGAAGGCCGCTGTGAAGCTCATGTCAGAAGGTCTGGCCTCCGAACTTGGGCGGTCCAACGTTCGCGTAACGGTTGTGTTCCCAGGCGCTGTCGCCACAAACATCCGAGAGAACTCGTCTGTCGACAGTCCCAAAAAGATTGTGGATAGCGATGACACCAAGGCACTATCAGCGGCCAAGGCCGCAGAAATAATAGTTCGCGGCATCGAGCGTGACGCGTACCACGTATTTGTTGGAAGGGATGCAATGCTAATGGACAAGTTATACCGGCTAAGCCCCGTTCGCGCGGCACGAACAATTGCCGCGAAGATGCGCGCCCTCCTTCCCAGTTCGTCGTGAGAGGTGAAAGTATTTCTAAACGCAAGACCAGAATGGACCGAATGGTTTGGCTCGTTTCGGTTTTCTCGGGTGTCCTGGTATTTTTGGCGGGCACTTATTTTGTCAGCAAGGCGTGGGACATCCGTCGCGTTGACCACCAATACCGTGTGCCTCTGCTGTACGCACCGACGAATTATCTCCACACATCAACCGTTTCTGCATTGCAAAAACGCACTAGCGTACCGGACCTTGCCGTTGCGAATGACATCACTATCTCTAGCAGAGATGCACGGATCGACAAAACATCCGTGCGCATTTACATATACGAAAGTCAGAACAAGAAGCCACACAGTGCCGCATTGCTTTGGATACATGGCGGAGGCCTCGTGTTGGGCAACGCAAGGGCGGACACCGAATTCTTGCAACCGATTCTGCGTTCGCTCGATATCGTTGTGGTTAGCGTGGAGTATCGTCTCGCTCCTCAGCATCCATACCCGCAGCCTTTGGATGATTGTTTCGTGGCTCTCCTCTGGATGCATGATCATGCGGATGAATTAGGCATTGATGCGAAGCGCATTGCTATAGGCGGTGGAAGTGCTGGGGCCGGTCTAGCGGCTGCCCTTGTCCAACGTGCTCACGACGACGGTCGAGTGAACCCTGTGTTTCAAGTATTGATGTATCCAATGATCGATGACCGCACAACGCTAAAGAGCGAAACAATGGGTCGTGGCAAGCTGATTTGGACCCCAGAGCTAAATCTTTTTGCATGGAAATCCTATTTGGGTCAAACGCCCCATTTAGAGGACGACCGACCCTACGCAGCAGCGGCACGGCGAAAAAAACTTAATGATCTGCCATCAGCGTGGATTGGAGTTGGAGACCTCGACCTCTATTACGACGAGGACGTTGAATATTGTAGGGGCTTACAGGCAGCGGGAGTCAGCTGCAAACTAGATGTCGTGCCAAACGCTTACCACGGCTTTAACCTGTTGGCCAAAAAAGCGCCGGGCTCTACAGCTTTCAATGAGCGAATGATCGATGCCCTCAGAGTGGGATTGGAAGCGACTCCTCAGCCATAAACTGTGTGCACAATTCAGGTGCTTGGGCGATTCGCGCACTAACCGGGAAACCGTCCCAAGACCGTTCGCCGCACAGAATTCACTTCCTCACTACCTTTCCGGTACACTTCTTCCGCCAGTTCCGGTCCACACTTATTTGCGCTTCGGTTGTTAGGCACTCTTTGTTGCACCATAGAGATTCATGCCCAAAAAGTCTTCGCACTCAAAAATTCTCCGTCGCGGCTTCCGCGTCGTGGCCCTCGGCGGCGGCACCGGACTCTCCACGTTACTCCGCGGCCTGAAAGAATACTGCGTCCGCCGCAGCGACGATCATCCAACTACCGAACGCCCCATCTCCGATCTCGTCGCCATTGTTACCGTCACCGACGACGGTGGCTCCTCCGGCCGCCTGCGCCGCGAAAACCGGATCCTTCCGCCCGGCGACATTCGCAACTGCATGGTCGCCCTTTCCAAAGACGAAGCCCTCCTCGGCCGTCTCTTTCAATACCGCTTCAAAGCCGGCCGCGGCCTGATCGGCCACAATTTCGGTAATCTCTTCCTCGCCGCCCTCACCCACATCACCGGAGACTTCGCCGAGGCCATTCGTGAAAGCAGCAAAGTTCTGGCCATCCGTGGCCGCATCTTCCCCTCCACGCTCGAAAACGTCCACCTCGTGGCCACACTCGAAAACGGAAAAATTGTCCATGGTGAAACGCGCATCACCGCCAGCAACTCGCGTATAAAAAAAATCGCCCTCTCCTCTCCCAATGTTCGCCCGTTGCCGGTAGCCATCGAAGCCATCCGCAAAGCCGACCTGATCCTTCTCGGCCCAGGCTCTCTCTACACCAGCATTCTCCCCAACCTCCTGATCCCACAAATCGCCGCCGCGATCGTCAATTCCAAAGCTCCGCGCGTCTACATCGCCAACCTCATGACCCAGCCCGGCGAAACCACCGGCTATGCCCTGGCCGACCATCTCCGCGCCATCCGGCAACACGTGCTCCGCAAAGATTCCCCCCGTCGCGTGATCGATTGCGTTGTAGCCAATCGCCAATCCGTCTCCCCGCAAGTTGCCCGCCGCTACCGCGCACAAGGCGCCGGCCCGGTAGTAGTCGACCTCCCAGGCCTGCAAAAACTAGGCTTCCGCGTAATTCAAGACAATCTTCTCGAAGAACAAACCGTAATCCGCCACAACACCCGCCGCCTAGCCCGCCTCCTCCTGGACAATTTCCTCAGAAAATCCTAGAGCCCGCCCCGAAAGTATCGTGACCCCATTCGAGTGCGGTTCAGCCTGAGCGCTTGCGCGAAGGGCGGCTTGACGCCGCTTTTTCAGCGCAATCCGTGCCCTCGTTCCTCCGCCGCCAACATTTCATCCGTGCAAGTACCGGAAGTTCTAATACTGATAACTACATAGTTACTAAATTTATTGTGTAAGTTATTTAGAATGAGTATCTTCCATATCATACTGAGCGCAAAGAACTTTAACTCTATTCCGCTCAGTATGATGCGCAATTCAAAGTTCCGAAATCAACGCGCCGAGCTCCGATTTGAATCGCTCTTTCTCCTAAATTCCCGCCCCAACGAATTACTTTGACCGGCGGTCGCTTTTAGCGCCGCCACTTGGTTACAATAACGCCGCAGTTTCCAGTCACCCAAAATCGCACCTCTCGCGCCCATGAGCCCCGATGACTAAATCTCTCTTGCCCATCCAGCAAATCGCCGCCAAGCTCGGCCTTCCCGATCAATACTTCGAGCCGCTAGGTTCCGCCGCCGGAAAGATTAAACTCGAATTGCTCGCTGACCCCGCCTTCGCACGCCGTCGCGGCAAACTAATCCTCGTAACCGCCACCACGCCAACCGTTTCCGGCGAAGGCAAAACCGTCACCTCCATCGGCCTGACGCAAGGCCTCGAGCACATCGGCAAAAAATCCATCATCACCTCGCGCGAACCCTCCCTCGGCCCGGTCTTCGGCATGAAAGGCGGCGCCGCCGGCGGCGGCATGTCCCAGCTGGAGCCCAGCCAGAAAATAAATCTCCACTTCAACGGCGACTTCCACGCCATCACTTCCGCGCACAATCTTCTGGCCGCGCTCATCGACGCTCACCTCTTCCACGGCAACGAGCTTCGACTCGATCCCGCCCGCATCACCTGGCCGCGCAGCATGGACATGAACGACCGCGCTCTCCGCCGCATCACCGTCGAAGTCGGCGGCAAACGCGAAGGCGCCAATCGTCACACCGGCTTCGTCATCACCGCCGCCAGTGAAATCATGGCCATCCTCGCGCTGGCCAGCAGCCGCGACGATCTTCGCAAACGCCTCGACTCCATCATCGTCGGCACGACCCACGACGGCAAACCTGTCCGCGCAGAAGAACTCGGCGCTACCGGCGGAATGATGGCGCTGCTCACCGAAGCCATCCTCCCCAATCTTGTCCAAACCACCGAGGGCACTCCCGCAACAGTGCACACTGGTCCCTTCGCCAACATCGCCCACGGCACCAGCAGCGTCATTTCTCAGGAAATGGGCCTGCGCCTGGCCGACTATGTCGTCAATGAATGCGGATTCGCTGCCGACTTCGGCGCGAGAAAAATACTTCGATATCGTCATGCCCACCAGCGGCATTCACCCCAGCGTGGCGGTCCTGGTCACCACCGCGCAAAGTCTCCGCAACCAGGGCGAAGGCGATCTCGAAAAAGGTTTCGCCAATCTCGGCAAGCACATCGACAGCCTCAAGCGTTTCGGCGTTCCCGTCGTCGCCGGCATCAATCGCTTCCCGAAAGACACCCCCGCCGAACTAGATCGTTTGTTGGGATATTGCAAAGAACACGGTGTAGCCAGCGCGCTTAAACGAAGCCTTCACCAAAGGCGGCGCGGGCGCAGCCGAGCTAGCCGAACGCGTGGTGGAAACGATAGCCGCCAATCCCGAGGCCAAACCGCAACCGATCTACGCTCCAGAAGATTCCTTGGAAGAAAAAGTCCGCAAGGTAGTGGTCAACGTCTACGGCGGCGCGGGCGCAACCTTCAGCGAGCAAGCGCGCACAAAACTCCGCCAATACGCCGAATGGGGCTATCGCAAAACTTCCAGTCTGTATCGCAAAAACGCAGTATTCCCTCTCCGACGATCCGAAAAAAATGGGCGCACCCACCGGCTGGACCCTCAACGTCACCGACGCCAACCTCTCCAGCGGCGCAGGCTTCGTGGTAGCCATCGCCGGCAACATGATGCTGATGCCCGGCCTTCCAAAAATTTCTCGCGCCGCCAGCATTGACGTCGACGCCTCCGGCGAAATCACCGGCGTCTAACCCGCGCGCCGCGCGCCCCGGCGTCACTCTTTGGGCAGCCTAGAACCAATCCGGTATTGCCCGTCACCCCTCTCCCCGGCAAAATTAGACCAGCCCCCCAGCCGCAACTTTAGACCCGTTTAAGGGTTTATTCGGGCAGCCCACCACTCCAGGAGAGGGAGCCTCGCAATGACTATTTTTCGTACCTTAGCTTTTGGTGTTTTAGCACTGATTGCTCTAGCAATCCCAGCAACGTCTCAAGCACAGGGCATAGGCATTGGCATCGGTATCTCGATTCACACCGCGCCGCCAGCTTTGCCCGTTTACGTTCAGCCACCTCTGCCTGCGCCCGGTTTGATCTGGACCCCCGGCTATTGGGCCTATGGCGCGGATGACTATTATTGGGTTCCTGGCACTTGGATCGCTGCTCCCACGCCCGGCTACCTCTGGACTCCCGGCTACTGGGGATTTGCCGGTGGCGTTTACGGATGGCACGGCGGCTATTGGGGACCGCACATCGGCTTTTATGGTGGCGTTAACTACGGCTTCGGCTACGGCGGCGTTGGCTTTGCCGGCGGCGCGTGGAATGGCGGCGTCTTTCAGTACAACCGCGCTTACGCCAACGTGGGCACTACCGTCGCGGTTAGCAACACCTACAACAAAACGGTGGTGGTCAACAACACCACGGTGAACAACGTGAGCTACAACGGCGGCACAGGCGGCACTACCGCGACGCCTACCGCTGCAGAACAAGCCGCTGCCAACGAAAAACACGTTCAGCCCACGGCGGAGCAAACGTCGCACGAAAAAACCGCCCTGGCCAACCCGCAGCAAAAGGCTTCCGTCAACGGTGGCAAGCCCGCCGTCGCCGCCACACCCAAGGCCGGCCAATTTAGCGGCAAAGGCGTAGTTACCGCCAGCAAAGCCGGCGCTCCCTATCACGCAACCAACGTAGCGGCCACTTCCAATAAACCGGCCGCGGCGACCGCCAAGCCCAACACCGTCAATTCCAATAAACCGCCGACCACTGCTGCTAAGCCGGCCACTACTACCACCAAGCCGGCGACGAGCACTACTGCTAGTCACCCCTCGGCGAGCAATCCAAAGCCGCAGACTACTAGCAAGCCTCCTGCAAAGAGCAGCCCTCCTCCGAAGCAGCAAGCTCATCCGAGTAGCGAGCCGCATTCCAACAAGCCGGCGCACCAGTAAGCGCTGAGAATCGACGCCGCATTCGATCAACAAAGCCTGCAAAAAAGCCACTCCCGCTCAGCGGGGGTGGCTTTTTTGTTTGCGGAGAGCGAATGACGCCGGACCACAAAGCGTCGCTCTATGTCTCGTCGCCCTATGTATTGGAAAATAGAATCGACGTAGTGCTGCAAATTTGCCGTCGCCTTTCCTAAATCCACCGTGTCCTGCTAGTTTGGATTTGCGTTCGTACATCATTTCGCCCGGAGAACCTGCATGCCCACCTTCCCGCTCATCGAATATCAACACGCCAGCCCCGAAGTTCGCGCCATCTACGACGACATCATGGCCACTCGCAAAACCGACTGGATCAATAATTTCTGGAAAGCCATCGCGCACGATCCCAAGCTGTTGAAACGCACCTGGGAGAGCCTCAAGGAAATCATGGGTCCCGGCGCCATCGATCCGCTGACCAAAGAATTGCTGTATATCGCGGTCAGCGTCACAAACAACTGCGGCTACTGCATCGCATCGCACACTGCGTCCGCGTTCGGCAAAGGAATGACTCTAGAAATGTTCAAGGAATTACAATCCGTGATCGGCATGGCCAACGAAACCAACAAGCTTGTCACTGGCTATCAAGTGGAAATCGACGAGCGCTTCAAACCTCCGCTGCAAAAATGATTTTCGAAAAAAAATGCCGGTCCAGTTTTCGCGAAATTAGTTTCCCGACAGTTTCACAAAACTAATTCTCAGAAGACTTACGTACAGGTGGTCACCCTGTCCAATGGTGCAGTGTTTCTAAGCTGGTACGCGCGTACTATGGCCGACCCGTTTGCCGCACCGCACGATATATAGGTTACCGAGAACCACGTTTCTCTGAGGGCTCCTGGGGGGGCCACCAGCAAATTCTCTTCGCGGGTGCGTAAGCCATGTCAACGATCGTCAAAGAAACGGAAGTTTCTTCCGCCGTACCGGATGCTCTCTCTGCGCGACCTGCAGTTGCGAACGCCGCGTCCAACGAGTCTGCGATTAAGCAGCAACCCGTGGCGCTGGAGGTTTCCGTAACCGTCAACGGCGCACGCACTGTCGACGGCAGCGAAAAGCGCGAGCCGTTCTCCGAGTCCACAAAAACCGTGCTGGTTTTTGGCAACGGCGCTGTGATCCGCCTGGTGTCTTCCGTGGCTCCGGGACAACTGCTCTTTCTGACCAACGAAAAAACTAAAAAAGAGGTCGTCTGCCAGGTTGTAAAATCCAAGAACTATCGCAACGTCAGCGGCTACGTCGAACTGGAATTCACCGAACCGGTTATCGGATTCTGGGGCATGCGTTTCCCAGGCGATCGCATTGTTTCCGCGGCCGCTCCCGCACCCACGGCAAATGTTCCAGCGCCCGCGCACGCTGCACCAGCCAGCGGCTCGACGGCCGCGCCCATCGCTGCGGTTCCTGGGCCGCCCCTTCCTCTGTCACCCCTCCCGCCGTACCCAATTCCGCTCCGGTTAAAATTCCGGCAGTAGTTCCCACGCCCTCATCCACTGTGCAACCGACTCCGCAACTCACTTCCCAACCAAGCGCGGCCGTGCCAGACGCTCCAAATTCTGTTACGCCTTCTGTTGCACCTTCTACCACAAGGCCCGCTACTGTCACGCCGATCTCGCCGTTCGTCCCCAAATCCTCTGGTTCCATGAGTTCCAGCGCTTCCAGTTCCGTTTTGCCTTCGTCTTCTGTTTTGACTCTGCCGCGGGCGGCACAGCCAAAATCCGCGTCCGCGACGCAAATTAATCTCACTCCACCCGCGGCTCCCACACCGCTGTCGCAACCGCCCTCCGTGGCCGCGGCCGTTCCCCAACCGCTGCAGCCTGAAAAACTTGCTGCTCCAAAATCAGTGGCTGAAACTTCGACCGAAACTTCCACCGAAACATTGAAGGCCGAAAACGCTCGCCTGCAGGAGCAGCTCTCCGCGCTGCTTTTCCGCGATGCGAACAAAGCCGGTGCACAGAAATCCGAAACTACAAATGCCTCCGCGCCAATCGTCAGCGCTCCGCCGAGCGAAACGAAAGCTGCGGAAACCGCGGCCAAAGTTCTGGACCTCGCGCATTCAGATGTGGCCCCACCCGCTCCGGCCAAGGCCAGCAATCCTGCACCCGTGATCGCGCCACTAGCCACTCCATCTATAGCGACTCCGCCTGTGGCGACCCAATCTATTGCAACCCAGGTTGCGGCGCCGCCTCCCGTCAAGCTCATCGAACCGGCAAAAACTTCAGCATTGCCGCTGCCTTCGCTCCCCAGCGATGAACAGCTCAAGAT
The DNA here is from genome assembly GCA_963798585.1 of uncultured Acidobacteriota bacterium. GTDB lineage: Bacteria > Acidobacteriota > Terriglobia > Acidiferrales > UBA7541 > Acidiferrum. Next base: position 70,696 of record CAWCTJ010000006.1, read on the forward strand.
TCCCTCGTGGCTTGAACCTCTTGCGCGCAACGCCGCAATTCCCGCGCCTGTTGAAGAAGCCTCGCAGGACGCTCCGATTCCCGAATACCACGCCCGAACCAGCGCCGTCTTGGACGAGCCCGTGCCGGACGCGCACTGGTTGAAAGAAGGTTTGTATAAGGATCCCTCGCACGAGGACGAACGCGATCAGGAGCTTCAGCAGGACGTGGTCTCCGTTAAAGAAACGCAGCAGGCTGACTCACAGGAGCAGGAAGACTCGGCCGACGTTCCTGGGCTCGCCTTCGGCACGCGCTTCCTCGACGACGAAGCACAGGCCAGCGAAGACGGCACTCCGAAATCGCGCAAAGCCCTATTCGCCGCGATTGCTGCAACAATTCTGTTGGCCGGGCTAGGGGGCTTCTGGTACACGCACCAAGGCGTCTTCGCTTCCGCCACATCGGGCGGAACCACGCACAGCGCCCCAGCAACTCAGCAACCCTCGGATGCTCAAGCGACCACCGCGGCGAACTCTGTAACCGCCGCGCGTCCGGGCGGAGCCATCATCAACCAAGCCGCAACCCCGGCTCCGCTCAACACCAACATGGTGGTGGCACCCGGTCGCGCTTCGCAACCCACAACTTCTTCGCCGGCGGCCAGTTCCGTCCAGCCGCCCGCCGGTACGTCCGCCGTCCAAGGCAAGCGTCCATCTCTTGGAGCGGTATACCTTGCCACTCCTACGGTCAACCGCACAGAAAATGGGGCATCCGCAAATGATGCCGATCCTTCTATCGGTTTGAGTGGCTCCCCAGCGCCTGGCGAAACTAATCTCGGCGCGAATTTTGCCTCCACTTCCGGGCCAGTTGCTCCGAGCAACCCCATCCCCGTCGGTGGTGACGTCAAATCCGCGCAGCTCGTGAAAGCCGTGTCGCCGATCTATCCCACGTTCGCAAAGAATCAGCACATCAGCGGCGACGTCAAAATCGATGCGCTCATCGACGAAACGGGCAAGGTCAGCACCATGAAAGTCGTCAGCGGCCCGACACTGCTCTATCAGGCCGCCATGGACGCCCTCCATCAGTGGAAGTACCAGCCCGCCACGCTAGACGGCAAACCCGTGGCCACGCACCTCACGGTAACCATCCAGTTCCACATGCAGTAGCCATTCACATCGCACTGCCATATTTAACCGGACAGTCTTCCGGTTTTTCCGGCAACCAGTTTTTACTGCAACCAATTTTCCAACAACCATGGCCTCCGGAACCTGCTATCTTGGGCGGGCTCCGGAGGCTCTTATGCGCTTGCGACGATTGGTGATGACGGGAATTGTTGAAGTGGTGGTGAGAGTGGCGATGGTGGCGATCGTCGGTCTTGCCATCGGTCTTGCCACTGGCACGTCATCACACGCGCAGAGTCCCGCAGACACGTTCTTTAGCGTACCGCCGATCGACGCGCCGGAGTTGGCGGCGCGGGGCTCATATGGCGTGGGCGTGCGCACCGTTTCGCTGCACAATCCGGCACAGCCCGACATTCTGAATTTCGACAAAGTCACCGGTAAAGCTCCCCTATATGACCGGCCTTTAACGGTTGAAATTTGGTATCCGGCGGTGATTCCGAAAGGTGCAGAAGAGCGCACCGTTTATGAAATGCCCATGCCGCGCAGCAGTGACAAGATTCACGAAGTAGCTGTCGCCGGCAAGGCTTTGCGCGATGCCGTTCCTGTGGCGAGCACGGCGTTTCCACTGGTGATTGTGTCGCATGGCTACCCGGGTTCACGTTATTTCTTGAGCTATCTGACGGAGAATCTCGCGTCGAAGGGCTATGTGGTGGCGGCCATCGACCACACCGATTCCATTACTGGGCAGGAGAAAGAGTTTTCCAGCACGCTGCTGAATCGCGCCAAAGATCAGTTGTTCACGATTGAGGCGCTCGAGGCACTCGCGCTTCCGACTGGCAATTTTCTGCATGGCGTGCTCGATGCTTCGCGCGTGGCGGTTGTGGGCTACTCCATGGGCGGCTACGGCGCGCTGGCGAGTGCGGGTGCCGGATACAGCAAAACCTCGCTGGCGGCCCATCTTGTGCCAGGAGGTTATTTTGATCCGTGGACGGCGGGTAGCGCGAATTATCAATCGCGCTTGCACAAAGAAATAAAAGCCGTGGTGGCCATTGCGCCGTGGGGCAATCAGCCACCCTACAACATGTGGGATGCGGCAGGCCTGGCCGGAATTCGTATCCCGCTATTGATGATCGACGGCGATCAGGATGATATTTCTGATTTCTCGCACGGCGTTGCCCCGGCCTTTGAAAAAGCTGTGAACTCCGAGCGTTGCATGCTGGTGTACGAAAACGCACGGCATAATGTGGGCGGCAATCCGCCACCACCCGAAGCGCTGACGTCCTTCTCCACGCAAGAATATTTTGACGAGCCAGTTTGGCGCAAGGAACGCATCACGGCCATCAATCAGCATTTTGTGACCGCGTTTCTGGACTTGTATCTTAAGGGCGATGAAAGCAAGCGGCCGTATTTGCACGTAGCGCCAGAAAAATCCAATGATGGCGTCTGGCCGCTGAAACAAGGCGAGTCTGTGGGCGCGAAATTCAGCGACGGCGATAAATACTGGAAAGGCTTCCAGCGCCGCTGGGCGGTAGGGCTGGAAATGCGTTGTTCTCCGGCCGTGCAGTAGGTGGCTGCTGCACGGCTTGGATGGGAACTACTCCGTGCTCTCGGTCACGCTCATCGCTTTTGCGCAGTGTGCCAGACAAAATCGTGGGCTTTGCCACAGACGCATTTCGGCGGGAGTAACTCGCTGGCGGTACCCCACGAAAGCAGCCATGCCTTCATATCCTCATGCTTGACGTAGTGCCCGGAAGCCACTTGCCGCTCCCCTTGGCGCACCTCGCTCAGCATTCTTTCCTGGTCCGCCACGTAGGATTCCACGGCGTCAGAAATGAGAAAATTAGAGCTTCTTCCCGACGCCTTCGCCAGTTTGGCCAGCCGCCTCTTGATTTCTGGGTTCAACCGCACGCTAAGCGTGGCACTCCGTGTGTGCGCCATAAACACATTCTTGCACGCGGCGTCGTATGGCGCATATGGCGCATCAAATAACAATCTGAACGCGGCTGCCGTGGCGTGGGGTTTATGGCTTTTACTCGGGCATGGGCTGGTAGCAAAGACGCAACTCCTGCCTGCGTCGCCGACATCGCAATGGGTTCTATGGCAAAATAGAGATTCACTGGATAGGACCATGGCACACCGGACCACTCTCGAAGCCGAGCAACCGTCACAACCCACAAAGCCCGTCAGCAAACCCGCAGCCGCCGAGCAGGACCGCGAGCGGATTTTCGACGCCTTCCGCCGCTGGGGCTACTACGAGGCCACCCTCGACCCCATTGGTCTTTTTGAACCTCTGCGCCACCCCGATCTCTCCTTTACCGGCCCGATCGCCGAAGAGGCTCGCGGCTTCTATTGCGACACCATCGGCGCGGAATTCATGCATCTCGCCGAGCCGGAACGCCGCCAGTGGATCGCCGAACGCATGGAAGCTGTGGCGCCGAAACCCAATCAGGCAAAAATTCTCGAACGGCTCATTCGCGCCGATCTGTTCGAGCAGGTTCTGCAAGCCCGCTACCTCGGCGCCAAACGCTTTTCTCTCGAAGGCGTCACCTCGCTGATCCCGCTGCTCGACGCCATGCTCGAAGTTATCGGCGAACATGGCGCCATCGAATGCGTAATGGCCATGAGTCATCGCGGCCGCCTCAACGTCATGACCCACGCGGCTTGCAAGCCCGCGCACGAAGTGGTCTCCGGATTTGAAGACGTGGACCCGCGGAGCGTCCTGGGCGCGGGCGACGTGAAGTATCACGTTGGTGCGACCGGCTTTTACACCACCACCACCGGCAAGCGCATCGGCATTCACCTGAACTCCAATCCCAGCCATCTCGAGGCCGTCGACCCCGTGGCTATGGGGCGCGCGCGCGCCAAGCAATCCCGCTTAGGCTTGGCCACCACGCTCACCGACCCGTCCTCCGTCGCGCACGAAAAAGTCGTCCCCATCGTCATGCACGGCGACGCCGCTTTTGCCGGCCAGGGCATCTGGGCGGAAACGCTTGAATCTCGCCGACCTGCAGGCTTATACCGTGGGCGGCACCATCCACATCATCGTCAACAATCTCATCGGTTTCACCACTCGCCCGGGGCAGGAACATTCTTCGCGATTTGCTTCGGACATCGCCAAACGGCAGTCCGTTCCGGTATTTCACGTGAACGCGGAGGATCCGGATGCCGTCGTTCGCGTGGGCGCAACTGGCCGCCGAATATCGCGCTAAGTTTGGCAGCGATGTGGTGGTCGATCTCATCGGCTATCGCCGTCACGGCCACAGTGAAGTGGACGATCCCACCATCACCCAGCCGCGGCTTTACGAACGCATCAAAAATCATCCGCAGCTCTGGAAAATCTACGCCCAGCAGATCGGCGTCGATCCCGCGCGAACCGTCGAAGCCGTCCGCGCCGAATACGAAGTGGAGCAAACCAAAGCTCACCAACTGACCAAGCAGCCGCACCTGCGCAAGCTGCCCGATTATTGGAAGCCCTATCACCGCGGAAAATTCAAAGATGCTTACGAAGTGGAAACCGGCGTCTCGCGCGAAGAACTGGCGGAAATCAGCGCCGAACTGGTTCGCGCTCCCGAAGGTTTTCACGTCCACCCAAAGATTGTAAAGCTGCTCGAACAGCGTGCGGAAATGGGCAACGGCAAACGCCTGGTCGATTACGGCTACGCCGAAGCGCTGGCGCTCGGTTCGTTGCTGCGCCACGGCACGCCGGTGCGGTTGTCGGGACAGGACACGCAGCGCGGCACCTTTAACCAGCGTCACGCGGCGTTGATCGATACCGAAACGGAAACCGAATACGTGCCGCTGGCCCACGTTTCACACATCGCCGCTGCCGGCCGGGCCAAGGACGGCGCGTTCTGCGAGATTTACAATTCTTCGCTTTCCGAAGCCGCCTGCCTGGGCTTTGAATACGGTTTTAGCCGCGACTATCCCGAAGCGTTGGTGCTCTGGGAAGCGCAATTCGGCGATTTCGTGAACGGCGCGCAGGTGATCATCGATCAATTTATCAGCGCCGCAGAAGACAAATGGGATCTGCCATCCGGTCTGGTGCTGCTGCTGCCGCACGGCTACGAAGGCCAGGGCCCGGAACATTCCAGCGCGCGCATCGAACGCTTTCTGCAACTGGCCGGCGAAGAAAATATTCAGGTTTGCCAGCCGAGCAACGCCGCGCAGTATTTTCATTTGCTGCGCCGGCAGGCGTTGCGCCCATACCGCAAGCCGCTGATCGTTTTCACGCCGAAAAGCATGCTGCGCAATCCCGAAGCCAGCTCGCCGATCGAGGCGTTTCAGCGCGCCGAAATTTCAGCAACTGGTGCTGGACACGGAGGTCCAGGACGCGCGCCGCATTCTGATCGCCAGCGGCAAAGTCGGCCACGAACTGCGCGCCGAACGCCGCCGCCGTGCAGACACCAGCACCGCCATTTTCTTTCTGGATCAGCTCTACCCGCTTCCGCGCAAAGAGATTACCGCCGCGCTCGAAGCGCACCCGAACGCCCGCGAAGTAATCTGGGTGCAGGAAGAGCCGCGCAACATGGGTCCCTTTTTCTACGTCTTCCCGCGCCTCGACCAATTGGTGCAAGCGCGAGGCCTGCGCCTGCGCTCCGTCAAGCGCAGCGCCAGCGCCAGCCCCGCCACTGGATCCGCCAAAGCGCACGAACTGGAGCAAAAGACGCTGCTGGCGCTGGCGTTTACCACCACTGCCGCGGAATAATTTGCAACGTTTTCCCCTACCTTTCTTACGTCTTTAGCTCACATCCTCTGTCAAAACCCCGGTTTTGGCGTGCCGCCATTCGTTTTTGGTGTGGGGTGCTGGCATCATTCACACGCCATTCACACGCAGCTTATCTGCCCGTCATGCGCAATCGCGACACTCGTGCGTGTCTTATCCAATCCCAGGTGAGCAACATCCTCCACGCGCCTACCGCATTGTTCCGCCCTACGGTACACTTTCGCAGGGCCGCTCTGCATTGCGCACACTCAACATGAAACGCGTTCTGATCATTGAAGACGATCGCGATATCGTCGAATTGGTGCGCTACAATTTGGCGAATGAAGGGTTTCAGGTTTCCGCGGCCTTTGATGGCGGATCGGGCCTGAGCACGTTGAAAAAAACTCCCCCAGACTTGTTGCTGCTCGATCTGATGCTTCCAAAAATGTCCGGCCTGGATATTTGCCGGGAAGTGCGGCGCGACGATTCGTTGAATCGTCTGCCGATCCTGATGCTGACGGCGCGCGGCGAAGAGGCCGATCGCGTGGTGGGCCTGGAGATGGGCGCGGACGATTATGTTACGAAACCTTTCAGTCCGCGCGAACTGCTGGCGCGCGTGAAGGCGCTGCTGCGCCGCGCGGAACCTCCCGCAGACGCACCGCGCACCATCGAAGTGGGCAAGTTGGCCATCGATCCGGCTTCCTACCGGGTGAGCCATTCCGGGAAACCCGTGCCCCTAAGCACGCTGGAGTTCCGGTTGCTGTATTATCTAGCCTCGCGTCCGAACCGCGTGTTCACGCGCGATCAGTTGCTAGATGCCGTCTGGGGAACGGACCGGTTTGTTACCCCGCGCAGCGTGGATGTTTATGTACGGCGCCTGCGCGAAAAAATCGAAAGCGATCCGGAAAATCCCATCCATCTGAAAACTGTTCGCGGCGCGGGCTACTTGTTCGAAACTCGTGCGGCGTAATCTTTTCGCAAAACTCGCTTTCACATTTCTGGCGCTGCTGCTCAGCGTACTCATCGCCGTCGATTTTTTTGCCGAACGGGCACTTCGGCGCGATTATGAACGCACCGGATTCGCCGAACTAGCCTCCATCGCGCGCTTCGCGCGCTCGCATCCGCCCCCCGCAGAAGCGCTTTCTCGACCGACTCCGCCAACGCCGGTCTTCTCGATTGGGTCGCGCAAATGTCGGTTACGGGTGTGCGCGTGACGGTGATCAACGCGAGCGGGCAAGTATTGGCGGATTCGCAGGTCGATTCACGAACCATGGAAAACCATGGGGACCGACCGGAAATCCGCGCGGCGCTGGCGCAGGGCGAAGGGCAGTCTCTGCGGCGCAGCGTGACGTTGCAGCACGATCTTTTGTATCACGCGATACGACAAGACGCCCCATCGGGCGAACCTCTGGTTTTGCGCTTTGCCCTGCCGTTGCAGACCAGCGAGGCGGCGCTGGCTATCTTTCCGGCGCAGCCTGTGGCTGTGGTCGCTTTTAATCCTGGTGATTGCCGGCGCCGCGACACTACTGGTCTCTCGCGCGTTTAGCGATCGCGTGGAACGGCTGAAAGAGTTTTCGCGGCGCGTTGCCGAGGGCGATTTTCGCCCGCTGCCCGGCGATGGCTCGGGCGACGCGCTGGAAGCGTTGGGCACGTCGCTGAATCAAACGGCGTCGCGGCTGGACGGCACGATTCGCACGCTCACGGAAGAACGCAATTTGTCTTCCGCGATTCTTGGCAGCATGGTGGAAGGCGTGGCGGTGGTGAATGGCGCGGAGCGGCTGGTGTTCGCCAATCCGGGGTTCGCCGAGATTCTGGGCATCGACGTGCCGCCGCAATCCGGCAGCGCGCTGGTGGAAATCGTGCGGCAATCCGAACTGATCGAAGCGGTTCGCGCGGTCCTGGGCGGCGAGCCACGCGTAGAGGCGGAAGTTGTTACCGGCACGCTGCGGCAGCATTTTTTTGCGGCGACGGTGGCCAGCGTGACAGCGGGGAAAACTTCCGGCGCGGTCATCGTGCTGCACGACATCACGGATCTGCGGAAGCTGGAGCGCGTGCGCCGCGATTTCGTGGCCAACGTTTCTCACGAATTTAAAACTCCGCTTACGGCAATTCAGGGTTTCGCGGAGACGCTGCTGGCCGGGGCGCTGGAAGATGCACAGAATCGCGGGCGTTTTCTGGAAATTATTGTGGAGCATTCGCGGCGCCTGGCGCGGCTAACGGACGATCTACTGAAGCTTTCGAAAATGGATGCGGATCGGCTGGAACTGGAAATCAGCGACACCAGCGTGGCGCAATTCGTGGCTACGTGCCTGGAAACTGCGCAGCGGCGCGCCGCCGAGAAGCAGCTTGAGATCATCGTGGAAGTTCCCGAAGACCTTCCGGATATCGCGGCGGACCGGCGCCGCCTGGCCGAAGTGTTGCAAAACCTCTTGGACAACGCCATCCAGTACACGCTGCCTGGAGGGCAGATCACGCTGAGCGCCACGCGCGAAGGGCGCGAGGTGGTCTTCACCGTTTCCGACACCGGCATCGGTATTCCGAAGGCCGATCAACCCAGAATCTTTGAGCGCTTCTATCGTGTAGACGTGGCACGGTCACGCGAAGTGGGAGGCACGGGGTTCGGTCTGGCGATTGCCAAACATCTGGTGGAAGTGCATGGCGGCCGATTGTGGGTGGACAGCGAAATTGGGCAGGGTTCGCAATTCCATTTTTCCGTACCGGAATTTGAAACGGGAAGTACGTTGAGCCGGACGCAGCTGGGTGGACCTGCGAGCGGGCGAAGCAGTGGTCTGCGGCCGCTTTCGCATTGAGCGAGCGAAACGGTTTTTTGCCGTCGACCGTACGTTCATACAGCTTTTAATCGTATGTAACATCGCGGATTCATACTCATCACGGGCGGAAGTGTGTGTATTGGGTTTCCGCTCCTCTTCGGTTCGATCAAGCTCACCAAAGGGGATTTATGACTACCTCGCCTTCCGTGCTCTCCGACGCAGTAATGTACGACACGCTGATGAATTATCTGGTGTCCATGGCGCGCACCGTGGAGGGGGCCATGAATCGGGCGCTGGACGCCATCGTGAGCTTGGAGAGTCCGCGCACCGCGGCACTGCCAAGCGAAGTTTTTCTTCTGGAACCGCGCATCAACGAAATGGAAATCGTGATCGACGAACACGCCATTCGGCTACTGCGGCAAGGTTCGTTCACGGATGATGAATTGCGCTTGATCGTGGCGGCGCTGAAAATTACCAACGATCTGGAGCGCATCGGCGATATCGCCGTAAATCTGGCGCAGCGCGTGATATCACTGCGCGAGATGCCGGGCGCGCAGGTTCCCGAAGAGCTGGCGCCGATGGCGTCCGCGGTGCGGACCATGGTGAGCAAGAGCCTGGGCGCGCTGATTTTTCGCAACGTGGATATGGCCACGCAACGTTCTCGAAAGCGATGATCTGGTGGATCAATATCGCGATCGTATTTTTGAGCAGTTGCTGCAGCGCATGACGCAGGACACGCAGGTGGTGAGTCCAGGGCTGCAATTCGTTCTGGCGACGCGCCATTTGGAGCGCATTGCGGATCACGCGACCAATATCGCCGAGGACATTATTTTCTGGGTGCGCGGGCTGGATGTGCGTCACGGCCGGGGACTGCTGACGCTGCCGGAAGTGGCGCCCGAAGGTGCGCCGGAAAAAGCGGCGTCCAGCGGCCTCACGCCAAATTCGACGGCGGACGGGGTAGAAGATTGCGCTGGCGCTCCAGCGGCCTCCGAGGGCAGCGTCACGAATAATTCACATGCCCTTCATTCCCAAGTGACCGCGGCTTGCGAAACTGAACCTGCTTGATCTTCAGTAGATTTCCCACCCTGGGGACCGGCGCACCCCTGGCTCCGGTCCCCATCTCCCCCCTTTCGGCCGTGACGTTTTGCGGATAGCCTTTTGCGCACCCCTTGACCGCGTACTCCGTGCCTACTATGGTTGGGAGATGGCATCTAAGTGAATTAATGGGAGAATCCGCACCAATCCGCGATCTACGCAGATTTGCAAAATGGCGAGTAGCGCCAAAATGGCAAATCGGGATTTGCCTATTATTGGTCGCGTTGATTATTTATAACCCGTATTTGGCGGGCGCAGAATCCGGCGCGGGACTTTGCGTGAGACATTCCGCTAGCAACCGCGCCACCGTCGGCGCTTCGGAGTTGCAACATTTCAGTCCGATTGATGGTCGACGCATTCTGGCGACCGCAGCCGTCGCCCTATTTCAGCAATTCGATGGCGTCCCGAGGATTGCTTCCGAACCACATGAAGTTGTTGTGGAACAAGTGTTTCTCGCGGTGCAGTATTTACCCGCGAGTCTGTGGTTTCGTCCGCCGCCCGCCTGCTAATCAAGATTTCCTCCCGTGGTCGCTTCAGCGGTTTATGCTCCTCGCACCCGTATAAGGGCGCAGCGCCATCCATATCTGTGACCCTTGCAATCGAGTAAGCCTGTTCCGCCGATTGGCGCGCTGCCGGAAATGAGAGAAATGTCGCGTACAAAAATCGCAATCGCGGTAGTCGCACTCGCCGTGCTGGCGCTCGCTGTGTGGGCGTGGCATAGCCGCACGTCTTCGGAGGCCGCCGATGAAGACGCAGCTTCGCATTCCGGCTCGGCTGCGCTGCCAACGGTGGCCGTCGCTCGCGTGCAGCGCGGAGATCTGGGCGACACACTTACGCTAGCGGGAGCATTCAAACCGTTTCAGGACGTCGAGGTCCATGCCAAAGTGGCGGGCTACATTCGCCGCATTTATGTAGATGTTGGCGACCACGTCAAGGAAGGTCAGATCCTCGCGGTGCTGGAAATACCTGAACTTACGGCGCAACTCACTGGCGCCGAGGCCTCTGTCCGCGCGGCACAAGAACAGATTCGGAGGGCGCAGGGGGACCTGCAGCGGGCGCAATCCAATCACGCGGCGGTGCGCTCTGCTTATACGCGATTAAAGCAAGCCGCGGATTCCCGCGCCGGGCTGGTGGCGCAGCAGGAAGTGGATGATTCGCAAGCGAAGTATCTGGAATCCGAGGGTCAGGTGACCAGCGCGGAAGCGATGCTATCGGCGGCCAAAGAGCAGCTGGAAGTGGCGCAGGCCACCCAAAAACAAGTGAGTGCAATGTCCGACTACATGCACATCACAGCGCCTTTCGCGGGCGTGGTGACCAGCCGAACCGCGGACACCGGTACGCTGGTAGCCGCCGGGACTTCCGAGAGCACACAGGCCATCCCAGTGGTGCGTCTAGCGCAAACCTCTGTACTGCGCCTGGTGTTGCCGGTTCCGGAATCGATTGCCGCGGGAATTCGGGTCGGCCAGACGATGAATGTCCACGTGCAGGCGCTAAACGAAGATTTTGCCGGCAAAGTGGCGCGCTTTGCGGATTCGCTCAACGAACAGACGCGCACGATGGAAACAGAAATCGATCTGGACAATCGCGACAATAAAGTGATTCCGGGGATGTACGCGGAAGTGGTAATTCCGCTGGACCAGCAGCATGCAGCGCTGAATATTCCGCTCGAAGCCGTAACGCACGCGAACAATTCAGCCACGGTCTGGGTGGTCAACCGGCAGAACGTGGTCGAATTGCGGCGCGTTACGTTGGGTTATCAGGGAAGTTCGCGCGTGGTGGTGCTATCTGGGTTGCAGGAAGGGGAACGCGTAATCGTCGGCGGGCAAAGCGGCGTGACGGCGGGCGAAACTGTGGAACCTAAAGACGTCACCGTTGTTGCTCCCGTCGTCGCACCGCTTAAATCATCCGCGACTAATGCACAGGGGGCGCAGTAATGCCGAAATTTGCGCTCGCTTATCCATATTTTATTTTGATGCTGTGCCTGGTGGTGGCTGTCGTGGGCGTGACGACGGTGGTACGCATGCCCGTGGACCTTTTCCCGGAAATTAAAATTCCCGTGGTGGTGGTGGCGACGTTCTATTCCGGCATGCCGCCGCAGCAAATTGAAGCCGACATCACCAACACCTTCGAGCGTTTCTTCACGTTGGGGAGCAACATTGACCACATCGAATCGCGTTCACTGAGCGGCGTGAGCCTGATCAAAATTTATTTCAAGCCCGGGACGGATGGCAACTCCGCGCTGAGCAATATTTCCAATCTGGCGATGGCCGATCTGCGTCGGCTGCCGCCGGGCACCTTGCCTCCCGTGGTGCTGAAGTTTGACGCCTCGAGCCTGCCCGTTTGCCTGATCACGCTGAAAGGGCAGGGCCTGAACGAGACGCAACTAAAAGATTTGGCGCAGTTCGCCGTGCGCAATCAAGTTGCGAACGTACAAGGCGCCTCTGTGCCGCAGCCGTTCGGGGGCACATATCGCCAGATTCAGGTGTTTGTCGATCCCGTTAAACTCGAAGCGCACCAGCTAAGCCTGATGGACGTGGTGCACGCGGTGAATGACTCGAACCTGATTCTTCCCGCCGGCGACGTGCGCATCGGCAATCGCGACTACAACATTTACGCCAACAGCCAGGTGCCGACGCCTGACGAAATCAATCGTATCCCGCTAAAAACCGTGGGGTTGGGCTCGGTGATGGTGGCCGACGTGGGTCACGCCGCAGACGCTGGCGCGATTCAAACCAACATCGTGCGCATCGACGGCCAGCATTCCGTCTACATTCCGGTGCTGAAACAGGGCGGCGACAGCAACACCATCGAAATTGTCAACGGCGTAAGAACCGCCGTGAAGCACTTGGTCGACATTCCCTCGGTGCTGAAGACTGCGGTGGTTTTCGATCAGTCCATCTTTGTGAAGCTGGCCATCCGTAATCTATTAAAGGAAGGCGGCATCGGCCTGCTGCTCACGGCCATTATGATTTTGCTGTTTCTAGGCAGCGTGCGCGCCACCTTCGCCGTGCTGCTTTCCATTCCACTTTCCGCGCTGATGTGTTTTCTGGTGATGAACGGCTTGGGCGGTTCAATCAACACCATGTTGCTCGGCGGGCTGGCGTTGGCGTTCTCCCGGCTGATTGACGATTCCGTGGTGGTGCTCGAAAATATCTTTCGCTTCATGGAAAATGGCTCGCCGCCGCGCGAGGCTGCGGAAAAAGGCGGCATGGAGGTAGCGCTGGCGGTGCTTGCCGCGACGTCTACTACTTCCATTGTGTTTTTCCCCGTAACGCTTTTTTATGGCGTCAGCCGCTACCTTTTTATTGATTTGGCGCTGGGCGTGGTGATTTCCATTTTCGCTTCCTATATTTTCGCCATGACCGTGGTGCCGCTGTATTGCACGTATTTCATCCGCATCAAGCATGACGAAATACATTGCGAACCCGTCGAGACACATCGCAAGAACACTTTCTTCTCAAAGGTGCTGCAAGAGTTCAATCGGCGCTTCCTGGACCTGCTCATTCTTTACGACAAGGCCATTCTCGGCGCCCTGGTCCGCCCCAAGCTCACCGTGGCCGTCATCGTTGGAGGCGTCTTAGTAGTGCTGGTCGGTCTATTTCCGTTTCTTGGCACGTCCTACTTTCCGCGGACCGATCCAGGACAATTTGTGATCAGCATCAAGGCGCCAATCGGGACACGGCTCGAGGTAACCGACCACTTTATCGCCAGCGTGGAAGACGAGATCCGCAGCACGGTGTCCGCCCACGACCTGGACATGATCGTTTCCAACATCGGAATCACCGCGGATCTATCCGCGATTTACACCAGCAATTCCGGTATGGATACCGCTTTCGTGCTCGTCAGCCTGAAGGAAGATCATAACGTCGGAAGCTATGCGTACATGCAGCGTCTGCGCCGTAAATTCGCCACGGATTTGCCGCAGCTGACCACCTATTTCCAGGCCGGCGGCCTTGTGGATTCGGTGGTGAATCTGGGACTTCCCGCGCCCCTCGACATTCAGGTTAGCGACAATGATATGCCGGAGGCTTACAACATTGCGAGGGGTCTTTCCAGCGAGCTGAAGAAATCGAAGAACGTAAGCGATGTGCTGATTCCGCAAAGTCTCGATTATCCAGGACTGGAACTGGACATCAACCGCGAACAGGCCAGTCAGCTGGGCATCACTCCAAAGGAAGTGGTGGACAATGTGATCACGGCGCTGACCTCCAACGGGGTAATCGCTCCCAGCTACTGGATCGATCCCAAGAGCGGTAACAACTACATGCTGACGGTGCAGTATTCCAACCAACAGATCGGTGCCATGACCATGTCCGATTTCAAGAATATTCCGCTGCGCGCCAGCACTTCATCGTCGTATACACCACTGCAGTCGGTGGCGAAAATCGAACCTATCGATACGCCGACGGAAGTTGATCATCATCAACTGCGACGCGTCATCGATGTGTATGTGATGCCGGCGACGGAGGATCTGGGCGCGATCAACAAAGAAACCAACCGCTTGATCAACGGTTTGACGCTGCCGCACAACGCCCGCATCACGGTGCGTGGTGCGGTGGTTGGTATGCGCGAGTCTTTTTTGCGTTTTGGCGTTGGCTTAATGCTCTCGGTGGCGCTGGTCTACCTGATTCTGATGGCGCAATTCCGTTCCTTCCTTGATCCGCTGATTATTTTGACGGCCATTCCTCCGGGTTTGGCGGGCGTGGTGCTCATCCTGCTGGTGACGCTACCTCGCTGAATATCATGTCGCTGATGGGGGTGATCATGATGACCGGCATCGTGGTCTCCAACAGTATTCTGATCGTGGAATTCTCTGGGATCCTGCACCGCCGCGGCGGTAAGACCATTCGCGAAGCCGTAGTCGAAGCCTGCAAGGTGCGCCTGCGCCCCGTGCTCATGACCTCGCTCGCCACGCTGCTAGGCATGCTGCCGATGGCCCTTGGCATCGAAGCGGGCAGCGAGCAATACGCTCCGCTGGCACGCGCCATTATCGGAGGTTTGGGCGTCTCCGTTGTGGCCACCGTCTTTCTGGTCCCCGCTGTATATCTTTTGGTGCATGGCGATCCCAGCGGAGCCTGAGGTCTCCCAATGGTGACCTTTCTTGCTGCTGGCCGCGGGCGTCTGCTGCTAGCCCGTCGCGTTTTTCGCGAGTCTTTTGGTCGGCGATGTAGTGTTGGCACTTTGCTGCTGTTTTTCGCTAGTGGCATTGCAGCGCGGCCTCAGGATGTTCCGGGCGCGCCAACGGTCGGCGCCCCGCCGGCGCAGTCGCTTACGCTGGCGCAAGCCGAGGCGTTGGCGCTTAAGAAGAACCCGCAGATCAGCGTGGCTCGGCTGCAGGCGCTAGTTTCGCAACAGGCGGTGCGCGAGCAGCGCTCTGCGCTGCTCCCCACCGCTTCTCTCAACGTTACCGGGGTCGGTGCGGACGCGGGCGGCCGTATCACCGCGGGGGCGTTGAATAATTCGATCATTTATCCGCGTGTCGCCGCTGGCGCCACCGTCAGTCAGCTGGTCACCGATTTCGGGCGCACCCACAATCTAGTGGCGAGTTCCGAATTTCAGGCCAAAGCGCAGGATCAAAGCGCTGCGGCGACTACTGCCGATATTATCCTGGCGGTCGATCAGGCGTTTTTCAATACCCTGGAAACCAAAGCGCTGGTGATCGTGGCGCAGCAAACTTTGGACGCGCGGCAGACGTTTGTGGACAAAATTCAGGCGCTCACCAACGCAAAACTGCGCTCCGAACTGGACCTTAGCTTCGCCAAGGTGGACGCGGCGCGCGCGCACTTGCTGCTGCTAGAAGCGCGGAACAACTATCAGGCCTCGCTCGCGACGCTCTCCGCGCTGCTGGGATTCAGCGACGAACAGAATTTTCAACTCGTGGAAGATTCCCCGGCCATCAATCCTCCGGCGCTGGACGTTGTGCCCTTGATTTCCGAGGCACTCGCGCAACGCCCCGAGGTTCTCGCGCTCCGCAACGAGGTGCAAAGCGCGGAAAAATTCGGCCGCGCCGAGCACGATCTGTGGCTGCCGAACGTCAGCGCACTGGGCGTTGTGGGCCTGGCGCCGATTCGCGATCCGCATCTTTCCAGTTGGTACGGGGCGGCGGGCGTTAACATCAACATTCCGGTCTTCAACGGCTTCCTGTTCAACGCCCGCGCGAAAACCGCCGACCTGCGGACTTCCATCGACCGGCAAAAACTCACGGACCTGCAAGACAACGTCGCGCGCGACGTGCGCAATGCCTGGCAAGATTCCAATCGCGCTTTCGAACGCCTTTCCGTCACGCAGCAGTTGGAAGAACAAGCCAGTCTGGCACTCGATCTGGCGCAATCGCGCTACAACCTGGGCCTAAGCTCCATCGTGGAGTTCAGCCAGGCCGAATTGCAAAAGACCGAGGCGGACATCGCCGACACCGATGCCCGCTATCAGTACCGGTTAACGCAAATCGTCCTCTCCTATACCATAGCCGCACCGCGCTGATTCGCGTTCGTCCCGCATACCTTGGTCTGATCGCCTCGCTCTGGGCGGAGCGGCCTAGTGCATTCCAACTATTGCCGATCCCAGGTTCTGGGATGAAAATTTCGCAACGATTTTCGATCCTGCGTAATACCCCAGATTCAGTTGCTAACGCTTGTCGAGGTGGCAAGTGGTTGACGTTTTGATGTCTTGCTCGGTACACACGGGCCGACCAAATAAGTCACGGTCGCATCTTCGAGAGGCGCGAAAATCTATGAACGCGAGTAGCACCCTGAAAAAACTGTTGACGTGCCTAGTTTTCGTTTTTGGCTTCTGCGTCCCAGCGGTGGCGCAATCGGACTCGCAGCCCATCGAGCTTGGTTCTGTGACCTTCTCCGGAAACGTACGCGAGCGCTACGAAGAATGGGATTGGTTTCAGCCGAAGACGCCGAGTGAAAACCTTTACGGCTTCTCCGGTACGCAGATCCGGTTCGGATTTTCGCAGACGCTCCAGAACTTCGACTGGAATATTGAGTTCGAGGTTCCGGTATTGTTGGGCCTACCCAACGGAGCCGTGAAGCCGCCACCTCAGGGCCAATTAGGCCTCGGCGCCACCTACTACGCCGCCAACGACAAAACTCAGAACACGGCTTTCATTTTTCCGAAGCAAGTTTTCATTCGCCCCAAATGGGGACATAACAGCTTGCAGATTGGGCGCTTCGAATTTACCGACGGCAGCGAGGTCAAGCCCAAGGACGCGACGCTGGCAACGTTAAAGGCGGAACGTATCGCACAGCGCTTGATTGGCAACTTCGGGTATTCCGACGTTATGCGTAGCCTCGACGGGCTGCACTATGCGTACTCGAACGGGCCGTGGAATTTCACCGCGGTCAGCGCAATTCCCGACCGCGGTGTATTCCAGGTGGACGGCTGGGGCTGGGTGGATACGCCGGTCAGTTACGTGGCCCTGACTCGCGAGGGCGACTATGGCGCCACACAATTAGAATGGCGCGTCTTCGGAATCTTCTACAACGACGATCGTGGCGTAGTGAAGGTAGATAACCAGTCAGCTGCTACCAAGCCCGCGGATTTGGGTGGCATCGATATCGGGACCTACGGCGGACATTTCATAATGGCGTCAGCAACCAGCGTCGGAACCTTTGATCTGCTGGGCTGGGGCGTGCTGCAGAGCGGGAAGTGGGGCACGCTGACGCAACGCTCGGGCGCCGGCAGCATAGAAGGCGGCTACCAGCCACACTTTGCTAAGGCCGTCCGGCCGTGGTTCCGCGCAGGCTACGACTACTCCAGCGGCGACGGAAATCCCAATGACGGAACACATGGAACATTTTTTGCTATTCTGCCCACCCCGCGCCTCTATGCCCGCTTCCCGTTTTTCAACACCATGAACAACAAGGATGTTTTCGGCGAGGTGGTGTTACGCCCGGCGAAGAGCCTGACGATACGCAGTGACGTTCACGGACTGTGGCTCTCCAGCGGCGTAGACCTGTGGTATTCGGGAGGCGGCGCGTTTCAGCCGTCGACGTTCGGCTTTCAGGGACGCCCCTCGGGCGGTGACACCAAACTTGCCAATCTCTACGACATCAGTGCCGATTACAAATGGAGACACGGAATTTCGCTTACCTTGTACTTCGGTTGGGCCCAGGGCGGGCAGGTCATCAAGAATATATACCCCGCCGACAGCAACGGCGCACTTGGATACTCAGAGATAAATTACCGCTTTTGAAAAAGTGCGCAATGCGCCCCGGCCCCGCCTCGGTACGGGTGAAATCCGAGGTTTTTGGATTCAGGACCCAATACTCGTACCGATGGCAGTTGACGTGAATCGTGCTGGCCTATACCATATCCGCACCGAAGTAACCGCTCCCCCGCGGTCGAGGGCGGAAAGCCGTTTGGAGTTTGCAAGAATGGCGATGGCTTCCACGATTCGGTTATCATGCACCTCAAGTTCTCGCTTGAGTTGCTTTCAGCGCTCGTGTTGTTGCCTACTCCGTTTTCTGTAAACTGTTACCAAACTGATAACAACTAACGCATTTAGGTTATGGCCGTTCGGTCTGGGTTACAGGATATTCACATCCGATTCATGTAACTGTAAGACGGGCCCTTTAACTTGCATGCCGGGGTGGTACGCAAAAAATTGTTCGTGTGTTCGTCGAAATCCTTAGTGAAGAGAGAGGCAATGAACAAATTAGCCGCACTAACACTATCGTTGTTCCTGGTTTCCGGAACGGCGCTCGCTGATACACCAAAAGATGCTGAACCAGTACCTGCGAAACCCAAGGCCGCAGCCGCGGCGAAGCCGGCGGACAAATCCGATTCCGCGATTGCCGCCGAGCTCGAAGCGCTGCGTCAGGCTCTCCAAGCGCAACAGGAGCAATTGAACCTGTTGAAGGAAGAGCTTGCCAAGCGCGATCGCCAGATTGACGCAGCCCGCGAAGAAGCTGCCGCCGCCAATTCGCGCGCTACGGAAGCCAGCTCGAAAGCCACCGAAGCGAGCTCCAAGGCCACGGAAGCGGTAGCTGCCTCCGCCGACGCGAAGAGCAGCGCCGAGGCGGTCAACTCTACGGTGACGGCAATCAAAAACAACGACGACGGGTTCGCATTGATCACAACCCCAGCGAACTCTGGTATGTCGCAGCTGGTAAACAGCGACGACGGCCCGAACACAATTCGCTTCAAAGGCGTAAACCTTACGCCCGGCGGATACTTGGAAGGAGCGACGGTGACGCGCACGCGCGCGACATCCGGTGACATTGCCACGCCGTTCGGCTCGATTCCCTACACGGCCAATGATCTGGCACACGTAACCGAGAATGTATTCAGCGCACGCCAGAGCCGAATTTCTCTGTTGGCGCAAGGCAAAGTCGGATCCGTCACCATAGGCGGCTACTATGAAGCGGACTTCCTCGGCGCCGGCACCACTTCCAACAACCGCCAGACCAATAGCTACGTGCTGCGCGACCGGCAACTTTTCGCACAAGCCGCGTTTGACAGCGGATGGATCATCACCGTCGGTCAGCAGTGGAGCTTGGCCACGGAATACAAGAAAGGCCTATTCAATCGCCAGGAAAACACTCCGCAGATGATTGATCCGAACTACGTCATCGGCTTCACCTGGGATCGTACAGATGCCGTACGCGTCGTGAAGGGCTTCGGAGACAAATTCTACATTGGCGTCTCTCTCGAAGGTCCGCAGGCGACCATCGGCGGTCGCGGGTTTTCCTCCGTCACCACCATCAACAGCGCTGCTGCGCCCGCCACCATCATCACATCGGGTACCACGACGTCCGTCACGTCAAACTTCTTCGTGAACGCTCCGGGCGCCGGCGCCGGTCTGAACAACGCATTTGACCCAACGGGCTATACCGTCAACAAGGCCCCGGACTTCATTATCAAGGCCGCACTGGATCAAGGCCCCGGCCACTATGAAGTGTTCGGCATCGTCAGTGAATTCCGCAACCGCGTCTACCCCTGCGGCGTGGTCGGCACACAATTGAACGACACTGTTCCGGGTGTCGAGACACTCACCGGAAATTGCCTATCCCCGACACCGACAGTCGTGAGCAGCTTTGGCGCTTACAATGATTCAAACACCGGCGGTGGCGGCGGCGCTAGCGCTTACTGGAACCTCTTCAACAAGAAGCTTGAGCTCGGTCTCAAGGTCGTCGGCGGCGACGGCATCAACCGTTACGGTTCAGGACAGCTTGCCGACGCCACGGCGCGTCCCAACGGGACGCTTGCCTTGGTCAAAGGCGTGCAAGGTTTGGGTAGACTGGAATTCCACGCCACTCCGAAACTCGACGCGTACTTTTATTGGGGCGCAGAGTACGCAGGGCGCGCGAGTTACGCTGGTTACGACTCGGTCACCGTCACCAAGACGACCGCGATTCCTGTAACCGCTGGCAATCCCGTTGCGATTCCGGCCACCACACATACCACCATCTCAACCACCGGAATCGGTGGATACGGCAACCCACTCGCCAACAACTCCGGCTGCGCCACGGAAGGCGTGCCTTTGAATGACTTCAACCCGTCGTCTGGCGCGGCTTGCGCTGGGGACGTCCGCGTGCAACAGGAGCCGACCATCGGCTTCTGGTATAGGTTCTATCAGGGTTCGAAAGGCCGCTTCCAGTTCGGCTTTGCATACTCTTATCTCGCCCGTAATGCTTGGTCTGGGTCCGGCGATGTACCTGCCGGGCTGCCAGGCATTGCCCCCAAGGGCACGGATAACATGTTCTGGACCTCCTTGCGCTATTACATCCCGTAGTTCCGGGGTGTAGCGCTTAAGCCTTAAAGTACAAAAAGGGCGGCTCTTCACAGAGCCGTCCTTTTTGTTTGCGCGTGCTCCGGCGGCAGCAAACGGTTGCTCGACTGAGCCCGCCGCGAAAGCAATCAGAAGGTGAAACGACCACCGACTGTCGGAGCAGAGTTGCTGTTGTGAAAATAGGGGACGCCGGGGCCATGAGGAATGGCGATGGCCAGACCGCCGCTCACGTAGGAATACGCATTCCCAGCAAAAGCATCGAAACGCTTGGTGAAGTGATAATCCACATAGAGCGAAAACTCGTTGAGGGTGCCCGCGCAGGAAGCCCGGAAACCGGCTGTGGGTGAGCAGGTCGGCGGCTGACGGAAGTCGTTCTGCCGCTGTTGATACCAGGCAAAAGTGAAGTCGGTTTTGCTGCGGAAGGTGTACTTTGCGCCGGCCCACCAGATATTCAGCAACTTTTCAGAATCAAGATTGTTGTCTTCGACTCCACTCATGATATAGCCGCCCTGGTCGGAGGCGCCAACGCCCAACGGGTTCGATGGGTTATTCTGCCAGATGTATTCGTAGCCGGCGAAAAACTTGAACGGGTCCCAGATATATTTGGCAGCGACCAGAATGGCGTTGTTGTCGGTCACGATGCCATATACGGTGTTGTTCGGGTCGATCAGATTGACTCCGTTGATGGGGTGCGTATTGATGCTGTTGGTGGTCGACTGATATGACGCTGACAGACTCTGCGGCCCCAGCAAGGGGTTCAATACGCTGATGGCTTGATTGTAATGTTGGAAGACCAAGTCGGCGAAGAACTTGCCGGAGGTCCCTCCGAGATCGAATCCATAGGCGTTGTTATGTGGCTGTTCCGGAGTACAGTTGGCGGCCGTCCAGTTTGCGGAGGCGGAGAAGCAGCCGCCAGAACCAGTGGTGAATTTATACATCGCGCCGAAATGGACCGGGCCATAGGTGAGGCGATACTTCAGGGCGGCGTCCCAGCGGGAGTCCTCGGTGTCGCCGCCGCCGGCCATCGTGCCGTTATACCCAATGTAGGAGAAGGCATACGCGCCTCCGGCCGGATCGTATTGGAGCATCGCATCGGTACCGAGCGAGCGCTGGCGACCGAAGGTCAGCGTGCCGAACAACGTCGACGATACACCGCCATAGTATTCGTCATTGAAGGGTTGGCCCGCTCGGGCGCCGTCGATGGCTTCCGAATAGCTGGTCCTGGGAAGGCCGTTGTTGGCGGTCTGGGTGGCCGATGCGTTGGCGAGCAGGCCGGAATTCGGATTGATGCCGGTTGAAGCGTTGAACACAACGAACCAGCCAGGCAGAAACTCTTCCTTGCCCCTAACGCCCAGACCCGTCTGCTGCAGGTTATTCGGTGCGACGAGGAATCGAGATCCATTGCCGTTTCGGTTCACCAGAGATTCGCCTTCATAGTTATAACCGTTCACCGGTAAACCGTGGCTGACCCAGCCGATGCCGATGTCATACGCACCGTATACCGTGATGCCGTACCAAGTCAGCGTGCAATCGGTGGTGCTGAACTCGTGGTAGCTCGAGCAGGCGCCGCTGGTGCCCCGCTGCATCTTAATGTCGACCGTAGCTTGCTGGCCAACCGCCAAGCTGATTGCCGTGCGCGTTTCATCGCTGAACCCGTGTTTTGCCGCCCGAATCTCCCAGCGCCCCGGAGGCAGGCCGGACGCCTGAAAGTGTCCCTGGCCGTCGGTTGGGATCGTGCGCGTTTCACCTGTGGCGACGTTTTTGAGTGTCACCGTGACATCGGGAAGGGCTGCGCCGGTTTGGTCCGTGACTACGCCGGAAAGGCTCGCTCCCGCTTGGGCCCACGCGGCGCGCTCCATGCAGAGAAAAACAACGATCAAAGCGAGGGCCACGGCCAAGGGACGGTATTTCACAGGTTTCTCCTTTTATTACTCACCGGATGGATCGAGCCGGTCTATTTGATTGCCGCAAAGGCGGGACGAATTTAAGCGGTTTAATACGATAAGTCAAACCGTATTAATTCGTTTCAACGGATGCGTCTTCCGCATGGAAACGCAAATCGATAAGTTTTGCGGAACAATCGCGAGGAAGTAGTGAGGTTAAAGCCGGACGATCATGACTTCCGTTGATTTCACCAAAGCAGCCACGGTCTGGCCAAGTTTCAGATGCATTTCCCGAATCGCGTCGGCGGTAATGATGGACGTAATCCGCTGATTGCCAATAGAAAGGGTTACCTGTGCCATCAGGCCGTCGACCTTTATGTCGGTGACGCGGCCGACGAGCTGGTTGCGCCCGCTAATCCGTCGAAAGTTACGTCGACGTTCGGAAACGTCTCCGCCTTCGCTCGCTCGATGCAAGAATCGATCGACTTCTTTTTCAGGAATGCGGTGATGACCGCCCGCAGTCTTCACCGAGCGAATCTTCTTCTTATAGATCCATTGCTTGAGCGTGGGGTAGCTTACGGCGAGAACTTGCGCTGCTTCGCGCGGCGTGAAGAGTTTGGATGTCGGCATAACGATGCGCTCGGAGTCTCGCACTGCTTCGAGACCTGCCGAAACGAAGCGGGCGAGGTACGATGCTAGGTCCCGGCAGTCGGATATGTCAATTCATGGATGCCCGCATGTGCGATTCCGGCGCCGACACCCGCGGCGCTGGGGACACCCCGTCGTCTCGGAACCGACTGTCAACCCGCAGTTCAGGGGGTGTAGCGCTTAAGCTTCGGAGCACGAAAACGGCCTGCTCTCTACGGAGCCGTCCGTTTTCTTTTCCGCCGCCCTAGACCGCCTCTAGCGCCAGCTATCTGCCTTATAATAAGGCGCTTAACTACCCATAAAAAGGCTACCCCAGCCCGCCTTTCAACCAAATTCCACGCGGACTGTAACAATGCTGTAACACGTCCGCGAGACACTATCTCAACTCACGGAAAGTTCGATTCTTACGGAGATAAACGCATGAAGCGATTTGCTGGTCTGCTGCTCGTGTTGCTGGCGTTGGCGGGCGTGGTTTGGGCCCAGGGCGCCTTACTGATCAACGGGGCGGGCGCCAGTTTTCCGAACGCCATCTATAGCAAATGGTTTGACGAGTACCACAAAAAATTCTCCAACATTCAGATCAATTATCAGTCGGTTGGATCTGGCGCGGGCATCAAACAAGTCACCGAGGGCACCGTGGATTTTGGCGCCTCCGACGGGCCCATGAATGACGATCAGATAAAAGCCTATACCGACAAACACGGTTCCGGCATTCTGCACTTCCCGACTGTTCTCGGCGCGGTGGTCCCCATTTATAACGTTCCCGGCGTAAGTTCCGCGTTGAATTTCACACCCGAAGCGCTGGCGGGAATTTTTCTGGGCCGCATCACCAAGTGGAACGACCCGGCGATTGCCTCAGCCAACAAAGGCGTGAATCTCCCCGCTAACGATATCGTCGTGGTGCATCGCTCCGATGGCAGCGGCACGACGTACATCTGGACTGACTATCTTTCCAAAATCAGTCCTGACTGGAATACCAAACCCGGCAAGGGCGCTTCGATCAGCTGGCCTGTGGGCCTTGGCGGGAAGGGCAGCGAAGGTGTGACCGGACTCATCAAACAGACACCAAACTCCTTCGGCTACGTTGAATTGACCTACGCGGTGCAGAATAAGATTGGGTATGGCAGCGTGAAAAACGCGTCTGGCGCGTTCGTCAAAGCCGATTTCAGCAGCGTCAGTGCGGCCGCGGCGAGCGCTGCGAAAACCATGCCCGACGACTTCCGCGTGTCCATAACCAACGCCGACGGCAAGACCGCCTATCCGATCAGCAGCTTTACCTGGTTCCTAATTCCCGCGAAGTTTAGCGACACCGCCAAACGCGACGCGCTCAAGGGCATGCTGAAATGGGCGCTGACAGACGGTCAGTCCTACGCGGAACCTCTGTCCTTTGCGAAGTTGCCAAAGGATGTGGTGGACAAAGAACTGAAAGCCATCGACAAGATTCAGTAACTGGCGGCAATACGATCAAGCCCCCCTTAACGACGGGAGTTTCTCCGGCAGCGACGCAGCGGAACGGCCGGAAATGAAACAGCCCGAACCGAGGGATCAGAACGGATAGACGCAATTGGCAGCAACTTCTACAACTGTTCCGAACGCGGGCCCTGTCTCGGGCTCGCGTTCCCTTCTCAGCAAGCTTCGCGAAGGCGATGAGATTGCGCGCATCGTCACGTTTCTTTTTGCTTCCACCGTCGTTCTGATCACGCTTCTGCTGGTGTTCGAGCTGTGGCACGGTTCTGCGATTCCTCGTCACAAATTTGGCTTCGGATTTTTCTTTACCTCGGTCTGGGATCCGAATGCCGGCGATTTCGGCGCGCTGCCCTTTATCTACGGCACGCTGGTGACGGCGTTTGTCTCCCTGGCCATCGCCGTTCCTCTAGGCATCGGCGCCGCGATTTTCCTCGCCGAACTCGCCCCGCAGAAAGTCTCCGACACCTTGCAATTCTTCATTGATCTACTCGCCGCAGTCCCCAGTGTGATCTACGGCCTACTTGGCGTTTTTATTATCGTCCCGATCATGCGGGAGTATATTCAGCCTTTTCTTAAGTCCACGCTGGGTTTTCTGCCGATCTTCACCGGTCCAGCGTACGGCATCGGCTTCCTGACCGCCGGCATTGTCCTGGCCATCATGGTGATTCCGTATATTGTTTCTGTATCTCGCGAGGTGCTGCTGTCCGTCCCGCGCGACCAGCGCGAAGCCGCCCTGGCCCTTGGTTCCACGCACTGGGAATCCACCTGGAAAGTGGTCGTGCCCTTTGCGCGCACCGGTATCATGGGCTCCATTTTCTTGGCGCTCGCCCGCGCGCTCGGCGAAACCATGGCGGTCACCATGGTGATTGGCAACACGCCGACCATCAGCGCATCGCTCTTGTCTCCGGGCTATTCCATCGCCGCGGTAATTGCCAACGAGTTTAGCGAAGCCACCGGCGACCTCTATCTGCAATCTCTCATCGAACTCGGCCTCGTCCTCTTCATCCTCACCTTCATTCTCAACGGTCTCGCGCGTCTCCTCATCATCCTCACCGCTCAACGCGGCAGCGAAATGGGGCGCACATGACCGCCCGTCTGCGTTATCGCAAATTTGTAAGCGGCTTCATGCTCGGCATGACCGGCCTGGCCGCCTTCATCACCGTCGCCGTGCTCTTTTTTATTCTCGGATACCTCGTCTATCACGGCGGGACGTCCATCAACTGGAACTTTTTCACTAAACTCCCCACGCCGGTAGGCGAAGATGGCGGCGGTATGGCCAACGCCATTGTCGGCAGCGCCAAGCTTTTATTTCTGGCGTCGCTGATCGGCGTGCCAGTGGGCTTTTTCGGGGGTGTGTACCTCGCGGAATTCAGCGGAGGCGCTATAGCATTCATCGTGCGTTACGCCGCCGACTTGCTCAACGGCGTCCCCTCCATCGTCATTGGAATTTTCGCTTACGCCCTAGTGGTCCTGCCCTTCAAACACTATTCCACGCTCGCCGGCTCTTTCGCTCTGGCGCTCATGATGATCCCCATCACCTTGCGCAGCACCGAACAATTTCTGCAAGCAGTTCCGGGTTCTCTGCGCGAAGGCGCCATGGCACTGGGTGCGAGCAAATGGAAGACGATCGCCTCCGTGATCGTTCCCGCGGCGTATCGCGGCATCCTCACCGCCATCCTTCTGGCGCTCGCCCGCGTCGCCGGCGAAACCGCTCCGCTGCTCTTCACCGCGTTTGGCAATCGTTTCTGGAGCCCTGGATGGGAACAACCCACAGCCTCCCTGCCGGTGATGATTTACAACTACGCCATTTCGCCCTATGACGATTGGCATCGCCAGGCTTGGGCCGCCGGACTGGTGCTGCTAGGTTTGATCTTGGTCGTAAATATCATCGCACGCGCAATTCTGGCGCGCGGTGTCTCGATTCCGAGGACATAGTGATGAACGCTTCTGTGAGGTCGCCTTTGCCGGTAAACATAGCTCCCCCAAGTGGTTCTCTTCCCAGCCGTGAGATGCCCTCCGCCGCATCCATGCGCATGACCGTTTCGCACGTCAATTTTTTCTACGGCTCTAAGCAAAGTCTTTTCGACATCAGCCTGGGCATCGCTTCCAACAAAGTTACCGCGCTCATCGGGCCTTCCGGCTGCGGCAAATCCACGCTACTGCGCACCTTCAATCGCATGAACGAAACGGTGCGCCACTCGCGCCTCGAAGGCGAAATCCTGCTCGACGGCCAGGATATTCATGCCCAGGACGTCACCCAGCTGCGCCGCCGCGTGGGCATGGTTTTCCAGCGTCCCAATCCATTTCCCAAATCCATTTTCGACAACGTGGCCTACGGCCTGCGCATCAACGGCTCGAAACTCGCGCTCGCCGACGCCGTGGAAAAAAGCTTGCGCCACGCGGCTCTGTGGGATGAAGTCAAAGACCATCTCCACAAATCCGCCTACGAACTTTCCGGCGGCCAGCAGCAGCGCCTGTGCATCGCGCGCGGCCTGGCGGTGGAACCCGAAGTGCTGCTGCTCGACGAGCCGTGCTCCGCGCTCGATCCCATCAGCACCGCCAAAATCGAGGAGCTCCTCGTCGAACTGAAAGATCTGTGCACCATCGCCATCGTCACGCACAACATGCAGCAAGCGGCGCGCGTCAGCGATTACACTGCGTTCCTCCTGACCGGCCAGCTCATCGAGTTCACTCCCACGCCGCATCTGTTCACCACGCCCACGGATCCGCGCACGGAGGCCTACATCACCGGCCGCTTCGGATGATTTTTGCATCGCGGCGCACAAATTGCGCTACTCTCGGCCTTACCGAGTCTTAATCGACACTGTCATTCCGAGCGCAGCGACGGCACCTGCCACAGTCGGCATTAGAGTCAGCACAGGAAGGACGCCATGGAACGGCATTTTGAAAAAGATCTCAACGTCGTAAAAGAGCGCCTTCTCTGGATGGGCAGCCTCGCCGAGCGCGCCGTGCATCAGTCCGTGCATTCCGTTCTGGACTCCGACGAAGCCCTGGCCCGACGCGTTCTGGAAGAGGAATCCTCGATCAACGAACTGCAGCTCGAAATCGACGACCGCGTTGTACAGCTTCTCGCTCTGCACCAATTGATGGCCGCCGACCTGCGCTTCGTTCTGGCCGTTTCGCGCATCAACAACGATCTCGAGCGTATTGGCGACCAGGCCGTCAACATCGCGCAGGGCGCACTGCGCATCCTCCGTCATCCGCGCGTGAAGCCCTACGTCGATTTGCCGCGCATGAGCGAACTTGCGGAAGAAATGGTTCGCCAGGCCTTAAATGCCGTGGTTCGCCGCGACGTGGATCTGGCGCAACAAGTGCTCGCCAGCGACGACAAGGTCGATCACTATCGCGACCAGATTTTTCGCGAACTACTGACGTACATGATGGGTGATTCCAGCGTGGTGTTTCCGGCGTTTGAATTAATCCTGGTCGCCAAGAACTTAGAACGCATCGGCGACCACGCCACGAACATCGCCGAAGACGTTATCTACATCGTCCAAGGCCAGGACGTTCGCCATCCTGCCGTAGACCGTCGTTAGAAATTTGTAGAATTTGTAGCGGCCGGGCTTTAGTCCCGGCGCTTCTTCTTGTCGTCGCGGATTTGCGAATTCTCAACTCTTACCGGCATAAAACGCATACGTAGCCGTATAGGGCACTCGCACGGTTGCGTCCAAATGTACCGCGTCGCACCCGGCCGCTGGTGCCACCCCTCCATGTGTGTCCGACCTCCGAATATATTCCACTTTGCTAAATACCCCGTCGCCTTCGTGTGCGCTAGCCTTCAACAGCAGCCAAGCAATATCACCAGCCCCCGGCGCCTTGCTGTTGGAGACCACCTGCCCCTTCACCAAACTCCCATCCACACTCTTCCAAAAGGGCCCCGCGCCGTGCGAGCCAACTTCTTTTCCAGCCGCGTCTAAGAGTTTCGCCTCCGGCGCCTGGAACACCCACTTGGCCGCACCGTCCACCTGCTTGCAAACATAAATCTGCACGCCATCACCTTTCACTGTGAGCAGCGCTTGTTGTGCAGCCGGCGGCTGCGTGCTGTCTTGCGCCAGCGCCGGCGAAATCGCCACAACGCACGCCACAACAGACACCGCAAAACGCTGAAGTGTCAGCAGTCGATTTGTTGTCATAGATTTAGTTCTCCCTTAACGACGTGAAATTTAGCATCACGCGAAGCTCGCTGTCAGTACGGTTGTCACGAAACTTCCCTCCGCGATCCTACACTTAACATCAACGCAACAACGACCACGCTCAAGAGTGAAAGAACACCTCCCAACCGCCGGTCCCAGGTGGTGACAAATTGCAGGCGAATCTCGGAATCTCCTGCGCTCACCGGCACGACCATCTGCGCCGTACCTTCGGAATGTTCCGGCATAACATTCCTTCCATTCACTTCCACTTGCCAGGCAGGATAATCCAGGAGGCGCAGCGCAATCTTTGCGGCCGCAGGCGAAGAAATCAGCAACCGTTTCTCAACCGCCGTCCACTTCTCAATCCGCACTTGCGCCTTGGGAGCCGGAGCATCCTCTGAATCCTCCGCAGCTAGCACCACAGCCTCGGAAGCTTTTGCCGGCAGATTATAGTGGTCGTCGCCACGCGGATCGTATTCATCGGTCCCATCGAACCCGGAACCATCCGCGATTGCCGCCCGCAGCGTAGGCAGATCTTCCGTATCCCACCACCCCGCTTGGACCAAAACCGCCGCCGTCCCCACACTCAACAGTGCAACCACCACAGGCAAAATCCATCCGCGCCGCAATCGTCCAAACGCGCAAGCCAGGAAAAATGCATAGCAAACCGCCAGCAAGCACATCCACCGCCAGGGGAATTGCACAAACCTGAGTTTCGGCAGAAATTTCCAAAAGATATTTGTTACCGGCAGCATCAGTACGGTTCCAGCCGTGGCCAGAATCAACACTACAATCCACGTCTCGCTTCGTGAGTTTTCGCGCTGCGTGCTCGGCTCTGGACTCGTGATCTTCCGGCGAGACCCCAGGGCCGCGCATCCCGTCACCACGATCAATAAAATCGCTATGCCAGACGCGATCCAGTTAAACAGTGTGTGTTCCGGATCATCGATCACCGTAAACAAAAAATTCTGCGCCGGCTGCAACCCAGAAGATAACGCCTGCTCGATATTCACCCACTGCTGCTCGTAAGCGGCCGGTAGCAGGTAAAAAGCCGCTAATCCAAATCCCAAAACCAATCCCGCAACGCCGCGAAGCCCAGGCCACACGGAGCGTTGTCGCATGGTCGCCCACGCAAACACCAGCGCCATGCCGTAACTAGCCATCACCCCAGCAGGCGCATTCGAGAGCCACGCCCCGGCGAACACCACCGCAAACGATGCGATGTCCCACAACCCCCGGCCTCCTCTTTTGTAGGGGCGTCCCGACCGGGTCGGGACGCCCCATCTCGGCAGGACCTAAGCCGCCCTTGCGGTCTTCCGGCATTTCATCGTCTAAGATTCCGCAGATGCGTAGCGCCAGCAACAACAACAGCGGAAAAAACGCCGTACCCAGCTGCTCCGCAAAATCGCTCCGCATATAAACCACGAGCAACGCATAGGGATTAGCCGCATAACAAGCCGCGCCAAAGAGCGCCCCACCCCGCGACGTCACCCGCCGGCACAGCGCAAACGCGCACAATCCCGCCACGGTTTGCACCAATACGATGAACACCACTGGAACGGCATTCCAGGGAATCACCAACCCCAGCGCGGCTCCCAAAATCCACGACAGCGGAGGATAGAAAATAAATCGTGGCTCGCCAAAGCCGTGGTTCGCCCACTCCGCCCAACGCGGAAAGGCAATCCCCTCTTTCCATTGCCCCGCGGCGTCCAACCATGACGCGGCATGGAATTCAAAGTCATGCCCCGAGGCAATTCCCAATACAAAAAAGGGCGCAACGATCACGAGCGCCGCAACAAGAGAAATCCCCAACGCCCAGATCCAGTCCCCGCGATTAAAGTTTTTCAACGCTCCTCATTTTTCAAGCCCATCCGGCAGCTGTAAATGGCTCACCGCTGTAACAATGCGAAAAATCCACGCCGCCACCACATCCGCGCTATTCGACTGCACCATAATTGAGCGATAATACACGCTCTCATGAGCACCGCGAACATCGCAACCCAAACCCCAGCGGCCTCTACCGCAGGCAGCTCCGAGCCCATCATCGAGGCTCGTAAGCTCGAGAAATTTTACACGCAGCCGGATGGCACGCGTATTCAAGTCATCTCCGCCACCGATCTCGCGGTCTATCCTGGAAAAATTATCGCGCTACTCGGTCCCTCCGGCTGCGGAAAGTCCACGCTTCTGCGCATGCTCACCGGGCTCTCGCCTTCCAGCGCGGGAGAGGTGTACTGGCACGGCCAACCCGTGCGCGGAGAAAGCCCGAACGTCTCCATCGTGTTTCAAAGCTTCGCGCTTTTTCCCTGGCTAACGGTTCTCGAAAACGTCGAAGCGCCTCTTGAGGCTCGCGGCATGCCCACCATCGAGCGCCACAAACGCGCTCTGCGCATCATCGATGCGGTCGGCCTGGATGGCTTTGAAAGCGCCTATCCTAAAGAACTGAGCGGCGGCATGAAGCAGCGCGTCGGCGTGGCGCGCGCTCTGGTCGTCGAACCGGAAGTTCTGTTCATGGATGAGCCGTTCTCCGCGCTGGATGTGCTTACCGCCGAAACCCTCCGCGGCGAACTGCTCGAACTGTGGCTCGGCCACAAAATCCCCACACGCGCCATTTTTATCGTCACTCACAATATCGAAGAGGCCGTAGTGCTGGCCGACCGCATCATTGTCCTCGGCCGCAATCCCGCGCACATTCACGCCGACTTCACCGTGACCATTCCGTATCCTCGGGATCGCAAGACTCCCGAATTCATCTCGCTCGTTGACGATATCTATCGCGTGCTCACGCGGCCCGACGAGCACAATCTTATTACCGCGACTTCGGGAAGCGCCCCGGCAAATCCGTAGTCCACAAGCCCATCATGCTTCCGCATACCCGTCCCGGCGGCATGGCCGGCTTGCTCGAAATTCTGGCCGACCTCGGTCCGCGCATCGATCTTCGCAAACTCGCCGACGAACTCAGCCTCGAGGTCGATGCCTTGCTGCCCACTATCGACACTGCTTCGCTCCTCGGCTTGCTGCGTGTCGAGGAAGGCGACGCCATCATCACCCCCGAAGGACTGGCATTTGCTCACGCGGATATTCAGGCGCGCAAAGCGATGTTTCGCAAGGCGGCACTCGCCAACGTCCCGCTGCTTCGCCAAATGGAGCAGTCTCTAAAAGCGAAAAATGACCGTACGCTTTCTGACGAATTTTTCCATGACTTGCTCGACGAACATTTCAGCGAAGACGAATCCCGCCGTCAATTGGAGACCGCCATCCAGTGGGGGCGCTACGCCGAACTCTTTGATTATGATGCCGCCACCGGCAAACTGACCCTCACCGAGGTCTGATTATCCTTTGTCTGTAACCGCCGCTGCGCCACAGTCCGCCACGCCGATCCCGCCCACGCAGCGGCGTCCCGCCGGTTCGCGTTGGAGTTTTTCCTTTCTCATCGACATCACCATTTTTCTTTTCATCTTTGCCGCGATCTACGGCGTCTACGCCATCGGCCGTTCCTGGCTCGGTCCGGTGCACGCGCAGGCGGAAATCTCGCAAGACCCACGCATCCTTCCGCTGTACGCGCTCTATTCTCTCGTGCGCATGGGCGTCGCCTACGTGCTCAGCCTGCTTTTCGCGCTCGCCTACGGATACATCGCGGCGAATTCTCGCCGCGCGGAAATTCTGATGGTTCCGCTGCTCGATATTTTGCAGTCCATTCCGGTGCTTAGTTTTCTTCCTGGCGTGATGCTTGCCATGGTGGCGATTTTCCCGCACAGCCAGATCGGTGTGGAGCTGGGCTCCATCCTGCTCATTTTCACCGGACAGGTGTGGAATATCGCTTTCAGTTTTTATTCCTCGCTAAAGACGCAGCCCCGCGAGCTAAAAGAGGCGGCGAAAATTTATCGTTTCAGCGGCTGGCAGCGTTTTGTCGAACTCGATTTGCCGTTTTCCACGATCGGCCTGGTTTGGAATTCCATGATGTCCGTCGCCGGCGGCTGGTTTTTCCTGATGGCCTGCGAAATGTTTGTTCTAGGCCCGCGCGATTTTCGCTTGCCCGGTCTCGGCTCTTTCCTGCAAACCGCCGCCAGCCGTGGCGACACGCGCGCCATTCTCTGGGGTCTCGTCGCCATGATCGGCGTAATCGTTTTGCTCGATCAACTCATCTGGCGTCCCGTGATCGTTTGGGCCGATAAGTTCAAGTTTGAACAGGTAGAAAGCGCCAGTAAATCACAGGCTACGCTGCTAAGTCTGATCGGCCGCGCTTCCATCGTGATCCGTTTGTACCGCTTGCTGCTCAGTCCAATCATCAATTGGGTGACGCTTTCCTTCGCCCTCGGCGCACGCCGCGCCGCCGCCACCTTCGCAGCGCCAAAACAAAAGAAAGCCGCGCAAATGGCTGGGTTATTTTATCGGTGTGGTCGCGCTCGCGGGGCTTGCCGTCGCGCTGTACCACGCCGCGCTGGAACTTTCGCATCTGCGCGGTGAAGACTACGCTCGAGCTGTTGCGCAGCGCGGCGTACACTTTTCTGCGCGTCAACGCCGCCTTGCTCTTCGGCGCGCTGTGGACCATTCCCGTCGGAGTTTACATCGGCTCGAATCCGCGATTCTCGCGCATTGCGCAACCGCTGGCGCAGATGGCGGCGTCCATCCCCGCGACCGCGCTTTTCCCCGTGATTTTATTGTTTCTGATTCGGCTGCGCGGAGGCATAGAAATTGCCGCCATGCTGCTGATGTTGCTGGGCACGCAGTGGTACATCCTGTTCAACGTCATTGCCGGAGCCATGGCGATTCCCACGGACTTGAAAGAGGTCTCGCACATTTTCGGATTTGGCTCGTGGGATCGCTGGCGTTACCTGATTCTGCCTGGAATTTTCCCGTATCTCGTCACCGGCATGGTCACGGCGTCCGGCGGCGCGTGGAACGCGAGCATCGTCGCGGAATATTTCCATTTTCAGGGCCGCATTGTTTCCGCACCTGGCCTCGGCAGCACCATCGCCAGCGCCAGCGATTCCGGCCGCTTCGATATTTTGCTGGCGTCCACGCTGATCATGGCCACGGTGGTAGTGCTGATCAATCGTCTGGTGTGGCGTCGCATGTATCGCCTGGCGTCCACGCGATTCAAGCTGGAAGCCTAGAAGCCCTTGGTCCTGCGATTTGGTTCTACTATTTGGCCCTGCTATTCGACGGTATTCCCGCGCTTCCATATTTGCGTTTGAATGTCAGCAACGCGATGCAAAGACCGGTTACGGCGATCGCAAAACCCACGTACACGTGCCAACCGTGCAATTCGTTCGCGGATACCATCGCGATGACGAAAGATACGATCATCAGGAGGAGTTTCTTGAGCACGAACCCCCGGCTTATGCCGTCATCGTGAATTGGATCTGCGTTTCTCGTTTCATCCATTGACGTACTACTTTCCCGCTGCGCGATCGTTTTTGTAGATTACGCCTTCCTTCATCACGAAAAAGACATGTTCGGTTTGCCGGATATTTTCGATGGGGTCGCCAGGGACAGCAACGACGTCGGCAAATTTATTGGTTTCCAGCGTGCCGATTTTAGTGGCCAGACCAAGCAAATCCGCATCCGAGGACGTTCCCGCTTTCAGCGCGTCCACCGGCTTCATTCCCAGATCCACCATCTGGTGAAATTCTTCAGCGTTGCGTCCGTGAGGATAAACCGCCGCATCCGTTCCCAATCCGATTTTGATATTTTTCGCCAGCGCTTTTTGAAACGTTTGGTGCAGCGAGGCAATCGCCAGGTCCGCCTTGATTCTCACCGGCGGCGGAATCGCCACTCCCTTCTGAATTTGTTCCATCAATCCTTGAATGGCCATGAGTGTGGGAACGTAATAGGTGCCGTGTTGTTTCATCAAATCGAGCGCTTCGTCATCGAGAAAAGATCCGTGCTCGATGGAATCGATCCCCGCACGAATCGCACGCTTGGCGCCTTCCGCTCCGTGCGCGTGGGCGGCCGTTTTCAATTTCAGCGCGTGCGCTTCATCGACGAGCGCATCGAGTTCCGCCTGCGTGAGTTGCGGAGTATCCACGGAATCCGCCAGCGATAAAACTCCGCCGGTGGCGCATGTCTTAATGATTGTGGCGCCGTACTTATGCGCAAGTCGCACAGCGTAACGCGCCTGGTCCGCGCCGTTGATGACGCCTTCTTCAGGACCGGTTTCCTTACCGAATACGCCGTGCGCGAAGCCGGTTTCGTCGCAGTGGCCGCCGGTAGCACCAATGGCGTGCACGCAGACGAGCATGCGCGGACCGGGGACGATGCCTTTGTCGATGGCGTTGCGCAAGCCAACGTCCAGATAATCTTCGGAGCCAACATCGCGCACGGTCGTGAATCCCGCCATCAGCGTGACGCGCGCGTTGACGGTGGCGTCGATGGCCTTCTCCGGGATGGGCTTCTGCAAGTCCTCGAGCATGGCTTTGTTGTAGTCCTCGCGGTATTCCATGGTTAAGTGCGTGTGCGCGTCGATGAAGCCGGGAAGCAGCGTGGCGTCGCCGAGGTCGATGACTTGGGCGCCGGCGGGAATCGCGGCGCCATCGCCCACGCCGACGATCTTGCCGTCGCTGACGACTACAAGGCCGGGCTTCGTGATGGTGTTGCTCTTGCCGTCGAACATGCGCGCGGCTTTGAGGACGTACGTGTTGCCGGCTGGCTGTTGCGCCAGCGTTGCAGCGGGAAGCAGTGCAGCGATGACGGCGAGAACCAGGGTTGCTAACGATTTCATATGCGAGTCTCCTGCGCATTCCGGGAATGCGGAAAAAATTCCGGAAGTGGAGACGATAGCGGTTACGGGGAGAAAGTCAAGGGACGGTGGCAGAGGAAGATCTTTGGAGGAGGAAGGAGAGAGGAAAGGATCCGAAGAGTGGTTAACATAATGATGGGGTACCCCCACCCCCCTGGGGGTGTCGTGCAACGTTTAGCAAGCAAAGAGGTTAGGGTCTGTTTTTGCAGATCGTTTTGATTATTAAAGGTTTAAGTGTGCAGATGATGGTGGGCAAGCTCGGCGGGATTCGTTGCAAGAATTGGCGTAGGCTATTTTGAATGAGCAAGATATGAGCGGCAACGACGTCGCGGATATGCGACGGGTGGATGCGACTATTCGTAGGAAGAGACCCGACTTAGCAAGGGGCTGGAGGTGCGGAGGAAGGCGAATTCCGCTAGCCAGAGAACGTGATGCGTGGGGCTGCGGT
The DNA here is from genome assembly GCA_963798585.1 of uncultured Acidobacteriota bacterium. GTDB lineage: Bacteria > Acidobacteriota > Terriglobia > Acidiferrales > UBA7541 > Acidiferrum. Next base: position 106,434 of record CAWCTJ010000006.1, read on the forward strand.
TGAGGTCGGTGATGTCGATCAGGCGGTAGCCGGCCTGCGCCATGAAGTTGATGACGGCGAGGGCGGTATTGTCACCGTCAGGACTGCAGATGCACGCCTCTACGAGAAAAACGTCGGTAACGCCTAAGAGATCGGAGGCGCCGGCCAGGACTTTGAGATCGAAGCCTTCGGCGTCGATTTTGACCATTTCCGGCTGCGGCGCGCCTGTGGAAGCCACGATTTCGTTGAGCGTCTTGACCGGCAGCATGATTTGCCGACTCCCGCGGCGCGCGCCCGGTCGGCGTCGAACACGAAAGTGCTGCTGTCGTCGCGGGGGGCGAGCGCAAAAGGAAGGGTTCCTGCAGTGTCGCCGGCGCCGGCATTTATCCACTGAATTTTACGACCGGCGGCTAGCAGGTCCTGGATGTGCACCTTGAGATGATCCTGCGGCTCGACCAGAGTGTATTGGGCTTCGGGGAAGAAACGGATGGCGGTGCGCGTCCACTGGCCCTTGTTTGCGCCGACGTCCACGATGTGGAGGGGCGCGAAGCCCAAGCTCTTTAGCAGCGGGAAAAAAGATTCGAGGCCAAAGTCGGGTTGCCACACGGAGTCGACCTTGGTAATGCGGTAGCCGAGTTTTCCGAAAAGCAATTGGATTAAATTTTTCATGCGCGAGGGGAGGCCTCAGAAACATCGGACACGATCAGCGAAATCTGATGCCACTTATTTTCCGGTACAGAATACTAGATTCGCGTGGGAATGGCGGAGCAGGGCAAGTCAAAAAAGACGGGTCTGAAGACCCGCCACTACAACAACGACGCTAGGCCGTTGCGGTTAGGCAGAGGTGCCAGCCGGCGCGTTTTTCCAGGGCGCGGAACATGGATGGGGGCATCCAGGCGAAGTAGGGTTCGCGGACGTAGCGGTATTGGACGTAGTCGGGGATGCGGTAGGGGAAGATGTGGTCGACGGTGATGTCGGTGACTTTGAAGCCGTGGCGTTCGAGAAGGGCTTTGCCGGAGCTGCGGCTGTAGGTGTATGTGATGGGGCAGCCGGTTTGGGCTTCGGAGCTTCTGGCGACAAGATCGTCGAGCTTCCAAAATTTGCCGTGGCCTTCGGTGGCCAGGATCCAGCCTACTTTCCAGGACCATTTGTAATAGACCATGATTTTTACGGTCGTGGCACAGAATTGGCGGGCGCGTGTATTGGCGGAGCTGTTCGAGGACGGCGTCGGGGTGCGGGGTGTGATGGATTACGCCGAAGGAGTAGATCAAGTCGTAAGGCTCGACGGGGACGAAGGTGGAAAGCTCTTCGGCATTGCCGGGGCAGAAGCGGATGCGGTCTTGCAGGCCGAAGACTTCGGCGCGCTGGCGAGCGAGGGCCATCGATTTATCGGAGAGGTCGACGGTGGTGACTTGGGCGCCGTGGCGGGCGAAGTTGATCGTGTCGGTGCCGATGCCGCAGCCAATTTCCAGGACTTTCTTGCCGCGCCAGTGCTCGAAGTCGGCGAAGGCGGGGATGTGAGGTTCGACCAGATATTTTCGGGCTTCGACTTCGTCGAAATATTCTTTGGTGCCGACAGGTTGCGTGGAATGGCGGATGTTGCAGGGACGATTGTTCCAGTAGTCCCTAACGCTGTCGATTTGGACGTCGGAAAATGCCATGCGCAGACAGTATAACGGAGAACCGCAGTTGCCGATTTCAGCGGACCTTACAGGGTTTCGCAAGGAACCCTAGGAAAATAACGATGCAGTTTCCCGCTAAGAAGACGGTTTGCCGGTGCGCCGGATGGAGGCAACGGCTCGCAGGCGCCATTTCTCGAGTAAAGGAAAATGCTGGTAGCCAGTGACGAGGGCCGCAAATGCGTTGAAGCGGTTAATGATTCGCAGATGGCGGCTGCTGCGAGGACCGTAATACCGATTGTAGAGCATCAGATGACGAAAAAAACGCAGACGCCCCGGCGGTTCGAGGGCGAACTGATCTTTTTCTTGGTACAACTGCCAACGCGCAAAAAAGGCGCGGAACTCGGGGCGCTGGAGGTTGACGCCGTGATTGGAGAGCCAAGATTTCACACCCGCAATGGCGAGTCCACGGGTGGCAATGCGCCTGCGCATTTGTTCGACCGGTATCGCATCGTCCTCACCATAGAACAAATTCGCGCCGTGGATTCTGTACACGCCCAAACATTCAGGAATGCCCCGGATGGGAGCGATGAAGGGAGTAATGAGGGCGAAATGTCCGTCGGCTTGAATCGTCAGCGCTTCGGGAACGGGCAGGAGTTGATCAATAAATTTCTTACGATAGGAGACGAAGGACGTGGCGTGTGGTTCATAACGGAAGAGAGCGTCCGGCTGGTCCGGCAAATAGCCGGATAGCTCGACAAAATCCTCAGGCTCGCGGGTGTTGGCGGCCATATCGAATTTGAGCACGCGATCATAGACCATGGCGGCTTCCGGATATTTTTCAAACTCCGCGACGACGCGGCGTAATTTCCCTGGGAGCCAGAAGTCGTCGGCATCGAGCAGGACCACGTATTCCCCGGTGACTTTTGCCAAGCCGAAGTTAAATGCGGAAGCCTGCCCGCCATTTTCTTTATAGAAATATTGGATTTTCGAGGCGTATTTCGCCACGCGCTGCCTGGTGTCATCCGTGGATCCATCGTCCACCACCAAGATTTGCACCTCGTCCATGGGGAAATCCTGAGACAGGACGCTCTCGATGGCTTCTTCGATGAAGCGGCCGTAGTTATACGTATCGATGAGGACGGTAACGCGAGGAGCGTTCACGAGATGCTATGACCGTTGTTTTCTCCCGTACGGGAAGGACCGCGAGGTGCTGGAAAAAATGCTCGGTACATGCGTGCTACTTTGGCCAGTGCTTTACCGCGCCATTCGTACATCCGGTGGGCCCGTTGGTAACCAAAAGCCAATGCCAAGGGCGCCATCAGATAATTGAACGCCGTGAGCTTTCGGGCCTGAATCGGAGCACTGGTAGAAATCTCGAAAAGTACGAAGAAGAAGAACTTTATGCGGCCTGGAGGCTGCAGTTTGAAGTGCTCTTTTTTCTGATACAGGCCCCATTGTCCGAAGAAACTGCGAGTTGCGGGCCTTTTCAAATCGTGACCGTGGGCGGTGAGCCAAGCGAACGTGCCATCAAGCATTGCATGACGCAGGGCAATTTGCTCTCGCCTGCGGCGCGGCGCCTTGGTGGCTTCGTCGTCGTAATGGAAATTGTTTCCGTGAATTCTGTACATGCCGAGGCATTCCGGTATGCCGAGAACTGGTGCGGCAAAGACGGTGGTAAGGCCCAAGTAGCCATCCGCCTGCACTTTTAACGCTTCCGGAACGGGGAGTAGCTGATCGAGGATTTTGCGACGAAATGAGAGACAGGAAGTTGGGTAGGGAAAGTATCTCAGTAGGTCTAAGTGCGCGTCCGGCAGATATCCCGCCAGGGGAACGAACAACGATGGGGTGGTGTTCCCTGTAGCGTCGTGTAATTCCAGAAGATGGTGATAAATCATGCCGGTTTCGGGATGTTCGCCGAAGGCGTCGGCAATGCGACGCAACTTTCCTGGAAGCCAGAGGTCGTCGCCGTCGAGCAGGGCGACAATTTCACCCCGGCATTTGGCGACGCCAAAGTTGAAAGCCGAGGCCTGCCCGCCGTTGGGCTTACAGAAATATTGAATGGCAGAGCCATATTTCGCAGCTCGCTGCGCAGTATCGTCCGTGGAACCATCATCCACAACCAGCAATTCCAGGCGATCCGCGGGAAAGTCTTGAGACAAGACGCTATCGATGGTTTCCTCGATGAAGCGGCCGGAGTTATAGGTGTCGATCAGAACAGAGATGTACGGTGCATTCACGGTAGTTCTGAATTTAGATTCCCAGAATCACGATTCCGGTGCGGGCACCGCGTGGCTGCCCCAGCAAAATTATCAGCGGTGTGGGAAAGTAGCAAGCGTTCTAACGAGCGGACTCAGCGTGGATCGATCACAAGTGCACTTCCTGCGCCTGCCGAACGCTTTGCGGAGTGCGAGCGATCTCTTCGATTTTGGTGAGGTCTATCCAGGAAGCGAAAAAGTTCGTCCACGTTTCAGCGGTGTCCGTGAGGGGGCCGTGAAACTTATGCGTGCTTGGATCGAATTGATAGGCAGCATAGCCGTGCATTTCAAGTGCTTGAAAAACCTTACGGCTTTCCATTCCGGCACCCGCGAGCGGGATCTTGGAGATCTCAAAGCAAATGTAGTCCACGCGACGTTCTCGCAGGAGGCGTTTGGCGCCTTGAAAAACCGAAACCTCAAACCCCTCCACATCGACTTTCAGAAAGTGAATGTGGTCGATGCGGTTGGTGGCACAGAAGTCGTCCAAGGTGATTGCCGGAACTTCCACCGATTCCGAGGGAGAAACAACCGCACCGTTCTGGGCGGGCATGGCAGGCATACCAAGGGAGTTCCACTCGGAGAACTGCGGCGCAAAAAGATTCATTTTTGCGGTTCCCGATTTGTCGCATACCGCCGCTTGGATGGGGACTACGTTCCCGCAGCGATTCAAGGTGACGGTTTCACGCAGGCGCCAGAAGGTATCGGGGACTGGCTCGAAAGCGAAAACACGGCCCGCCGGGCCGCAGAGACGGCTGAGCAGTACGCTGTAAAAACCGAGGTTCGCGCCTACGTCGAGCGCGGTATCCCCTGGGTTGAGAAGATGGGGGATGGCTTGGAACTCATTGAGATCGTGGGTCCGCCGAATCAGATGAAGGATATTCGGCCGATCCCAAGGGTAAAGGACAAAACGAACGCCGTGAATATCCTGCAAGATCGGGATGGAGCGCTGGAAAGCTCTACGACGGTCGACAAATCCGCGCCACTCTCCCAAGACACGGTCGTGTATCCATTGCCAGCAATAGATGAGGCGACGTGTAATTGAGCGAACTGGAGGCGGAAGTGGAAACGGAAAGCTCATTGAGAGGGTTCATCCGGGCAAACGCTGCCTGGTAAATTCAGTTGGAATGTTTAATAACCCAGCGAATTCGTCTTGCATATGGGTGCGCGGTTGAGTCGAAATAAACGTCGGTGGCACGTATTCCCAATCGTCAACCCTTTCCCCTTTGTCATAGAAGCTGACTCACCGATTGTACACTCCGGGGCGCAAGGGCAAGTCCGGAAAGATGCAGGTGAGTTCGTAAATGCCCCTCTCAGAGCTCCAACCTTCGATGGCGTTACCCCAAATTACTGGCAGCCGACGACACACCAGCAGGAGACCTTCTGAATGTCAGGTTTTCTTGCCTGCCTTGATTCTGAGATTCGGTCACAGTAAGCACAAAGCCGCAACTCAGCATGAAGGTGACAACTTCGTCGTGCCGTGGCGCACCCTGATAGAGAATGTCTGGGGCAGTATCGACTTCCAGCTTGATCTCGCGAATATCTTTAAGGCGATGGCCAGCTGATTTGACGACCTGGAGGTCGATGCCCTCGGCGTCGACCTTCAGAAAGTCCACGGCTGGAAGATCGGCGACCTGCAGGAATGTGTCAAGACGGATCGTCTGCACGACAACGCTAGATTTGACGCTGAGGTCGAAGTCTTGCCAGTGTGCGAGTCCGGATTGCTCCATCCTGACCAAGGAGCTCGACACGTCCGACGAGTTTATGAAAAACTCAGCAAAGCCGTCGGTGTCGGAGACGGCCATGGGCAAGACAACATAGTTCGCCGCGCGACCCATAATTTGACGGGCGAGAGCCCAGTTGGGTTCAAAGGCAAAAACAAGCAATTCGTGGTCGTGTAGCGCAGCATCAAGAGTGTCCTCGCCAGCGTGCGCGCCCACATCAATCCAAATGGTTTTTACCTTGCCGCGATCAAAAACTCTAATGAGCCCTCGGCTTCGAAGATACTGAGCTAGCATTCGTCTGAGCGGACCGGGCAATAGTGTGATGGGGTCCACGGGATCTCACCCTTCCTTGTTACCTACGTTGTCCGTACACGGCTGACTTGTAAAGCTAGACGGAATGTTCAAGATACCAGCAAATTCGTCGCGCATGTGTGTACGTGGCAGGGTAGAAATAAACAGAGCTGGGGTGCAGTCCCAATCGTCGATACGCTGGCCGTTTTTGTAGAAGCTCACGCGCCAATTGTACGCGCCCGGACGAAGCGGCAAAGAGGGCATGGTGCAAATAATCTCGTGCAGGCCAGGCAGCAGATTCCAACCCTCGATGGCGTTGCCCCAAATTACGTCGCGGGATTGATTGTAGAGTGCGATGCCGTGATGAATGTCGCGCAGCGGCTCATTCACCTTTACCACGAAGCGAAACTGCACTTGGCCATCCCAGTCAATTACGTTTGCCCGGTCTGGTGGAGCGCCAACGATTTCCCAGCGAAGAAACTGGGCGGGGCCTTGGCTAACGCGATCATCTGTGGCGCGTTCGGTAACTCGCGCGTCTGCTTCGTAGGCCCCGACGACATCGGAGGTGGCGCCGGCCTCGCGAACGCTACCGGCGTCAATCCACAGCGTGCGATGGCACAGGCGACGGATTTGGTTGAGTTGATGGCTGACCAGGACGACGGTGCGGCCGGCGCGGGCTACATCGCCCATTTTGCCGAGGCATTTTTTCTGGAAATTTATGTCACCGACGGCAAGGACTTCGTCGACCAGAAGGATTTCCGGCTCCAGATGGGCGGCCACGGCGAAGGCAAGACGCACGTACATGCCGCTGGAATAGTGCTTGACCGGAGTGTCGATGAATTTTTCGAGCTCGGCAAAGGCCACGATTTCATCGAATTTGCGGGTAATGTCGCGCCGGCTCATGCCCAGGATGGCGCCAGAGAGAAAGGTGTTTTCGCGGCCGGTGAGTTCAGGATGGAAGCCCGTGCCGACCTCAAGAAGACTGCCGATGCGACCATGGATCTCGGCAAATCCCGTTGTGGGCTGGGTGATGCGCGAGAGGATTTTGAGCAGCGTGGTTTTGCCGGCGCCGTTGCGACCGATCAGGCCAAGGACTTCGCCTTCGCGGAGGTCCAGCGAAACGTCTTTGAGCGCCCAGAAGGCTTCCTGTTTGGGGCTGCGCAGGGATTTTAGCGGCGAGCGGACGAAGTTTTCAAGGGCGTGGCGCAGGCCTGGGCTAACTTCCAGGCTTCGGCGATAGCTTTTGCCGAGGGACTCGGCGTGGATTACGGCGGTGGTCATGGGCGGCTAGACCCGATGGCGGGGTGAAACTGCAAGACTGGGAAGCTGAGGATTAAACGCAGCGTACGCAGAGGGCACGGAGAACAGACAGCAAGCGGACGGGTCTGAAGACCCGCCACCACAACAGCCACCGCACGGGCGACGGAGTTAGACGCGGTCGGCAATGGCGCCCTCCATGCGTTGGAAAAAGAACAGGCCTCCGAAAAGAATTACCAGCACAGCTGCGGCGCTGGCGGCGAGTTGCGCGCCGTTGGGTTGACCGTGACCCGTAAGCGCCCAGCGGAAACCATCGATCACTCCGGCCATGGGGTTGAGGCCGTAGAGCCAGCGGTAACGCTGCGGGACCAGGGAACTCGGATAGGCGACCGGGGAGGCGAGCATCCAGAATTGCATCAGGAACGGAACGATGTAGCGGACGTCGCGGTATAGAGCGTTCAGGGCGGCCATCCACAGGCCGACGCCCAAGGCGGTGAGCAACGCCAGCAGCAAGAATACGGGCAGCCAGAGCACCGCGGCGGTGGGGCGCAGACCGTAAAAGGCGATTACCGCCAGCATCACTACGAAGCCGATGGCGAAGTCTACCAGTCCGGCCAAGACCGGGGAGATAGGGAGGATCAAGCGCGGGAAATAAACCTTGGTGATTACCCGCTGATTCTCCACGACGACGTTGGTGCAACTCTGCAGCGCGGTGGCGAAGTACGTCCACGGAACGAGCGCGGTGAAATAGAACACGGGGTAAGGCAGGCCGTCGGAGGGGAGCTTGGCCAAGCGGCCGAAGAACAGCGTGAAGACGCCCATGGTCAGCAGCGGCTGGATTACCACCCAGGCTACGCCGATTACGGTTTGCTTGTAGCGAACTTTGACGTCGCGCCAGATGAAAAAATAGAGGAGTTCGCGATAGGCCCAGAGTTCGGCAAGACGGAGGTGGAACCAGCCGCGCGGCGGGGCGATGAGGGTGATGATCGGATTTCGCGGGGTGGGTGGCGCGGCTAAGTCGTCATGCGTCAGGGCGGGGGCGTTTTCCGGCGAACTGGTGTTGGGCAGAGATTCGTCGGACGAGCGTGTGGTTACCGAAGCCATGCGAAATGCTTTAACCCTTCCCAACTACGATTGCAAAATCAGGCGAAATCGCGGAATGCGGCGATGCTTTCGAGAGCGATTCCAAGCCCTTAGAGTACCAGAGATACAAAAGGGTGCTTAGAGACGCGATAAGAGATGGAATGGAGAGTTTCCAGGGTTGCGACAGGCCAGAGTTGAGACAGGCGCGAGCGGCGGGTGACAAGGCCATGTAAGAGCGAAACGCGCCCTGCACCGCGATCACGGCGGCGACTGCTGCTTCATCTGCTGCATGTCTCCCTCTTCGATTTGCTGCATGAGATTGCGGCGCTTGAATAAATAGGCTTGCAGCTTGCCAGTGAGCTGGCGCGGGACAACGAAGAACTGGTTGTGGATCATTTCGGGGAAGGAGATGGGTCCGCGAGCGGGGACCAGGTGGGAGCCCCACTGAAACATGAGTCCGGCATTCCAGAGCATGAAAGTGGCGAGCAAAGCAGAGATGGCGATGAGCGCGGCACGGCGGCTGGAGAAAAGCCGGGCGAGAGCATCAAGAAACACGGCGAGACCAAGAACAAAGAGAATTGTGAGTGACACAAAGAAGCGATTCCCGTAGGAGGAGATACCAGCCCAGTCTGGATAGCAGGCGATGAAAAGATAGAAAGCCAGGGCGGCGGCGGCGAACGGTCCGCCGACCGCGGGAGAACGGCGCCAGAAAAGCGCGAGACCGATCAGGGAGAGGAGAAGGATGGGAGTCCAGGAGAGCAGGCCGTGATTGGAAGAGAAGAGCACGGAAAGAAGGACGGGAGAGCGCCACAACCAATCGCGGAGTGGTACGTAGCCGGATTCGAGGGCATCGCCGTAGATGATGCGGTGGGCCATGAAGGTAGGGAGTAAACACACGACGGCGGCAGCGACGTAGAGAAGTTGATTGGCGAGCAGCCGCGCCAGGCGTGGGACGGCTGGCTCTGGAGCACGAAAGGCGGCAGCGTATTGGTGCACGGCTTCGATGACAAGGACGATCAGAACCATAGCATTTGGGTAGTAGACGTCGAGCATCAGGCCGGTCCATGCGCCGAGGAGGAGCCACTGAAGCGTGGTTCGGGTAGAACGGGTCTGGTGCCAAAACCACAGAAAGAACGCGACCACGAAAGCGGAAAGCGCGTGCGACCACGACGGATTGAAGTACATGTAAACGGGCAGCGAACTGGCCCACCAGATGGCCACGGTGGCAAACGAAGCGCACCACTGATCGACGTACTGGCGCGTGAGGCGGAAAGACAGCAGTAGGGCAAGGAAGCCATAAACGGCAGTGGCGAACGCCATCGCCAGACGGTAAGGAGAAGAAAAGCCATCGGCGGCGACTGAGGAACCCAATGCGCGCGCGAGCAACACACCACCGTGCGCGAACAGGAAGAACGGACTCCAGAGAATCGCGGGCCCCACAGTGAAATGATTTTCGAGATGGCCGGTGGGAGTGCGAAGCTCTGCCTTGAGATTGCCATTCTCGTCCAGCCGCCGGCCGCGGAAGCTGGCGTTAGCGGAACGGTAGTCGTTTTCGAAATTTAGACTGTGCTCGATAATGGGGGCACGCAGGTACGCGTAATACCCTACTCCATCGCCACGCACCCAAGGATTCACCAACGGCAGAGAAAAAAGGAAGAGGATGCCGAGCCAGTACTCAGGGCGGCGGTCGTGCCGATACGTCGCGTAAAATGACGATTTTTTCGTTCGGTCGATCAAGAATCCCCGCCAGTCGTTCAAGAACCACTGGGAAGAAGTGCGGGCCGAGTGCCTTTCCGCACCCGGCTGTGGAACTCTAGGCACGAACAAATCCATAGGAATGATGGCCAAGGTTGTACCGGGAAATTGCGGGCACAGGCTTTCGCGGACTGCGCACGCATTCAGAAATCATACGGCAGTAGTGGTGGCCATTTTTGCGCTGGCAGGCCGGGAATTCTTCTCGCGAAAGAAAGTTGTAACGCGGTCGATAATCTCGTTGAGGGAAGTCTGCGGACGGAAGCCGGTGAGCGCGTGGAGTTTGTCAACGTTGGGCACACGGCGCATCATATCTTCGAACCCGGGCTCGTAGGCCTTGTCGTAGGGAATAAACTCGATCGTAGAAGAGCTGGCCGTACGTTGTTTGACCAATTTCGCCAATGCTTCGATAGAGACTTCTTCGGTGTTTCCGACGTTCACGACTTCACCGATGGATCTGTCGGTGTCCATGAGGCGAATGAGCCCTTCCACGGTGTCGCGCACGTCGCAGAAACAACGCGATTGCTTCCCGTTGCCATAGACCTGGATGGGCGCCTGGTCCAGGGCAGATTTGACGAAATTCGGCAGCACCATGCCATAACGGCCGGTCTGGCGCGGGCCCACAGTGTTGAATAGCCGCACCACGATGACCGGCAAGTGTTTCTCCTTCCAATATGAAAGCGCGAGAAATTCGTCCAGCGCCTTGGAAGCGGCATAACTCCAGCGTCCCTTGGTGGTGGCGCCGAGCACGAGATCAGCATCTTCGTGGAACGGAACGTTGGTATTTTTGCCGTAGACCTCGGAAGTTGAGGCGGTGAGCACCAGCTTGCGCTTCTTGCAGGCCGCCTCAAGGATCATTTGCGTGCCGTTGACGTTGGTTTCGATGGTGCGCACAGGGCTTTCGACGATCAATTTAACGCCGACGGCCGCAGCCAGGTGCACCACAATATCCGCATCGTCCACTAATTCGGCAACGAGTTGGCGATTTTCGATGTCGTCAAAATGATGCTGCATGCGTTCATTGGATTTGAGATGGCGAATGTTTTCGACACTGCCAGTGGAAAGATTATCCAGCAAAACCACGTGGTCGCCGCGATCCAGGAGACGTTCCGCCAAATGTGAACCGATAAATCCTGCTCCACCGGTGATCAAATACCGCACGTGGTCTCCTTAGAGGGTTTCCGCGTCATCGTCATGATCGCGGTCATGATCGCGGGAGCGGCTTTGCGCGACGACTTGGGCTTCTTGCTGGTGCGGCGTGTCCATCGATTCCTGGGGGCCATATCCGTAAGAGTAGGGGTAGTAGCGATACGAGTAGTAGTAGTCCGGCGCGCTGGAATCGACAGCATTCAGCACCACGCCAAGAAGGTGGCACTTGACGCTCGTCAACAGATCGCGTGTGCGGGTAAAAGCTTCTTTCGGCGTTTCGCCGCTGCGCACCACCAAGAGCACACCATCGCACTGCACGGATAGAATCACGGCATCCGTGGCGGCCATTACCGGAGGCGAATCGATCACGACAAATTTAAATTTGCGTCCGCAGCTCGGCAATCGCTTCGGTCAGCTTGCTGGACGACAGCAAATCCGCGGGATTCGGCGGCAAAGGTCCGGTGGGAATGGCCACCAGATTGGGAATCGAAGGATGCGGAACACTGACCAAATCGAGGCTGCTGACGCCGGCGAGATACGAACTCAGGCCGGCGTATTTTCCTCCGGTCATGTTCAGCAAACGGCCAACACCAGGCTTGCGAAGGTCGGCGTCCACCAGCACGGTGCTGTCGCCCAGCTGTGCCAAGGTGACGGCAAGATTCGCCGCAGCGGTGGTTTTGCCCTCGCGCGGCAGCGCACTGGTAACCAGAATCACCTGCGGAGGATGTCCCGCCTGGGAAAGCAACAGGGAAGTCCGCAGCGCGCGAAAGGCTTCCGACATCTGGGATTTTGGCAGATGTTGCGCGACCAGTTCGATGCGCTTTTCGAGCCCGTTGGACGACGAAGCAAATCCCTGCAGCAATCCCGCGCGCTTCCCAGCACCGTTCGAACCGGTAAACTGCGGCACCACCGCCAGGGAAGGCAAGCGGGCCAAGTTCTCGACGTCGTCGGGAGTCTTGACGGTATTGTCCATATATTCACGCATAAGCGCGAGGCCAATCCCACCCACGAGGCCAACCAGGAAAGCCAGTGCGACGTTGCGGGCCTTGGCGGGACGCGAAGGATAAGAAGGAATCATTGCGGGATCGACAATGCGAATATTGGAAGAACGCAAACCAGCGCTGATTCCCGCTTCTTTCAGTTTCGTCTGTAAACCATCGTAGAGCGTTTTATCGGTGTCCGCTTCGCGCTTGAGAATGTTGTATTCCACCAGCTTTTCAGCCATGGCATTGACGTCTGCCTTCTGCTGCTCGAGGGCTTGAGTGAGCAGTGTTTCACGCTGGCGGGCTTCGCGATAATCGCTTTCGAGGCCGTTGACGATATTCTGTTTCTGCTTCTCCAGATTCTGATCGATCTCTTTTAATTGCGCCTGAAGCCGAAGAACTTTGGGAAAGTTGGGACCATACTGGGCCAGAGCGTCGTTGTATTCCACATTGGCTTCGCTGCGCTTGCGAATCATGTCCATAAGGAAAGGTATTGTTCTGGACCTGCGGTACGGAATCCAAATCCCCGGCTTTCGCAAATTCGTACAGCGACTCTTTTTTCATGCGCTCCGTCTGCACATCCGTCAATTCCTTGTTGACGTCCGCGAGCCGTTGCGTGGTGATGTTGGATTTATCATCGAGCGACCAAATCTGATTCTGGCGCTCGTAGGCAATACGCGCATCTTCGGACTTCTGCACCTTGACCTTCAGCTCTTCGAGCTGGTCGGCCAGCCAGGAGGAAGCCTGGGTGGCGGCTTCGAAGCGGCTGCGATAATTCTGTTCCACGAAAGTTTCCAGGTGGGCGTTGACGATCTTGGCCGCCAGCACCGGATCCGTGGACTCAAAGCTGACGTCCAGAAGCCGGCTACCGGTCACGCGACGAACGCCCAGGCTGCCCAGAAATTCCGCGAGCTCCGGCGGGCGCTTCTGGTTCGCCAAACTCCCGATGGCTACCGCTTCAGAAGGTCCGGAAGAGCCGGAAAATTCCGGGCGCGCGCTCAGCCCCGCATTGCGAATCGTCTGCAACGCCAGAGTCTCGCTGGTGAGCACCTTGGATTGCGTCTCGATATAATTGTCGAGATCCATGGAGGCGTCGTACGAGTCGTTGCCCTGGAAGGGCAGAATGTTGGAACTGTCGCGGTCGATTTCGATACGCGCGGTAGCCACGTATACGGGCTGCATCTTAAAAGTGGCTACGGAGACGATGGTAACCACGGCCAGCACGAACGACAGGATGAGCCACTGGTGTTTGCGGAGAATCAGCAAATAATCGTAAAGGTGCGGCTCGCGCGGCGAGAGCTCCCAATTGGGCAGTCGGTCGATCTCCACGGCGCCGCTCGAACCGTTGGAGGAATGGTCGCGCGGAATTATTTTATGATCGTCCATGGTCTCTAGTGATACGCGAGCCGGTAAAGTGCGACGCCTGTGCCGATAGCCACACCGAACTCCACAGCCTTATAAAGTGCCGCCTTCGCTCGGCTATCTGGAACAAATAAAATATCGCTCGGAAGCAGCTGTACGTCTTCGGTTTCCATCTTCAATACTTTTTTCAAATCCACTTCCAGTTCATGCTGCTGCCCTTGATCATTCTTGCGAATAATGACGGCATGATCGGATTTGGCGGTTGAGGTCGTTCCTCCCGCTAAAGCCAGTATTTTCAGCGTACTCATCTCCGTACGGTCGTTGGAAAGAATATAGCCGCCGGGCCGGCCCACGGCGCCAAGCACATACACGATGCCGGCGTGCGGCACGGTTACGATATCGCCCGCTTGCAAAATCAGGTTGTTCGCCGTGTCGCCCTTCTCGACCAGATCGTTAAGGTCGACGGTAATGGTGTTGCTAGGATGTGCGGGCGCGGACGGCGACGTCGAGGGTGAAGTGGCATTCGTGGCCGAAGTCGTTGCAGAGGCCGCGGTTGCAGGCGTCTTGGAAAGGTCCGAGCCCGGTGGATCGGAATTCGCGGCGGAGGAACTGCTATTCGAAATGGATTCTTCGGGCCCTATGGCCGGAGGTTCCGCGGGATCCACGAACTGCGCACTTACTGGGCGGGTGATGATCACGCTGTCACCCGCATCACTGGAGATGCCGCCGGCTTCCGCCAGGACCTCGAGCAGCGTCACTTGGCGCTCAGCCTGATACACCATGGGATGCGAGACGGCGCCGACAACGGTGATCGGCTTACTCTTGTGGTCTTTTACCGTAACGCTGACAGCAGCGTTAGAAACGAGGCCATTCGCCTCAAGGACTTCAGAAATCTTCTGCTCGGCTTGCGTTTCCGTCAAACCGGCTACGTGCAGCCGTACGGGAACGAGCGGAATACCGATCGTACCGGTCTGGCTCACGCGCACTTCGCGGCTCAGCTCCTTCACATCGAACACTTCAAACTCGATTAGGTCGCCGTTACCAATTATGTAATCGTGAGGACCGGATTTGGCCGCCTCGGCGGACATTTCCTTAATCCGCTCATTGGTCTGCTGGGGCGTATCCACGACCGTTTGCGCAACGCCCGGCGCGGCCAAAAACGCAAGCTCCAGCGTGGCGCCGATGACGCCCGCAACGATCAACATACCCACGCCGCTACGCAGCATACAGATGGAAGTCCCCACGTTTGATTATACACAGCGACAACGCCTGTGGCGCTTACTGATTTCGCCGAGATGTGCGATATCGGTTCACTACCGGGACAGCAGCGCTGGAATCGATGTTGGCTGTGGCCAAATAACTCCACACAAAGAACAATGCAGCGTTAACCGGAATGTGAAGATTAAAATCCCATAAGCTATGCACCAGAAAGCCCAAACAGCCCAAAAGCGCGGAAAACTGCAACGCGGCCGCGAAAGAACGGTTCGACGGCGCGACGCGGGGAAGCGCATGGGCAAAGAACGCGGTCAGAAACCAGGCGCAACAGAGCCCTCCTAGAATGCCGGTTTCCGCCAACGCTTCCAGATAATCGTTGTGGCTGTGGTTAACTATTTTGCCATCATAGAGAGTTTCGTAGGGGGGAAATACCACCTGAATGGTGCCAAGACCCGTGCCGAGAATGGGATGATCGAGGAAAATCCGCCAGGTGTCCGCGCGCATGGAAGCTCGCTTGCCGGAGGTGATCTCCAGGGACTGCATGGCGGAGAAACGCTGGATGATTTGCCGCACGCCGAGCCAGGAGATCAACAACACCACCACCAGGAGCACGGCGCCGCCGGCCAAGAGCTGCTTTCCGCCAGGCCTGCGCATGGCTATCCA
Organism: uncultured Acidobacteriota bacterium; assembly: GCA_963798585.1. Lineage (GTDB taxonomy): Bacteria > Acidobacteriota > Terriglobia > Acidiferrales > UBA7541 > Acidiferrum. The sequence goes on from CAWCTJ010000006.1 coordinate 121,766, forward strand.
CGCCACCAGGACGACCAACTCCACGCCAAAACTCGCGATGCCACCGCGCGAAGCGGCCAGGAACAGCGCACCGATCTGCAACACCGCAAACAGACCGACAACGAACAGACGCTCTCGCCGCACTTTGCCCGTCAGCAGGGGCACTAACGGGATGGGAATGAACAACTCGGCAAAAGCCGCAAAGTGGTTGCGATTGACGTACGGCCCAAAAGGAATGCCGCCAAAACGCAGTTCGCGAAACCAGTAAATCTTTCCGTTGAAGGTGAGGTGCTGCAGGATCCCAAAAGTACATACCACGAAACCGAAGAACATGGCGAACCACACAAATTTCTTCCAGTCTTCCAGCGTGCGAAAGGCCTGCGCCGTGAGAAATAGAAGAATCATGTCCGCGAGGAGAAGTTGCAGCTCCGACCGCGTGTGGTACGCGGAGGCAGTTTTGTGAAACACCCACTGGGCCGTCACAATGAGGGCCAGCGTGCCAAGCGGGAGCAGCAACGGAGAAAGCACCACTTGCTCTTCACGATAGGCGTAGATACGAACAGCCCAAGCCACCAAAAGCACGGCGGCTCCGCTTTCCAGCACCGTGCGCGCCCAGTCTTCCACTCCTCCGTGCGCGGCCACGCCGAACACCAATAAAAAGCAGATTCCAATTCTGAGGAATCTCATGGCTTGGCGCTGCCTGGTGGTTTGGCACTTCCCGCGAAGCTCGGCGTCGCCGCTGGCTGCGGAACCAGCGAGACATCATCGACCCAAGCCACGCCTCGTATGCGGCTGTCACGTTGGTCGCTAGGCAGCCGGGCGATGCATATCTGCGCCTCGTTAGCGCCGGCATCGGCGGTCCAGGGCATTTCGATTTGTGTCCATGACTGAGTTCCGTGAACGTCGGCCGTAAAGACGGGAGCGCCGCCTTGACCCATGGACTGTATGCGGAAGCGCAAACCCTGGTCGCTGGTCAAATCGCGGGACTGCACCCAGGCGGAGAATTTGTAAGCACCGAGCGGCACTACGGGAACGATGTGGCAAACGTCGGCGAAGCTAATGTCGGATTTACCGTCGAAGGTCAGCCGCAGAGATTGATTTCCAGAGTGCTTTTCGCTGCTGTCCAGCTGAATCTGCACGCCGTGCGTATTGTTGTCATAAAACCACGCGTAGCCGGAATTACGAAAACCGGATTCGAAACCGCCATTCCATAAGATGGACGACGAGGAATCGCCCACTTCGCTCATACCCGCGAAATACACAGCCTGTTGCCATACGCGAGCGGCGTCGGAGATTTCCCTTTTGGCACGAAGCGCGTTGACGAGCGGATAAATATCGCCGAGCGGGAAGCTCGGTTTCAAGGCGACGAGGCGGTCCCAAACGATCAACGCTTCGGTGGTTCGGCCTTCGTCCGACAAATCATGAATAATTTCGAGATATACATCGGGATTTTCTGGGAGCGCCAGGGCCAGCACGGTTTTGATATTGGGCTCCACGCGCAAGCTGCGAGAAAACGCTTCGGCGCCGCGACTGGGGTCCGCTTCCACCGATTCGCGAATCTGCGCGAACGCCAGATCCAATTCGCCTTGCCGAAGATAAAAATTGCCAACCCTCCACGACACTTCCGCGGAAAGAGGATAAGCTTTTTTGGCCTTCAGGAAATTGTCGTGGGCGTCGGCGATATCGTCGAGACCTTCGTACGCGGTGGCCAGATCGATATAAGTATCGGCGGAGTGCGGATCAAACGATAAAGAGTTGCGGTAGGCGCTGATGGCTTTATCGGTATCGGGATCCTCCAGATTGAACTGCCAGTAACGGCCCAGCAAATACCAGTTTTCCGCATTCCCGGGTTCGAGCCGGGTGGCGCGGGTGAGCCCGGCAGCAGTTCCTTGCGCCGCCGAGTGCGCGGCCCACGCGCCACGAATGCTGAAAAACCAGAGAAAAAGGGCCACAAGAACGGAAACCGCTAGAAGGACAAAGCGTTCCGCTGAAGTGGAGAGGCGCAGGATCATCTGGGACGTACTTTGCCTAGACGCTGCGGGAGATGCAAGGTGAAAGTGAGAAAGAATACTGGTGGATAGCGGACATATCGCAAGCTAACTCTTACCTTCCGGTAAAAGCTGTAAGAGCATTGTCGCTGCGGCCACGCCGACGCACGTCGATCCCCAGGCGCTTGATTTTCTGGTTTAACGTGGAGAGCGGGATCAAGAATCTCTCCGCCGCCTCCGTCTGGTTCCAGCCGGTGCGTTCCAGCATGTCCATGATGATACGGCGTTCGATTTCGTCCATGATTTGGAAAAGCGATGGTTGGTACTGGTCAGCGCCCGCGCGTGAACCTGGCTCGCCTGGCAGCGGAGGGAGGAACTCAGAGAGCTGCAGCCGCACGCCGCGGACAATTTCCTTGCTTCGCACGCTTTCCGGTAAAAGGTCGGCGTCAACGCGGTCCTGCGTGGAGAGCACCACGGCGCGTTCTACGACATTCTCCAGTTCGCGCACGTTTCCCGGCCAGTCGTAGTCCATCAGCAGCTTCATGGCCGACGGCGTGAATTGCCGCAGCGGTTTGCCGTTTTCCTGGCAGTAGCGCTCCAGGAAATGCAGCAAGCAGCATGGGAATATCTTCGCGGCGATCTCGCAGCGGCGGAAGCTGCAGATGAATCACGTTGAGGCGGTGATAGAGATCTTCGCGGAAACGACCCTCGCGAACCAGGGTTAACAATTCGATGTTGGAAGCCGCCACAATGCGCACGTCGACTTTGAGCTGTTCCGTGCCGCCCAGGCGCATGAACTCGCGCTCTTGAATTACGCGAAGGAGCTTGGCTTGTGTTTCCGGGCCGATGGTAGCGATTTCGTCAAAGAAAATCGTACCTTGGTCGGCTACTTCGAAGAGGCCCTTTTTGGAAGCGATCGCGCTGGTGAAGGCGCCTTTTACGTGGCCGAAGAGCTGCGATTCGAGAAGATCAACAGGAATCGAACCGGTGTTCACGGGCACAAACGCTTTGTCCGCGCGCGGCGACGCCGAATGAATGGCCTTGGCGATCAATTCCTTGCCGGTGCCGCTTTCGCCGCTGATGAGCACCGTGGAGCGCGACGGCGCGACCTGCGTGACCAGATTCAACAGCGTCTGCATGCGGTCGCTTTTCCCGATAATATTCGGAAAGTTGAAGCGCTGTTTGAGCGCGCGCTTAAGCTGAACGTTTTCGTCGCGCAGCCTGCGGGATTCGACGGCTTGGGCAACTTGCGCCAGCAACTCGTCGTTGGACCACGGCTTGGTGATGAAATCGAGCGCGCCGCCTTTGAACGCCGCGCGCGCCATATCGATGGAGCCGTACGCGGTAATCAGCACGACGGAAAGATGCGGGTCGCGGCGGCGAATTTCCCGCAGCAGGTCCAAGCCGTTGCCGTCCGGCAGGCTGACGTCCAGCAAGAGCAGGTCGAAAGGGTGCTCGCCTAGTTTTACCAGGCCAGACTCGCCGGTTTCCGCGCTGGAAACACCGTAGCCTTCGCTGCTGAGCAAAAGTTCTAGGCCTTCGCGAATTTCTGATTCGTCGTCAACAACTAGAATCGAGCCCTTAGACATGGACCGGCTTCCTGACTGCTGGGAACTCTACGTGGAACGAAGTGCCCTTGCCGGGCGTCGAACGCACATCGATTTTGCCCGCATGTTCTTTGATGATGCCGTAAGTAACAGAGAGGCCCAGACCGGTGCCGCGGCCAACCGCTTTGGTAGTAAAGAATGGATCAAAGATGCGATGAATGTGTTCGCGCGGAATGCCCGCGCCAGTATCGACGATTTCTATTTCGACGCTGCCGTTGTGCGCGCCCGTGCGAACTTCCAGCAGGCCACCTGTGGGCATGGCGTCGCGCGCGTTCAAGAATAGGTTCAGAAAAACCTGCTGCAGTTTGTTGGCCGAGCCCCGAACGGCCGGGAGGCCTTCGCCAAGCTGCTTAACGATTTGTATCTGCGAAGTTTTCAGTGGATGAGCTACGAGGGAGAGAGTCTCTTCGACTACGCGGTTGACGTCGATGTCCACGGCCTGGGCGGCGCCGGTGCGCGAAAAATTCAGCAAGTTATTGACGATTTCGCTGGCGCGAAAAGTCTGCTTCACGATTTTCTCGATAAGCGCCTGTTTCGGATCGTTTTCCGGAAGCTGTCTAGCGAGCATCTGGGTGTAGTTGGAAATCACCGCGAGCGGCGTGTTCACTTCATGGGCCACGCCGGCGGCCAGCAGTCCCAGCGAAGTGAGCTTCTCCGTTTGGGTCATCTGTTCTTGCATCTGTTCGCGCTGCGTGACGTCATCAAATAGCAGTAAGCGGCCGATACGCTCGCCAGACTTACTCACCAGCGGGGTGATGGAAACATTCACCGTCAAAGACGATCCCTGATGCTGGATGCGTTGTTTATAAATGCCCGAAACCTGCTCTTCATCGCCGCGCGCGGCGATTTCCGCGGCCAGTTCTTCAGGCAGCAGCGCGGCGAGCGCATGGCCGACGGCGTCCTGCCGCGCCACGCCAAAAAGCTGCTCCATGCGGGTGTTCCAGGATTCCACCACGCCGTGCAAATCCACGGCGAGCACGCCCACGTTCAGCGACTCCACAATATTTTCGCTGAAGTCTTTCAGGCGCACGATCTCGCTGGCTTTCTGTTCCAGCGAGGTGTACAGCTGCGCGTTGTCCAGCGCCACAGCAACGTATCCAGCGATGGTTTCCACCAATTCCACGTCTTCGCTGGAGAGAAAATCTCCATCCACGGTCTTGCCGAGGCCCAGCACAGCAACGGTATGCTCGCGAATGCGGCAAGGCACAAAATAGTTCAGATCCAGTTGCTCCAGCGTCCGGCGCACGCTCTCCGAAACATCTCTCGCCGCGCGAGGCGACTCAAAAAAGAGCGCCCCACGGGCGAACTCGGGCCGGGCCGGCTCGAGGAAACTGAGGTCCTGTGGTTCCGAAAGCCGCACGCCCATGGAGCGCGCCATGCGCATACGTCCCGGATGCGCGGCATCGTCGACAAAAATGGCCAGCCGGTCCACTAATAGTGTTTGCGAGATACGGTCCATCACCGATCCCAGCATGGGATCGAAGCGCACTTCGTGCGTGAGCGTACGGCCAAACTCGATAAGCGTTCGGCGGTAATCCAGCCGATCGCGATAGAAGAAGCGGTCCAACCGGCTCTGAATCCATTCGCGAAAGGGCTGAAACAAAAACGCCGCGATCACGATGGCAATCATGCCGGCCACCGGACCAGAGGTCTTGGCGTGGAAAATCTCAGCGATCACGGCTACGAGCGCGAAGTACACCACGGCAACGCCCGCGGTGGCCGCGGTGTACGCCAACCCGCGCTTGAAAATAATGTCCACATCCATCAAGCGGTAGCGAATGATCGCGTACGCGAAACACAACGGAATCAGCACCAGGCTTAGCGCGGAAAACTGCATCCATGGCTGCGCGGCCGCGTCCAAAACAAACGGCAGGATGTAAAAGAAAGTAAAGGGCAGGCTGCCGACCAGCGTCCCGGCCGTAAGCCACTTGAGCTGCTGGCGCAGTACGCCAGAAGGAGCCTCGCGAAAGCTCTTATAAAAAACCGCGCCCGCGGCCACGAAACACGCGCCGAGAAATGCCAGGTCCCATTTTTCGAGTTGTACCCGCGAACCAAGCCAGGGCACAAAGCCCAGCATATTGTTCGCGGCGCTGACGTGTATCGCCAGCAGAACCACCGGCAGCCCGTAGACCACCGAAAGCTTCAGAAACGACCGTGCGGCACTCTCCGCGCGCGCCGGAAAGACTAGCGCGAAATGCAACAGCAGTGCCGGCGCCAGCAAATGCGCCAGAATGTTGACCCAATACACTTCCCAGTCGAAGTAATCCAGTTTCCCGCTGTAGTGAAACGAATAGAGAACGAAAGAGACCAGACAAAAAACGTAAAAATGTACAGCACGCGGGGCGTTCCAGCGCTTAACAAAGATGAACAGGCCGATGAAAAGATACAGCAGCCCAACCACGCGAAGATAATTCTCTATCGATGCGGGCTTCGGCGCCGGCGCGGTAACCACTGGAGTTTCAAACTCTTCGCCATTGCGCGAAAGCTTGTAGCGCACCTGCGTCCAGATTCCCGCGCGCCACAGCCGCTGCGTCACCTGCACCGCTCGCGTCATCGCCACGTCGTTGAACGCAATCAGCCGATCCCCAGCGCGAATACCCGCCTGCGCACCCGGCGAATTTGGCGCCACTTTCCAGGCTTGGATCCCATGGTCGGTGTCCGACCAAGCCACGCCGTCATCCGGGGAGTCAAACATCCGGCGCTGTTCAAAATTCAGCAAAGCAAACGTGAACGCCGCCACCGAGGCGATGGCCAGCAAGACAGCTCCGAGACTTGCGCGCAGGTTCTGCTTCATATTAGGAAGAGAGCCACACACCCTAACCTAAGGAGTTAGGAGCAAACCAATGTCCAATCCTTTGTAGCTTTCCGCAATTGCAAAATGCTTAAATTAAACGAGTTAGCTGGAAACAGGCGGGAAGGCTCGGGCAGTATCCGCTTTTCAATAGTACACATACAGGTTTCAACAGGTGAATATGGCGCCTAAAATTGCACACTCAAGCCGCCCCGGAAGGTGCGGAAAGCGGTCAATAGCGAGACGTCGCCGTCTCGACTGCCGACAGGAACGTAGCCCTGCGCGAAAAGATTATCGCATTCCGCCACCGCTTCCCAACGTCCTAGTCCGAAGCGCGGCAAAGGCTGGCGCATACCCAAGTGGAAGTAAGGATCCATCTGGTAGAGGGATTCTCCGTAAAGGTCCACGCGAGATACCGTGGTCCCACTGACCCATTTGTAGCCCGTATCCAGTTTCGTTCCGAGGCGTGGCACCTTGGCGGTGAGATTTGCACCCAAGGAGTGCCGTTGCACAGTCTTCAAGACGTCGCGCAAAAGATCGTTGCTGTCTCCGGAGGGAACTAAACCTCCAGCATAAGCATAGACCGCCGTCAGCTGCACGTTGTCGCTCAGTTTTTCGGTCCAGGCGATCCGGCCGCCCCAACTGCTGGAAGATCCGCCGTCATAAGCGAAGCCGTTTCCGTAAAAATCCTGCAGATAGTCTGCCGCGGGCAAATCACTGCCGTGACCGTAGACCGCCACGTGGCTCTGGTCATCGTGAAAAGCCGCAATCTGCAGCGCGCCCCGCGAACCCACCTTGCGGTCGGCGTCGACTTCTTCGTGCCATCCACTCTGCAGAACCGGCCGCCCGCCGCGCCATAACAACGCGGGGAATGCATCCAACTCTCCGAGAGCGGCCACCAGTTCATCCGTCTGTCGACTATCGCTGGTGGAATTGTTGCCTTGAGGAACATCGAGCGCATTGGGGCCGACCGGCAGCGAAGCAAAAATCAACGCCGCATGCCAATTCTTCGTGGCACGAACGTTCAATTCCATCCGCGGACGAATGGCCGAGGCCGCACTGCCAAGGCCTACAAGAACATACTCGCCGCCATACCGCACTACTGCGCGGTCGCCAAGCGCAATGGAACCGCCCTGATCGATGCGTACTCCGCGGAACAGCGGTCCGTCCAGAGAACTCTTGGCTTCCCGCAGAACAATCGCAGTATACGGTCCAGATCCCAGCCTTCCCGAGGGCAACCAAACGGTGGCCAGACCACCGCCAGGCGCGTCTTCGTCATAGCTGACCTGGGTGGCAATAATCAGGCGGCCCGCACCGCCAAGACCCTGGTCGTAAGCAAATGCCGTCGAGGGCGTAGGCGGCACGTTAGAAGGCGACGCCAGCCGAAGCGCGCCGTCTGTAAATTCCATACGCATGCGTACGGGTCGTGGAATGCTGTTGTCGAGATTCACATCGGCAACGCTTATCGTGTTCGAGTCCGTCCACTCCAGCACGGGACGCAGCGATGGAGCGGAGCGCAAGACCCATTTCCAATCGTCGGGTTCCGCGCTGCTATTTGAAGGCTGCCGCCTGAGGCGATCGAGAGAAGCAAACATCGATTCCAACTCGATGCGCACTACCGTAGTGAGATTCGAACTGATCTGCACGTGACGCTCGATGGAAGGAAGAAATCCCGCCAGCGTTACGCGCACGGTATAATAGCCCGCGGGCAGCGCCTCCCCGCGAAAAAGTCCTTGTGTGTTGGTCAGAAAATCATGTACGGCAAGAATTCCCGCGGCTTCCGGAAGGACTTCCACGCTCGCGCCCAGTTGCGGTGTGCCCGCAGCATCGCGCACAAATCCAGAGAGCTTGCCAGCGGCAGGCTTGCTCTGCGCGACCGTGCACCTCGGCGCGATTGCCGAGCTGCACACCGTCAGGACCAACGCCCCCAGGATCCGGAGGTGTCCTTGCTTCACGAGCTGTTACCTCCCCGGCTTTACGATTGCCGCCGTTTTTGTTTCCAGCGGCGCTTTGACCGAGAAATCCGCGGTGCGCGTGATCGTCTGCTTGGACAGCGAGTCCGTTGCATTGATCTGCAAAGTGTACTTTCCGGGCGACAGCGTGGCCAGCGGCAGCAACCGTTCGATGGTAATCTGGTCACCGGTCTGCTTCATCTCTTCGGAAGTTTCCTTGAACTGCATGATCTGTTGATCGCCCTTCTTCACCGTGTATTCGAAGGTCGCGGCGGACTTGTGCGTTTTGTCGTCCGGTTTCAGATTGTAAACCTGCATATAAATGCCCAGCTTATCGGCGCTGGTAAAATCCGCGTCCATTCGCGGACGGACTTTTGACGAACCGATCACAAATTGCCCGGTGCCAATCTGCTTGGCTGGGACGTGTTCGATCTGATCGGCCAGGATCAGCGAACTCGCTTCCAACTTTTCATCTTCATAGCGGGGCACCGCCAGACGCGTATTCACCACGCCCACATTGCCGCTCTCAACGTCTTTGATCACAATGTCCAGGCGATACAAGCCGGGACGCAAGGGCACCGATTTCTGATAGATAGACTGGAGCTTGAGCGATTGCTGGAAAAGCGAATCCGGATAATCGCGGCTCACCGCTTCTTCAAATGTTTGCACCACGCGGCCCGTCAGCGTAGTCACTCGTCCAAAAATATTGATCGTTGCGGACTCTACGCCTTCTTTCTTTTTGAACGAAAGCTGGGTATTGGGCACTTGCACGGTGATCGGCACCAAAACCGTGTCGTTCGTGACTTTCAGAAAATCCGTGCGCCAGCCAAACTTCATCTGGTCGCGCACCAGGCGGGCCGTAACCACCGCTTCCAGGTCCTTGAACTTCACCGGCGGCGGCTGCTGTATTTTGGCGTACAGCTCCAGGCGGTTGAACTCTTCCAGGCTCGCGGGAGTGCCACCCGGCGCTGTGGGCAGGTTCGTACCATCGGCTCGCGTGAAACGATCCGCCTGCGACGCCAAGCCCATCTGCTCGAGCAAGCTCAAGCCCGCACCGGGAACGTGCAACAGCGCGTCCTTTTCCGAGGGGTCCATGGTCATGTGGTACTCGCCGGAGCCGCTGGGGTCGACGAACTCGATGATCACATTTTCCCCGATGCCCTCAAGATAGCGCCAGCGCCAAGTCTCCCAAGGATACGTGCTCGTCGTGCCGCCGCCTTCGTCAATCGGCCGGTCATAGGTTCCGCCCGTCGGATGCGCTTCAATTTCGTCCGGTGGACCCCAGATGATGTAGATCCGGCCACGATCGGTCTTCCAGCCGGGGATGCCCGAAGCATAGTGTTCGTTGGCGTAGGCGATGCGGCGATAGTGTTCTTCCTTGAAATCGTTATCCGGCAGGTCCGGATTGGTGCTGCGGCGCAGCCAGAACTGCTCAATAAATTGCTCGCGCTCTTCGTTCGTTGCTAACTGCAGGAAGGCATTTCGTTCGTCCGGCGAGATAATGTAAACGACGTCCTCGTTGAGCCACTGCCGGTACGGTGTATCAAGCTCCTTCAGCGTTCGCTTGATTTTCTTCTTCTGATCCTTGTCCAGAGTTTGGTGGGTAATCGGCGCGGGCGCATCCTGAACCTGTGGCTGCTGCGCCGTCAGCGGCGGCATAGCTACAGCGATTGAAAACAGCGATACGAAGACGGATCGGGTTACCCGTGACATGAAAACACCTCAACTCCAGGACGCTGTGCAGTTTACCCCCGCAAAACTCCCGCGTCAATCGAGGAATCCCCTGCATTTTGTGACACTTGCCCCAGAGCTGGGTTGGATTGTCACAACGAAATAAAGGTTGCTTCCGTTTTTGCGGGCCTGTCCTCGCGGCCCTGTCCTTTTTTCCTTCGTGCAGCTGCGGTATAGGTGGCGGGTAAGTCCTTGGCTTTACAACTTTGGGGTAGGGGGATATCTTGGCAGGATATTAAGGCAAGAATAAATCTACTGCACGCGGTGGCTCTGATTCTCCGAACCCACCAATAAATCGAAAATGGCCAATACGTGCCGCCGGTATTCCACCATGCGGGAAAACACGTCCCGCAGCTCCGGTTCGCGCTCTGCTTCTCTATGCCACTTCAGCAACACCGCCGGTGGCACCTGAATATCCTGCCGCAACCGATCGGCAGAATGCCCGCGCAGAAAGAGGCCGTAGAAAAATGCCGCCTCCCGTTGCGGGAAGTCGAAGTCGTTTATGACTTCGCTGGGCACGAATTGTGCAATGGTCGTTGCCATAGCGAATCCGCAGTTTACCGAAAAACCCCGCCGCGTCAAGTAGGACCGAAGGTCTAATGCAGCGTTCGGCATACCTGCTTCAGATGCTGCGCGAGGCCGTTAGGGTTCAAAACTGCAGCTCGCTCCGACTAATTTGCTCACAAAGAGCCGTACAACGCCGCGCTTGCTATGCGGTTCTAATCGCCTTAGGATGCTAAAAGGGATGTCCAAAAAGTTACCCAAAGTCGGCGGCGGTTCCCTGATTGGGCGTAGCGTGGGCACCTTTGTGCGTTTCGGCCTGCTGCGTGGATTGCGCTCTGTGGAAGTGAAGCCCGACGACTTCCGGAAACACCTCGCGAACAAACACGGCCTGTGGGTGCCGGATTTTACGCGCATGCGGGACGTGCCCCTTGAGCGGCTGGATGCCATCGCCAAGACGCTGATCCGCGACGCGGAACGTCTGGCCTTGGCGCAAGGTGCGGGGTTCGGCCTGGGTGGCGTAATCACCTTGCTGCCGGACACCAGCTTTCTGACGTTGATCACGCTGCGCCTGATTCAAAGGCTGAGCCTGTTGTATGGCTTTGACAATTCCGCGCGCGGCGAGCGGATTGAAATGTGGAAGGCGGCTGCCGCGGCGGCGGGCATCGACTTCAGCAAAGATTTGGCTGAAAAACAGATCCTGGAAAAATTGATTCCGCGCATCGCCCAGCGCTTGGCGGTGAAAATTGGCGTGGAATCCGCAGAGAAGTGGGCGGCCCGACTGATTCCGCTAGCCAGTTCAGCGGTCGGCGGCACGATGAATTTTGTTTTTGTGCGCGGCTGGGGGCGGCGCGTGCAGCGCCATCTTCGTGCGCGCCATGTGGATGCGCGACCGCTTGGTAGGATTGACGCTGCTGCGGGTCCACGCGTGGTCGGTCGGCCTATATTGGCCTCGTAGTTTGTCGACGACGTCTGGATCGTGGCTCGACTTGTCCGGGAGATTCTGATGCCTGTAAAGCAGAAAATGGTCGCGGGATTTTTGTTGCTGGTGACCACGATCGTTCTGCTCGCTCTGCCACAGCATGCCGCGACGCAAGCTTCGCCCTCCGCGGAGACCGAACCCGTTCCCGCGTTTCACACCCAGCTGCCGCAGACCCCGCTGCCCAACACTCTGGATCCAACACTTTTTACAACCACGCTGGTCCAGAATGCCTACATCGTCGCAGCGCGCATCAGGAAGTTGCTCTACCAACAACCCTGCTACTGCCATTGCGACCAGAGTCAGGGACACGGCAGTCTGCTTGATTGCTTCGCCGGCCACCACGGCTCGAATTGCAACGTGTGCATGGCCGAGGATTTCTACACCTACGAACAATCTCGCGCCGGCAAGACCGCCGCCCAGATTCGCGCCGGCATAATCAAAGGCGAGTGGAGATCAGAAGATCTGTGGAAGTACGAACAGTCGCTTCCCGCAAAGTAACCACAATCCCAAATGACCTCTCGCGATGCTTTGTTGAGCTTGGTGCTCTGTGCAACATTCTCTGTCACAGTGAGTCTTCCGGCCGCTGCTCAAGTCTCGCCACCTTCTACGACACCCGCCGCGGTTGCGCCCGACTCCGCCAAATGGAAATACTTTCGTACCGGGAACTTGGCCGACAGTACCGCCAAGCCTGTCGCGGGCTTTGCGTTGATGGGCGGCGGCGCGCACCAGGAGCCCGCATTTCATTTTCTCTGCGAACGTACCAACGGCGGCGACTTTCTGATTCTGCGCGCCGATACGGAGGACGACTACGCCAAGCAGGTAAACGAAGAGATCAAAGCTCTTTGCCCGCTGAACTCCGTGGCCACCATCGTGTTTGCCGGCCGCGAAGATTCCGATGACCCCAAGCTTATTGCCATCATCGAGCACGCCGAGACGATTTTTTTTGCGGGTGGCGACCAATCCAACTACGTGCGCTTCTGGCAAGATACTCCCGTGCAAGACGCGCTAAACCGCCACATCGCAGCAGGTAAACCCTTGGGCGGTTCAAGCGCTGGGTTGGCTATCCTCGGTGAGTTTTCATTTTCTTCCATGATCGATACCATTCATTCGCCGGAAGCCCTGGCCGATCCCTACGGCAATAAAGTGACGCTTTCCCGCGATTTTCTGCACATCCCGCAGCTGGCGGCCGTCATTACCGACACCCATTTCGTGAAGCGCGACCGCATGGGCCGGCTGGTGGTTTTTCTGGCGCGCATTCTGCAGGACGGCTGGACAAATCGTGTCCGCGCAATCGCGGTAGAAGAAAATGCCGCGCTGCTCCTCGAAGCCGACGGTTCGGCAAAGGTTGTTGGTAACGGTCCTGCCTATTTTCTGGAAGCCAGCCATGCGCCAGAGATGTGTCATGCGAAAACTCCGCTGCGCATTTCTGGAGTTTCCGTTCATCGCGTTCCGGCGGGCGGAACTTTCGATTTGCGCACCTGGAAGGGAACCACGGGGGATGACTACCAACTCGCCGCGGCGAACGGAGAACTAAAGGCCATCGGTTCGACGCACGGGGTTTACTGAACGCGAATGCTCGCGAGCAACTTGCTTACGAACTACTACAACTAGAAGTGGAAGACGAGGCTCAAGGCCGTCGTGATGTTATTCTGCCCCTGGTTGAAAAATGATGTATGTAGATAATCGCCCTGCATGCGCAGTGACAGCCGTGGGTTGATGCGATAATCGACGCCACCGCCGATCTGCGCAGCGAACGCGGTTGTGCCACCAGCCGCTACTTGAGGCTGTTCGTGGGAAAATCCAACCAAGGCGTGGATCCACGGCTCCCAGCGCTTCTCCCGCCAGGCAATTCTTGGACCGCCAGTGAGATTGAACAGCCTAACGGGATCGTTATCGAAAATCGAGCCCCCGTAGGCTGACAAAATGTTGGCCTCCACTCCCAGCCAATTATTCAGGTAGTACGAAACGGAGGTATTGATGCCCACGGCATTGGAATTGAAGATCGAGGAACGGAAGAATTCTCCGGCGACGCCAAGGCCCATCTGAAAGCGATAGTCGTCTCGTCCGCCGTAAATGAACGTCGGAACCGGCGCGGGCTCTGGATCGCCGGGAAGGGCTGCGGAAGGTAGCGGGGTAGGGGTCGCGACTTCCGCGTTGCTCGCGGGCGCAATCGAAGCAATTGCCGCCACCGGGGGTAGCGCTTCAAATCCAAACAAGTCTCCAGCGTTGCGCACCGGAGTCGCGAATCCAGCGTCAGCAATTGGGGGAAAATCACTGCTGGCAGCCGGTTGCGGCCCCGCAACGGCGCCAGATAATTCCTGCGCCCACATCGCAGACGCGGCAGCCAAAGACAGCACTGCCCCCACTAGTAGTCTCTTCATGACAATGCCCCTCGGCGGACTGCCCCCACGCCAAAAATAATTCACACACCTATCTACGGTAAGCAGCGCAAGCCGATTTGTCTATGCTCTTTCCCAGCGGGGCGCACCAAAAGCAAATGGGGTGGGGAACGCGGTACGACGGATACTCCAGCGCAGGGCGCCGCAGTTACCTGCCGTGTCGCAGGTAATCGTCGGTTTTGTTCAGCCAGTCCTGGCGTGGCGGATTGAACACATCCAGGTCCACGGTATCTTCGAGCGCCCAAGCTTCATGCGGCATGTTCGGTGGAATGCACAGCACCTCTCCGGCGTTGATCACGATTTCGCGGCCGTCTATGGCAAATTTCAGCGCACCTTCCAGAACGTATGTCACTTGCTCGTTCACGTGATGATGCAGCGGGACGTGTCCACCCTTTTTGATCAGTATGCGTGCCAGCATGATCTGCTCGCCCACCACCATTTCTCTATCGATCTTGGGATTCAGTGCTTCGCGCGTCACTTGGTTCCACGGGATGTGTTTCAGTTGGCCAGGAGCAGTCATTTCTTTTCTCCACAAGTTTCGCTGCATTGTCATGCAGACAGTCATGCAAGAATTTATTTGGGGACCGCCGCCCAGCCCGCCGCGACGGTCGCAACGCGTTTTAGCGCTTCCTCAAGCAACTGGGGCGCGCTGACCAACGAAAATCGCAAATAGTTTTTCCCTTCCGAACCAAACGCCGCGCCCGCAATGGCTGCCACACCGCCTTCTTCGAGCAACAGGCGCGCAACCTCTTCAGCGGGTAGCCCGGTATCGGCTACGTTCACCCAGGCATAAAACGCGCCCTCCGGCTGCTGGCAACGAAATCCCGGAATGCGATTTAGCCCCGCTACGAACAAATCGCGCCGCTGCCGGTACTCTTCCACCATGGCGTCCACGGCCTTCGTGGAATCGCGCAGCGCTTCCACCCCGGCCAACTGCGTGAACTCCGCCACGCACGTAAAAGTATTCAGCACCAGCAAATCCATGGCGTCGATCACCGCCTTGTTGGCCACCGCATAGCCCAGCCGCCATCCCGTCATGGCAAAAGTTTTCGAAAAACCATCGATTATCACCGTGCGTTCGGCCATGCCGGGCAACGCCCAAATCGACTGATATTCCCCGCCAAACAAAATGCGTGCGTAAATCTCGTCGGAAATCACCCACAAGTCGTGCTGCACGGCCAGCACGGCCAGTTTTTCCAGCGCGTCTCGGTGAAAAACCGTTCCCGTGGGATTATTCGGCGAATTAAAAATCAACATCCGCGTCTTGGCGGTAATCTTCGCGGAAATTTCCGCAAGGTCCGGCTGAAACTGATTCTCCTCGCGCAGCGCAAACGGCACGGCCTTGGCCCCCAGCCCGCGCGTAAACGAAGGATAAATAGGAAATCCGGGATCGGGATACAACACCTCGTCGCCCGGCTCGATCAGCGCCATCATGGCCAGGGACAGCGCCATCTTGCAGCCCGGCGCAAGCAAAACCTGTTCCGCGGAAACCGCCAGCCGGCGCGTGCGCTGCAAATATTCGGCAATCGCTTCACGTAAAATGGGTACGCCGCGCGTCGAACAGTAGCGGTCGTGGCCATCAGAAACCGCCTGCGTCAAGGCGGCCAAGACCGGCGGCGCGGGATGAAAATCCGGCTCGCCCAATTCCAGGTGAATGATCGATTTACCCGCGCGCTCCAGTTCCCTCGCGCGGCTGAAGACCGCCAAAGCCCCTTCGCCTGTAAGCTGCGAAGCACGTGAAGCAATTTTCCGCGAATGCGCGCTGAGGTTCATGAAATGTGGCCTACGAGGAATCTTAGCACCGCCAAGTGCTTCCAGGCAGGCCGTCTGTTTTCGGTGCTGGTTTATCAGGTTGCCGCGTGGACACTTGACGGCGGCGCTGCCGAGGTAGACCATAATCCTTCCAGTTTCATGCAGTCCGGCGCATTTCCGGCTGAGAGGCCCCATGGTCGCGACCCGTCGTCCTTTCACTTACTTCCTAAGCGCTCTGCTTCTTTGTTTTGTGGCCCTCACGCTCGAAGCGCCACCGGCCGCGGCGGACCTGAGCCACGCACGCATTATTCGTCTGAGTCTGGTCCAGGGAGACGTACGCTTCACGCGCGAGGCTCACGGAGACCCGCTTACCGACGATAAAAATATTTGGGAAGCTGCCGTCCTCAATCTTCCCATCCGCGAAGGCTACGTCCTCGCCACCGATCATGGCCGCGCTGAAGTTGAATTTGAAAATGGCGCCATGGCGTTTTTGAGCGAAAACACCGTTATCGAGTTTTACGATCTTTCGCTCGACAACGGTGCGCGCACCACGCGCCTGGTCTTGCGCCAGGGCGCAGCTTCCTTTTACGTGAATCCCGCGAGCGGCGATTATTTCAGCGTCACTGGCGGAGACTTCACCGCGGAAGCCTCCGGGCGCTCCAGCTTCCGCCTCGACAATTTCGACGACGGCAGCACCGTCAATGTTCTCGCCGGCCACCTCACCGTAATTCGCAAAGACCACACCACCGCACTGGTCAAAGGGCAATCGCTTTCCATGAGCGCCACGGATGCCAACAACGAAAATATCGCTCGCGTTCCGGACAGCGACGATTTCGATCGCTGGGTCAGCGGCCGTGTCGATGGCGTGGTTACCGCCACCAACGCCGGTCTGCAATATGCGAACAACTCTTCTTACAGCTCCGGCTTCGGCGATCTCTACACTTACGGGTCGTGGTTCCCCGTCAACGGCTACGGTTATGGCTGGCGTCCGTACGGCGTCGGCTTGGGCTGGTCGCCCTTCGACAGCGGCGGCTGGTTTCAAGATTCGGCATTTGGCTGGGGCTTCATCGGCAATCAGCCCTGGGGCTGGCTCCCTTACCACTATGGTGGCTGGGTTTTCGAGCCTGCGTTCGGCTGGATTTGGTTCCCCGGTAATTTTGGTTACGCCGGATTTACAACTTGGAGGCCTGTAACCGCGACGTGGGTTCACTCGAACACCGGGACGGTAGGTATCGTGCCAACGCATCTTCTGGACGTTCGCGGGAAAACTCCTGCAAACCTGGTCCACGGCGTCTTTCCGGTCTCGAACGGTGCAGTTTCTGCCGCCGTCGTTCCCAGTTCTGCGGACACTTGGAAGGTTGACAAATCTCCCGCTCGCAACACGCTGACCAGCTCCCTTGCCGCCAGTTCGCGCCCGGAGGCTATTTCTCGCACCACGCTCTCGGGCGGTTCCGGCAACCGCATCGTTTCCATAGGCCACGATTCCGGCATTACCTACGACGCGCGCGAACATCGTTTCGTGAACTCTGACTCCACGGCGTCCAGAGCGGGTTCCGCCACGGCCTCAACGAGCGGGTCGGCGCCAAATTCAGAAACGGGAAAAAATTCGACGGCCAGTACCAGGGCGGCAAACCTTGCTGGAAAATCAGCAACAGCTAACTCCCAAGCCTCCGCGTCTCGCAACGCCGCACCGGTCACTCCTCGCCGCGCTTTAACTCCTGCGCCCTCGCCATCCGAGCGCGCCGGTGGCAATGAAACTTGGGGCAGTGGAGAGCGCGGCTCTGCCAGTTCCAGTCGAGCTTCTATTGCGGTGGCGCCAGCTGCGGCAGCGCACCCGTCATCCGGCGGACGTCCGCACTAGCATCATTCGTTTGGGAAATCTGCAATAAATCAGGACAACATGAAGAGGCTATTTGCGCACAAAATTGCGTGAAGATCTCGCCGCGCGGATTACAGCGACCGGGAAGGTTTGCCTTTAATTTTTATCGCCACTTGATTCGCGGTGTTGTAATACACCGTGACCTTGTCGCCATATTGATACCCGCCCTTGTCAATCGTCTGCTGCATCTTGGCGGCTGTGCCTGCAGACAACGCGAATGTCTGCAATGCCATATCATTGCCCATGGCGCGCACGGTAATTTGCGCGGTATTCGCTTGTGTCACGAAGCCTGTAAATTTCATAACTCCCGCGGGCAACGGTTTGGGCTTGGGCTTGACGGCGTTAATTACAATCGGAGCCGCCGTATCTACGGCGACCGGAATCAACGTGCTAGGTGTGGGCGGTGCCGGCAGCGGCGGAGCAGGCAGCTGTGCCGCCGCCGGCAGTGCAGCACAACTTCCCAGTGCCAGCAGCGCAGCAGGTAAAAATATTCCGCGATGGCGCAGCAAGTTCATTCCATTTCGTCCGTGGCAATGCGCAAAGACTTCAGAAAGCGCAAATCTTGCGGTGTCATGGTCAGCCGACGCGCGATTTTTCGTTCCGCGTCTTGCTCAAAAGATTCCTGATCCACCTGAATTCGCAGCGATTCGAGGAAGCGCCGGTCTTGCGTCGTCAGCTTCGAATCTTCCAGCGCCGCGGCATCACGCTTCGCCAATCCGATCGTGGCGTCCAGCTTCAGCACGATGTCATATCCGTGCGCGCGCACTCCTGCAATCGCGCCGGTGATGCGATCCGAATCCGAGACCGTGTCATTGATCGCATGACCTAATTCACGCAGCAGGTTTTTCAGGTGATCGTCAAGTTGCAAGGGCGTTTCTCCCCAACCTCAAGCCACATTCTAGGCCCAGGTTATATTGGATACAAGAGACCTTCGCATCGTTGTCTCCAAAGAATCCACAGACCTTTCGACCAGTTATTTCCTCTATTTTGCGCATTCGTTTCTTGCATTCGTTTCTTGCATCCCCCGCGCTCGCAGCGCCTGTTTTGGAGTGCGGTTTGGCCTGAGCGCCACCACCGCGCACACTTTACGCTACACTTCCTCCATGCCCGCGGCGCTTACCTCTACATCCACCTCTGTCCCCACATCTCCACTAGGCGGTTTCCGCCGCCTCTGGCGCGCCCTCAAACAACTCTTCCATGAGATGACCGGCGCCATCTTCGCCATCCTGGCCGTCGCCTGGCTCAATAACGCCTTTCGCGCCTGGACCCGAGACGTGCTCACTGGCTCATCGCGCTAGCCATAATCGTCGCCGGCATCTTCACCTTCTTTGCGATCTCTTCGTTTCGCCGCGCGCGAAAAATATGAGCAACTCCGACGCCAAACCGAATTCGTCTTCATCAGCGACGTCGTCGTCTTCCCCAGCCGAGCGCAAAGCCGCAGTTCACCACGCTTTCCGGCGCTCCCATCCACCGCCTCTACACCGCCGACGATCTGCCCAACTGGAATCCCGACGAACGCCCTCGGCTTCCCCGGCGAAACTCCCTACACCCGCGGCATTTATCCGACCATGTATCGCGGCCGCTTCTGGACCATGCGTCAGTACGCTGGCTTCGGCAGCGCCGCGGAATCCAACCAGCGCTATCGCTATCTGCTCGGCAAAGGCCAGGCCGGACTTTCCGTGGCCTTCGATCTTCCCACGCAAATCGGCATGGACTCCGATAGCCCACTGGCGCTCGGCGAAGTCGGCAAAGTCGGCGTGGCGATCGATTCCCTGGAAGACATGGAAACTCTTTTCGACAACATCCCGCTCGAAAAAGTCTCCACCTCCATGACCATCAACTCCACCGCCGCCATCCTCTTGTGCCTCTACGTCGCCGTCGCCAAGAAACAAGGCGCCAGCCTCGACAAAGCTTTCCGGCACGGTGCAGAACGACATCCTCAAGGAATACATCGCCCGCGGCACCTACATCTATCCCGTGCGCCCCGCCATGCGCATCGTCACCGAATCTTCAGCTGGTGCCACAGCCACGTTCCCAAGTGGAACACCATCTCCATTTCCGGCTATCACATCCGCGAAGCTGGCTCGACCGCCATTCAGGAAGTGGCCTTCACCCTCGCCGACGGCATCGCCTACGTCCAAGCCGCCATTGACGCCGGACTCAGCGTCGACGACTTCGCCCCGCAGCTTTCTTTCTTCTTCAACGCGCACAGCGATCTGCTCGAAGAAATCGCCAAATTCCGCGCCGCCCGCCGCCTGTGGGCCAAAATCATGCGCGAGCGTTTCAACGCCAGCGATCCGCGCTCGCTGTTGCTCCGCTTCCACGCGCAAACCGCCGGCTCTTCGCTCACCGCGCAGCAACCGGAAAACAACATCGTCCGCGTGGCCATTCAAGCGCTAGCCGCAGTCCTCGGCGGCTGCCAATCGCTGCACACCAATTCCATGGACGAAGCCCTGGCGTTGCCTACCGAGGACGCCGCGCTGATCGCCCTGCGCACGCAACAAATCATCGCCAACGAAACCGGCGTAACCAACACCATCGATCCCGTCGCCGGCTCCTACGCCATCGAAACCCTCACCAACGAAATCGAAACCGGCGCCCTGGCTTACATCGCAAAAATCGACGCCCAGGGCGGCGTCCTCCGCACCATCGAATCCGGATACATCCAGGGCGAAATCCAAAAAGCCGCCTACGAATTCCAGCGCTCTGTCGAAACCAAAGAACAAATCGTCGTAGGCGTAAACGATTTCATCACTCCCACATCAGAAAACGCCGAACGCCAAATCCCCACCCTGCGCATCGATCCCGAAATCGAGCGCGCCCAAATCGCCCGCGTGCAATCCCTCCGCGCCAAACGCGACAACGCCAAAACCACCGCCGCACTCACCGAATTGAACGCCGCGCCAGCACCACGGAAAATCTCCTCCCCGCCATCCTCAACGCCGTCGAAGCCTACGCCACGGTCGGCGAAATCTCCGACACCCTCCGCACGCGTCTTCGGCGAATACCAGGAATCCGTGGTCATCTGACCTCCCGTTAGCTGTTCCATCGCACAGGCTGTTTCTGCCGTTGCGGTAGTGTATTCTTGCCGCGACTCGGCCATGACCAAACTCATCCTCGCCTCCGCATCTCCTCGCCGCGCTGAAATCCTTCGCAACGCCGGTTTCCCCTTCACGGTGCTCTCCTCGGCTGTCGACGAAACTCCCTTCCCGGAAGAATCCGCCAGCGATCACGTCGCGCGTCTCGCCGCTGCCAAAGCCGAACTCGTCGCCGCCCGTGCCGTCGGTCCCGCCATCGTCCTCGCCGCCGACACCATCGTAGCGCTGGAAGATCGCATCCTCGGAAAACCACGCTCGGAAGAAGACGCCCGCCGCATGCTCGAAACTCTCTCCGGCCGCACCCACACGGTCCTCACCGGCGTCACCCTCGTGCGCCTGCCGGACGCTGAACGCATCGACTTTGTCGAATCCACCCTCGTTCATTTCACCCAGCTCACCGAAGAAGAAATCTCGCGCTACCTGGCCACCGAAGAGCCCCATGACAAAGCCGGCGCCTACGCCATCCAAGGCCGCGCCGGTCGCTACATCCCTCGCATCGAAGGCTGCTACTTCAACGTGGTGGGCCTCCCGCTAGCCCGCGTTCAGCAGGCCCTCACCGACCTTGGCTGGACCGAACCCTGACCACACTTTCCCAAAATAGTACTTGACACGACAACTACCGATTTGTTAATATGCGGCCGTAGAGTTCTGCGCCCAATCGCTCGCGAAAACTCTGCCCCGCATCCTAGTAACTACTTTATAATCAAAAATGAACTCTAACTCTCGTAGAATGAACACTTGCGAAAGGATGTGAAAACACAGGTACTTTAAGTTCCTTTGTTTTCACATCCTTTCGCGAAACCGTAGGGGGTCTCGTCTATCCAGCTGTGCCGACTCCTCCCCGGATCCAGCTTCAGTCCCGTCAGAAGTCCTGCTCCGGCGCCTGTCTCAAATCGTACAGACGCCCACATTACCGTTTTCTAAGATTCGTCTTGCTCCGCAAACGCGTTGCCGCGAGTGGAGTGCCCGGGCCCTAGGGAAAAGGAAGTAAAAATGAGATTGCGTACTTTTTTCTTGCTGCTTCTTGTCTTCGTTCTCCCCCTGTCAGCGCCCCATGTACGCGCCGACACCATCCCTCTCGGGACTGCGGCACCTTTTGCAGTCTTGGCTGGCTCGGCGGTAACGAACACCGGCTCGAGCGTCATTGGCGGGGACCTCGGTCTCTCGCCCGGCACGGCAATAAGCGGCTTTCCTCCGGGGATCGTAACTCCCCCAGGAACGATAAACGACACCAATGCCGTCGCCAAACAAGCGCAGATTGATCTCACCACCGCGTACAACGCTCTGGCGGGCCTGCCCGTCACTTCCACTCTTACTGGAACGAACCTCGGTGGACTCACGCTCACGCCCGGCGTTTATTCCTTCGCCACCAGCGCTCAGTTAACTGGAACGCTCACCCTCAACGCTGAGGGCAAATCGAATGCTCTCTGGGTCTTTCAGATCGGTAGCGCTCTCACCACCGCATCCAATTCCGCTGTCTCCATAGAAAATCCCGGCGCAAACGATGGCTTATTTTGGCAAATCGGCAGCTCCGCGACTCTCGGTACCACCACCGACTTTGAAGGAAATCTCATCGCTCTCTCGAGCATCACGCTGGATACCGGCGCCACAGATGATTGCGGCCGGGTCTTGGCGCGAAATGGTGCGGTAACCTTGGACACCAACACCATCTCGATCGGCTGTACCAACGTGAAGGGTGAAGGCGGCAGCGGCGGTCTCAGCGGCGCCAGCACATCGGGCGGTAGCGGCGGGTCGGGTGGCACAGGCGGATCGGGCGGTACCACAGCCATGCCGGAACCCAGTACCTTACTTCTAGTCGGGTTTGGCATCGCCGGTCTCCTTCTCTTCCGCCGGCACACGTAGCGCAACACCTAACCGCAATTCTCTTTGTCGCGTAGTCCGCGTAAATAAGAAGAGGCGCACCGACAGGGTCGGTGCGCCTCTTTTAACTCGATATGCGGTCTGACAATTACGGCTTGCCACCCTGCGTCCGGGCATTGTGTTTTTTGTTGTAAATATTCTTCGATTGTTGATTCTGCTCGTGATTGATCTGCGCCTTCTCGCCACCGGTCAGCTTGCCGCCGTTAGCCGCGCGATCCGCACGCGTCTGCTGGTTGATGGCCCGCTGGTTGTTCTCCAGCTTGGCCGTCTCGCCCGCTGTCAGTTGCCCGCTCCTGACGCCCTGCGCGATACGCTGTTGCTGATTGGTCTGGCGCTGGCCAACTTCGCTCTTGCCGTAGTTCTGCGTGGCGGCGTTGTGCTTGTCGTCGTAAATCTGGTTGGAAAGCTTGTTCTGCTGCCCGTTAATTTGCGTCTTCTCGGCGCTCGTCAGCTTCCCGCCATTCGCCGCGCGGTCCGCTTTGGTCTCGCCGTTGA
This sequence comes from uncultured Acidobacteriota bacterium, assembly GCA_963798585.1. Taxonomy (GTDB): domain Bacteria; phylum Acidobacteriota; class Terriglobia; order Acidiferrales; family UBA7541; genus Acidiferrum. The sequence continues at coordinate 144,801 of CAWCTJ010000006.1, forward strand.
TGGCCGCTTCCTTGGTCTCCAGATTGGCGGTTTCGCCGGCTGTTAATTGCCCGCTCTGAACGCCATTCGCGATGCGCTGCTGCTGATTTTCTTTACGTTGCGCGATCGAAGGATCCGGTGTCGTGGTGCTGGGCGCGGGCGTGGACTGTGCCATCGCCGCCGTTCCAACCATCAACATCGCTGCAGGCAAAATCGCAAACTTCTTCCAATTGAGGCTCATGATTTTCTCTCCTGAAAATCGTCGATTCGGTTGTTATGCTTCCCGGGGGTCTGCTTGTAATACCCAAGTTTGAAGAGAAAGTTGCGCATCGCCTACTGGCCCGAAGTGCAGGTTTTCACACTTATAAGTGATGCTTGATGCGGAAAGCACCTGTGATGGCAGCCGCTCTCCACTTTGGCTACACTGGCAGCGCATGCGCTTTGACCTAATCACGATTTTCCCCGAGTTTTTCGCAGGGCCGCTCGATCACGGTATTGTGCGTCGCGCTCGCGAGACCGGCTTGGTCAATGTAAACATTCAGGATTTGCGCGAGTTCACAAAAGACAAGCACCGCACCGTTGACGATCGTCCGTTTGGCGGCGGCGAAGGCATGGTCCTGAAGCCCGCGCCGCTTTTTGAAGCCGTTGAATCGCTACTCGGCCATGCTGTCGGCGATGCCTCGCAACCCGTCGCGGCGAACGCAAAAACCGCCATCGTGTTGCTTTCCGCGGCGGGAAAACTTTTCCAGCAAGAAACCGCTCGCCGCTTTGCGCAGCTTGATCGCATCGTATTGATTTGCGGCCGTTACGAAGGCGTGGATGAGCGCGTCGCCACGCATCTGGCCACCGACGAAATCTCCATTGGCGATTACGTTCTCAGCGGCGGCGAACTCGCAGCGATGCTGATACTCGATTCCGTCACGCGGCTGCTTCCCGGCGCGCTCGGCAACGAAGCCTCTTCGCAAAACGAATCGTTCGCCGCAGTTCTGAATCACGAAGAGTGCACGACTGCAAAGAATGTCTCTTCGGTGCGTTCCGAGGCGCGACGACCGAGCACAAACCATCTGCTTCTGGATTTTCCGCACTACACCCGCCCCGCGGAATATCGCGGCTGGCAGGTTCCAGAAGTTTTGATCGGCGGCAACCACGCCGGAGTCGCTAAATGGCGCAGCGAAGCGGCCCTGGAAAAGACTCGTCGCAACCGGCCGGACCTTCTGGGTGAAAATTAAGCCGTAACCCTTGCCGTCATCCGTCATCTCACGAGATGATTAATTGCGTTCCAGAAGAGAAGGCACCCAGGATGAGTACCGCATCGAACGGCAGCACGCACCAGCTCGAAAAACCCATCGCCATTTACTACGAGCATCCGGACTGGTTCCGTCCGCTCTTCGAGCAGCTCGACGAGCGCGGCGTGCCCTGGCTGAAGATTCACGCGCGCGACCATCACTACGATGTTGCATCGCCAGAACGCGACTACTCGCTGCTCTTCAATCGCATGAGCCCCTCAGCGTGGCAGCGTGGTTTGGGCCACTGCATTTTCTACACTTTGAATTATCTGGCGCACCTGGAACAACAAGGCCTGCGCGTGGTCAATGGTCACCGCTGCTTCGCGCATGAAATTTCCAAAGCGCAGCAGCTCACCAATCTTGAAAAGCTCGGCTTGCCTTATCCGAAAGCGATTGTGATCAATCACCCATCGCAGGCGCTCGCTGCGGCGGCGGCCATCGGCTATCCCGTGGTGATCAAGCCTAACATCGGCGGCAGCGGCGCCGGGCATCGAGCGGTTTAGTTCTCCAGAAGCGTTAAGCAGCGCTGTAAAAGAAAATCGCCTGTACTTTGGCATCGATTCGACGGCGTTGGTGCAAGAGGCGTTTACTGCGCGCGACGGCATCATCACCCGCGTGGAAGTCCTCGGCGGAAAATTTCTCTACGCCATCAAGATCCACATTACCGGCGACAGTTTCAATTTGTGCCCCGCCGATATTTGCCAGAACACCAAAGGCGAAGAATTAACGCGCATCGCCTGCCCCGTCGACGCGCCCAAAACCGGCATGACCGTAGAAGGCTACGATCCGCCGCGCCAGATCATCGAAGACGTCGAGCGCATCATGGCCCTCGGCAACGTCGAAGTCGGCGGCCTCGAATACGTCATCGACGATCGCACCGGTCGCCAGCTCTACTACGACGTCAACGCGCTCTCCAATTTCGTCGCCGACCCCGTGCGCATCGTCGGTTTCAATCCGTACTCGCGTCTCGCCGATTTTTTAATCGCCGAAGCCCTGAAACACGAAGCGCGAAGCACCTCCCAAGCTTCGCCAACTCCCGCCGCCGTCGTGACCGCTCATGGCTACGTGACTAAGGTTTCGGCATGAGATACGGCTATTGGCTCCCCGTCTTCGGCGGATGGCTCCGCAACGTGGTCGACGAAAACATGCCAGCCACTTGGCCGTACGTCAAGCGGCTGGCGCAGCGCAGCGAACAGCTTGGCTTTGATTGCACCCTCATCGCGGAATTAAATCTCAACGATATAAAGGGTCCGGAAGCGCCGTCGCTGGACGCTTTTTCCACCGCCGCCGCGCTCGCGGCGGTAACGGAAAAGATCGAAATAATGGTCGCGGTGCGTCCCACGTTTCATCTTCCCGCGCTTGCTCGCCAAGCAAGCCGCCAACATCGACCACATCAGCAACGGACGCCTCACTTTCAACGTGGTTTCTTCCTGGTGGGCCGACGAAGCTCGCAAATACGGCGTCCACTTCGAGCAGCACGACGATCGCTACGCGCGCACCAGCGAATGGCTCGACGTCCTCGACGGCGTCTGGAAACAAAATAATTTTTCGTTCACCGGAAAATATTATCGCGTGGACGACAACATCCTCGCACCCAAGCCGGTCTCCAAACCGCGTCCCCGGCTCTATGCCGGAGGCGAATCCAACGCCGCCAAAGAACTCATCGCGGAAAAATGCGACGCCTACCTGATGCACGGCGATCCTCCGAACGCGTCGCCGAAAAAGTCGCCGACCTGACCGCGCGCCGCGCCAAGCACAATCTTCCGCCCATGAAATTCGGCGTAGCGGGATACACCATCGTCCGCGAAACCGAACGCGAAGCTCAGGATGAACTGCGCCGCATCACCGACGTCCACCAATCCGCTGCCGGTTACGCCAACTATCAGCAATGGCTAGCCGGCACGCAGCTCGAACAAAAAGTTTCCCTGGAAGATTATTCCGTAAGCAATCGCGGCCTGCGCAGCGGCCTGGTCGGCACGCCCGAACAAGTTGCCGAACGCCTCGCCGCCTTCGAAGCCGCCGGCGTCGACCTGGTCCTCCTCCAATTCAGCCCGCAACTCGAGGAAATGGAGCGCTTCGCCACCTCCGTAATTCGCCGGCCAGCGCCAGCCTCCGCGAACGACTGACGCATTTCGACCGGCCGCGAAACATTGGCCCACGGAAATCCGCTAGGAAAATCGCCGCAATTCCCCTATAATCAGTGATTGTCTATAGAGCGCATGCCCCGCCTGAGTGGGTCTGCAAGGAATCACGAACATGAACCCGGTAATTCAGAAACTGCACGACGCGCAACTGCGCACCGATCTTCCTGACTTTCGCGTTGGCGACACCATCCGCGTGAACGTCCGCCTCAAAGAAGGCGAAGGCGAAAAGGAAAAAGAACGCCTGCAGGCATTTGAAGGCGTGGTCATTTCCAAAAAAGGCCGCGCTTCGGGTGCCACCTTCACCGTCCGCCGCGTAAGCTTTAGCGTGGGCGTCGAGCGCATCTTCCCGCTGCACTCGCCCTCGATCAGCTCCGTGGATATCGTAGGCAAAGGTAAGGTCCGCCGCGCCCGCCTGTATTATCTGCGCGATCTCAAGGGCAAGGCCGCCCGCATCAAGCGCGCCGACCGCGTGGTCGCGGTTCCAGAGACTGCCGCCGCGGCCGCCGAAGCCAAAGCCTAATCGCGCAATACGCCTCACGGGCATTCGCATCAAAAAGACGGGCTTCACGCCCGTCTTTTTTTGTGTCAGCCTCACGCTAACGCGCGTCTTAGCCGCGCCGTCGCCGTGCTACTATCACCCCGATGGCTCGCCAGTGCTGCTCACGTTTTGAACGCGCCGCCCGCCAGCAAGGCTGGATGCGCATCGCCGGCCTTGACGAAGCCGGACGCGGCGCGCTCTTCGGTCCCGTAGTCGCCGCCGCCGTAATCCTAAATCCCAAGCGCCGCATCGTGGGACTCGACGACTCAAAAAAACTTACACCCGACCGCCGCGCCGAACTGGCCCCGCGCATCCGCGAACACGCCCTCGCTTGGGCCGTGGCCGAAATCGACGCCCAGCGCATCGACGCCTGGAACATTTACCAAGCCAGCCGCCAAGCCATGACCGCCGCGCTAAACCAGCTCAGCATCGTCCCCGATTACCTGCTTCTCGACGCCATGCAGCTCGACGTCCTCATCGAACAAAAATCGCTGATCCATGGCGACGCCCGCAGCGTCTCCATCGCGGCCGCCTCCATCCTGGCCAAAACCCATCGCGACACCCGCATGGAAGAATGGCACGAGGTCTACCCGCAGTACGGACTGGCGCAACACAAAGGCTACGCGACCGCCGAGCACCTGGCGGCGCTGCGCCAGCACGGACCGTCCCCGCTGCATCGCAACTCTTTCGCGCCCGTCCGGGAATCCCGCTGCTGGGCGGCGGGCGCACAACAGACTCCGCTTCCGCTCTAAAATCCGCGCGTTCCCTGGGAATTTCCGCGGAAAATCTTTTCTTAGCCGCTTCGCCTGGTCTTCGCCGGCAAGTTTCCTCCTCCGCACGGGGATAACTGCCTGCTCACAGCCCCGTCCGCGTTCGTTGACTTGCCTTTTTCCCGCCTGCTAGCGTACCAACATGGCGTTGCGGTGCCTCCAACTTCCGCAGCGATGCTCAGGAGAACGTCTCGGACGTTTGACCACGGAGAGCCCGGCCGTATTGCGGCCGCAGCTTTCCACGTCCCGGTTTTCGCATGGCCTATAACAAAAGCAAATTCGTTGAAGCCGCACAAAAGCTCCTGAATCAGGGCAAGGTTCCGCAGGCGATCAGCGAATATCAGCAGATCCTGAAATTCGAGCCGCGCGACCAGGTCACTTTGATGACCGTCGGCGAGCTGTACATTCGCCAGGGCGAGACCTTCCAGGCCATCGACTACTTCGAGCGCCTGGCGCAAATCTTCGTCGGCGATGGATTCCTCACCAAAGCGATCGCCGTCTACAAACGCATCGCCAAGCTGGCGCCGGAAGAGATTCGTCCGCTGGAAAAACTCGCCGATCTCTACGTCCAGCAAGGCGTAATGAGTGAAGCGCGGCCGTTATTTCTGCAGCTCGCCGAGATTCATCTTAAAAATAATCGCCAGCCTGAAGCCGTCGGCCTGCTGAAAAAATTGCTGCTCGCGGAGCCGGACAATCTGCGCATTCAGGTGCGTTTGGCCGACCTGTATCAGGCCATGGGCCAATCCCGCGAAGCCATCGACACCTACGTCTCCGCCGCGCAGCGTGCTATCGCCCGTGGCGATCACGCCGAATGCGAAAAGCTCGCGGACAAGGCCATGCAAGCTCGATCCGCACAACCTGGCGGCGCTCATCGTCAAAGCGCGTTCCGCCACCGCGCAAGGTAAGCACTGCTGCGGCCATAGCGCTTCTTGAACAGGCTCCCGACCTCGAAAAAGGCGGCGAACAGACCGAGCTACTCCTTGACCTGTACCTGAAAAACGCCAAGTGGGAACCCGCCACGGCTCTGGCTCTCCGCGTTTTTCAAGCCGACGAAAAAAACTTCGGCCCCACGCAAAAATTAGTGGAAGCGCTTCTCGAATCCGGCCAGGGCGAAAAGGCCATGTCTATCCTTGAGAAGTCGCGCATCCCCATGATTGACGCCGGCGAGCACGAGGTCGTCAGCCGCCTGCTGAACGAACTGGCCGCGCGCCTTCCCGGCCGCCTTGAGCCGCTCGAGTGGCTGGTGGAGACCTACGGACGCACCAGCGATTCCTTCCGTTTGCCCGATGCTCTCGCGCAACTCGGCGACGCTCTGGTCGCCGCGAACCAATTCGACCGTGCCAAACAGGTCTTCGAGCAGCTCGTCGACCGCGAACCCGAGAGCGATTCCGCCAAGCGCAAACTGAACGACGTGCTCCGCAAGATGGGATTGCTCGGCCGGAGAGGAACCACCGCCTCCTGCCCCGGAGCCTCACGAGCTCGAACTTCCCAAAGCGCCCGCACCCAAAGTTCGCCCAGATTTGCCATCCGCGGAGCCAGTGGAAACGGCAACAGCAAAAGTGCCTCTCCGAGCCGCCGCTTGACGAAGACACGCAAAAATTCATCGCGCAATCCCTTACCGATGTTGATCTATTCGCTAGCTATGGCCTGACGCAGAAAGCCATCGGACTGCTCGAAGCCATTCTGCGCCGCGCGCCTCGGCACACTCCCACGCTTGAAAAACTTTTGGACTTTGTCCTTGGCGCCGGCGACGACCGCCGTACCGCGGAGCTCGCGTCGCATCTGGAACAAATTCATCAGGAGCGCGGCGACTCGCGCAGCGCCGAACGTTTCGGTGAATTGCGCCGCCGCTTCCAGCGCGCCGCCGGTCTTACCGATGCCGAGCTGGCGCCCGCACCTGCCGCCCTGGCCGCTGTCTCTGAGGTCCCCGTCGATTCAGTCGAACTCGCGCCATCATTGACAGCGCCCGAATTCGATGTCGCTTCCGAGCCTGCCGCGCCCGTGGACGCAGCAATCGAAGAACTTGAGATCACTCCGCAAAGCCCCGCAACTCCAGAGCGGGCCGACGAGATCAGCGCTTCGCAACCTGCGGCCGCCCAGGAAATGCACGAAGTGGACTTGTCCGACGAGTGGGCCTCGCTGCTGGACGGCTCGGCAGAAGCGCCAGTGATTTCCGACCCGACTGCCCCAGCACACGAAGGCGTCGCGGCGGACGACGCCGTCGCCACGCCAGAGATCTCCTCTGGTGCGACACACGCTCCAGCAGAATCCGCCACGGTGTCCGAAGCTGCCGCAGCAGAGGTCGAAGAGTTTTCCTTCGGTGAGGACGAGCCGGCGCAGACCGTCGCGGCTGAGCTGACGGAAACGCCCGCAACAGCTCTCCCGCTCGAGGTTCCGGAAGAAGGCGAGTTCGAAATCGTAGATTCATCCTCTGCGGCTTCGCCCGAGCACGGTGCTTTCGCAGAGATTTCCTCGCCGCTCCCCGAGCCCGCTGAGACCGAACCGGAACAGCACGAACTTGCTGAATCTCCCGCAGCACCCGAAGTTCCTGAAGTCGCAGAAATTTCTCTCGGCGATCCTGCACCGGAAACACCCGAATCGCTCGAAGACCACTTGGCCTCCCTGCATCTGCCCGGCGACGCCCACGACGAACTGCCGGGGCATACTCACTCCCAGGAACCAGCCGAACAGCCTCTGGAACTCGAACTCGATCAAGACTACGAACTTGTTCTCGATGCCGAGCCGCTGGTCCCGGCCTACGACCAGAAGCCTCCGGAAACCCCCGTGGTCTCCATGGTTGCTGAAGATTCTGAAGACTCTCATGCGCATGAGGAAATATCCGAGCATTCCGCGCCCGCCGAGACCGTTCCTGCCGCCGCCAACAGTTTCACGGCCGATCAATTCCTTGCCGATCTGGCCTCGGAAATGGGCGAGATGGGTATTGGCGATCTCACGCCTGAGTTTTCGCAACCCGCCGAACCCCAGGCCCACGCCGCCGCGCGGGATTCCGAGGAGGTTGCGGGCATCGGTCACAGCGCGCCGCTCAAGGAAGTTTTTGACGAATTTCGCGCCGAACTCGGCGAAATGGGCACCGAAGACGAGGATCTCGAGACGCACTACAATCTCGGTGTCGCTTTCCGGGAAATGGGTTTGCTTGAAGAAGCCATCAGTGAGTTCCAGAAAGTGGCCCAGGCCTGCGATCGCGGCCGTCCCTTCCGCTACATCATGCAATGCTGCACGCTGCTTGGTCTGGCCTTCATCGAAAAGGGCCAGCCGAATATGGCCGCCATCTGGTACGAGCGCGCTTTGCAGACTCCCGGCCTCGGACCGGACAACGCCATGGCCTTGCGGTATGATTTAGGTCTGGCACAGGAATCGGCCGGCGAACACGAAGCCGCGCTTAAGAGTTTCTCCCACGTCTATGCGATGAACATCGACTATCGCGACGTGGCCGAGCGCATTTCCGCGCTGCAGAAGCCCAGCCGCTGATTTCTGGTCTCCGTTGTCTTTGTGTTGCTCTTCGGCCCGGACGTTCCAGCCGGCCCGATCAAGCGGGTTCCGCTCACCTATGAATCGTGTTTTTCGCGCATTGCTGGTCGTACTCTGTTTCGAGATGGGCGCACTCCTGTTGTATCTTCCGTGGTCTATCTATTGGGACCAGAACTATTTCCTGAGCCACTTTCCTTCTCTCATGCCTGTTCTGCTGCATCCCTCGTTTCGTGGAGGCGTAAGCGGCGTGGGAGTTTTGGATATTCTCCTGGCCGTCAATCTCATCACCAACCGCAACCCGTTGCCCAGTGCGACTCCCTAGCTCATCGTCGCCTGTTTTCTGTTATGTCACGGATCGCGCGAGTCTCAGTCGTCGCGATTTGCGGCTACTAGCCACGGATCACGGCAACCAACCGGCATCGCCTGAAAACCCTACGCTCGACGATGCGCTGGCGCCGCTGCTCGCGCCCCTCCTTGAGTCCATCGCCGCCGCCGCTGCTGCCGGTGTTCACTGGATTCAGTTGCGAGAAAAGGATCTTGCCGCCAGAGATTTAGCGCGCCTCACCGGCACGGCGATCGCGCGCTGCGCTCTACTCAATTCGGGGACGGCAAACTCATGGGCTTCGCCGTCGCGTATTTTCGTCAACGACCGCCTCGATGTGGCCATCGCCGAAGGCGCCAGCGGCGTGCACCTTGGAGAAAACTCCCTGCCAGTCTCCGATGCGAAGCGCCTGCTGCGAAATGTCGCTACCGATAGACAGCCCGTGGAGTTTCTAACCGGTGTGTCTTGTCATTCGCTATCGTCCGCTCAAGCTGCGGCCACCGCGGGTGCCGACTATATTTTCTTCGGCCCGATTTTTCCTACTCCATCGAAACAGATGTACGGTCCAGCGCAAGGTTTGGAACGTCTAGCGGAAGTGTGCCGTGCGGTGAGCATCCCGGTCTTAGCGATTGGTGGCGTCAACGCCGAGAATGCCGCGCGCTGCCTGGACTCCGGAGCTTCCGGAATCGCCGCCATCCGGTTGTTTCAGCAGCCCGACGAACTCCAGGCCGTCGCAAGTCTCGTGCGGTCTCTTACAGCGTAATTGAAGTTCCTTAAGCCTGCCTCGCTCTCACGGTGGCGGCGTCCAGTCTGGCTCCCGCTTTGTACTCTTTCTTTCGTTGATACATCAGCCGGTCCGCGACGGACAGCAATTCCTGCGCGTTCCGGCCGTCCTCCGGAAACAAAGCTATACCAATACTGACGCTCAGTCCGGGCTCCTCCACGTCGTTTTGCAACCGCGACTCAATTCGTCGCGCCACCATTTGGGCCATTCCCAGGTCCGAATCGATCAACAACACGGCAAACTCATCGCCACCGTACCGCGCCACCAGATCCGTCCCGCGAGACTGTTCCTTCAATATTCCCGCCAGGCGCTTCAACGCCCGGTTTCCCGCCAAATGCCCGTAGCGGTCGTTGATTATTTTCAGATCGTTCACATCCATCAGCAGCACCGTAAATTGCCGTAAACTTCGTTCGGTACGCCGTACTTCCTGCTCCAGCGTGTCCATGAATTCCCGGTAGTTTGAGAGACCCGTCAACGCATCATGCGTCGCCTGGAAGCGAAGTTCGTCTTCATTCCTTTTACGATCCGTGATGTCCAGGCGTAATCCGATGCATCCGATAATCTCCGCGCTTGCTGAACGCAATGGCGCCACTCGCACTTCATACGACCGATCCTTTTTCGCATACTCAAAATGCGATGGCACTCCTTGCAGCGCCTCGTAATGTTGCGTTACCGGGGGTGCGTGCCGGTCTGCGCAATCCAGAAATTCGCATATGCTGTGCCCGGTCAACGCGCCTGGCCGAATCCGCGACCACGGCTGTCCGGCTCCCCAATTGGAAGTAATCTTCAACTCGCGATCAGTGGTCCAGAGCAGCGCCGGCATTTGCTCCGCCACCAATCGCAACTGCGCATCCGCGGGTACTTCGCTTCCGGCCCATTCGAGGGCCTCCGTCCTTTCGAGCACACCAATCATCTCTCCATGCTCATCGCGAATAGCGCTGCGTTTCGCCATGACCCGCACGCGCATGCCGCTTTTCGTCAATCGCTCGGTGCTGTCCCAATGCATCAATTCGCCTTGGCGTGTCTTGTTGAGTAGCGCTTCCAGCCCGGGTGTCTCGTATAGCGGCACCAGCCGCCGCAGTGGTTCGCCCACAATCTCTTCCGCGCTGTAGCCATAGAGCGTCTCCGCACCCTGACTCCAACGCTCAATCGTTCCATCCAGCGTCATCGCAAGGATGGCGCCTTCGTTCAAGTCCAGAATTGCAGTCAGCAACTGCTCGGTGCACAGTGGGTTGGGCATCAGATCCTGAAGTTTTTTTGCAGAACGGAGAGGGCGTTCGCGGCAGTGTTGCTGGATTACCGCGGCCGAGAGGAGGGAGCCGGCGGCTGAATAAGATGCTGCAGAATATTGGACAGCTAATCTTCCACGCAGTCTAGCATCGCACTGCAAGCGAGCAAGTCGCGTGGACAATCATTGTAGACAAGCCGTCACCGTTCCGAAGGACAGGACGTACATCAAATTCGTACCTATCAGTCGAGGTAGTGCATCCGTGGCGTATCCCCTGGTGCGGCTCGCGTGCCAGCGAGGATGGTAGATCCCGTTTACGCGCTCAGCCACCGTCCAAAGGGCTTCAGCGATTCCGTGTGATCGCACACCACGCGCAACACCGCGGTCAGCGGAATTGCCAACAGCAGTCCCATTCCGCCCCATAGCCAACCCCAGAATAGCAACGCGATCGTAATCGCCACGGCATTCAGTTGCACGCGCTTGCCCACGATATGCGGAGCCACCAGGTTCAAAGCAAAAATGTGTATTCCCAGCAGCGCCCCGGCGATCAGCAAAAACCATCCCACAGTGGTGTATTTTGCCAGCGCCAGCAAGAACGCCGGCAGCCACGACAGCACCACTCCGATATACGGCACCATGTTCAGCAACCCGGAAACAATTCCGAGCAGCACCGGATACTCAAGTCCAATAGCCCAGAAAAACAAGCTGCTCGCGGCGATGACGATCAATGTCAAAATGCACATGCCCGCCAGATAATCGCGCAACACCGCGCGTAAATCGTCCAGCGTCTCTTTCACTTGTGTTCGCCGCGACGCCGGGAATAATCGTAACGTGGTGTGCCACACGTCGCGTTTGCCGGCCAACATGAAAAATACCAGGAACGGTACGAAGGTGACTTCCAGAATCAACTCGTACAGCGAGCCAACCACGCGCAAAATCAATCCGTGAATCATCCCCGGTTCCGTGCGCGCGGCCGGTTCCGATTTCGCGCCCTGTTCCTCCGGCGCGAGTTGCCCCTCGAAGCCGTTTAGCTTCCCTTCCACATTCGTGCTGACCTGGCGCAACACGGCGCTATATTTCGGCCAGTTGTCGGCGAAATCCGATGTCCGCGCCCACATTGCGTATCCGCCGGCCACCAGCAGCACGATCAGGATCAGCACCATCACCATCGCGCCAATGGTGCGCGCCACGCCCAACCGCTCCATCAGTTCCACAGCCGGATCCAGAAAGTAAGCTAGCAAAATTGAGAGCAGCAGCGTGATTACCACACCCGCCGCGTAATAGAGGAAAAGCATGACCGCGCCAACTGCCAGGATCCGCAGGCTGGTATTTCCCATACTTGGCTTGGTCTTTATTGCCTGTTCTTCGACACTTTCCACGAGCACCCCACGTCTTCACACGCGGCCGGGACAAGCGAGCCTTTTGCTTCTGTGCCGCGTCTCTTCTTGCGCTCCAAGGTAACACATCGCGCCAGCCCGTCTAGACCGCATCTCCTGCCGGTTTCTGCTCCGGCTACGTTCCCACGCTAAGCCGGTGCAAAACCCTGTGCTACACTTTTTTGTTCCGGAGCATCGTGCGATTTTTGCGAACGGGTCCGGCCATCTCCCCATGCCTAAACAATTTTTTGGCACCGACGGTATCCGCGGCATTCCCGGTACGCCACCTTTGGACGACCGCACGCTCTTCGCCACTGGCCGCGCCCTTGCCGACTATCTTCACGCCGTCGGGCCTTCCGGCGCCCCCTCCGAGGATGGCGCCGCGAATGTGCTCATTGGTATGGACACGCGCGAATCCGGTCCGCACATCGCTGAAATCCTCGCCGCAGGTCTGGCCCAGAGCGGCGCAACCGTGGCCTTCGCCGGAGTGATTACCACCCCCGGCATCGCATGCCTGGTCCGACAAAACGATTTTCAAGCCGGCGTGGTGATCTCTGCGTCGCACAATCCCTATCACGACAACGGCGTGAAGCTCTTCTCCCATGCGGGGATGAAATTTCCGGACGCTGTGGAAGAGACCATCGAAGCCGGCATCGTGCGCCATCTTGCTGCAGACGATCTATCCGACGAACAGATCACGGCAGCGGTCTCCGCCATAACTCTGATTCCCGACGAATCTCTCGACGCGGAATATCTAAACTTTCTCCGCGCTCGCGTAATCCAAGGCGCCAACCTCACCGGTTTTCGCATCGTCCTCGACTGCGCCAATGGCGCCGCGTACAAACTCGGCCCCGAGCTTTTCCGTTCCCTGGGCGCCAAAGTAATCGCGATTGGTGATACCCCAGACGGCCGCAACATCAACGCCAATTGCGGATCCCTGCATCTAGAAAACCTTCAGCAGCGCGTGATAGCAGAAAGAGCCCAGCTGGGCGTAGCGTTTGATGGGGACGCCGACCGCGCCCTCTTTGTGGCCGATACCGGACGCATCGTCAATGGTGACGGCATCCTGCTGGCGGTAGCGCGTTACCTGAAAATGTTCAATCAGCTTCCCGGGAACCGCGTCGTCGCCACCTCCATGTCCAACCTCGGCCTGGAACGCATCCTCGCGCGGGAAGGCGTCACCCTAGCCCGCACTGACGTTGGTGATCGCTACGTTCTGGAAGAAATGCTCCAGTCCGGCAGCGCGCTCGGCGGCGAACAGTCCGGCCACATTATCTTCCTAAACGACAGTCCGGCCGGGGACGGACTCCTCACCGCCGTAAAAGTCGCATCGTTAGTCTCTTTCTGTGGGCGCCTCGAGCATCTCCTGGTCGGCTTCAAGGACTACCCTCAGATCATCGTCAACGTAAAAGTCCGCAGCAAGCCCCCGCTCGAGTCCCTTCCAGAGGTAGCGCAAGCCGTCGGCGACGCCGAAACCGCCTTGGGCGAAAACGGCCGCATCGTCCTGCGTTATTCGGGGACGGAACCCCTGGCCCGCGTAATGGTCGAAGCCGAGCACGACTGCGACGTGCAACGCTTCAGTCAGTCCATAGCCACGGCCGTGAGATCCTCGATTGGTGCATGACCCTGTTTGTAGCCTTGTCTCGCCATATTCTCCCAAAGACTGTAGACCCCCCGCAGTCCCTCTGTGAGATTTTGTAGATGATCCGCCATTTTCACCACAATCAGCGGTTCCTTCGATGCTAACTATCCTGATTTCAACTGCATCACCTTCTTGCTCCTCTAACTCCACAGTGGCACACGACTTGCACTCTGTCTGGCCAACGAAGTACAAGATTGGCTTCCCGGGGTGGCCTGGATCGGTCCTCGACCCGGTTCAAGGCTTTTGGGGCGTCAATTACGAAAAGGGGGCTTTGCACCAGCCCCCTTTCAAAGTTTCAAGTAGGTGACCTGGGTTGTGTCGCCGAAGTGGTTTTAGCGAAGTCTACAAAGTGGTTTTTGAAGGGCGGCCTCGAACCGCCCTTTTTTTATTGTGTCAGCTAGTGTCTTAGGGCTTTGCCGTTTTTGGCGCTTTGCCGTCTTTTCTTTGCAGGGCAGCATCCTGATCCGGTTGGCCCTTACTGTTGGCCTCGCATCCCGTTATTCTTCAACGCCTCCGCCAAAACTTTTCCGTCGCGCGAAGCCAAGGTAATTCCGCAAAGCGCCGCGAACGTCGGTGCAATATCCGCCGGCGTCACCGCGCGATAGTAGTTTCCGGGACGAATCCCCCAACCCATCAGCAGTATCGGCACGTGTTGGTCATAGTTGTAGGGTGTGCCGTGCCCCGTTCCGTACGCTCGCGTCTTCCCAGGAGGCGTTCCGTCCATCAACCAATACGGCTTCGGCACAATCAATAGATCCCCGCTGCGGCCGGAAAAGTAACTATCCGCAAACGCTTCTAGAATTGGGTCGTGCGTCGCCGGGCGATTCTGCACTTCTTCCGCGCGGTAGATCGCCGCCACGCCCGGCTGGGCTTCGCCCGCTGCCAGCAGGGCGCGCATCGCTGGGACATCCGTCTTGAGCCGGTCATAAACGCCCGGCGCAAAATAGACATCGCTGCCGGCAATCCTGGCGATTGCCGGTTTCGGATAATTCAATTCAGCGAGCGCCTTTTCCATGCGGTCTTGCACTTCCCCCATATGCAATACGCCGGCATCCGCGCCGGTGCTTTCCATGTCTTCCGGAATCGGCACCACGCCATGATCCGCGCTAAGGGCCACAACGTAGTTGCCGCGTCCCACGACCTTATCTAAGTGCGCGAAAAGCTCACCTAAATCGCGATCCAGTCGCACCAAGGCATCTTGAATCTCCCAACTGCGCGGACCAAACTCGTGCCCCACATAATCCGGCGACGAGTAGCTCACGGCGAGAAAATCTATACCTTTGCCATGGCCGAGCTGCATTGCATCCACGGCAGCCTCCGCCAGGCTCGTCAAATAGGTATCGGCGAAAGGGCTGCTGGACCACTGCTCGAAGTAGACTTCATCCGCCTCCGCCGTTTCGCCTTTTCCGTGCAACACGTGTGGAAACGCGAGCTCCCAGCCTTCCGGTGGCACCGCTCCTGCCGTCTTTTCTGGATAAAGATATTTGCCTGCCGGTAACGAAAGCTTCCATTGTTTGCCCATATCTTCTTTCACTGGATGGGCTTTCGCGTACTCCTCGACAACGGGTGCGACCTGATAGGCGCTGGAGGTAACCCAAGCCCCCGTTCGTCCATCGAACCACGTAGCCACATCAGCCTTGTGTCCAGCCATGGTGATCGCCGCCCGCGCCTTGAGCGAAAACGTCACCACGCGCGTCGGCCCGGCACTTTGAAACTTTAGCTCCTCGGCAAAAGCCGGCACTTCCATGCGCCAAGCCGAATCTCCGCCGCTGGTTGCCACGCCCGCATAGCCTACGTTTTTCGCCTTGGCGTCCGTGGTGCACGCCACCGATTTCTGCGCTTCGCGGTCCCACCAGGCGTTCGCCACCATGCCGTGCGTGGCGGGGAAAGCTCCTGTGGAGATCGTGGCGTGCCCAACGCAAGTCTCTGTGGCTGCATAGGGATAAGCCGCCTCGTGGAACCAGGCACCCTCCGTCACAAGTCGCTTGAGCCCACCGCTCCACTGCCCCAAAAACTTGTCCACATAATCGCCGCGCATCTGATCGACCACCAGAAGCACCACCAGCTTCGGCCGCACATTTTCGCGCGCCGGGCTCTTCGCCGCGTGCAGCGGCGCGGTCTGCCCGCTGCTCGATACGCCCAGCAGCACTCCGAAAACCGCCGCCATGGTCAGCATTCGTGGCAAAAATGCGCCAAACTTGTACCCGCAATTCATATAGGCTCCCGCCGAAGCATTCGCCGAAGTCTAGCACGGCACCACTCGTCTCCCTTCGCGCGGGCAAAATCAAACCCTCACGTACCTCGTCCGCAACTTCCTTTACCTCCTTCCTCCCCTCGTCTATCATTACCCGACCATGCGCGTTGTAGAAAAAGCCCAATTGATGTCCGCGTCGGAAATCGACCGCACGCTGCAGCGCGTGGCCCACGAAATCGTCGAGCGCAGCGGCGGCACCAAACATCTCGCACTGATCGGAATCGTGCGCCGCGGCGTACCCTTGGCCCAACGCATCGCCCAGGCCATGCGCGGCATCGACGGCGTCGACGTCCCAGTCGGCATTCTCGACATCACCCTGTACCGCGACGACCTCTCCAAGGTCGCCCCGCAAGCGGTACTGCGTTCTTCCGACATCCCCTTCGGCGTCGACAATATGGACCTCGTTCTAATCGACGACGTCCTTTACACCGGCCGCACCATCCGCGCCGCCATGAATGGCCTCTTCGACCTCGGCCGCCCGAAACGCGTCTCTCTGTGCGTGCTGATCGACCGCGGCCATCGCGAAATGCCCATCGAAGCGCAATATATCGGCCGCACCGTGCAAACCAGCGACACCGAAATCATCGAAGTGCGGCTGAACGAAATCGATAAAGAAGAACGCGTAGTGCTGGTGGACCGCGTCGAATCCTAGTCCGCCGTGTGATAATGGAGGCAATGGTTCATCCAGAGTGAAACTGTGACCCTGCGCACCCGCGACCTGCTGGCCCTCGAACCGCTAACCGCGGAGGAATTATCTTTTCTCCTGGATCAAAGCAAACCCTTCCAGGAAATCCAGCGTCATCCGCTAAAAAAACTAGCCACCCTGCGCGGCAAAACCGTGGCTCTCGCTTTCTTTGAAAATTCCACACGCACCAGAATCAGTTTTGGCACGGCCGCTTCGCGCCTTGGAGCGGACACTATGAATCTCCAAGCTGAAGCCAGCAGCCTGAAAAAGGGCGAGTCTCTTCTCGACACAGTGCAAAATCTCAACGCCATGAAGCCCGACTGCCTGGTAATGCGCCACGCCTCTTCCGGCGCGCCAGCCTTCGTCGCTCGCCATCTGGACATCCCGGTGATCAACGCCGGTGACGGCACGCACGAGCATCCTTCTCAAGGATTGCTCGACGCCCTGACCATCCGCGACCGCAAAGGCACCATCGAAAATCTCAACGTAACCATCCTCGGCGACATTCAGCACAGCCGCGTAGCCCGCTCGAACATTCATCTCCTCGGTAAATTTGGTTGCAAATTCACGCTTTGCGGCCCCGCCATGTGGGTTCCCGAGGAGCTGGAAAAAATCGCCGGCCCGCAAACAAAAATTCGCCGCGTGTTCAAAGTGGAAGAAGCTCTCGAGGGCGCCGACGTCATCAACGTCTTGCGCGTGCAAACCGAACGCCAGCACGAGCCGTCCATCTCCCCTGAAGACTACATACTGGGCTACCAACTCAGCGCCGAGCGCCTCCGCCGCGCCAGTCCTGACGCGGTGGTCCTGCATCCCGGCCCCATGAATCGCGGCATCGAAATCACGCCCGAAGTTGCCGATGGCGCGCAATCCGTGGTGTTGGAGCAAGTCACAAACGGCATTGCCGTGCGCATGGCGCTTCTGTATCTGGCCATTTCGGGCGACGCCGAAGACACTGCACATCCAGCCGTCGAGCCGCCTCCGTTACACAATCGCCGCTCAACCGACAGAAAGCCTGCCTGACATGTGCGCCAAATTCGCAATCACCATGCCGTCACACAAAACAACTCGCCAAGGATTCATCGCATGCTGCTAATTAAAAACGGCCGCGTCCTCGATCCCGCGTCCAACACGGACGCTCTTCTCGACGTTTTGCTGGACGGCGAGACTATCGCCGAGATTGCCGTTCCAGGAAAATTTCAGCGCGACACAAAATCCGCCGAAGTCTTCGACGCCACCAATCTCATCGTCGCCCCCGGCTTCATCGACATGCATGCGCATCTCCGCGAACCCGGTCAGGAATCGAGCGAGACCATCGACACTGGCACGCGCTCTGCCGCCCGCGGCGGCTTCACGGTCGTCTGCTGCATGCCCAACACCAAACCCGTCAACGACAACGCCAGCATCACGCGCTTCATCATCGATAAATCCCGCACCGCCGCCACGCGCGTCTGGCCCATCGGCGCCGCCAGCGTGGGCAGCAAAGGCGAAGCTCTCGCCGAAATCGCCGCCATGAAGGAAGCCGGCATCGTTGCCGTCTCTGACGATGGAAAGCCTATCGCCACAGCCAAGCTAGCGCGCCAAATCATGGAATATTGCAAATCGATGGACATCCCGGTCATCGAACACGCCGAAGATGTTTCTTTGGCAGCAGGCGCGGTCATGCGCGAAGGTGTCACCTCGTCGCGTCTGGGCCTCCGTGGCATGCCCGCAGCGGCGGAATCTGTTTGCGTAGCTCGCGACGTGCAACTCGCCGAACTCACCGGCGCACGTCTACACATCGCACACTTCAGCGCCAAAGGCTCGCTCGACCAAGTCCGCTACGCCAAATCCCGCAATCTAAAGGTGAGTTGCGAGGTGACGCCACACCACTTCACGCTGATCGACGAAGACGTGCAATACGACTCTCGCTACAAAATGAATCCTCCGCTGGCCAGCCGCGAAGATCGCGAAGCCTTGCTAAACGGTTTAGCCGATGGCTCCGTCGACGCCATCGCCACCGACCACGCCCCGCACGAGCCCGCGCTGAAAGATGTGGAATTCGACAAAGCCCCTTTCGGCATCTTAGGCTTTGAAACCGCGCTAGCGCTTTCGCTGGAACAATTGGTGAATCACGGGCGCATCAGCCTGATGCGCATGGTCGAACTCTTCACGACGGGACCCGCGCGCGTCCTTGGCATCGAACGGAAATTATCTGCAGGCCAACCAGCGGACGTGACAATTTTTTCCACGACTCACGAATGGACCTATAACGTAAAATCCTCCCCCAGCAAATCCCGCAACTCCCCCTTCGACACCCGCACCTTCAAAGGCGCCGCCATGGCCACAATCGTAGCGGTAAATTCACCCACAAGCTGTAGCCTCTCGATTTTTCGAAGGATTCTTAATGAGATCTCGTGAGATTCTTCGCAAGGCTATTCGGGAGGGCCCGACTTTAGTCGGGCCGTAATGGCAGGACTACAAAAGGGACTTTAGCCCCTGCGGTGCCTCGTCCAGTTCGAACCCGGGAAACGCCGAGCCGTAAGCATACTGAGCAGGAAATTCCACCAAATGCCTTTTCACCGGATTTGCCGAATATACTCACGATGACTCGTGAAATCTCTCGCGTCGCGAATCCGATGATCCACATACCCGCGCTGCCAAATCTCGCCGCGCATCTCCAACTGTTGGCCTGCGCGATGCGAAAATCCGCCTTTGATGAATTGCACCGAACGCTCCAAGGTAATACCTTCCACGGTCGTTAGAAGCACATGCATGTGGTTGGGCATAACCACAAATTCATGCAGCAGAAATTTCCGCGCTTTTCGATACTCAAGTAAGGTTTCGACCAATAACGTCGCGACGCGTTCCGACTGGAACAATGCTTCCCCGTTAAACGCACGCGACGTAATAAAGTACGTGTTCGTGATAACTGAAGATTGGTCCCGACGAGGTTTGGCCACGCGCGACCTCAGCGGCTAAAGCCGGGTTGGAGAACCAGAAGTTACGGCACGACTAAAGTCGTGCTCTCCCGGCTAGCCTGTTCAGACTCGAGACTATTCGAATTGCGCTTTAATGCGCGGTCGGCTCCGCAGCCGGATGCATCCCATGCTGCGGCACTTCATGAATCCCGCGCGCGGGCGGTTCGATTCTCTGGCGATAAAAATGATCCAGTGGCACGCGACCTTTTCCAACCGCGTAGGCATTCTCAATGGCTTTGGTCACATACGCTTTCGCCAGGGTCGCCGCTTCCACCAGCGACCTTCCCCCGGCAAGCTGCGCCGCGATTGCCGACGCCAGTGTGCAACCCGTCCCGTGCGTGTTATCCGTCTTAACTTTGTCCCCACCGAAAACTACAATCTCGTTCCCATCAAAAAGTACATCCACCGCGCGTTCCAAATGCCCGCCCTTCACAATCACCGCGCGCGCGCCCATCTCCACCAGGTTTCCGCGCCGCATCTTCCATATTCGCCACATCTTTAATCGTCAACCCCGTCAAAAGCTCCGCCTCCGGCACATTCGGCGTAATCACGCTGGACCGTTTCAACAATTCCGTGGCAATAAATTTAATCCCGCCGGCGTCCAGCAGTTCCGCCCCGCTGGAAGACTTCATTACTGGATCGTGCACGACGTGTGCAAAGGTGTGCGCGTCCAGAAACTCCGCCACCACCGAGGCATTCCCGCGATTTCCTAGCATCCCAATCTTCACCGCCGCGATTTCGCAATCGCCGGCCAACGCTTCCAGCTGTCCGCGCAATTCCGCGCTAGGCGTATTGTGCACCGCCACCACACCCTGCGTATTCTGCACCGTGATGGAGGTGATCGCCGCCACGCCGTAACATCCATGCGCCGCAAATGTCTTTAGATCCGCGGCTGTGCCCGCCCCGCACGAAGGATCGAATCCTGCAATGGTCAGCAAAATCGGCGGCGCCGCGTGCCCGTTATGACTGTGAGTGCTCATCGTTAGATCAGTTAGTTCCGCTCGTTCTCGCTGTCACGACGAAAATAGCCGGTCACGCTCCTTTGCGCGAGAAACTTCACCCTCGCCCGAAGAGAACGCCCGGCACTTGCGAATGTACGCGCGCTGTCCGGTGCAAGCAACAAAAACTTTTATGTGAGGCGAGCTTCTTCAATGGCGGCGACCGCCACTTCGCGGGCAACGGTGGGATATTGTTCGAGGAACTGATCGAGAGTGTCGCCGCCCTCCAAATAGTCCGTCAAGATCTTGAAGGGCACGCGCGTTCCGCGGAAGATGGGCTCTCCGCCAAGGACGTTCGGGTCTTTAATGATGATTCCAGCCATTTGTATCGCCTCAATGACCAGAGTTTACCATCCCAGCCTTGGCACGGCGCATCTTTTGCCTTCCCTTCTGCACCCGAATTTCTTTACTCGAGGGGAACTTTCTCGCCACTCGCGCCATTACCATTTTGAAGGCTCCAAGGCGTTCACAAATGCAAGATTCCGTACCGCTCTTCGTTCTAAGCTCGGAGGCACCTCGTCACAACGCCATGCCTGACATGCCCGACGCCACCGCCATCCCCGGCATCCCATCCCCATCAACCGCAGCGCCATTCGCTGCCGGCGCGGGAATATATATGCCAACATCGTCCGAATCCACTGATGAGCAACTAATGTTGGCGCTGCGCGAAGGCTCCGAAGAGGCCTTCACCACCCTCTTCCATCGCTACAAACTACCTATCTTCGGCTTTTTCAGCCGCCGCCTCGCGGATTCCGCCCGCGCCGAGGAACTAACGCAGGAAACCTTTATCGCTCTCTTCCGCGCCGCCAAGCGTTACCAACCCAGCGCCCTCTTCCGCACCTATCTCTACGCCATCGCCTTCCGCATCCTCCGCTCCGACCGCCGCAAATCGCAATTCCACGCCATGTTCTTCGGCTCGCCCGCAGCGGCCGATGCCGCAGCCGTTTCGAGCCACACCGAAGATTCCCTCTGGGTCCGTCGCGCCTTGGCAAAACTAAACACGACCGACCGCGAAATCGTAATGCTCCGCGAATACCAGCAACTCAGCTACGTAGAAATCGCCGCGCTGCTCGAAATTCCGGTTAATACGGTCCGCTCTCGCCTTTTCCGAGCCCGCACCGCACTTCGCGATCTCCTCGATCCACCCGCCGCGCAAACCTGTAGCGCAGGGTCGAGCCCTGCGGTTTTTTCACGCAGCACAGATTTCCAATGAAGCCCCTTCCGCCAAGAAAGGCGAACGCTCATGACCGCCGCTCTGCATGAAATCGCGCCAGAAGAGATCATGGCCCATCACGACGGCGAACTCCCTGCCGATCGCGCCCAGCAAGTCTCCTCACACCTGGAAGCCTGCGCCGAATGTCGCGAGTTGGGCCGCTCGCTCAGCGGCACTTCGCAATCGTTGGCAGCGTGGAACGTCAACTCCGCCGCGGAATTCTTACACCCCAACTACAGGCCTTTGTTGTTGCTGGATCGCGCCAATCTGAACAGATCGGCTTCCTTCTGGCAGCTCTTGCGGACCCGTCGCACTGCGTTGACTCTGGGGACCGTAGTTTCCCTCGTTTTACTCGCTTTGCTCGGAATCAGTGCGGGCAATTACCCGCGTGGAAAGAGTCATGCGCTCAAGATGGTGGACAGAGCGGTGGTCGCGGAGCAATTCCGCGCACAGCCTAAGGCAGAACTCTCCGAAGCGCCGAACGGCAGTTACCACAGATGGCTCGCGCAGAAGGGCGACTCTACGTCGCTGCAAAATGCCGAGCCGCGAGCAATAGCGGGAGGCGGAGGAGGTGGAGGGTACGCGCCAACTCAGGAACAAAACGCGATGATGGGTACCCTACTGGCGCCCATGATTGCCCGCAGCGCTGATTTACAAATTGTGGTCGCTAAGTTTGAACAGACCCGCACAGCCGTGGAATCGATCCTAGCACGGCACCAGGGTTACGCAGCGAGTCTCAGTGTCGGCGACCCGGAGAATGCCGCCCGCACGCTGAACGCTTCGCTACGCATTCCGTCACAGGAATTACCGGCCGCGCTGAACGAACTGAAAGCGCTCGGTCATGTTGTGAACGAATCGCAGGCGGGAGAAGAAGTCACTGCGGAACACACCGATCTCGTAGCGCGGCTAAAGAATTCTCGCGAAACCGAAACCCGTTTGCAGGATATTTTGCGCAACCGCACGGGAAAAGTCAGCGACGTCTTGCAGGTGGAACAGGAAATCGCGCGCGTCCGTGGTGAAATCGAACAAATGGAGTCCGCACGCAAAACACTGGAACACCGCGTGGACTTCGCCACGATTAATCTGACCGTCACCGAAGAATACAAAGCCAAAGTCGGCGACAGCACGCCGGGAATTGCCACGCGCTTTCACAACGCCGTGGTCGCGGGTTTCACAAACGTTACGGATTCCGCAGTCGGGCTCGCGCTCTGGTTCGCGGAATACTTGCCGCCGATTATTTTCTGGCTCGCGATTCTAGGCATCCCCGCGTGGTGGTTCTGGCGTCGCGCGCAGCGAGCATCCGTATTCGCAATTTAACTTGTCGACGCGAAAGAAAACCGATACGGGGATTGCACCCTTTGCGATCAGGGGAACAGGCCGCGAACCAGCGTGGCTTCGGCTACGCGGTTTACGGCGAGGATCATTGCGCCCGCGCGTGGCGGGACGTGGTGCTTGCGCATGGTTTCCACCATTTCGTGAAATGCGCGGACGATTGTTTTTTGTAGGCGCGCCGTAACTTCCTCCGCGTCCCACACCAAGCCCTGTTGATTCTGCACCCATTCAAAATAGCTGACGGTCACACCGCCGGCATTCGCCAGAATATCGGGCAACACGATGATGCCGCGGCGCGCCAGGATTTCGTCCGCGTGTGGAGTCGTTGGTCCGTTGGAGGCTTCCGCCACGATGCGCGCCTTAATGGAGTCGGCGTTTTGCAGGGTGATTACATTTTCCAGCGCCGCGGGAACCAGAATGTCGCATTTCATCGTTAGCAAATCATCGTTGGAAATGCGCGACGCGCCGGGCATGCCCACCACTGTCCCGGAACGCTCTTTGTACCGAAACGCTTTGATCGGATCGATGCCGCGGGAATTGGTAACGCCGCCGCGCGTGTCGCTGAGCGCGATAATCTTTGCCTTTTTATCCGCGAACAGTCGCGCCGCGGTCGCGCCGGCGTTACCAAATCCCTGAATCGCGATGGTTGCGCCACGCAGCGAAATCTTCTTCAGCTTGCAAGCCTCTTCCACAACGTGCACAAGCCCTTGTGCCGTCGCTTCCGCGCTGCCCGCCGACCCACCGATGCTCATGGGCTTGCCCGTGACTACCGCGTGCGAAGCGTGGCCGGTGGTCATCGCGTAGGTGTCCATCATCCACGCCATGGTTTGCGCGTCGGTGTAAATGTCTGGCGCGGGAATGTCTTGGTCCGGCCCGATGAGCGGTAGAATTTCGCTGGCGTAACGGCGCGTCATGCGCTCCAGTTCGCTCTTGGACATGCGCTTGGGATCGCAGATCACGCCGCCTTTGGCGCCGCCAAACGGAATGTTGACCGCCGCGGTTTTCCACGTCATCGCCGAAGCTAAGGCCTTGATTTCGTCCAGCGTAACGTTGGGATGAAAACGGACGCCGCCTTTCGCCGGACCGCGCGCGGTATTGTGCTGCACGCGATAGCCGGTGAGCAGCTTCACTTGCCCGTTGTCCATCTTCGTGGGAATAGAAACTTCCAGCACGCGCTTCGGCGTGCGCAAAATCTGCCGCAGGCCCTGGTCCAGCTTCAAAAATTCCGCGGCCATATCGAATTGCAGCTGCGCGATGCGAAATGGATTCAAATCTTCCCGAGGTGCGATGCGCGGCACCATCGGAGGCGCTCCGATCGGTCGAATCGGCGTTGTGGGCTTTGCTACCGTGGCCATTTTTTGAAATCCTTTTCTTAACCGCTGCGAGTCTCGAAGTTTATTTTTCTTTGCGTTCTCGAGTCGTACGTTTCACTTCTTCAATTGGCCGAAAATCTTCTTGCCACAAATTTTCTACACGCCGTTAGGCATTCGCTGCGCGCCGCAAAATTCCGCTCGCATATTTATCGCGGCACTCCACGGAACAAAAATGCACCAGTTCACCGCTTTCGCGATACGGAATCGCCAGCGTCTCCGCCAAGTGCATGCCGCAGACCGGATCGCGCACCAGGTGCCGTGTCGCCAGTTGCGGCGCCCCAGCAGCTCCTGCGACCCGTTCCGGATTTTCGGTGGCATTTCCCCCGGCATTTCCGGACCGCTGCCTGGGATTTACCGCGCGTCGCAAAGCCCACATGGCAAACTTGCCGAGCAGCTTAAAAACCCACGACAGCACCAGCACCCAGATCACGAATCGCAAAAACCGAGCAAGTACATTCATATGTTGCGCCTATCTATTTGACTGCCCGCAGCGTAAATCGGTGCTGCGGTCCCCGATAGCGCAGTGAGGCGAGTGTATGCAACGCCAAAAGGGCGCGTCAAACGAAAATGTGTAATTTCAACAAGTTGCGCGACGTATCCGACCATGGCGGATTTGCCACATCGCCTGGCAGCCTTACCACAACGAGCTAACCGGCCTTGTATCAACGAGATGCGGGAGAGTGTCCTCTGCACCTTGCCTAGCCTTCCCCGCCCGCCGGGATGCGCTCGATGCCCATATACGGCCGCAAAACCTCTGGAATGAGAATCGATCCATCCGCCTGCTGAGTAGTTTTCCACCACCGCGATCCACGTCCGGCCGACCGCCAAGCCGCTCCCGTTGAGGGTGTGGACGAAGTCGGATTTGCCACCAGCTTTAGGTTTGTAGCGGATGCCGGCGCGGCGCGCTTGGAAGGATTCGCAGTTGGAGCAGCTGGAAATTTCGCGAAATTCCTTGGCGCTGGGCAGCCAGACTTCAATGTCATACGTTTTTGCGGAAGCGAAACCCATATCGCCGGTGCACAGCAGCACGGTGCGGTAGTGCAGCCCGAGTTTTTGCAAGATGGTCTCGGCGTTGGCGACCAGCTTTTCGTGTTCTTCGTAACTTTTTTCTGGCAGCGTGAATTTGAAAAGTTCCACCTTTTGAAATTGGTGCTGGCGCAAAATTCCGCGCGTATCTTTTCCGGCGGCGCCAGCCTCGGAGCGGAAACATGCGGTCCAGGCGGTGAGATTGATGGGCAGTACATCTTCGCTGACGGTTTCGTCGCGATACATGTTGTGCAGTTCGACTTCGCTGGTGGGCGTGAGCCAGAAATCAGTGTCGGCAATTTTGAATAAATCCGCAGCGAATTTCGGCAATTGGCCGGATCCCATGAGGCTGGTGGTGTTGACGAGGAAAGGCGGAAGAATTTCTGTGTAGCCGTGTTCGCGCGTGTGAACATCCAGGAAAAAATTGGCGAGTGCGCGTTCGAGGCGTGCGCCCCAACTTTTGTATACGGCGAACCGCGCGCCGGTGATTTTTGTGGCGGCGGGAAGATCGAGAATTCCCGCGCGTTCACCAACTTCCCAGTGCGGCTTGGGCGCGAAATCAAAAGTTGGCGCGGCGCCCCAGCGGCGGACCTCGACGTTGTCCTCGGCGCCCTTGCCCACCGGAACGCTGGAGTGCGGAATATTGGGGATGCCAAGCAGCATTTCGCGCTGAGCATTGTCCAGGTTGGTGATGCGTTCGTCCGCCTCTTTGATGGTCTTAGAGACGGTTTGCATTTCGGCGAGCAGGGCGTCGGCGTTTTGCTTTTCCTTTTTGAGGCGGGCGATTTCGTCGCTGGCCTTGTTGCGTTTAGCTTTGAGCTGCTCAGTCTGGGTGATGAGTTCGCGGCGCTCGCGGTCGAAAACGCGGAAGGACTCGAGGTCCAGGGAAAAGTTGCGTTTCTTAGCCATGTCGGCGAAGACGTCGAGGTGTTCGCGGAAGTAGCTGAGGTCATGCATAGCTTTGGAAGAATAGCAGATTGGCGGGAAGCGGTCGGTGGATGGTGACAAGGTAGCGGGTAGTCAGAAAGGTGGGGACCTACCCCCGGGTGATTGCGAAACAGTGTGATTCTAAAGGGATTAATTCCATGCGGCGCGAAACAGTGTGATTCTATTGGGGTTAGAGCGATTGCGGATTTTGAGCCGTTAGTTGGGGAACGCAATACTACCCCTACCGCCGGGTGTTTTTCGCAAAGAGTCCGCAAGCGACAGAAAATACTGGAGATAGACCGATTTGTGTTTTGAAAAGAGTGTGTAACGTATTGAAAACAAAGGGATCGAGATTTTGCAGCTTGCATCAGGAGCGTGAATCAGGAGCGCGGGTGCGGGACGGTTTGCTGCGAGGCGGCGAGAAGGGGAATTCATGTGGAATTATATGGTGGAATACATAATCTGTCAATATATATCTATGGTTACTAGAAGAAGCGACCTTCGCGCGAAGCGCTCAGGCTGAAGCGACTTCAAATTAGGACTCGAAGTCGACTTCGAGGGGATCGATTAGGGGGAGGAGCCAGGTCAGGAGTTTTTGGTGGATGGGATGGGTGTTATAGGCGTCGAGGGCGGCACGGTCGGCGAACTTCATTACGCCGCCGAATGCGTAGCCTTGGGAGCGCGGGGAAAAGTTTGCCCCGACGTGGGTTTCGAGCAGGCCGGGGATTTGTCCTTGCAGGGCGCGGATCTCGGTTTGCACGCGGAGCTTTTGTTCGTCGGTGACGTTGGGCTTCCAGCGGAAGGCGAAGGTGTGGATGACCATGGGTGTTTAGTCCTCGCGGAAGTCTTCTAGAGTAAATCCTGCATCCTTCAGAATTTTTAGGCAGAGGCCTTTTGGAATGTCGCCGGCGTGGACGGGAATTACGAGAGTCTTGCGGCCGGGGTGTTCGAGGATGAGGTGCGAACCGGTCTGGCGAGCCTTGCTGTATCCCTGGCGCAGGAAAAAGCGGATGAGAGCGCGGGCGGAGACCATTTAGTCCAGCGCGAGAGTGACCGTTTCGGCATATACGGAGCGGGTTGCGGGGACGGGTTTACCTTTTTTGCGGCAATGCGCGATGTACAGGTGCATGGCTTGCAGGATACTTTTTTTGGCTTGCTCGATGGATTTACCAAGGCCGTAGACGCCAGGAAAGTCGTCGCTATAGGCGTAGTAGCGCTTGCCCTCGCGTTCGACGGTGATCGGGTAGCTGTAAAGAGTCATGCTGAGACGAGTTTATCACGGGATAGGGAGTGGCGAGTTGCCCTTCGATCGCGAAGCTGCCTGACGCTTGTTCCAGTTCACTGCAACGAAAGTTCGGATGCCTTCACTACCTGTCATGACGCCGGAAGCGGCGTCAAATCAGCAAGAAGTGAAGGAGTTTTTTATGGTTATCTGTTTCGGTGGACATTGCTATGAGGTGGTAATCATTCCTTGGCCGTGGACTCCCTGGCATCCAGGTCCGGGTCCGATCAACTTTCCCCAACTACTCCGCGATGCAACGGTAATTGCGTCTTTACAGGCGGCTGCGGCTAACGCGGCCGACGCCGGCGTTCGTGAGGCGCTACTCGCGGGAACCCAGAAGGCGACGGAAGCCCTGCAGCGTCGGGCGGGCGGTCATGTGACTATCCGGTCGGAAATGGAAAAGAAGTAATAGGCAGACCGGCGGCGATGTCAGCCCCAATGTTGAAGGAGTCAAAGTCAAAAGCCCCACCCTCAGAAATCGAGGGTGGGGCACCCGTCGTGGTGCGCAGTGTCCAGTTTCGACATCGGCGGTGAGATTGCTATCTAGTTGGCGTCCAAATATGCTAAATAGTGTTGGGAAATCGCTGAGATAGCTTGTTCCGCTGTTTGGAAGCTGGAAGAAATCTGGTGAGTCATGGCCGGGCACAAAAGCATTGACCGTCGCGAACTGCCGAAGTATGGAGTCAAAGAAGCGGCCAAAGCCCTTGGCATGCCGACGGCTACGTTAAATTCCTGGGTGAACGGCCGAAAATATCCGACGACTGGTGGAGAGAGATTTTTTAAGCCGCTGATCGACCTGAAGGCTCCCGGATTGCTTTCGTTTTACAATCTTGTCGAAACCCACATTCTGCTTTCGACACGAAAAAACCATAATGTCGAAATTCCGGCTATTCGACGGGCGATGGACTATGTGCGGAAGGCGTATCCTTCGGCACACCCGCTACTCAGCGAGGATTTTCTGACTGATGGCAAGGACCTGTTCATCAAGAAACTGGTTGCCGTGCAAGGCCAGGAGCAAACAATAAACGTCTCGAGATATGGGCAACTGGGAATCGGTCCGATATTGAATTTCTATCTGCAGCGCATCGAGCGCGACGAACACGGATGGCCGACCAAACTTTTCCCGATACGGCTGAATTGGCCGGGCGATGTGAACCATGATCCGCCACGCGTGGTGGTGATCGATCCCGCGGTATCGTCCGGGCGGCCGGTGGTGAACGGCACCGGAGTGATGGCCGAGGTCATATTCGGGCGTTTTAATACCGGGGAAGGAGTCGAGAGCATTGCAGAGGATTACGGTCTGCAAGTCGCTCAGATCGAAGAGGTAATACGATACGCCCCAGCAGCCTGAAGTTTATCTCTTCTTTCTCGATCGAAACTTGGGAAGCAAGCAGCTGAGGGCAGCGCTAGAGAAGGAAGGATTCGCGGTCCGGGTGCACGACGAGTATTTCAAGCCCGATGAAGTGGATGAGGTCTGGCTGGCGGAGTGCGGGCGAAGGTTGTGGGTGGCGATAACTCCGGACCGGCGGATTTTGAAAGACCCGGTGAGCATGAAGGCAATCGGGGCGAATAATGGCCGTGTCTTTTTCCTGCCGCAGAACAATAAGAATCCGTTGATGTGGGCGCCCATGCTGATTGAGAACTGGGCGCAGATTCGACGGGTTCTATCCACTCATAAGGCTCCGTTTGTGGGAAAGCTGTCGCCGAATGGGATTTGGGGGCTGCGGGAGCTCAATCGGCATGGCCGAGATAAAAAGAGGTTCAAGCACAAGGGCACGTGATTTTGCGCTTCATTCCGAAAATCCTTCAGTCAAGACGATAGCAACCGCCGCCGAGAAAACTACAAGTCCTAGGTCACGGAGGACTTGGAGTTGTTGGCGGATTTTGTCGCGCACGTGCGCATTATTCGGGTGAAGTTTCGCGAGTTGGTCCGCGTGCTGGTATACGTCCGACAACGAGAATTCGGGTTTGTTCAACGAGCGGACAACATTTAGGACGTCGAGAGTCCAGCCGCGTTTCGTGGCGTGCAGCTTTTCTAATGGGCGGAGGCGATTGTAGGCACGACGTACCGAGGACGCTGGAGAGGGCTTGCCGTTTTCGACGACGGCAATGCGTGCGTCGGAAGGAATTCTGGCTAGCAAGAAATTGCAACCGACCCAGCCGGCGCGCCTCGCGGTTGAAGAGAGTGGCTTGCGCTTCTCCAGTATCGACTCGGTGAAGACGAAATGTGGAATCAATATGACATCTCGTACGCGCAGTTCGGGGAGTTTGTAGTGAAGTAGAAATAGGTTTGGCGTGCGGTCGCTCAGCATGCTTTTCTTCATTGCCTCGTAGGCGCCGTCCTGGACGCGGCTGCCGAATGGCGAGGATTTACTCTTCAGCTGGAACCACGCTTTGCATCTAGGACAGGAAAAATCGTGGGCCGGGGTGTTGGCGGCAAGGGATGCGATTCGCGGGGAGTCGCAAACTGGGCAGTAGAGATTTTCTTGGCCCCAAGGTTCCGTGCAGACGCGGGCGCGTTGGGAAGCGCTGGTGTAGCGGTCGAGGCCCGCTGTTGGGAGTTGCATGTCCACGTCGGGGATTAGATCACGGGCGTGGGGCGAAAACAAAAAGCAGAGGCGAAACGTGGAAGAGAGATTCTTCGCTCCACAGGCCGACCCGTTCGCAGGAAGCGAACGGGAAACGAAAAAGCATCGGCCTGTTCCGCTCAGAATGACGGATTAAAAGACACGGCAAAATAAAACGAAGAGCAAGATGCGAATCTAAAGATTCGCCACTACGAAGGGCGAAGATTCGCGGCTAGGCGAGGTAGATTTCCGTTTCGGTTTTGATGATGAAGAGGGTGTCGGAAGGCTGGTGGCCGGAGGCTTGGAATTTTTGGCGAGCGTCGTCTAGGGTGGCGGCTTCGGTGGAAAAGATTATCTGGCGGTTGGTGCGGCCTACGAAGTGGAAGTGGCGGGTTTGCTGGACGAGTTGGAGTTGGGCCGGCATTCGAGCGGCGCGATTTTTTGGAGAGGAAATTGCGCTTACTGATCGATCCTCGGAAAGGGGTTGCGGATCAAGGGAAATGTGGAGCGAGGCGACAGAAATTTTCGCGTGTACCAGATTGGAACAGATGCGGCGGAGACTGAGATTCACAAACTCTATGGAAAGTTCGCAGCCGATCGCTTGACGATGCAGGGTCACCGCGCTGATTAACGTTGTGCCGCCCCCGGCGAATGGGTCGAGGACTAGGTCGCCTACGTTAGTCGATGACAACAGAATGCGTTCGAGTAACGCTACGGGCTTTTGCGTAGGGTGCTTGCCGAATTTTTTCTCCCAGGATTCTGGGGGCTTGATTTCCCAAACGGATTTCATTTGTTTGTTGTGATTGGCGAGCTTCATTTCTTTGTAGTTGAAGGTGTGGCGGGACTTGGCATTTTTGGCGGCCCAGATGATGGTTTCGGTGGCGTGGGTGAAATAGCGGCAGGAGAGGTTGGGAGGCGGGTTGGGCTTGACCCAGGAGATGTCGTTGAGGAGTTTGAAGCCGAGCTGCTGCATGGCGAAGCCGACGGAATGAATAACGTGGGCGGTGCCGCTGACCCAGATGCTGGCGTTGGGTTTTAGGACGCGCTGCGCGGCGGCGAGCCAGAGGCGATTGAATTCATGATTGGCTTCGGCGCCTCTGTGATTTATCCCAATCGCCTTTGTGGACGCTGACCATTTTTCCGGCGTGGCAGGTGATGCCGCCGTTGGAGAGGAAGTAGGGCGGGTCGGCGAAGATGAGGTCGACGGAGGATTCGGGGATGGCGGCTAGGATTTCCAGGCAGTCGCCGTGGTAGAGAGTTAGGTGGTGTTTGGGGTCGTGGAAGGCTTCCGCCTTCGCGAGTATGGCTTCGGCGGATGCGGTGTTGGGGAGATTTAGCGGCACGATGATCAGATGGGATCGTTGATCAGGTGGTAATGCAAGTCAAGGATGCGCCCTGAAGGGGCCGCTACGACGGCGACTACAACGGCTAGACGGCGGCTAGACGGCAGTTTCAGTGGGAAGAGCGAAGGAGCGAGGAATTAAGGAAGAAAGAAGTCACGAGGAGCGAATGAAAAGTGAACGCTGCGGTGGCGAGATTTACGCGACGGTAGCAGAGGAATGAAGAAAAGTCAAAGGAAGATGGCGCCCTGAGGCGCCGCTACAAGGGATGAAAGTACGTTGGTACTGGTGGGAATGATGCTGGTGGGCTATCGACGCTGACGAGGGCGGAGAGCAGGATAGTAAATGTAATCGGGAGTTTGGTACGGCTGGTGGAGGTGAACATGGCGATTACTTGTTTGCTCCTGTGCGTCGGACTGCTGCTTGCGAGCGCAGCGGTTCGGTCGGACCAGCTGGATTGAGCTTTCGGTTGCGACCCTCCAATCCCCCACGCCCGAGCGGCCGGAACCCCCACCGGCCGCTCATTTTTTTTGCGTCCGCATAACTTCACGTCGACCACAACAATACTTGGCCGCGACAATGCTTCCACGAACATCGCGCTTTTACTGACGCGACGACCAAC
Organism: uncultured Acidobacteriota bacterium; assembly: GCA_963798585.1. GTDB lineage: Bacteria > Acidobacteriota > Terriglobia > Acidiferrales > UBA7541 > Acidiferrum. The sequence continues at coordinate 176,935 of CAWCTJ010000006.1, forward strand.
GTGAATTGCGTCGCGTGAATCTTCGCGTGCGAGTTTCTGGCCGCGACCTGTTTTGCGGCGGTAAATTGCGGCGGGTGCGGCGGTTCATGGTATTCTTTGCGGCGAAGTGAGCGCGAGCAGTCGATTTGAGCGTAGAGATTGGCGCGCTGCGTCTGCGGAATCCTATTCTTGCTGCCAGCGGCACGTTTGGGTACGGCCTGGAATTTGCCCACCTTGTAAATCTCGAAAAAATTGGCGGCTTTGTCACCAAGGGCTTGTCTCGCGAGCCCATGGAGGGCGCCCCTGCGCCCCGGCTTAGCGTCACGGCGTCGGGGATGCTGAACGCAGTGGGGCTGCAAAATGTAGGCGTCCGGGCCTTTGTCGCGGAGAAACTGCCGAAGCTGCGGAGCTGCGAGACCGCGGTGATTGCCAACGTGTTCGGATACACCATCGAGGATTACGTCGAGGTGTTGCGGGTCCTCGAGGATGCCGAGGGGCTGGCCGGGTACGAGCTGAACATTTCTTGCCCCAACGTGAAGTGCGGCGGGCTGCAGTTCGGGAGCGACCCGCAGTCGGCGGCGAAGGTGGTGGGGCGGCCGGAAGGCGGCCTCGCGGCGACCGCTGTGGGTAAAACTGTCACCACTGGTGACCGATATAAAGGTGATTGCCAGGGCGGTGGCCGAGGCTGGGGCGGACGCCTTGACCGTTGCTAACACCTACCCCGCCATGTCCGTCGATTTCAGGGTGGGCAGGTCGCGCTGGGGAACCAAACCGGGGGCCTGTCCGGCCCGGCGATCAAACCGATCACCCTTCGGCTGGTTTGGGAGGCGGCTCAAGCGGTGAGCATCCCCATAATTGGTCTCGGCGGCATCGAAACTGGCGTCGACGTGCTCGAGTACATCGCGGTCGGCGCTTCGGCGGTGCAGGTCGGGACAGCCAGCTTTGCTGACCCGGGGGCCAGTGAGGCAATTGTGGAGCAAGTCCGAGAGGCCATTTCCGAGTCTAAGCTGTTTAGTTTTAGTGAGATACGTGCCACTTTTTTATCACAAAGTGGTTGACATAATGACCCCCTAGCGCTACAATTTTCTGGATTGCTGTAGCACAAAGAACACATTATGCGAAAACCATTATTCATGATTTGGGCCGCACTTCGATGGGTTCCTCTGATGTTCCTGATCGCTCCGGTGATGGACGCGCCGCTTGTGGCGCATCTGAGCAACCGATTAAGCCAATGAAGACTTGGGTAGGCAACGCGAGCTGGTATGGACCGGGATTTGACGGCAAGAAGACCGCCGACGGCGAACGGTTTGACTCTGAGTCGCTGACTGCGGCTCACCCTAACCTCCCTTTTGGCTCAGTCGTCCGGGTGGTCAACCCCCGGAACGGCAAATATTAGCTGGTCCGCATTAATGACCGAGGTCCGTATCAGGAAGGACGCGAAATTGATGTATCCTATCGCGTAGCCCGGAAGCTGGGCTTGGTTCACTGCAGGTGTGAACCAGGTACGGCTGGAGTTGCTGGAGCTCCCCGGCAAGCGCTGAGGCGGCACAAAATGAACCGGATTAGGGGCCACCATTGAGTTTTGACGCTCATCCCCGCAGCAGCCTGATCGTGGCCCTCGATTTTGATTCTACTCTCCTCGGCAGTAAAATTCGCTGAAAAGATCGCCGACCTGGTCGGCATGTTCAAGATTGGAAAGCAGTTGTTTACCGCTGCCGGTCCTGAAGTGGTGCGCCAAGTGGCGGCGCTGGGGCCGGGGGTGTTTCTGGACCTGAAATATCACGACATCCCGAACACGGTGGCGGGGGCGGTGCTTTCGGCGGCGGCTATCAACGGAGTGCAGCTGGTGAATATTCATGCGCTGGGTGGGTCGGCAATGATGGCGGCGGCGGTGCAGGCGGTGAATGCCGTGACGGCTATGGGTGAGGACGGCCGCGGCTGCTGGCGGTGACGATTTTGACCAGCATGGACCAGAAGGCCATGCGCGAAGTGGGGATTACCGGGATGCCAAAGGATCGCGTGCTTGAAGTTGGCGCAAGCTGGCGAAAAAGGCCGGGGTCGATGGGGTGGTGGCTTCGGCGCAGGAAGCGCGGGCGATCCGGAAAGCTTGCGGGCCGGATTTTCTGATTGTTACGCCGGGGGTGCGGCCGGCGGAAGAACACAGACGCCGGCAAGAAGGCTTCCACCAGAGAAGAATGACCAGTCTCGTACAGCCACGCCGACCGAAGCGATCAAGGCTGGCGCGGACTTCGTGGTCGTGGGGCGGCCGATTCTGGCTGCCACGGATCCGCGTGCTGCAGCGCAGGCTATCGTCGACGAAATTGCGGCCGCTAAGTAATTCTGTAGACACTTCTTCGCCCAACGTCCTTCCCTCCAGTCCAACTCCCTCGAAACGACTTGCTCTAGACTGACTTTCTTTATACAGACGTCGCGGTGCGGACCTGGTGTAAGCGTGCGATGGCTGCTTCGGTTTCTGCCACCAAACGCGCGACGAGCTCCGCTGCCGGAAGGCGGCGCGCCAATCGGGTGCCCTGACCGGCCCAGAGAGACAAGAACTCCGCACGGTCCAGGTTCGCGGCCGCGGTGCGCAACGGTCGCGTGATAGCGTTTTGCAACGGGAATGGCAGGACGGCTTCTGGAAGGTCCGAGGATTCGACTTCGGTCATGAAGCGATTCACGATGCCGCGGGCGGGACGCCCGGAAAAGGCGCGGGTGATGCGCGTCTGATCCTCGCGAGCGTCAAGGATGGCCTGCTTGTAGCACATGGGAGTGCCGGCCTCGTTGCAGGTAAGAAATGCGGTACCCAGTTGTACGGCGCAGGCGCCCAGCGCGAGCGCAGCGGCAATGCCGCGGCCATCCATGATTCCGCCGGAAGCGATGACCGGCACGGTGACGGCATCCACAATTTGCGGCACTAAAGAAATGGTTCCGATCATCGCGCCTCGAAGGTGCCGTTGAATGTCCCGCGGTGCCGCCCGCTTCGTTACCCTGCGCGACGATGGCATCCACTCCGGCTTTTTCCAGGATGACAGCTTCGTCTACGGTGGTGGCCGTGCCGATCAGAAACATGCCGCGCTGTTTGATTGCGGCGATCGTTTCTGGCGACAAAGATCCGAACGTGAAACTGAACGCGGATGCGCCGGATTCGAGGCACCGGCGAGTTGCTCGGAAAAGCGATTCGGCGGGGCTGGCGGAGCAGTTGGCGCTGGCAGGCCGAGTTCCGCAAAGTACGGAGCGACGCACTGAACGCGGGCGAGAAACTGCTGGCATTTCCGCGACGGGCATGGGAGCAAATAGATTGATTCCAAAAGGCGTTGCGTCTGTGCGCGCACGGCGGCGGCGCGTTCGAGAATCTGTTCGGGCGTGCTGTAGGCGGCTCCGATAAACCCGATTCCGCCGGCGTTGCAGACTGCGGCTACGAGTTGCGGAGTATCCGACCCACCGGCGAGGGGCGCTTGAATGATGGGATGCTGGAGCCGCAAACGTTGCGTGAGGACTGGGGGAATAGACATCGCCAAACTCCTGGGCGCGCGCGCAAACTCGCGCCGCCACGCTCTCACCTTATGATGGGGAAGACTCTGTGTTCGTTACGGAGACATTGACGGCGGAAGAATGACAACGCAGACAACCAGCGTGATCGTGGGTACCGCGGGGCACATTGACCACGGAAAGTCAGCGCTGGTGGAGGCGTTGACGGGGACGCATCCGGATCGTTGGCGGAAGAGAAACGGCGCGGGATTACGATTGATTTGGGATTTGCGTTTCTGGAAGACGATGGCGTGCGATTTGGATTTGTGGATGTGCCGGGGCATGAGCGATTTGTCAGCAACATGCTGGCTGGAGCGGCGGGGATTGATTTAGTGCTGCTGGTGATTGCCGCGGATGAGGCGATTAAACCGCAGACGCGGGAGCATTTTGATATTTGCCAAATGTTGGGAGTGACGAGCGGGGTGGTGGCGCTGACGAAAAGCGATTTGGTGGATGAGTACGCAGCGGGATTGGTGCGGATGGAGGTGGAAGATTTTCTGCGCGGTACGTTTCTAGAGAAAGCAGCGATTGTGTCAGTGAGCGCGAAGACCGGCGCGGGAATTGCGGAGTTAAAGCGGGAATTGCATCGCGTGGCGTCGGCGGTGGAGAGGCGAGATGCCGAGCGCTATTTGCGACTGCCGATTGATCGATCGTTTGCGATGAGGGGATTTGGGACGGTGGTTACGGGCACGCTGATTTCAGGGAGCGTTGGAGCCGAGGACGAGGTGGAATTGTTTCCGGGCGGCGCGCGATTACGCGTGCGCGGAGTGCAGTCCGGCGGCCGGAGCCTAGCGCGCGCGACGCTGGGCAACGCACGGCGGTGAATCTTGCGGGGATTGAGCATGGCGCAATTCGGAGAGGGATGGTGCTGGCATCCGCGGGACGATTTCGCGCTACGCGGAGGATCGATGCGCGGTTGGAATTGTTGCCGGGCGCGCCAAAACTGAAACAGCGCAGCCGGGTGCATTTTCATGCGGGGACGTCGGCGACTGTGGCGGAACTTTATTTTTATGCTGGAAAAGAGTTGCTGCCGGGAGGGGCGGCTCTGGCGCAATTGAGATTGCAGGATGATTTGCTGCTACTGGCTGGGGATCGCTTCATCGTTCGGCAATTTTCGCCGGTGATTACGATTGGCGGAGGAGCAGTGCTGGATCCTTTGGCACGACGGCCGCTACAACGGGATTTAGCGCGCGTGACGTTTCTGGGAACGCTGGAAATCGGGACACCGGAAGAAGTTGTTACGGCGATGACGGAGCGGGCATTTTCAGGGCTGACGCTGAGTGAGATTGTGGCGCGGATGGGTTGGACGGAAGACGAGGTGCGGGAGGCCGCGAAGAAGGCGGCTGCTGGCGGCAGCGTGAGAATCGTCTCCGAGGAGCCGCTGGTTTTGGTTGCGGCTAAAGTGTTTGAAGAGACGCGGGAAAAGATTACGGCATTGGTAGAGAGCTTTCGCAAAGAGAATCCACTGCAGGCGGGAATGGCACGCCAAGCACTGCGGGCGGCGCTAGGAAGGCGGGTGCGGACGGAAACGGTTCGCGCGGCGCTGGCGGATTTGACGGCGCAGAAGAAGCTAGAAGTGCACGGTGAAATCGTGAAGCCGGCCGGTTCCGAGGTGACGCTGCTGCCGGAAGAAACGCGCGCGAAGGAGCAGATCGCCAAGGCGTTCGGAGCGGCGGGGCTGGCGGTGCCGGCGGTGAAGGAAGTGTTGGGTTCGTTGAGCGTGGAGCCGCGTCGCGCGGAAAAATTGCTGCGTATCTTGTTGCAGGAAAGGCAACTGGTGCGCGTCTCGCCGGAACTGATTTTTCACAGCGCCGCGCTGAGGCAGCTTAGGGAGCAGCTTACGACATATAAGAAAGGCAAAGGCGAGCGCATTTCCGTGCCGGTTTTCAAGGAGTTGGCGGGGATCAGCCGGAAGTACGCGATTCCGCTGCTGGAATATCTAGACCGCGAGAGGGTAACGAGGCGGGCGGGGGATGAGCGTGTTATTTTGTAGCCATGGCGCTATAATTGTCATGCCGTATACCGTGGGGCAGCGAGCGCTTGCCGCTGGGCATAGCTTGCGCTAGGTTAAGAGACGGCGCGTCGCGAGACTGCGCGCGCGGAGGTAGATATGGGCGAGTTTAGTATTTTTCACTGGCTGATCGTGCTGGCAGTGGTGTTGTTGCTGTTTGGCGGGCGCAAGATTCCCGAGGTTATGAAGGGTCTCGGCGAAGGCATTCGCCATTTCAAGGACGGCATGGCGGGAACGAATGTGAACGTGAATACGGCGCCCCCGCCGGTGGCACCCCCGCCGATGGCCGCGCCGCCTGCGACACCGGTGGACGAAAAAAAATAAGATTGGCGTAGAAAAGTTCGGGTTAGTTGTGGGCCGGCTCATGGAGTCGGCCCTTTTTTATTACACATAGTCCCTCAGGGGCTAAAGCCCATCTTTTAGCGTTGCGTTTGCGGCCCGACTAAAGTCGGGCCCTCCCGTTTTCGATTCAGAATGTTAGGTTTTTTGTAGATCGCCAAAGAGCCAGCTGCCGCCCGGGCAAGCTGGTGCGCAGCATGCTGCGACCCTACAACGGACGGTCGACGCGTGCGCGCTTATTCTGCGGTTTGCAGATCGCGGAGGCCTTCGGGGAGGATAACTTCGATGCGACGGGCTGTGATGTCGATGCGGGTGCAGATGTCTTGGGCTAGGGGGATTAGGAGTTCTTCGGGCTTAGCGTCGATCACCAGCAGCGGCGTGCCGGGTTGGGTTTCGCCAGGGAATTCTACCGAGACTACCGTGCCTAGCGCGACGTGTGAATTTGCGGACTCGAAGACGGAGCAGCCGACTAAATCGGCGACGAAGTAGTGGCCTGCAGGCAACGTCACGCGCTGGTCGATGGGGAGCAGCGACGTCGAGGCCGCGAAGTCGTTTCGGCGTCATTGATGCAATTTACGTTTTCAAAATGGAAGACGGCTTGGCCACGGTGATTCTGGCTGAGCCAGCAATTCTTGACTGCGACGGGCTGGGTTCAGCGGAAGTTTTTGGATCGGATAAGAATACCTGCTTGTAGTTTTGTCAGGCGCTCGGGGAAATCGGTGAGGAGTTCGGCGGCTAGTTCGCCTTTGTTGCCGCGAGGGCGGAGGAGATGGGCGACGGCAAAGAAGCGGGGATTTTCCGGCACGGTTAATCTTCGACGATTTCTAGGGTGAAGCGTTTGTGCTGTTTGGAGCCGGCGGCGGCCAGCAGGGTGCGGATGGATTTGGCGGTGCGGCCCTGGCGGCCAATGATTTTGCCGAGGTCGTCGGGATTTACGCGCAGCTCGATTACCGTGACGGGGGCGCGCCGTGAGTGTCCACGCGGACTTCGTCCGGGCGATCGACGAGGGCTTTGGCGATGACGTTGACGAGTTCTTTCATCGTGGGGCTCTTTTTTAGGTCTGCAGGACGAGTCCATGAAGCAGTGCCTCAGGGGCTAAAGCCCCTGATTTATGGTGCCGCGTACGGCCCGACTAAAGTCGGGCCCTCCCGTCAAGTCAGAACCCCCGTCTGAGTCATGAGCGCGGACTTTCTCCGCGGACTATGAAGCTGGAGCTTACGGCGCGAAAGCGGCGTCGAGCCGCCGCACTCCAAGTGGCGGTACGGCCGAGGCATGAAAAAGCGGCCCGTATTGGGCCGCTGAGATGCTGCGTGCGCCGATTACGCGATTTTTTCGCGCTTCAGGAAGCTGCGGACGGTGTCGCTGGGTTGCGCGCCCTGGCCGAGCCAATACTTGATGCGCTCGGCGTCGAGCTTGATCTCCGCGGGCTTCTTGAGCGGGTCGTAGGTGCCGACGAGTTCGCGGGTGCGGCCGTCACGGGGACGGGTGCGCTCAATGACTACCACGCGGTAAAAGGGCTTCTTTTTCTTGCCAATACGAGCTAGACGAATCGTTAACACTAAATCACTCCTCCGGAACCCTTAATTGTAGCGTGATGACTGGTGGTGGCAATTGCTTAGTGCGGCAGGCCGTCGAATCACGACGTTTGGTGCGGAGGGTCGGAAGAGATCTGATCGCGGCGGGAGCTGGTTCAACCCCGAGGGGAATCGCAAATCGTTATCATTCTAAAGAACTTGAAGTCGTTTGTTTTGATAACGATTCAATGGTGCTCATTCTAATAGGGTTATAACGCTCTCTTAGTGTATAGATTGCAAACAGTTGGAGGCTGAACTGACTCTTGGGTCGGAGACAAAAAGGCCTAGTCAGCTGAGACGATTCAGGCCGTTGAAGGCGGCGGTTTTGTAGCATTCGGCTAGGGTGGGATAGTTGAAGACGGTGTTGATGAAGTAGGTGACTTTGCCTTTCAGGGTGAAGACGGCTTGGCCGATGTGGAGAAGTTCGGCGGCGTCTTCGCCGAAGATGTGGACGCCGAGGAGTTCGAGAGTTTCGCGGTGGAAGAAGAGTTTCAGGCGGCCGTTGGTGTGGCCGCTGATTTGTCCGCGGGCCATTTCGCGGTAGTAGGCGACGCCGACTTCGTAGGGGACGTCGGCGTCGGTGAGCTGTTCTTCGGTTTTGCCAATAAAGGAAATTTGCGGAATGGTGTAGATGCCGTAGGGATAGCCGGCGGGATCGGTCTTTACCGGCAGATTGAAGGCGCGGGCGGAGGCGATGCGGCCTTGCTCCATGGAAACGCTGGCCAGGCTGGGAAAACCGATGACGTCGCCGACGGCGAAAATGTGGGGCTGCGAGGTGCGGTAATCGTCGTCCACTTTGATGCGGCCGCGCTCGTCGACTTCGATACCCGCGGCGGGGAGGTCGAGGCCGTCGACGTTGCCCTGGCGGCCGACGGCGTAGAGCAGACGCGTCGGCGACGATGCGCTTTTTGCTGACGAGATTGGCGGCAACTTTTCCGTCCGGGAGTTCTTCCACGCTTTCTACTTCTTCATTGAGGCGCATGGTGACGCGCTGGTCGCGCATGTGGTAGGTGAGCGCTTCGACCATTTCGGTATCGGCAAATTCGAGCAGGCGCGGGCGCTTTTCGATAATGATCACGCGGACGCCGAGGGTGGCGAACATGCAGGCGTATTCGACGCCGATGACGCCGCCGCCGACGACGATAAGGGTGCGGGGAATTTGCGGCATGCTGAGAATCTGATCGCTGTTGATGATGTTGCGGCCGTTGATGGGAACTTTGGAATTGACGGCGGGCTTGGTGCCGGTGGCGATGATGATGTACTCGCCTTCGTAGTTCGCCGAAGCCGTTGGCGTTGTCGACGCGGACGTGATGGGGACTGGTGAAGCAGCCGGTGCCATGAATTATGGTTACGTTGTTGCGTTTTAGCTGGCCCTGGATGACGCCGACTTCGTTTTCGACGACGTGCTGCACGCGAAAATTCAGGTCGGCCATGGTGCATGCGTCTTTGGAGTTGTAGTTGGTGCCGTAAAAACTTTTGTCGTAGAAGCCGGAGAGGTGCAGGACTGCTTCGCGCATGGTCTTGCTGGGGATGGTGCCGGTGTTGGTGCAGACGCCGCCGATGACCGCGCTTGCTTTTCAATAATGGCGACGCGCTTGCCGGCTTTGGTGCCTTGGATCGCGGCGCGTTGTCCGCCCGGGCCTGAACCAATCACGATCAGATCAAACGGCTGCATTCTCGGAATCCTCCGTGGCCGGTTCTTCCGGAGAAATTACTGCGGGAGACGAGGCCACTGGGCTTTGAGTATAGACGAGGGCCGACTTTCTGGGGGCGCGGGTGCCGGCGTCGTCACCCGTGCCATTGGCCACACCCATCAAATACTCCTGAACGGAAAAGCGATAGCGTTTGCGCTGGGCGCGCGGGCGAGAGTAGGTGCCGTCGGAGGAGAGGATGCCGGGCTTTGCGAGTATCCGCGAGATAGGAAGAGAGAATTTCATTGCAGATGCGCTGGCAGAGCGCGGGATCTTTGAGGGGGAAAATCACTTCGACGCGTTCGTAGAGATTGCGGGGCATCCAATCGGCGCTGCCGAGAAACATCTCCGGCTTGCCGCCATTTTCAAAATAGTAGATGCGGCTGTGTTCGAGAAAGCGGCCGACGACGCTGCGCACGCGGATGCGGCTGCTGACGCCGCGCAGTCCGGGAACCAAGTGTGCATTGCCCGCGGATGATAAGATCGATTTCCACTCCGGCTTGCGAGGCGCGATAGAGGGCCTGGATGACCGCTTATCAATGAGCGCGTTCATTTTGACGATGATGCGGGCGGGACGGCCGCGGCGGGCGTGGCGAGTTTCGCGATCGATCAGGGCGATGGATTTTTTGGCCATGTCGCGAGGGGCGACAAGCAGCGGTTTGTAGTGGTTTTGTTCGGAGTTGGCGGTGAGGAAATTGAAAACGTCCTGAACCGCGAGGAGATTTCGTTATCCGCGGTGAACAGACTGAGATCGCTATAGAAACGAGCGGTCGATGGATTGTAATTGCCGGTGCCCAGATGCGCGTAGCGCCGAATCTTACCATCGGGATCGTTGCGCACGATCAGCAGCAGCTTGCCGTGCGTTTTCAGGTCCACCAGGCCGTAGGAAACCTGCACGCCGGCGTCTTCGAAAGCTACGCGCCCAGCGGATGTTGGTGGCTTCGTCGAAACTGGCTTTCAGTTCCACGACTACGGTGACCTCTTTTTTATCGGCAGCTTCAAGCAGCGCCCGAGCGATAGGCGAGTCCGAGCTGGTGCGATAGAGAGTCTGTTTGATCGAGAGCACGCGCGGATCGTTGGCGGCGGTCTGCAGGAGATTTACGACGGCATCGTAGGATTCGTAAGGATGGTGAACGAGGAAGTCCTGGCGGCGTATAGCGTCAAACATGGAATCGGCGTCGTGGCCGATGCGCACCTGACGCGGAGCAAACGGCGGATATTTTAGATCGGGCCGGGGAGTTTCTTCATACAAATGAAAAAGACGCTGAAGATTTACCGGGCCTTTGCAGCGAAAGACTAGGGATTGGTCGAGCTCGAAGGTGGTTACGAGGCGTTCGACGATTTCCGGAGGCGCGGCCGCATCAATTTCCAGGCGCACGGCTTCACCTTTGCGGCGCTGGGTAACTTGCGAGTCGACAGCTTCGAGCAGGCTGCGCGCTTCTTCTTCTTCAAGATACAGATTGCTGTTGCGCGTGATGCGGAAAGGCGCGGAACCGAGAATTTCAAAACCGCGATAGAGCTTGGCGGCGTAGCTGGAAATTATATCGTGCAGGAAAACATAGTCGATGGTGTTCACGGAGGAGGGCACGCGCAATAGCCGGGGCAAAGTACGCGGTACGGTGAGCACGCCAAAATATAGCTTGCCGTTGCTGCCACGGCGTTTGCGCAAGATGAAGGCGATGCAGAGAGCTTTATTGAGGACGTGGGGAAACGGGTGAGAGGGATCCACGGTGACCGGAGTAAGCATGGGCGAAACGCGACGGTCGTAAAACATCTTGGCGGCGCTGCTGGCCTTGGGTTCTAGACCGCTCAGCGAAAGCACACGAATGGATTGTTTCGCAAGCGCGGGAAGCAGCTCTTCGTTCCAACATTTGTATTGGTCGCGAACCAAGATTTGCATTGCCGCGGAGACGCTGTGGAGCTCCTCGGCCGCGGTGTGACCGTCCGGACCCATTTCGCCGGAGCCATGCTCGATGCGCTGCAGAAAGCTTGAGACGCGGACTTCGACAAACTCGTCGAGGTTGTTGGCGGTGATGGCGAGGAATTTGACGCGTTCGAGTAGCGGATTGCCAAGGTCGCGGGCTTCTTCCAGGACGCGACGATTGAACTCCAGCCACTCAATGTGACGGTTGAGGTAGTACCGCGGATCGTCGAGGTTGGTACGAGTCATGAGTCATCTCGGGACAAAGAGAGATAGCGTATAGGTGTTAAGGGGAGATTAACAAGTGCTGGAAGCCCGAGATGGAGTGTCGCAAAGCGCACAGGCAAGAGTGCCCGCGCAACGGGAGCCACTTGCGGTTACATGCCGGCGAGCTTGCCGAGGCCTTTCATTTTGGCGCGGGCGGTGAGGGCGCCGTATTGCTTCATCATCTGGCGCATTTGCATGTATTGCTTGACGACGGAATTGACGTCCTGGACGGTGGTGCCGCTACCGGCGGCGATGCGTTTGCGGCGTTTGCCGTCGATGACGTTGTGGTCGCGGCGCTCCTGATTGGTCATGGAATTGATGATGGCTTCGACTTGTTTTAGTTTTCCTTCATCGACCTGGGCGTTTTTGGGAAGATTTTGCAGCGGGCCTACTTTGGGGAGCATGTCCACGAGCTGCTCGAGGGGACCCATTTTGCGAATTTGTTTTAGCTGGTCGCGAAAATCCTCCAGCGTGAATTGTTCCGTGCGGAGCTTGCGCTCTAATTCGGCGGCGGCTTTTTTGTCGACGGCTTGCTCGGCGCGCTCGATGAGGGACATGAGGTCGCCCATGCCCAGAATGCGGGAGACGATACGCTCGGGATAGAAACCTTCCAGGGCGTCGTATTTTTCTCCTAGGCCGACGAACTTCACCGGGGCGCCGGTGACTTTGCCGATGGAAAGGGCTGCTCCGCCGCGGGCGTCGCCATCGAGTTTGGTGAGGATTACGCCGGTGAGGCCGAGGCGTTTGTGAAATTCGCCGGCGGAGCGGACGGCGTCCTGACCGATCATGGAATCGGCGATGAAGAGGAGTTCGCTGGGCTGCAATTCTCTTTTGAGATAACTGAGCTCGTTCATCAACTCGTCGTCAATGTGCAGGCGGCCCGCGGTGTCGACGAGAATTACGTCGCTGGCGGAGAGCTTGGCTTCCTTGATGGCGCCGCGAACGATTTCGAGGGGCTTGTTGGTACCAGTGCCGGGCCAGATGTGCGTGCCGACGGCTTTGGCAACTTGCGCGAGCTGTTCGCGGGCGGCGGGGCGATAGACGTCGGTGGAAACGACAATGGGGCGATGACCGTGCTGCGTGAGCCATTTGGCGAGCTTGCCGGTGGTGGTGGTTTTGCCGGAGCCTTGCAGGCCAACGATCATCCAGACGGATGGCGGCTTCGAGGCGAAAAGCGGCTTGGCGTGCTTGCCGAGCAGGGCGGAGAGTTCGTCGCGAACGACTTTGACGACTTGCTGATCCGGCGAAAGCTGCATCATGACTTCAGTGCCGATGGCTTTGGCGCGGATGTTGGCGAGCAGTTCGTCGGCTACGCCGACGTTGACGTCGCCTTCGAGCAGAGCGTCGCGAATTTCGGCGAGGGCGACGTCGAGGTGTTCGTCGGTGAGTTTGCCCTGGCCGCGAAGATTTTTGAAGGTGCGTTGGAGCTTTTCTGTAAGGTTTTCAAACATATTGTTTGGGTGACTTTTTTGAGCTAGAAGACTATTGGCGCGTTCGGTGCGAGTAGTTTGCGCTAGCGGTTGGCTGCGACTGCGCACAGACAAGAGTGCCCGTGCTAGCTAAGCTTATTTTAGGCTGGGTTTCTGGGATGGTCAAACTGGGTTCGGTAGGATTTCCAAAAAGCTTTCGGAATTCAGACGTGCTGGAGATGGGTGTCTTTGAAAGCGGTGGGGTACTTAGGCCGTAGCCCAGAGCGCGGTCGAAACCGACGTGGGCGAGCCAAATCAGTGCGTAAGGCGCAAGTTGGGGCTGCGGCGCGATTAGAGAGAAAAGCAGCAGCAAGAGCGGCAGGGTGAGAGTGTGGGCCAAGTTGTAGAACACCGCGCCGGTCTTGACATTTAGCACGTAGCCGAGCATGAAGAGGTCAGGGGCGAAGAAAAGCGTGGCGAAGAGCCACCATGGGTAGTGGCCGGCGCGATAGAACGCGGCGGTGAGGATGAGCAGGAGTGCGCCTTCGGTGCGGAGGAGTGTGCGGGGTTTTGTGGGCATAGGGAACCTTTCTGCTGCATTATGCGGCTAGTAGGTTTCCGGGGGGAATTTCGGCGGGATTTGTGGGTGCGTTCTGCAAGAGTGAACTCGACGGATGAGTTTGCGGGATTGTGAAAGAAAGCAGATCCCTCGCGCCGCTCGGGATGACATTTGTTCATAGGTCGGGGCGGAGGACGTGCGAGGAATTGGGGAAATTGGTGACGCTGCCTCAACGTTATCGATCGCCGCAAGCGCCACCCTTTTCTTGACCGCGTGCGCAGCGGTCGAATACACTAGAGAATTCCTGCACAGCCGCTGAGGCGGCCTTAGGTACGGTTCGCAGCCGATGAAGCGCGCGACTGCAGGCGGTTCGCGCGAATTGCTCGATGGCACGAAACGAATTTTCCGAAACGTTTTCCAAAACGATTTCAGAAAAATTTTTCAGGATAGAGGGGGATTGCTTTGCCAAAGCGCACATATCAACCGCGCAAGCGCCGCCGGGCCAAGACGCACGGCTTCCGCGTGCGTATGAAGACGAAAGGCGGCCGCAAGGTGCTTGCGGCGCGCCGTAAGAAGGGGCGCCATCGCCTTACACCCGAATAATAACGCAAATGCAGTAGCTGCGTCCGGCTCCACGGCGCGGGGATTACAATTTCCTCGCGAGGCGCGGCTGGTGCGACGCGGCGACTTCGATACGGTTTATCGTGCGGGAAAGCGCCGCTCGAGTTCCCACTTCACGGTTTTCTTTCGACCGAACGAATTGCCGCAATCGCGCTTTGGATTCAGCATCAAGAAAGCGCTCGGCAATGCCGTGGTGCGCAACCGCATGCGGCGGCGCATGCGGGAAGTGGTGCGCGGCCATCGGCAGGAGATTCCGGCGGGATGGGACATCGTGATACATCCGAAGGTTTCGGCGGAGCACGCGGAGTTCGCGGCGCTCACGGCGGATTTGCTGCGACTGCTGCAGGGCGCAACGAAGCCGCCGTCTTGACGTCCCGCGCGCGGGTGCATCTAACTATAGAGCAAATGGAAATATCTGGAACCTCCGCAAACGCACGCCAACCGTCGCTGCCGGTCCGCGCGGCACTTTTCGCTTTGCGATTTTATAAAGCGTATTTGTCGATGCTGATGGCTGGCAGTTGCCGGTTTGAACCTACGTGTTCGCAATTCACTTACGAGGCGATCGAGCGATTCGGCGTGCTGCGGGGATGCTGGCTGGGCTTCAAACGGCTGCTGCGCTGCCAGCCACTATCGCGGCGATTTGGGTTGGACCCGGTTCCTGAAGAGTGGCCGGGAGCACGCACAGGTAAGCACAAAGAGGCACATTCGTGACCACGCAGCAAAAAGACAAATTTACGCCGGAACTGCGCATCCTGGCGGCATCGTTGCTGTCCATGGCGGTAATTCTGGTTTGGGCTAAGTTTTTCGCCCCCAAACCACCAGTGCCCCCGACGCAAGCGACCAAGCCAGGAATTACAGCGCCCGCGCCCACGGCTGCCGATGGCGGAAAGCCGGATTCGCACATGACCGCGGTTCCCGCGAGCAAGGCGAATCCGGGCGCGATGTCCATGCCGCATGCCGGCTCCGTCAGCGCGAAAAACGATACGCAAGAGCGGAGCGTTCGTGATTGAGAACAATCTGTATCGCGTGGAGTTTTCCAATCGCGGCGCGGTCGTTAAGAGCTGGCAGCTCAAGAAATATACGGATGACTCTAAGCCTCCTCGCATTCTCGATGTGGTCCACCCGAAAGCTGCGGATCAGGTTGGTGGCTGGCCGTTCGCGGTAGTGCTAGACGATGCGGAATTGCAAACCTCGGCCAATGCCGGGTTGTATCAGATGAGTCCCTTAGTTGCGGAAGTCGCCGCGCCGACAGATGTGGATTTTTCGTGGAGCGACGGTCACCTGGAAGTGACGAAACATTTTCATTTTGACGAAAGCTACGTGGCGCACGTGGATGTCGCGGCACGACTGGATGGTAAGCCCATCACCGCGGGGATTGCCTGGCTCGGAGGATTCGGCGATTCAACGGTGGTCAATCCCGCGAACTGGGACAGCGTCCAGACCTATTACAGCGAAGGCGGAAAAATTTCGACGTTCTTGCCGAAGAAGCTGGACGGCATCGATAAATGGGGCAATGGGCTGTGGCAGGGCGGAAAGGATTTCACCGGACATCGAAGATCGCTATTTTACAGCGACTTTTTTGCCGGCGAATGGCGCCGCGCCGGGAACGCTGGAAACGCGCTACTGGAAAGCTTCTGAAACAATGCAAATTGCGGGGCAGGACACACAGGAGCCGGTGGCGGAAGTGGCGCACGGCTATGTCCGGTCCAAGCACCGCGTTGCGCGTGTACGTCGGGCCAAAAGATTACGACGATGCTGAAGAAAATGAATCCGCCGCTGCACGGGCTGGTGAATTTCGGCTGGCTCGAATTTATCGCCGATCCGCTTGTTCCACGGCCTGAAGTGGCTGCACAACTACATTCCCAATTGGGGATGGGCGATCGTTGTGCTGACGCTGATCATTAATATGCTGCTGTTTCCGCTACGCATTTCCAGCTATCGCACCACGCTGAAAATGCAGCGTGTGGGGCCGGAGATCAAAGCGATTCAAGACAAATTCAAGAAAGTACGCGATGCGCGATCCGCGCAAAGCGGAGATGAACAAGGAAGTGATGGCGGTTTACCAGCGCGAGGGTATTAATCCCGTGGGCGGCTGCTTTCAAATGTTTTTGCAGATGCCGATATGGTTCGGCCTGAATACCGTGTTGCGCTACGCCATAGAAATGCGCCACGCGCGATGGTTTGGCTGGATCACCGATCTTTCCGCGCGCGATCCTTATTACGTGTTGCCGGTGATGATGGGGCTTTCGATGTATCTTGTCTCGAAGATGACGCCCATGACCAGCACCGATCCACAGCAGCAGATGATGATGAAGATCATGCCGATCACCATGGCGGGAATTTTTATGATTTCGCCGATTTCGAGCGGCTTGGCGGTGTACATTCTCACCAGCAGCATGGTGGGCATCGGCCAGCAGTGGTACTTGAATCGTACGCACCCGGCGCCGGCACCGGCGAAGATCACGCGAGGGAAAAAGTCTTAGAGATTTTTGAGTAGTCTCATGCGAACTACGAAGTGATCTTTTATGAACCCCGAAATTATTCGCGATGGGAAATTCGACCGCGCCGCGGCGGCCGAAGCGTTGCGCAAGTTTCTGGATGAACTCATCAGCGCGTCGGGGCTAGAGCTGCGCGTCAGCGTCAGGGCCGTCGCTTCGACTGGCACGGGCGTTGAAGGCGACGCCGAAGTGCTTGCGGATTTGGACGGAGCGGACAAAGGCATTCTGCTCGAACGTAATGCGGAAGTGCTGAAGGCCATTGAGCATCTGGCGTTTAAAGCACTGCGGCTCGAACCTGCGTTTCACGAAAGAATCCACATTGATTGTGGCGGATATCGTGCGCTACGTTTTGAAGAGTTGCGCATGACCGCGCGCGTGGCCGCGGAACGAGTGCAGAGTTCGCGCCAACCGTTCCGGCTTAACCCAATGTCCTCGCGCGAACGGCGTATCGTGCACCTGGCGCTAAAGGAATTTACGGCCGTGCGCACGGAAAGCGTCGGGATGGGCGAAGAGCGTCAAGTGGTTATTCACCCCGTAGACGCAAAGCCTTCGCGTTGAAACGGCTTTGCTGCCCTGTCAGCTGAGCGCCAGGAAAATTACCGCTCCCAACCTTCTGCGAGCACGTGGCCTGCAGCATCGAACCGTATTCGATACGTGAATGGCGCTGGGCGATCCGGCCGGATTTGCGGAAAACGTTTGTCCAGAATTTCGACTACGCTGTCGGGGCCTTCCTTGTGAAAACGCGTCACGGGAAAGCGGTCGAACCACAACACCTTTTGTATTTCCGGGAGCTGTCGGGCGCGATCAATGAAACTGTTCGAGGGCGCTTCCGGATAAAACTTGTACTCGAGGGTGGGCTCGGCTGAGGCATTTGCGGTCGAGTCTGTAGGGGCGCCGGTAGCGGCTGTCGTCATTACCGCGGACTTTTCGCTCAGGTCGATCCGCCAATCGTAAACTCCACGTGGCGTCCGCACCAAACCATCCCAACGCCAGAGTGAGGGCGGCAGCGGCAAAGCGCCGACGGATAGCACGTCCAGTTGCTCGAAGACCGCAAATGTTTTGACGCGTTCTAACGCGGCATGATGGGCGTACGCGGCTAGCGCGATGTAGGTGCAGGCGGCCAAGAGTCCCGCACGGTTCCATGCGGAGACCGAGACGCGAAATCCCCACGCACTCCGCGCCGGCAAAAATAAAATTATCGTCAGCAGCAAGCCAGCGATGGCGATATTTTGTGCAGAAATCGGCGCGCCGACAAATTCGCGCAATTGCCGCAACGACTAGCAGTGCAAATTCGCAGACCAACCAAGTGCCTAGAGCGCGCAGCTTCCACTTTTCTTTTGTCGCGTAAACCCAGGGAAGGAATTGGGGCAATAGCAACAAGGCCGTCAGGGTGAAATCCACGATGAAAATAAAGTCCCACGCTGGCCGCGACAGCTCCAGCGGCGACCAAATCATGGTGCCGAACGTCGTCACCAGATCGAGAAAGATGTGACTTAGAATGCCGACCGCATAAAGGCCTGTCAGTGCAGCAAATGACGGCGCTTCCCACTTGAAATGGCGGCATACGACGTGCGTCAACAGCGCGAGCAGCAGCGCGAAAATCGGCAGGCAGACCAATGAATGCGTGATGCTGCGGTGCCAGGTGATCATGAGCAGTTCATTGTGAGAAAAAACATCGCGGACGGTGTCGATGTCCGGGAAAATTGCGCCGGTCATCACGCGACCAGGTAATCACGCGACGTGCGTTCATAGGGCGCAGCGCGAATAGTTCGTCGCCGCCGAAAAGCGCCTTACCGATTAACGCGCCGGCGATGCCGTGGGTTATGGTGTCCATTTATTTATTTTCGCATTTATTTCGCGATTTATTTCGCCATTTAGGTCGATTGTCGCGTGCGATTGTACCTGGGTCACGGCACGACGGCGGGCGGATTCTTAAGAAACAAAAATGAGTGGAGAGTGTTTTCGAGAACGACCGTTCCCACCCTTTGCGCGGAAACGCCTTGTCGCTGCAATTCGGCGATGGCCAGATCCGCAAAATCGGGCGCGACGGCTACCAGCAATCCCCCAGACGTTTGTGGGTCAAAAAGGAGGTCGCGATACTCGGAGGATACATTCGCTGCGAACTCGACACAATCGCCCACGAAAGCGCGATTGTTCTTGAGGCCAGCCGAAATGTGTCCGTCGCGTGCGGCGTGTTCGGCTCCCGGCAAATATGCAAAGGCCGCGTGGTCGATCTCAAAGGAAACCGGTTGGGCGCTGCCATTCCGTTGAGCGCCGTTGCACCTAGCGCCATTTCTCGCGCGTGGCCGAGGAGGCTAAAACCGGTAACATCCGTGACCGCGTGAATCGGTCGCTGGTTGTCGGCGAGAGCTTTCCACGGCCCGCAGCGCTCGCGGCCGCTTCGCGATTGAGTGTGGTCATCGCCGCAATGGCGGCCTGCAGGGATTCGTGAGCTCGCGGCATTTTTTTTCAGGGCCGTGGTGATTACGCCGGTGCCAAGCGGTTTCGTAAACAGCAATACGTCACCGGTGCGCGCGCCGACATTTCGCCAAACATCGCCGCGGATCGATCACTCCGGTGACGGCATAGCCAAAAAGCATGTCTTCATTGCGGATCGAATGTCCGCCGATAACGCTGCAGTTCGCTTCCGTCATTTTTGCGAGGCCGCCGCGGATGATTTCTTCGAGAATATTCGGGATCGCCTTTTTCCGGAAAGCCCACTATCGACAGCGAGGAGATCGGCCGGCCACCCATGGCATAGACATCGCTGAGCGCATTGGCTGCGGCGATCTCGCCGAAACAGCTGGGGTTCGTCAACAATCGGGGTGAAGAAATCGACTGTTTGCACCAGCGCGAGATGATCGTCAGGCGGTAGATCCCGGCATCATCGTTGGTCTCGAAGCCGACCAAGACATCGGGATCGGTCTGCCGCGGCAGCTTCCGCAGCACGGCGTCCAGCGTTGCGGGATTTAATTTTGCAGCGCATCCTGCGGCTTTCGCCATCGACGGTCAATTTGATGCGCTCGCTCAAGAAAGCTCTCCTCACCTCACAGGTTCGTTGGTCCGCGCATCCGTAGCGTCGAGGCTCGTAGGATCGTACCGTATGCAGTCTGCGACATTGTATAGCGATGTTCTGGGTCAGGGGTTTGTGACATTGGGACATTCCGGCGTGTCCCGCTCATAACGCCGCAACGCGAGCATGCCGGACGCACTTTTGCGCGTGTATCATGAGAAGCCGCTGCCGAATCACTAACATCATGGGTTCCGGCTATCTGTTAAACTAGTCGCGTTTAGCGTTAGCGGCAAATTCAGTCCTAGGACTAGTCTATTTACCTTTATGTCAACATCAGTTCCTGCCCCACTCAGCAGACGAGGCAATTCTTTCGGCGCTTGTCAGAATTTCAGATCACTGCAACTTACAAGCAAGTGCAACAAATTCAACAATATATAGCTATTCTGTTGAAGTGGAATGATAAAATAAATCTCACCGCGATTCGCGATCCGCGAGAGATACTTTATCGTCATTTTTGCGAATGCATGTACGCCACGGTGCCGTGCCTGTGGAAAACGGTCGGCTCGCCGACGTTGGATCCGGGGGCGGCTTTCCGGGCATTCCCCATAAAGATTATGCGCCCCGAATTGCAGCGTTTTCTTGATGGAATCGAATATCAAGAAGGCCACATTTCTCGCGGAAGTCGTCGCGAGATCTTGAACTTACAGACCTCGGGTGCTTGTGAATCGGTTTGAAGAAGTCGACCGAGGACGTCGCCCCGCTGGATTACGCGTGCTCGAGGGCCTTGGGTGAGTTCGCCCCGTTCCTGCAGTGGGCAGGCTCTGAAGCAATTGACGCCAAAGAAGTTATTCTGTGGATCGGGGCACGCGACCTTGAGGAGATCCAGAAGATCGACGGGCTGGAGCTGGCGCGAGCCGATCCCGGTTCCGCAATCGCTGCGGCGAATACTGCTGGTCGGAACCAAGAAGGCTCCGGACAATGTCGACGTAACGACATAAAGAAAGCGACTTGCCACATGACCCTCACTTCCTCGCAATTCCTCAAAGTGAAAGAGTCATAGAAGGCGTTAACCCGCCACTTACCCCTGCCGGCACGAATCGTTCCACGTGGAACAAGCATGCTTCGAGCGGCCTTAGGTCGAAGCGTGAAGTCAAACGCAAGCAGGATCAGCTCCCTTGTAACCGTTTTGCCAAGTTGAGAAACCTGTGGTGACTCGACTCCGAATGGTTCCACGTGAAACATCGTGACTCGGTGAGGACACAACCCGGCTCAACGGCTAAGTCGATGGAATCACAAGGTGTTCCACGTGGAACGTTCTTGGAAATTCCACAGACTTGGAGTGTTCCACGTGAAACATCTTGCATGTCGGCGCAGCGTTTGTTAACTTGCGCTGTGTCTGGAGTGTGGCTTGGCTCGTATTATTGCGGTCGCAAACCAAAAGGGTGGCGTTGGAAAGACCACTACGGCAGTGAACTTGGCGGCCTGCCTGGCAGCTGCGGAACAACCGACCCTACTCGTCGATTGCGACTCTCAGGCTAATGCGACTTCCGCCATCGGTTTTGCCAAAGATCCCTCGCGCCGAACGCTATATCACGCCCTTATCATGGGCGAGTCACTCGACAAAATCATCCAGAAGTCGCAAGTTGAGGGCTTGGATGTCGTCCCCGCCGACAAAAATCTAGCTGGCGCGGCAGTCGAGCTGGTTACATCGCGAAAATCGCGAATATAAGCTGCAAGGCTGCGCTGAAAGCCTTCCAGGATAAATATCAGTTCATCGTACTGGATTGCCCTCCCGCCCTCGACCTTTTGACATTGAATGCCTTGGTATCCGCCAGCGCTGTGCTGGTGCCCATTCAGTGCGAATATTTAGCGCTTGAAGGAGTATCCGAGCTGCTGGATACCCTAATGCGCATTCGCCGGACGCTAAATCCTACTCTCGAGATCGAGGGTATTCTGCTAACGATGTACGATGAGCGCACTTCGCTGTCCCGCCAGGTAGCCACGGATCTTCGCAGTTTTTTTGGCACCCAAGTATTCCAGAGCGTGATTCCGCGCAACGTGCGCCTGGCGGAAGCGCCGAGTTTCGGTAAGCCTATTATTTTCTATGACATTCACAGTAGGGGGGCTGAGGGTTATACCCAGCTGGCCCAGGAGGTAATCGCTAATGCTGAGAAACGCGCTGGGACGGGGGCTCGGAGCGCTCATTCGGGAGCCTGAAGCCGCAGGCGCACTGCTGAGCCAACTCCGTCACAGCCCCAGCCGGTATCCGCATGGGCGGCTGCTGCAGTCGCGCCAGCAAGAGAGCCTGCAGCATGGTGGGCCGCACCAGATCGATATCGACCTGATCGATCCGAGCCCTTACCAACCTCGGACGCGCTTTCGCGAAGAGGCTCTGGATGAACTGGCTCGCTCGATTCAATCCAGCGGGATCATTCAGCCGCTGGTGCGTGCGGCATGCTCGGCAAGCGATTTCAACTAATTGCCGGTGAACGCCGCTGGCGCGCTGCGCAGCGGGCTGGGCTAACTAAAGTTTCCGCAATTGTCCGCAACGTAACCGACGCCCTGGCGCTGGAAATGACCCTCGTTGAGAACATCCAGCGGGAAGATCTAAATGCGATCGAGGCCGCTCGCGCGTTTGAGCGTTTGATGGACGAATTTCAACTCACGCAGGAGACCGTGGCGGAACGCACCGGCAAAGATCGCGCCACGGTGGCCAACTCGATTCGCCTGCTAAAACTCGAGCCCACCATTCAGGATTGGATTGAGGAAGGGAAACTCAGCGCAGGACATGGCCGCGCCCTCCTGGCGGTCCCCGATTCGCAGCTGCGCATGCGTTATGCGCAGCGCGCGGCCCGTGGCGGCTTGACTGTGCGTCAGATCGAGCGGCTGGCATCCCGCCGCTCGCGGAACGCTGCCGGCCTCAACCGAAGTTCACGCAGACGCAAACATCCGCGCGGCGCTGGAAGATCTGCAGCGTCAACTGGGCACTAAGGTTCTACTGCGGCAAAAAACCAAACTGCGCCCCGGCCAACTGGTCCTGGAATATTACGACGACGCGCAACTCATGGGCATTTACGACCGCCTGATGAAATAACGTCGTCGCGCTTCTCAAGCTGATCGCATCGGGCTAAATGTAGCTGTGCGCCTCATTCTGCGCTCGTTAATTGGTCTCCGCGCCAAATCTCCGCACCTGCGCGCAAGAACTGTAACCATTCGAGCAACAATTGAGTTTTGTCGCGTTGACTTCGCGCAGCACGCCGCTAAAGTGAAGAGTGTACTTCCGTGGGGGAATTTCATGGCGTGGCGATGGCCGGGCACATACAAAGAACGGTGCGAGTGAAGAGTGGACAGGCTTCATCGATCAGGGCGTCACCATGGAAGGGACGCTGCAGGTCAAAGGCACATTCCGCATCGACGGCAACGTCAAAGGCAACATCATTTCGGAACAAACGGTAATTCTCGGCGAAGGCGCCAAAGTCGAAGGACAGATTGAAGGAAACCAAGTGGTCATTGCCGGCCGCTTTGACGGCGTGATCTTCGCCAAAGGCCGCGTGGAAATTCAAGCCAAAGGCGTCGTCACGGGCGAAGTTCATTCTCCCTGCATGGTGATCGACCCAGGAGGGATTTTCGATGGCCGCTGCCACATGCTGGGGTCCTCTGATTCAGCCTCGGCGCCGGTCACGATTCCCATTCGCGCTGTCAGCCAAGCATAGTTCAATCACACAATCTGCAGAAGAACACTGAACCTTTTGCATGCGTGCGCGATTTCACGAACGACAGGCGACCATCGCGCCCACAATCTAAACTAACTATTTTAGCGTAGTACATGGGTTAGTGCTAACTAGGTGCCTTGGCCGCAATCTGTTCTATTGCGAAGCGATGTCGCTCGTTGGTCTTCCGGCGAAGTTGACACTGCGGAGTAGGGCGGTTATGTTCAAAATAGTTTGCCGAGGAAACCGAAAATGAAGATTTTAGTGGTTGGCGGGGGTGGTCGCGAGCACGCACTGGTGTGGCGGCTGAAGGAAAGCGCCAACGTGGAAAAACTGTGGTGCGTGCCGGGGAACGGAGGGATTGCTTCCGAAGCAGAGTGCATTCCAGTGGATGCCGGCGACGTTGCGGCGCTAACGGCGCTGGCAGAGAGACTACAGCCCGATCTGACGGTGATTGGACCTGAGCTCCCGTTGGTTCACGGGATCGGTGATGTGTTTCGCGCGCGGAAATGGCCGATCGTGGCGCCGTCGCTGCAAGCTGCACAGCTCGAAGGCAGTAAGATTTTCTCCAAAGAGTTCCTGGACCGACACAGCCTGCCAACGGCAAAGCGCTACGGAGCGTATGACGTTGCGGGCGAAGCTTACGCCGCGCTTGAAACGGTATCCTGGCCGCTGGTAATCAAGGCGGACGGTTTGTGCGCAGGTAAAGGCGTACTGGTCGCAAAGGACAAGGAGGAAGCGCGAGACTTTATTGAACGCGCTATGGAGAAGGACGAGCTTGGAGCCGGCGGGAAGCGCATCCTCCTAGAAGAGGCTTTAGAAGGAGAGGAGTTATCGTTCATCCTGCTGAGCGATGGCCACCGCTACGCACCGCTGGTTCCGACGCGCGATCACAAACGTGCTTTTGACGGCAATCAAGGGCCGAACACCGGTGGTATGGGCGCGTACTCCACTGACGATTTGTTACCGCCGGAACTACGCGAAACCATACTTAACACGATTGTCGAGCCCACCATGCATGGGCTGGCGGCAGAGGGGATTCGCTACCAAGGGTTTCTGTACATTGGGTTGATGTTGACAAAGTCCGGACCGAAAATTCTGGAGTTTAATTGCCGTTTGGGTGATCCCGAGGCCCAAGCCATCATGGCACGGATGGATTTCGATCTCGCGGAAGTTCTGGCTGATGTGGCTGCCGGGCGACTTGAACCGGCGAAACTCAAGTGGCGACCTGGCGCAAGCGCTTGCCTGGTGTTGGCCTCCGGAGGGTATCCTGGAAAATTCGAAACGGGAAAGCACATCGACGGGCTATTCGACGCGGAACAAATAGCGAACGTAAAGGTTTTGCACGCTGGCACAGCGCAGCGGGTGATTGGAGACGAAGTGTCAATTATCACGAGCGGCGGCCGCGTACTTGGGGTTACCACCTCCGGGCCGACACTTGATGCCGCGCTTGCCGCGGCATACCAGGCGGCGACGAAAATTCATTTTGACGGGATGCACTATCGCAAAGATATTGGTGCGCACACTGTGCCATTACTCGGGAGAATCGCCGGATAAAAGTATCCGCCCATGAGGCTGCGGCAATGAGGTGTTAGTTCGGCGGGGTTTTCGGTTTACGTAACAACGTCGGCGCCTCGGGTGGCCGATCTTTATCCGGTATGGCTTCTTCAATCGGCTCTTCCGGAGGGACTACCCAACGGAACCCTTCTGTTTGACCAATTGTTCCAAGTGCGAAACGTGAGTCGCCCGCGATCAACGGAATCATTGCGCGCAGTAGATTTGTGGAATCCGCGTCTTGCGCCTTTTGCGCTTGACCATTGGTGATGTTCGCCAGCACTTTGGCAAATTTCGGGTCTGCGGCACGCAGGCGAGCGATACGGGGATCGTCCCTGAGAATTAGTGCGTCCAGCCCCGTGCCTTCAACATCGGCGGGATAACTCGTTTCGACTAAGGTACGCGGCGATTTTTTTCCTTCTGGGGGATAGAGCTGCATGAAGCGCGGTCGCAGCACGCGAGTTTGCCAATAATCCTTGCCGGGCGCGCCAATTTCTTTTTGCTCGATGCGATAGTCGACTTGCCAGACTTCCGGGCCGTAGTTGGGCGCGTATCCAATGATGATCACTTCGAAGATCGGGTCTTCAGCCGCATAGTTCAGCTTGGTATGCAGACTGTCCTACAGCGGGCGCAGTCTCTCCAAGAATCCGATGCCGATGCCCTCAAGGTCTGGTGCGGTATCGTCGGGATAAGACTGATAGCGCGGATCCTGTTTGCTGATGAGTTGAAAATCACGATCCAGGCGCGCCGGCTTTGGATCGGCGGCGAGTTGCCATTCGGCGGCGCCGAACAATACACCGACATGGGTGGCGTCTAAACTCATGACCCGCGGAGGACGGGAGTTTGCTTCGATGGGGTGGTCGATGACGGCGAAGGAAATGAGATCCTGCGAAACGTGGGCAATAACACGTCCACCCGCGAGATTCGCCACAATTTCATCCGCATGCTGGTCTTGTGCGCGGCAAGGCGAAAGCGTGAGCATCGTAGCAGTGGCAACATATATCAGCGCTGCCAGAAGATACCTGTCCGCAGAAATAGCCAATCTATACATGGTTTTGGCGTGATCCAAATTGCTCCCTGCAGGCACCGCACACCTAGCGCCAGCCTAGCCTTATTGTAGGCGCACGCCGCCAGTTTGAGTAAACTGGTAAGTGGATGCGCACGCCAACGGAGCCATTTAGGCGTGTGCCAGGACCGAACAACAGAAGGACTGAACAGAAGAACGACCTCTTAAAATGGAATTACGACTATGAAAAAAACAAAGAGTATCAAGCACAATGGTAAGCCGCTGACCGATATTCTAGCGGCCCACGAACTTTTTTTTCGCGGCAAGGATGGCGGTGTGCGCGCGGATTTGAGTGGCGCAGACCTTTCCGGCGCGGATCTACAAGGCGCGAACCTGACCGGCGCGATACTCCGCAATGCCAACCTGGAAGGTGCCAATCTTCGCAAGGCCAAGCTGGCGTCCGCGGATTTGTCTGGCGCCAATCTTCGCAAAGCGGAACTGCGCAACACGGATATGACCGAAGCGATTCTTCCGGGTGCCGATTTGTCGGATGCGCAGGCGAGCGGCGTGGAGTTTTTTCGGTGTGATCTTTCCAATGTAAATTTCCAGCGGGCGCAATTGCGCAACATAAATCTCCGTTTGGCGAACGTGAATGGCGCGCGGTTCGCCGGCGCCGATATGGGCATTGCCATCCTTCGGGAGACGGACCTCACCGGCGCGGACCTTTCAGGCGTCGACCTAAGCACGGCGTTGATGCCCAAAGGGTACGCCGCCGTGCAATCGGCCAAGTAGCTTGTTAGAAAGGCTCTGGCATGTATCATGACAATCTGGGACCACGCGTGGTAGCCTCATCGCACGACGGTCCACCAATTCCTTCCTGAAAAACGTGGCTACGCCGACCATCCAACTCGACCGCAGCGCCGTGCGCCAGCGCGTGCTAGAGGTGCTTCGCGAGTTGCTCGTGGAATTGGGCAGCGCAGGGGCGCTTCCGATGCTGCGCGAGAACTCGCAACTCGATGCCGAGCTCGGAATGGGCAGCCTGGAGCGCGTGGAACTGATGGCGCGCATCGAAGCGGTATTCGGCGTACGACTCGCGGACCGCGTGGTCGCCGAAGCGAACACTCCCGACGATTTGGCCGCAGCCATAGTAAATGCAGGCGAGATAGCGACACCGGACGATTCTGGAAGCTCCGCGGTGCGCGCCTCGGTCACCGCCAACAAATTGCATCGCGATGCTGTTGCGGCCGGCGCTTACGAAACGCAAACGCTGCTGGAACTCCTGCGTTACCGCGCCACGCATGACGCAGAGCGCACGCATCTGCTGATAACAGAAGATGCGGAAGATGGTGGCGAGCGCGAAGTGACTCTGACGTTCGGAGAGCTGTATGCTGCCGGCCAGCGATGCGCCGCGGAGTTGGCGCGGCAAGGCGTCGAGGCCGGTTCGCGCGTCGCGCTGATGCTCCCTAGCGGACGCGCATTTTTCGTTTCCTACGCCGGAATTCTGCTTGCTGGCGCCGTTCCGGTTCCGATTTATCCGCCCTTTCGCGCCGACCGCATTGAAGAATATGCCGCGCGGCAGTCCGCGATTCTCAACAACGCGGAAGTATGCGTACTACTGACGTTTCGTCGCGCCGAAGCGGTGGCCAAGCTATTGAAGCCGCGCGTGCGCTTCGCTCACTGCCGTTCTCGACGCCGAACAGTTGATATCGAATGCCGACAAACCTGCGGAGACCATTCCCGGCGCACTGCCACTTCATCTCACCGGTGGTCGCGACCGCAAAACCAGTGATCTGGCGCTGCTGCAATACACGTCCGGTTCCACGGGCGATCCGAAAGGCGTGATGCTCACTCACGCCAATCTACTCGCCAACATGCGGTCGATCGGCGAAGCCATGCAGCTGGGCCCGAACGATGTGGGAATCAGCTGGCTGCCGCTGTATCACGATATGGGATTGATCGGCGCGTGGCTCGCGCTGCTGCATTTTGGAACGCCTCTGGTGGTGATGTCTCCACTCGCGTTTCTGACGCGTCCGGAACGCTGGCTGCAGGCCTTTCACAAACATCGCGGCACGATCGCCGCCGCGCCTAATTTTGCTTACGAATTGTGCGTGCGGAAAAATCGCCGATAAAGATATCGCGGGAATTGATCTCAGCTCGTGGCGTATTGCATTGAATGGTGCGGAGCCGGTGAACCCGGATACTCTCGAACGTTTTGAGAAGCGTTTTGCGCCTTACGGGTTTCGCGGCCGGTCCATGGCTCCCGGTTTACGGATTGGCGGAGGCTTCGCTTGCCGTCACGTTTCCGCCGCTGAATCGCGCGCCTCTGGTAGATCGCATCGAGCGCGAAACATTTGCGACCAAGGCCGGGCAACGTCCCGTCCATGCCGGAGATGTGCACGCCATTTCGTTCGTCTCCCGCGGCAAAGCGTAAACCGCATAGAAGTCTGCATCGTCGACAACGCAGGAAAAGAAGTCGCAGACCGCACCGAAGGATTTTTGTGGTTCCGCGGGCCGTCGGCCACCGGCGGATTTTTCCGCAATCGCGACGCGACCGAAAAATTATTCCCGCAAGGGGCCGCCACGCGTGAAGGCGAATATCCCTGGGTTAATTCCGGGGACCGCGCCTACCGCGCCGACGGAGAGATTTACGTTACAGGGCGCGTGAAAGACATCATCATCAAAGGCGGCCGCAATCTTTATCCGCACGAAGTGGAGGAGCTGGCCGCACGCGTCGAAGGCATTCGCAAAGGTTGCATCGTGGCCTTCGGATTGAAAGATGAGGCTAGCGGCACGGAACGGCTGATGGTCGTCGCCGAAGCTCGCGAGGCAACGCCGCGCGCCGCGCCGCCATCATTGCGGCCATCACCGAACAAATTTCCAAGGGCCTGGGTCTGCCTCCGGATCGAGTGGAATTATTACCGCCCGGAAGCATTCCAAAAACTTCCAGCGGAAAGTTACGCCGCGAAGAAACCAAACAAGTTTATTTACTCGGGCACACTAAGCCAATCGAAAGCGCCCGCCTGGTTGCAGATTGCGCGTCTGGGTGCTGCGGGCGCGTGGAAACGCGCAGCCGCAGTTTAGCTGCCGCCGTACGGCGCATTGGACAGTGGCTTACGGCATTTATTTCGTCGCCATATTTGCGTTGTGGATCGTGCCTGCCTGGCTCGACCGTTCGATTATCATCGAGGATCACGCGCCGCCGGACGTTTCACGTCCGCCGCATTGAAAATTTTATTCGCGCTCACGCGGAACCCGCGTGCGCGTGGTCGGAAAAGAATACATGAACACGCCAGGTGCGAAAATTTACGCCGCGAACCACACCAGCTATTTCGACGTGTTGCCGTTCATCTGGGGCTGGGCGTTCCGTACCGTTTCGTCGCAAAAGTCGAAGTGGACACATGCCAGTCGTCGGTACCTTTCTCCGGCGCATGGGCCACCTGACATTTGATCGCGCGGACAGCGATGCCGCCGATCGGCCCAATCCAAAGAGATGGAAGAGATGCTGCTCGCAGGAGAATCGGTTTTCGTTTTCCGGAAGGAACGTTATGCCAGAAGACGGCGTGCGGCCCTTTCAGCTCGGCGCGTTCAAAGCAGCGGTCGCTACCGGCGCGCCGATTATCCCCGTGGCGCTTGCGGGAGCGCGGAAAATTCTTCGCGAAAAAACCTGGCTGCCGCGTATGGGCGACATCACGATAACGCTTTCTCCTCCGATTTATCCGCAAACTGCCAATAATCATTCCCAC
Organism: uncultured Acidobacteriota bacterium; assembly: GCA_963798585.1. Lineage (GTDB taxonomy): Bacteria > Acidobacteriota > Terriglobia > Acidiferrales > UBA7541 > Acidiferrum. The sequence continues at coordinate 206,358 of CAWCTJ010000006.1, forward strand.
GACGCAAAGGAGGCCGACGACTGGCACCAATTGATTCGCTTGCGCGATGCAACCCGCGCGGCCATCGCCAACCACTCAGGGGAATCACTGCTGTAAGAATCGTTAATTCAAGGACATCCACTAAGAACGGCGCGAAAAAAACTACGGATATTACCTGAGTGTGTAGATCACTGTGATGTATGTATCCACCTTGACCGCTGGGCCGTTCAGCAAAGTGGCGCGATAACGCCACCTTCGCACCGCCTCAAGCGCCGATTGGTAAAACAACACGTCACCACTTACGACCTCCAGCGTTCAATCCTGCCATCGGCCGAAATAATGGCGTGCAATTCCACTCGCCCCTCTCGACGAGTTTGCCTCGCGAGCGCCGGATAGGCCGGTTCGATCCGCTCGACCAACATCGCCGGATCAATGTGCGTCATTCGCACGACGGAGGGGACCTCGGTCACTATCTCTGGCCCTTTCGGTCCGTTGCCTATCGGGATACACGACGAGCAGGCAGTCTCGGCTTCGTCTGAAGTACTACCGATGACGGGTTCGTCTGCCCCAACTGGGCCACCGTGGCTTGCTAACGAGGCAGGGTTGGTCGGACGCGCGGGTGGGCACATGATGCAAAAGCTTCGCCTCTGGCCAGACGGTGGAAGATGCGCCACGGTATGCTGTCGCGCTGTGTCGCCGATCGAGTGATAGGGCGGGATCGGCATGAAGTCCTTGACCTTGATCCGTTCCGCCTTGCTGAAGAATGGGATCGCAATTACCAACAGCAGCACCGCCACTTGGATGAGAGTTGAGAGTATCAACGAGCGCCTGCGCAACTTTCGCTCTCCGCCAGTTTGCTCTGGGTTTCCACCTAGCAAGCACGATTGCAGAGCAGCAAAATCCTCCTCGAATTTCCCACCACAGGTTTCTTTCGCTTCACCAGACACACCACCATCCTTCGTCTTCACGACACACCTCCACTCGAAATTTAGCGATTCGGTTTGCGAAGAATTTCGCGGCGTTAGTCGCTGGCTGTTGCGCACACTACGGCTGCAACTGTTGTCGCCGTCGTGTGCTGCGTAAAGTTCAGCGGACTAACGCCGCGCTCGCAGGGATGTGAGGGTGCGCGCGTCCTCACTACTTTGGACACCACCACGCGATGCAAGTTCCCGTGAACTTTTTGGTGAGTGACAACTCCGGGCGGCTTCGCTGGATGTAACGAAACCTTTTGGTAATACAAAACCATTAGAGCTATCCGTAACCACCCGCTGACTTTACGATAAATGTATCGTGCGCTGATGCTGATGCATCTCATCGCTGTGGACGTGGAACTAAAGGGGGTAAATCCGATGCTCAGGCGATTTGTGGAGGTCGTTGGCGTGCGCCGCACGGGTTGGGCCGCTCTGGACCGCGATCCGCAGCAGGACAAGGTGGAATTCATCTGTCCGCACTGCGGCGCGCGCGACCAGAAGAACGCCCGGCGTGAGCGCTCGCTGTATCATTTCACGGACGGATTTTTGCAGGATCTGCAGGGAGAAGTGGCGCAGTGCCACGCTTGCAAGCGGTCCGTGCGCGTGGTGCCCGTGGTGCTTTTGCACGACCAGGGAGAAGCGCGCCGCTTTGAAGCGGTGTTTGGGGATGAGGCGACTGCGGGAGACTCGGATTCCGTTTCCTCGGGATCGACCTCTTCGGGCGCAATACCGTCACTCGTAGCGACGCACTAATTTTCTGTATCCAGTAATGCGAAAGGGGCGCCAGTTGCGCCCCGTTTTTGTTTTTGTGTGCCATCGCTGCTCGGTACTCTGCTCAAATCTGGCAGCCGCTGGTGTTAGTACGCGTGCCAGCAGCCAAAACGGTCACGCCAGCCGTGCCGAAATACTTCATGCCGTACGTACTCCGGATGCCCGTAGTACACGCGATGCTCGTAACGCGCTACCGGCCGATTACGCCAGTCTTGCGCCTGAGCCGCAGGTGGTCCGGCAAAAACCATTAAACCGCTCAACGCCACCGCGCTCAAAATCGCTTTACCAACCAAGGACTTCAGCGAATGCATATGCAGTTGCATGACATCCTCCCGTGGAACGCGCCCGGGAACCTGTCTGGGTTGGCGTCCTTACTGAGTCAAACCCGCCTTACGCCAAAATGTCGCGCGGCACACACTGTGGACGCCAGCAACCTGTTTAAATCAATAGGCTTGCAAGAAGGGGTCGACTTCCATGTGGTACTTTTCCATGCCCGTGCGGATTTTGTCGAAGGCTTCGTCCACGTTGTCCGCAAACTGAATCAATTTGTATTCTTCAGGATTGATCATTCCCCAGCGCACCATGGCGCGAAAATTCAGGACCTGTTCCCAGTAGCGCCGTCCGTAGATCAGAATCATGTTGTTCTTCGACAGTTTACCGGTTTGCAGCAGCGTCATCATTTCCCAAAGTTCATCCATGGTGCCAAATCCGCCGGGAAAAACAATCAGGGCCTTGGCAATTTGCGCAAACCACAATTTGCGCATAAAAAAATAATGGAAGTTAAGGCTCAGTTCCGGACTGATATATGCGTTAGAAAATTGTTCGTGCGGCAATTCGATGGACAAGCCGATCGATTTGCCACCCGCTTCATACGCCCCGCGATTGGCGGCTTCCATAATTCCCGGACCGCCGCCCGAACAAATTACAAACCTGCGCGGCTTAGGTCCCAGCGAGCTGGCCCACGCAGTGATTTTGTGAGAAAGCTCCCGCGCCTCCTCGTAATAACGAGACATTTCCAGGGCGCTCTTCGCATCTTTCAGCGCCATGCGATGCTTGGCCACGGCATCGTGTCGCAGTTTGCCAAGCTTTGTTTTTTCAAACGCGTCAACCGCGCCAAGGCCGTTTCTCGCGACTCGATGCGCGCGGACCCGAATATGACGATAGTGTCGCCGATATTTTCTTTCTTCAGCTGCATCATGGGTTGCATATATTCCGCCATGATCCGTAACGGGCGCGCAGGCGTGCTTTGCAGAAACTCCAGATCTTCGTGCGGAGGTTTCGGTGCGTGTTGCGGTTTCAGCTTTGGCTGGCGATGGGGCATGTACATTCTCTCTCCAAATGGGCGAACCTACATTCTAGAGAGCACAGGCACCCGCGGCAACGCCTGCGGCTCGTCTAGCGTCGAATCAAGTACACTGCAACCCTCCGACCTAGGGAGGTGCGCCGCGCAAACGGCCAAGGCCCGCAGACAGAGTATGGGGCGTACATGATTCGTCGAGACATCCGGCAAGCCATTACAAGGTTCGGGCCGTTGTTAGGAGTGGCTCTCGTAATCGCCGCGCGCATGTCGGCGCAAGCCCCGGAAGGACCCATGATTCCCCCGCCCACCGTCAGCATCCAGCAGGCGCCGCCGCGAGCCGCGGTAAAGGTTCAGGCCACGCTGGTCAGCACGCCGGTTGTGGTACGCAACGGCAAAGGGGAGATGGTTCACAATCTGGACGCCAAGGATTTTCAAATCACCGACAACGGCGTGCGCCAGCAGATCACCCATTTCGATCTAGGCAGCGATCCCGTGTCCATGGTCGTAGTGGTGGAGTCGAGTTCGCGCATCTCCGCATTGTTACCGCAAGTGCGAAAAACCGGCATTCTCTTGACGCAAACGGTTATGGGCCCAAATGGCGAAGCTGCCGTGGTTTCCTTCAATGACTCTATCGACAAGCTGCAGGATTTCACCAGCGACAGCGACTCGATCGAAAGCACGATGTCTCAAATTCCGGAAGGAACATCCGGCGCCAAACTCTACGACGCAATGACGGTAGGCGTCGAAATGCTGAGCGGTCGACCGCAAAAAGACGCGGAAAAATCTGCGACGCGACGCATCTTGCTGATTCTCGCGGAGGGCGTTGACGATGGCAGCGTGTCGAAATTAGGTGAAGTCTTGCGCAAAGCGCAGCTTGCCAATGTAACGATCTACAGTGTGGGTCTCTCCACCACACGCAGCGAATTACAAGCCAAGCACCCGCCGGAAACCCAATCTCCCATAACCCCGCCCGGTACGTTTGGGCGGCCGCCATTCCCCGGCTCTATCCAAACACCAGATACTGCAGCCGAAATGCAAGGCGTGGACATTACGGCTCTGGCCGTATGGGCGGTCCAACACGCGGAGAATGTGGTGAAAGGACAAGCACTGAAAGCCGCGGCGGCGGCCACGGGCGGCGTGCACATTTCAACTTATCGAGATGGCTCTATCGAAAAAGCCATCGATGAAATCGGTGGCGAGCTGCATTCACAGTACAACCTAAGCTATTCCCCAACGGACTCCGCCAGTCCCGGCTATCATGAAATTTCCGTCACAGTGACCGACCAAGCCCTGAAGGTCCGCGCTCGGCCGGGATACTATCTCCCGTAAGTCAGTCCTCAAGAATCGAACTGCGCATCGTGACAAATAGAACCGTACGCCGCTTATGGGTGAAGCGCTAAATCACTTTTTTCCAGAAACTAGATTCGCGTTTTGCTGTTAGCGCATCCTTCCGCGCGCTCCACCGCAAAAAGTGATCCGTCCTTAAATGCGCTGCGTGCGCATCGCGGGTCGCCCAGACCTCATGAAAGAGAAATGCTCCTGGACTGTCCGCCGAGCGGTGCAAGTCATAGACCAGGCAGCCTTCTTCCTTGCGCGTCGGCCCCACCAGAGCCCGCAACTCCGCTTCGAGCAGTAGGTCCTGACCGTCGCGCGCGTGCATGTGGACAACCAGCGTCACCGCCTCTTTCGGAAGTTTTCCGGATGACGCCTTGACACTCTTTCGCGCCCGCTTCTTCGCCTTGCGAACCGCTTTTTTCTTCTTGAGTTTCGCCATGGTGGCGGGCATTGTAACCCAAGTCCACCCAAAGACGCATGCACACAAGGCTCGATTGCCATTTCCCGGGAACCGTGGCTGAGGGCGATAGAATCCAGTCTATTTCGCCGAGGATCCATCACCGCTAGCTGCTACGGTGCGGCCAGCGTCCAAACTGTCAAAGTTCAAAATTGTATTTAGTACCAGCGCATACGTTCCGCGCGTCTCGCCGCGATATACGGGATTGATGGAAAACAACACCACGTGCCCCTTACCGGACGGCGCATCCACAACGGCGGGACGTTGCGCAATTTCTCCGCCGTTCTCGACGAGTCCGGAAATCAGCAGATCCTTGCTATCGGCATAGCGCAAAATCACGCGGGGCCGCTGCGCCAAGGGAATGACACGTAAGCCATTAATTTTCTGTTCGTCGCTGACCGTCGGCGACTCCCATAACTCCGCCTTGGGCTGCTCTTCAATCTCTACGGTAGCGGCTCGGCCCACGGTAAAATCCGGATCGTCGGCGCTTCCTCTGCCGGTCGGCCGCTCCTTAGTTTCCTCGCCAAGCCGCCTGCGGTGTCGCTGCCCAGCGATACTGCTCAGCGAAAACACCGGGCCATTGTCGCAATAGGCCGGCACTTTTTCTCCGTAGCCGTATGCGATGGGGCTCGCGCCGTCCACCAACCGCGTGCCCACCACCGAGCCCACAATTTTCATTTTCTCCGACGAGCTCGAACTTATGCCGTCCGCCAGTCCTATCGAAAGTGCAAACGTAGACGTGTCTGTGGCCGTCAGTAGCACTCCGCCTTTGTCGACGAACGCTTGCAGGTGCGCCACACCGTCCCATCCGAGACCTGGCCGCATGTCATCTGTCGAGTCCGTCTGCCCGACCAAGTTTGGCGTCTCGGGCGTATTTTTCCACGGTAGCGCATTGCCCCACGCGGTCGGCAAGCCATTTACCATCGTCGCCGTTCCGACCGAATAGCCGACCGGTGGAAAAAGAATTACGTCGTATTTTGCGTTCAGATCGGCGGTCTTCGAGACGGTTTGCGTGCTGATGTACTCGTACGGAATTTTTAGATCGTCGAGTGCCAACCGCCACCAGCCCTCCATCTGGGTGCTCAGCCAGGTGTGCACGAACGCTACGCGCGCCGCCCGCACTGGATGTGTCTTTACGCTCGGCGCCGCGCCTAGCGCGATGGCTTGTAGCCCAAGTTCGGCAGCCGCATGCTCCAAGTCCGCGCGGCTGACATTGCGAATCACAAACGATCCGCGATTGAATTTCTTCCCATCACTGTCGAAACTCTCTTCAGCAGCGTCGATACTCGCGTCCTTCAAGCGGTAACGCAGGGTGGCCATCGCTGGCTCGGCATTGTTGTTGATCACAAAAATCGTTCCGTCGCCTTTCACGCCTCCCGCCGCGCGCACCTCCGTCACGCTCTTCATCGCTGCATCGAGCGCCTTGACGTCCGTCACGCGCGCCACCTGCACGCCAAATAGTTCGCCGAACGTCCATCCGGTGTCATCGTACGGGGTCTTTTGCGGATCCTCCGGACTCCAGTACTGGTGGTCCAGCAGCGCATCGGCAATGCGCGAATACGGCTGGTCCATCCGAATGATGTAGCTGCCTGCGGGGAACTCGCGTGTGGTCGGCGACTTCTCGTCTTTTGCCGAACCTTTCGCGTCGGCATCTTTGGACTTTTTCTCGGAATCTTTGCTCTTTGTTTCTTTCTTCGGCCGGAAGCGCCACGGTAAACGCCGTTGTCGCCCGCGAGATTTCGACATGCTGCTTCTGCAACACCTGCAGAAGTTCCGCCTGCAACTCGGGACGCGGGTCATCCGCCGGCAGAACATATGCCGATGGACCCTCCGCACCCGGCTTGGTTATCGAGCGTTTCGCCTTGATGTAAAAGTTCTTAAGAAAGAGACGCTTGTTTTCGTTGAAGAAGTGCAGCGAGGTCAGCAGCCCAGTTTCTTCATAATTGTTATTATCGCGCTGCGACCACACTGCCTTCGGATACGGAGGGTTCTGCCGGTACCAAGTTCGCGAATATTCTTCCGGCTCCAAAGTCCGTGTTTGCGTGTCGGCGCCCCCATTGCCAAATGTTTCATACAGCCGGCTGATCCCGTTGTGCATCGCGGCGATAAACATCAAATATCCCGGCGACCAGGTGTCAAAATCGCCGTGCGCGAATACTCCCGGCATGCCGAACTTGGTCATGTCCGCAACGTTGCGCGCGCCAATCATTTGCCATTCGTCCGCCAGAATCGGATCGATCCACGCGTTGTACGGCCCGTCGCCCACGGTGTTGTCGTAGAGGTACGGCACTGATTCGTGCAGGTCGTGCAGCACTTGCGCTTTCCATCCCACGTAGGTATTCAGCACGTTTTCCGTCAGCTTCAGCGTCACGCCCATGGCATCGCGATTGTTGTCGTGCGCCACGTACTTACCCCAGTAAATCAGTGGCGGATAGAAATCCTTTGGGTGCGACAAATGCCATTTGTAAATATCCACCATGCGATCCCGTCCGTCGACTTCCACCACCGGCGTGATCAGCGTGATCATCCCTTCGCGCACTTCGCGGATGTACGGGCTTTCATCCACCGCCAAACGATAAGCCAATTCCATCAGCGCCGTGGGCGCTCCGGTTTCCGGCGAGTGAATCGTCCCCGTGATGTAGTACACGGGAATGGCTTTCGCCACGATGCGGTCCGCCTCTGCATCATCGAGCTTGATCGTGCGCGGATCGGCCAGCTTCGCTAACAGGGCCCGATTCGCATCCAGATTTTTCAAGTTTTCCGGAGATGAAATCGCCACGGCGATCATCTCCCGCCCCTCTTCCGTCTTCCCGATGGAAAACACCTTAACGCGCGGGCTGGCTTGTTCCAGCAGGCGCATATATTTGTAGACATCCTCGGCGTAGGGGAGAATCCCTGGCGCACCCGCCACATCCCCGAGCACCACCTCCGGGGTAGGCACCGTCTTCGAGGCCGGCAAATATTCCACCAACGGCGATGTGAACGCCGGCTCTGACGTATATTTCTTGATCTTCGCGGTGTACGCTTCGTCCACCGCCTGCTTGGGATCCCGCGCCGGTGCTGTTTCATCCGCCGCCCAGGCATTCGCAGCCATCAACATCACAAAGGCAACTACGAACGCGCGAAGAACAATAACCGTATCTTTGCACGGCAGACACAAGCGTCATCTTGATTCTCCCGAAATCGATTGGATGCGAAGGTCGAGGTTGCGAAGGTTTGAATTGTAACCCACTACCGAGCGTAGTTATAGCGGCCGCCTTTTTAGGCGAGCGGCCTGTTCTGCTTAATCTCGCTAGTTCGCACCAGCAAACGCAATGTCCGCTGGAGCCGGAACTTCGAGTCGTTCCCCCGTAAACTCCAACGCTCCGCTGCCAGCATCGATGCGAAATACTTCGATATCGTTCGATTCCTGGTTGGCCACCAGCAAGAAATGCCCCGAAGAATCAATCACAAAATTCCGCGGCGTTTTTCCTCGCGTTAGAAAATCTCCGATGGAGGTCAAAAGTCCCGTCTTCGCCGCAATTCCAAAAACTGCGATGCTATCCCGCCCGCGGTTCGAGACATACAAGAATTTCCCCGAAGGATGTACAACGATCTCGGCGGTGCTGTTCGGGCCAGTGTAATCCCCAGGCAGCGTACCGATGGTCTGCTTTGCTTCCAGCGTTCCGGCCGCAGCGTCGTAAGAAAAAACCGTCACCGTGGACCCCAGCTCATTCGTCAGGTAGACAAATTTTCCGTTCGGGCTGAACGCCAGATGCCGCGGACCCGCTCCTGGTTCCACGTTGGTATACGGCGGATCATTTGGCGTGAGCGTGCCGCCGGACGCGTCAAACTTGTCGACCAATACTTCGTCTGTTCCCAGGTCAACTTCCAGCGCATATCGATTGTCCGGTGAAGTGGCGATCCAGTGGGCGTGCGGCCCCTCCTGACGTTCCTCGACGACGCCGTGGCCTTGATGTTGCTCGGTGGCGGACGCCGCACCAAGCTTTCCGTCAGCTCCAATCGGAAAAACGGCCACACTTCCGCCGGTGTAATTCGCCACCAAGAGATATTTACCTGTCTTGTCGAACGTAACGAAACACGGGTCGGCTCCCCCGGAAGGCACCTGATTCAGCAGTGTCAACTTCCCGCTGCTTCGATCGATGGCATACGCGCTAACTGCTCCACTCTTTGAGCCCGCGTAGTTCCCCACTTCGTTCACTGCATACAAATACTTGCCGCTGGAATCGACGGCGACGAACGAAGGATCCACGGATTCCGCTCCTAGTACCAATGCGGACAGCTTCCCGCTACGGTCGTCAAAGCGCAGCGCATAAATCCCCTTGCTGGCGGTTTTATGCGTGTACGTCCCCACGAATACTAGCTCTGACCCTTTGGCTTTTGGTACGGGCACGGCCGAACCCGCGCCGAAAGACAGTCCGCACGCCGCAGCGCCTCCCATAAGCATCGCGATTCTCGTTACGAGAGTTCTTTTCATGAGCCCAGTCCCCAATCTTGTTTCGCAGCAAGACGCCTACTTCTTTTCTTCCTCCGACTCCTCTTGCAGCACGGCGGCCGCTGCGACGCTATCGTCATCATCTAGCCGCAGCAGTCGCACGCCTTGCGTGGAGCGGCCCGCCTCGCGGATTTCATTCGCGTGCACGCGGATCACTTTGCCGTTGTCGGTGATGATCATCACGTCGGACTCCTCGGTCACCTGCAGAGCCGCGACCACCGGGCCGTTGCGGTCGGTGGACTTCAGGTTGATCACGCCTTTGCCGCCGCGCGAGGTGATGCGGTATTCGGCCAGCGGCGTGCGCTTGCCAAAACCTTTTTCGCGCAACCGTGAGCATCAGCGACGTCAGCGATTCCTTGATGTCTTCGTTTTCGAGTTCCTCGAGATTCTGCGTCTCTTGTTTGTGTTCTTTCTTGATGATTTCGAAGTCCGGCTGCACCGCGTCCATGCTCACCACGTAATCGCCCTTGGCGAGATCCATGCCGTTCACGCCGCCGGCATTGCGGCCCATCGCGCGCACTTCCGTTTCGCGGAACAGAATGGCCTGGCCGTCGTGGCTCGCCAGGAAAATCATTTGCTTGCCGTCGGTCAAGGTCGCGCCGATCAGCTCGTCCGTGCCGTCCAGGTTGATGGCGATGATGCCGCGTCGAGCGCGGGTTGGAGAATTCCGCGAGCGCGGTCTTCTTCACCGTGCCGTTGCGCGTGGCGAAGAAAACAAACGTGCCTTCCTCTTCCAGGTTGCGCGCCGCGACCAGCGCCGTCAGATGTTCGTCTTCCTGGAATTTCACCAGGCTGCGAAATTGCCTTGCCGCGCGTGGCTGCCGCCGCTTCCGGAAATTCATACACCTTCAGCCAGTACACGCGGCCTTTCGAGCTGAACAGCAGAATGTAGCTGTGCGCCGAGGCGACGAACAGATACTCGACGAAATCTTCTTCGCGCGTTTTCGCGCCGATGCGGCCCTTGCCGCCGCGCGACTGGTGGCGATAAGTGTCCACCGGCGTGCGCTTGATGTAGCCCGCATGGCTGACGGTGATGGCCATGTCCACGTCGGCGATCAGGTCTTCGAGCTTGATCTCCTCGACGTTGTCCACGATCTCCGTGCGCCGCGCGTCGCCGTATTCCTTCTGGACTTCGCGCAACTCCGCCGATGATCACCTGCTTCAGCTTCTTCTCGCTCGCCAGGATTTCCTTCAGCTCGGCGATAAGTTCCCGGATTGCCTTCAATTCCTTGAGAATTTCGTCGACGGAGAGCCGCGTCAGGCGGTGCAATTGCAATTCGAGGATGGCGTCGATCTGGGCGTAGCTGAGGCCCAGCGCGTCGTCGCGGCTGATGGCCGCCATACTTCGGTGCGTCCTGGAATCGAGTATTGACTGCCGTTGAGCTTTACGCCTTCCGCTTTGCGCGACTTGCCGTTCTCCGTGATGGTTGACGTCCTGTTCGAAATACTCGTGCAAATTCTCTCGGGCGTCCGCGCGGCTGGAGGAACCGCGAATGATTCGAATCACGTTGTCCACGTGATCGAGCGCGATCTGGTAGCCGACCAAAATGTGTTCGCGCTCCTCGGCCTTGCGCAAATCGAAAATGCGTGCGCCGGCGCACCACTTCGACGCGGTGCTCGATGAACAGCTTGAGCAGCGGGATCAGGCCCAGCTCGCGCGGCTGCCCGCCGACGATCGCCAGCAGGATCATGCCGAACGATTCCTGCATCTGCGTGAGCTTGAAGAGATGGTTCAGAATGAGCTGCGATTCTTCGCCGCGCTTCACTTCGATGACGATGCGCATGCCCTCGCGGTCGGATTCGTCGCGCACGTCGGAGATGCCTTCGATTTTTTTGGTCTGCACCAGTTCGGCGATGCGCTCGATCAGGCGCGACTTGTTCACCTGGTAGGGAATTTCGGTGATGACGATGTTCTCGCGGTCCTTGCCGGCCTCTTCGATCGCGGCCTTGGCGCGCATGATGAAGCTGCCGCGGCCCGTCTTGTAGGCCTGCACGATGCCCTCGCGGCCGGAAATGTATCCGCCGGTCGGGAAGTCCGGGCCCGGGCACGAGCTTCATGATTTCCTTGAGCGTGCGTGTCCGGCTTTTCGATCAGCAGCACCGTGGCGTCGATGATTTCGCTCAGATTGTGCGGCGGAATGTTGGTGGCCATGCCCACGGCGATGCCGCTCGCGCCGTTGACCAGCAGGTTGGGCATCCGCGACGGCAGCACGACCGGCTCTTCGCGCGTCTGGTCGAAGTTCGGAATGAAATCGACGGTTTCTTTTTCGAGATCGGCGAGAATTTCTTCGCTGATGCTTGGCCAGGCGCGCTTCGGTGTACCGCATGGCCGCCGGCGGATCGCCGTCCACCGAGCCGAAGTTTCCCTGCCCGTCGATCAGCGGGTAGCGCATGTTGAAATCCTGCGCCAGGCGCACCAGCGTCGGGATAAATCACGGCTTCGCCGTGCGGGTGATAGTTGCCGGAAGTGTCGCCGCAGATCTTCGCGCACTTGCGATAGCCGCGATTGGACGCCAGGCCCAGGTCGTTCATGGCGACCAGGATGCGCCGCTGCACCGGCTTCAGGCCGTCGCGCACGTCGGGAATCGCGCGCGCCACGATCACGCTCATCGCGTAATCGAGGTACGACTTCTTCATCTCGGCTTCAATATCGACCGGCAACAATGTGCGATGTGTTCTGTTCGTCCGCCATTTGTCCTTGGCTGCTCCTCAGATCTTTGTATTCGGCGCCTCGTGCGCTAATAATTGCCGTTTCGCCGCGTCGTTCCGAGCACGTAAGCTCTTCACGGCTATCAAAAGCGCCGCCGCGTTATGTGAAAATCGCTGCGAGCGCGAAAAATTCGCTTCGAGTTCGCTGCAAGAAGCGCGTCGCGCTCTGCGTCGCCAGCAGAACTCGACCGCCACGCCGCGTTCGTTGTCCGGCGCGCCGTGGTCGCGGCGGCGCGAAACTCCGAACACTAAACCGCGCAGCCCCGGCAACGTCGTCCAGCTCAACTTGATACAGCATGCATTTCGCGCATCTGAAGACAGTCCTCCAATAGCGCCACTACTTTCCCTCTAAATATCCAGGTTCACGACTTCGAGCGCATTTTCCTCGATGAATTTGCGGCGCTCTTCCACATTTTCGCCCATCAGCGTGGAGAAAATTTCCTCGGCCGCGACCACGTCCTCGAGTCTCACCTGCAGCAGCGTGCGCGTCTCGGCGTTCATGGTGGTTTCCCAGAGCTGCTCGGGATTCATTTCGCCCAGGCCTTTGAACCGCGTGATGGTGAAATCTTTTTTGGCGTCTTCCAGCACGTAGGCCAGCACGTCGACGGCGCTTTCTCTTTGACGACCTTGTCGCCGTTGCGCGTCACGGTGAAGGGCGGCTTGTCGGATTCGGCGATCGGCTTGGCCGAGCGCGCGCAGGCGCTTGTATTCCGGCGTGGAGGCCAACGCCCAGTTGATTTTCTGGCCGGGCCGCGCCGGTGCCCAAGCACCAATCTCGTAGAGGCTGTGCTCTTCGTCGAAGACAACTTTGCCTTCGAGCTTGAGCTTGGCCTTGTCGATGGCCTTGAGCAGCTTGTTCGAGCGCTTTCTTGTCCTCGAAGTCGGTTTTCTTTTCGAGATCGCTGGCGGCCAGCAGGTCCACCAGCGCGCGGCTCGCGCAAGCGGCGGCCCAGCTTGGCGGCGAGCTGATCGTATTCCTGCACATTGAGCAGGAACTTCGTCAGCTTGGCGCCTTCGAGCGACTACGCCTTCCTTGGCCTTGACGACGTGGTCTTCGGTGGCGCGCTTCATCAGCTCGTGCGAGAATTCGCTCTTCGTCGCGGATGTAGCGGTCGGTCTTGCCGCGCTTCACGCGATACAGCGGCGGCTGCGCGATGTAGATGTGCCCGCGCTCGATCAGCTCCTTCATGTGGCGGAAGAAAAACGTGAGCAGCAGCGTGCGGATGTGGCTGCCGTCCACGTCCGCGTCGGTCATCAGGATGATTTTGTGGTAGCGCAGCTTGCTGGCGTCGAAATCGTCCTTGCCGATGCCGGTGCCCAGCGCGGTGATGATGCCGCGGATTTCCTCGTGGCCCAGCATCTTGTCGTAGCGGGCCTTTTCGACGTTCAGGATTTTGCCCTTGAGCGGCAGGATGGCCTGATAACTTGCGGTCGCGGCCCTGCTTGGCCGAGCCGCCGGCCGATTCGCCCTCGACGATGAAGACTTCGCAGCGCGCCGGATCGCGCTCCTGGCAATCGGCCAGCTTTCCCGGCAGGCCGCCCGAATCCATGGCCGATTTGCGCCGCGTCAGCTCGCGGGCCTTGCGCGCGGCTTCGCGCGCGCGCGCGGCGTCAATGCACTTGCCGATGATGCGGCGCGCCACGGTGGTGTGCTTGTCGAACTATTCGCCGAGCTTCTCGTTGACCAGTTGCTCGACGTCGCCCTTGATGTCGCTATTGAGCTTGCCCTTGGTCTGGCCTTCGAATTGCGGCTGCGGCAAGCTTCACGCGATGACCACGGCGACCAAGCCCTTCGCGCACGTCGTCGCCGGTGATGGTGACTTCGTCTTTTTGCTCCTTGAGCATGCCCGCGGACGCTGCGAAATTGTTGATCGAGCGCGTCAGCGCGGAGCGGAAGCCGGAAAGATGCGTGCCGCCGTCCACGGTGTTGATGGTGTTGGCAAAGGCAAAGACGTTTTCCGCGTAGCTGTCGTTGTATTGCAGCGCGATTTCGATTTCCACGGTGTCGCGCTTGCCTTCGATGTAGATCGGGCGAATCGTGCAGCACTGTCTTGCCGCGGTTCAGGTGCTTCACGAATTCGGCGATGCCGCCGGTGAAGCGGAACTCGGCGGATTTATCGCTGCGCTCGTCGGTGCAGCGTGATTTTCAGGCCCTTGTTCAGGAAGGCGAGTTCGCGCAGGCGCTGCGCCAGAATGTCGTAGCTGTAGATCGTCTTCTCGAAAATGGTGCGGATCGGGATGGAAGGTGATTTTGGTGCCGGTCTTGCGCGTCTTGCCGGTGACGTTTCAGCTTGGTCTTGGGCATGCCGCTTCTCGTAGGACTGCTCCCAGACTTCGCCGTCGCGCCAGATTTCCAGTTCCAGCCAATCGGAAAGCGCGTTGACCACCGAAACGCCCACGCCGTGCAGGCCGCCGGAAACTTTGTAGGTGTCGCTGTCGAATTTTCCGCCGGCGTGCAGCACGGTCATCACCACTTCGGCGGCGGGCTTTTTCTCCGTGGCGTGCATGTCCACGGGAATGCCGCGGCCATTGTCGATCACGGTGACGCTGTTGTCGTCGTGCACCGCGACGTTGATCTCGTCGCAGTAGCCGGCCATGGCTTCGTCGACGGAATTGTCCACGACTTCCCAGACCAGATGATGCAGGCCCTGCTCGCCCGTCGAGCCGATGTACATCGCGGGGCGCTTGCGCACCGCTTCGAGGCCGCCGAGCACTTTGATGGATGTGGCGTCGTACGATTGTGGCCACCAGCTTTGCGACTCGTTTCTTTTTCTGCCATTTTGTCTCCCGAACGTAGCCTCCGGCCACTGACGGCCGGCGTACCGCAAGTGAAGCAGCGAGCGCAGAGCGCTCAAAATCTCAATCAATCTTTATGGAAGAGGAAAGGCTGTGGCGGAATGTTTCAAACGCGAGCGTCTTCCGGTCGCCTTACCCTGTGGTCTCGATCCGCTTGCGAATGAGACTCGTAGGGCTTCCTGCTCCATCCCGTCTCGCGCAGCGAGACGTGGCGAAGACTATTTCTTCTGCGCAAATTGCAGCGCTGCTGTGGCTCCAAGCAAACTCCGCAGCTCTGGCGCAGAGCAGATATCCGGAGCGACTTTCACCTGGCGGACGTGCCGATCCGGAGGGAACCAAAACGCTGCATCGACAGCACTAAACCATTGTACCTGATCAGAGGAATTTTCTCAAGTCTTGTACAGGAAGTATTTTAAATAACGCCGTGTTTACAATGTGTTTATGGGAGATCCTGCGGACAACGTGTCGCCAGATGTCCTTTTGCGAGACGAAAAATTAGAGTTTCCGCGATCTTCGCTGCGCCGCAGACGGCGCGCTCAGATGCGCATGGGCATGATGACGTAGCGATAGCGGTAGCGTTCGTCGGCCAGAGGGCGCATCTGGCCGGCGGATTGTTCGTCTTTCAGCTCGATGCTGATGGGACCTTCGGCGGCGGCGGCAAGAAAATCCAGCATGTACTGGAATTGAAGCCGATCGAAATGGGATCGCCTTTGTATTCCTTCTCGATATTTTCTTTGGCTTCGCCGTACTCGGGGCTGGACGCGGAAATTTCGATGCCTTCGCGGAGAGACGCCAATTTCACGGCGTGTGAGCGCTGATCGGCAAGTTGCGAAACGCGCCGCACGGCGTCGCTGAGTTCGGCGCGCTCAATGACCACACGTCTTGTTGTTGTCGCGCGGCAGCACCGCTTCGTAATTCGGGAATTGGCCGGTGAGGATCCGCGAAATCAGTAGGCGATGGCCGACTTGGAAAAACAGATGGCTTTCGTCTTTCGCAAAGTCGATCTGCGCGTCGGCACCGGCAGCGCTGGAAAGCTTTTCCACTTCGTCCATGGCTTTCTTCGGGATCAACACTTTCACTTCGCCGTTTAGCCCGGCAAGTTTCTGATCGGTTTCGGCAAGGGCCAGGCGGTGCCCGTCGGTGGCCACCATGGCGAGGGTATCGGGCTTGAGAATCAGCAGGCCGCCATTCAGCGTGTAGCGCGACTCTTCCATGGAGATGGCAAACGTTGTTTTGGCGATCAGGCTTTCCAGTGTCGCGGCAGGAGATCTTCACCAGCGCGTGCGGCATCGCCGGAAGCGCCGGGAAATTTTCCTTGGCCATGCCCACCATCTTGTATTTCTTCTTGTCGCTGACGATTTCCACCCAGTGATTCTCGAGCAGTTTGAATCTTGATCTCGCCCTCGGGCAGCAAGCGGACAAGTTCCAGTAGTTTTTTTGCTGGGATGGTGCCGGCGCCTTCTTTCTTAATTTTGGCTTCGCACGAGGTGCGAATGCTCAGCTCCAGATCCGTGGCGGTGATCGTGAGTTGTGTGCCCTTGGCCTCGACGAGAAGATTGGACAGAATCGGGATCGTGGTTTTGCGTTCGACGACGCCTTGCGTGGTGTTAAGTTCATTCAGAAGCGCGGACTTAGAGACGCTGAATTCCATCGATTGGTGATCCTCGCGTGCGGTTCCAGGTGCGGTCATTCGTTTCCCTCGTTAACTCTACCGCTGTCGTACTTTACTCGCTTTTTGCGAAAGACGAAAGGTTTGGGCACAGAGTTACACGCTGTGGAAATGGGTGGGAAGATAGTCCCATGGACGGGTGCCTTCTTCGCAGAATCAAAGATTCTTAAGACGCATATTCAATGTTCTTGTTTGGCTTTCAGATTATGTTTCCCACAGCACTAAAACAACAATAAGAGATTTTGATTTTTATAAAGAAGTTAAATTTAGAGATTGTTGTTGTGATGATAGTTGTGGAGATGTGGAAAGCTTCGCAAATGCAGCTACTGTTACTAGAAACCGTATGGGTTGCGGTGGCCGATTGTGACTAACTGCGGAAAACTCGATGAGCTCGGCGTTGCGACGTGAAACCTCAATTTTCCGTACACGGGATTAAACAGAATTTCCGCAGATTTTGCCGCATGTTGTCCACAGTAATATTGTGTTGTCGGTCGAGCGAGACACCAAATACCCTAGTTCATAATCCAACTCAGGGCGGGGTGATATATGGTGACGGTGCTAGGTTACGGTATTGAAATGGGCGAGCCGCGGGATCGGGCTGGAGTTTGCGCGGCAGTATGCGGCAGATGCATGGAACGTGATAGCTGCCGCGCGCAAAACCAGAGGATCGTCGGGGTTGGCGCAATCTAGCCAGGAAATATGGCGCGAAGTTACAACTCGAAGCATCTGGACGTCACCAGCGAGGAATCGGTTCGAGAGTCTGACGACGACTTGAATGGCCGTGCGATCGACTTGCTGGTCAACAATGCCGCCATATACCCTCGCGAAGGAACACACGTCGGTGAACTGGACTATGACTCGTGGGGCGACACGCTCGATGCCAATCTGTTCGGCGCATGCGCGTCACCGAAGCGTTGCTGGAGAACGTGGCGCAAAGCAGCGAAAACAGATCGTGGCCATAAGCAGCGCCATGGGCTCGCTCAAGTCGCGGACGGCCGCTCCGTGGAACAGTCCGGAACCTCATATCAATACCGGACCAGCAAAGCCGGCGCTGAATATGGCGATGTTGTTTTGTCCAAAGAATTGGCGCCGCGGGGAATTTCCGTGGTGATGATCTCCCGGGCTGGGTGAAAACCGATATGGGCGGCGCAGGAGCGGCAATCACACCAGAGGTGAGCGTGGCGGGCATCAGGAAAGTTTTGGACGCCGACTCGATGGATATTTCCGGCAAATTTTGGAGCTATGACGGCAAAGTGCTCCCGTGGTGAGGCTTTCATGGCAGATTGCCAAGCTTCTCGAGTAACAAAAAATCGCCCGGTGCGGGACATGCGCCAGGCGATTTGACTTTGCGGGGAAACTATATGACGCTATTGCAACGCGTCCATCAACCGCGTGATGGTGCGGTTCAAATCCTTATCGGTGCGGCGCAGCGCTTCGATCTTGTTGATGGAGTGCAGGACCGTGGTGTGATGCTTGCCGCCAAATTGCCGGCCGATTTCCGGCAGCGAAGCGGAGGTGAGCTGCTTCACGAGATACATGGCGACCTGCCGGGGAAACGCGATGGCCTGGTGTTGGAGCGAACTTTCAGGTCCTGCTCGCGCAGATCGAAATGTTCGCTGACCTTTTTCTGGATCAGGTCGATGGTGATGCGCTTTTCCTGCGTGGCGATGATGTTGCGCAAGCACCTGCTGCGCGGTGACCAGATTAAGGATCGCGCCGGTCAGCGAAGCGTAGGCCATCAGGCGCGTCAAAGCGCCTTCCAGCTCGCGCACGTTGGATTTGATGGCGCGCGCGATGTATTCGGCGACGTCATCGGGCAGCTGGAACGCGTTCGGTTTCCGCTTTTTTCTGCAGGATGGCGATTTTGGTTTCGAGGTCGGGCGGCTGGATGTCCGCGATCAAGCCCCACTCAAATCGCGAACGCAGGCGTTCTTCAATGGAGGTGATTTCTTTCGGCGGGCAATCGGAACGAAATCACGATCTGCCTCTGCAGGTCGTACAGCGCGTTAAAGGTGTGAAAAAATTCTTCCTGCGTGCGTTCCTTGCCGGCGATGAACTGAATGTCGTCCACCAGCAGAACGTCGACCGAGCGGAAGCGGTCGCGAAAGCTGATCATGCGATCAAAGCGCAGCGAGTTGATCACTTCGTTGGTGAATTTTTCCGCGCTGATGTAGGTGAGCCGCATCGCCGGATTGCGCTTCTTGATGGGGTGCCCGATGGCCTGCATCAGGTGGGTCTTGCCCATGCCCACTCCGCCATACAGGAACAGCGGGTTGTAGGACTTTGAAGGCTGCTCGGCCACGGCCCGCGCCGCGGCGTGCGCAAATTGATTGGACTCGCCGACCACAAACGTATCAAACGTGTAGCGCGGATTGAGCTGGTGATCGCTGCTCTCAAAATTAAGCTTGGCCTGCTTGCCGTCGGTACACCTGTTGCACCACTGGCGCGGGTTCTTCCTCAGTGCAGACGTATTGGACTTTTACGTTGGGCGTACCAATCTCGTGGAACACCGCTTTGACGATGTCACCATACGTGCGCGTAAGCACCTGACGGAAGACGGTACTGGGAATCTGCACGAAAAGGTTTTCGCCCTCGGCGCGATTAAGCCGGGTTGGCTGAAACCAGGTCGTAAACGTGTTAATGCTGACGCGGGACTTTACGCGTTCGAGAAACTTATCCCACGAATTTGTTGCTTCCGGCTCGCGCGCGGGATGAATGGCTGTGGTCATCGATAGAGAAAAGAAGGCCCTGCGCTATTTCCACAGATGTTAAAAAGCTGTGGAAAGCGGGCCCCGATCATCCTTCTTCAAGCTGCGGGAAATATCGCCCGTGCCGAACGCCTGTATGCCCCTGTGAAATACTCCGAAACCTGCTGATAACTGCCGAACCCCATCGAAACTGTTTGGACGTGCGCGGCTCGTCTGGTTTAGCCGGCCGGAACCAACCTCTTTTAGTCAGCGCGGGATTGTCGCCCATTGACGCGAAGGGGGCAAGAGAAAAGTGAGCAACGGGCTAAGCGTGATGCACATGCCGTGCACAGTTTTTCCACAAGGCCAATTTTCACGTCTCATGAACCGTCCCCGTGCCTTTTTGCGGAAATATTAACGAAATTTTCTCGGCCAGAGAACAGTCGAACCGTCAAAACAGATAAATTCGGCCTGAGGAAAACTTGTTCATGGCGACACTTTTTTTTCCGGCACTGCTGTCGAGGTTCTCTTTTTCCGTTTTAGTTTTCTCCGGTTTGTCCGGCCGCGCGAATTCAAAAACGCCCAGAGCATCGCTGCCCACCAAAATATGTTTCGGAGTAACGACCAGCGAAGTGGCTTCGAGTCGCCCGCTATCCGGCGTATACAGTAAATAGGTGACGAGCCGATTGCCGTCTTTGTCAAAATGCAGCAGCTTGTTGTGCAGCGCCATCCAGACTTCGCCGCTGGCGCGGTCGACGGTGGCAGCCGTCAGGTTGCGTTTAAAAGTACGGTGGCTCATGACGCTTTTCCTGGCGCAGGATTTCCTTCCGTGCAGCCTGCGCAACCTGCAGGGCCTCTATGGACGTGTATTGAACTTCCTGGCCCGCGAAACCGTTACGATCGTATTCGCGCACCGTTGGCTCCGGCATGAACGGGAACGCGTAGAACAGATGACCTCGCCCGTCGGTGGATAACAGTCCGGTGCTCAAATAGCGGTTCAGGTCGTCGCGATCAGACATCTCCTCCGGATCGCCAAATTCGCGAACGTCTCGGCCGGTCTGTCAAAGACGATGATAAGTGGGAATCGCGCAGCGTCGTGACCGCTACTTCGCCTTCACAAGGCCGCCGAGCGGAGATGGGCGCGGTTATCGGAATAGCCGCAGTAGCGTGCCCTCTCTGAGAAAATCAGCACCGCGTTTGCGCCGCGGTCGGCAACGTAAATGTTTCCTTCGGAGTCCACGTCGCAGTCTTCCCCGAAGGCAATGGCCGCGACCCGGGTTTTCATTCCGGCCAGGGCGGAGCAGAGCCGCACCGATTTGCATACAGGCTTGAAGTTGGCTTCGAAGACCAGAACGCCAGGCTGGGGGAGACCAGTAGATAGATCCGTCCGTCCGGGACCTTCCCGCATGGCCGCAAGGCCGAGCCGACTTCGGTAAACACGCGCCGCCCGGCGGTCAGCTCTTTTTTCCTTTCTTGCAGGCTTTCTGCGCGGCGAGCATTCCGGCGAACGGGCTGTAAGAAAAACCCACCAGGAGGCACAGCACCGCAGAAATTTTCAAACGAAGGTTTTCAAGGAAGCGAACCCTAGATGATATTGAAGCGGCCATTTACAGTTGAACGGTTCCGAGTACGTTAAAAATTGCTCGTTCAGATTATTAGGATGTAAGCCGGGTTGCCCGCGATACACGGTGGTCCACAGGGATGGCGCAGGTGCTCAATCGATATGCAGGCGGAGCGTTCGATCGAAAGGGCTCGCAGCCGGCCTCGGAGTTGCGCGGGCCGTCATCGTCGGTTTCGACCAGCACCGCGTTCATCTGCACATCGCCGCTAGCGACTTCGAAGCGTGCCGGCAAACCGTTGATAAATTTACGGATGATGCCTTCGCGGTCCATACCTATTACGCCGGAGTGCGGACCGGTCATCCCCACATCGGTGATATAGGCGGTGCCATGCGGCAACACATGCTCATCAGCGGTAGCGACGTGGTGTGGGTACCCACGACCACGTGGCCCGCCCATCCAGGTACCACCCAGCGCGATTTTCTCGCTGGTCGTTTCGGCGTGCATGTCGACGAAGACAACCGCCACGTCCGGCGGCAGCGAAGCCATCAATTCATCAGCCTTAGAAAGGATCTTCAATCGCCGGCAGGAAAACCCGCCCTTGTAGATTGATAACAGCATATTTAAGTCCGTTTTTCGCGGTGCTGACATAAAGCCCACTTCCCGGGCGCCGTCGGGAAAATTCGCGGGCCGCAGCAGCCGCGGCTCGTGCGGCAGATACTCCAGAATCTCCTTCTTATCCCAACTGTGATTTCCGCCGGTAACACCGCAATATCCGTCTGCAGCAGCTCTTCCGCCAGCCGCGGGGTGATGCCAAGCCCGGAAGCCGAGTTTTCGCCGTTCGCGATCACCAGGTCGATCTTCCGCTGCGCCACCAAGTCCGCCAGCCGGTCATGAACGATCTGCCGCCCGGGCGAGCCGACAATATCTCCAATGAAAAGTATGCGCATAGATAGACGCGGTCTAAATAGACAAATGGAGCGATCTGCTTTGCCGTGGGGAGCTAGGCCGTGAACCTCTGATATTAGGTGGGCGCCACGAGCCAGCCGTTAGGCTTTCCTGCCCCGTTCGAGTGTCCCCGCAATCACCGACAGGACACCCCAACGGGACAGGCCGTGCACACAGGATGGCTATCCCAGCACCTCAGAGATTCGTCATTGGTTCAAACAGCTTTCGCACCCACACCTGCGTCGAAGAACGCTCCGTCAACATTGTAGCCTTGCCGCGGAACGCGCGTCCAATTCCCGACAGCTGAGAATTTATCCGGTGCCTCTAAACGAGGACAGACAAAATGTTCGGGCGACGAATATGCGTATAATCCCATCCCGGCGGACTATGATAGATGTGTTGCGAACCCCATCGAGAGCAGCCTTTGTACGACCCTCGCGCTGAATACTCCAAGCGTCTAGAAAGCTATGTCCAGAAGGTGGCGATGGAGAATCGCCGCCACACCGCCCTGGGAAACGCCAAAGTGGCGATGATTCTTGCGGAAGTCGCCGGCCTATGGATGGTGCTCGCCAGGCACCTGTTTCTCCCGTACTGGCTCATCCTGCCAGCGGTCTTGTACGTGATTCTGAGCACGGTGCATGAGTTCGTTTTGCGCAGAAAAAAGCGCGCAGAATTCGCGACCGAATATTATCGGCGCGGCATCGCACGAATAGAAGATCGCTGGGTCGGCGCGGGCCAGACAGGTGAAAACTTTCGCGAGCGAAACTATCTTTACGCCGGGGATCTGGACATTTTCGGCAATGGCAGCCTCTTTCAACTTCTGTCTCAGTCGCGCCTTCCCATGGGCGAAGATCGGCTGGCAGAATGGCTGTGTGCCCCATCCGAGTTGGCGGCGATTCTCGAGCGGCAAAAGCTGGTCGAGGAATTGCGCGCAAATCTCGATCTTCGCGAATACCTTGCCGTGACCACTGAAGCGTTGTTCTCGCGCCTCGATCCCCAGACGATGCTCGGTTGGGCTGAATCTAAAGCCCTTCTGCCAGAGGGAATCTGGCGGGTGCTGCGGTGATGTTACCGTGCCTTTTTGGCGCCACGATTTTTTGGTATACAGCCGGCACTTACGCTCCTCTGTTATTGGTGCTGGCGCTCGAAATTGTGATGCGACGCTGGCTGCATCACCGTGCGGAAGAAGTGATGCACGGCATAGCGTGTAATGCCGAAGGTCTTTTGCTATTTGCCGATGTCTTGCAGCGGTTCCAGCGTGAAAAATTCACCTCTCCGAAATTGGTGGCGATGGCTGCCAGCTTCCGCGCGACAAACAAACGTGGAGACGTACCCGCTTCCGTGGCCATACGGAAACTGGCGCGCATCGTCTATTGGATCGATGCCGGCCACAGTTTGCTTGGGCACATCCGGAAGTGCCATTTCCTTTACAGCTGCAAGTCGGTTACGCTGCGGAGGCCTGGCGCCGGCGCTGGGGCCGCGAACTGCGCACCTGGGCGGAGACCACCGGCGAAATGGAAGCACTACTCTCGCTGGCCGGCTACGCGTACGAACATCCCGCGGATCCGTTTCCTGCATTCATCGATGCCAGCCAATGCGTGGCGCCGTATTTCACGGCGAAGAACTCGGCCATCCGCTTGATTCCCGCCGCCAAGTGCGTGCGCAACTCGGTTTCGCTGGACCAAAACACCCGCGTGCTGCTGGTCAGCGGCTCGAATATGTCCGGCAAGAGCACATTTCTGCGGACCGTTGGCATCAACACCGTGCTAGCTATGGCTGGCGCGCCGATCCGCGGAAAATCGCTGCGGCTCTCCGCTCTCGCCCTTGGCACACGCATCCGCAGCGGCGATTCCCTGCAAGAAGGCCGCTCTAATTTCTATACCGAAATCCTGCACATCCGCAGAGTCTTCGCATTAATGAAGGAAAGCAAATACCCTCTGCTGTTTCTTTTTGACGAGCTGCTGGAAGGAACAAATTCCAAAGACCGCCGCATCGGCGCTCAAAGCCTGCTCGAAGCCCTGCTGAAAGGCGGCGCGCTATGGAATCGTCACGACCCACGATTTGGCGCTCACCGAAATTGGCGAGGCCGTCGGAACGCCGTTGCGCAACAAACATTTTGCGGATCAAGTGGTCAGACGGAAAGATGGTCTTCGACTACCAGTTGCGCGATGGCATCGTAACCAAGAGCAACGCTCTGGAGCTAATGCGTCTGGTCGGGCTCGAGATGTAATTACCCGCGCGCGGGCGTACAATCCACACGTCTAATTTCCGAGGACTTTCATGTCCCACACCGAATTTGTCTCAACGGCTCGCTAGCGCCATGCTATTTGCGGGACTGGTATTTTTTCCTCCACATACCTCCGCAACGCCCAAGCCGCCCGCGAGCGACCAACTCGGACAGGTGCAGTTTCCCACCAGTTGCCAGGCCGCCGCCCAGCCCACGCTCGAAAAAGCTTTGGCGCTGATGCACTCCTTTCAGTACACGCAATCTGAAGAAACCTTTTAGCGAAGCCGCGAAAGCAGGATCCCAAATGCGCGATGGCCTATTGGGGCAAAGCCCTGGCCCGTTACCACCAATTGTGGGAGTTTCCGCAGCCCGGCACGCTGAAAGAAGGTTTGGAAGACATTCAGCAGGCGCAAAAACTAAACGCGCCAACCGATCGTGAGCGCGCTTACATCGCCGCAGCGGCTGCATTTTATCACGACGATCGCAAAGCTAACGCAGGAACAACGCACCACCGCCTATTCCGCGGCGATGGCGAAATTGCACGCGCTTGTGCCGCAAGACGTCGAGGCCGCCGAACTGTACGCGCTTTCGCTGGTGGCGCTCGCGGAGCAGGAGGTGGACGCTCGCGCCAATCGCTTGAAAGCCATCGCCATTCTCGATCCCATTTTCGCCGCCGAGCCGAACAGCCCCGGCGCCGCGCACTATTTGATTCATGCCGCAGACACGCCGGAGTTTGCTCCGCAGGGTTTAGCTGCCGCGCGGGCCTACGCAAAAATCGCGCCCGATTCTTCGCACGCCATTCACATGCCGTCGCACATTTTCGACGCGTCTGGGATCTGTGGCAGGAATCTGATCGCCTCCAATATCGCGGCTTCGGCCTCCGCCGAACATGCCACGGATATGCACATGGCCGAGCCGCGTTACCAAACCCACGCGATGGACTATCTGGACTACGCCTATCTGCAAAGCGGCGAAGAAGCCAAAGCGCGCGCTATGGCGATGGCGGAGATGAGCGTTCACGGGTCGAGTGACGAACAGAGAATGGAACATCGTGCGCTGCTTGAAGCTCGCAACGCGTTGGAGCTGCATCACTGGAAAGAAGCGGCCGAATTAAAAGTCCCAGACGGTGTCCGCGAAGCTTTGGCTGGACACTACGTACTGGGTGCGCGCGATTGGCGCGGCCCGCATCGGAGACGTTGACGGTGCCAAAAAGGACGTGGCTGAAGCTGACGGAAATCGTCGCCCAGCGCGAAGCGCAAAGCCGCAACGAAGGCTACAAAGTATCCGCCGAGAAAGCCACGGATTTGCGCGAAGCCGAAGCGTGGCTGGCCTTCGCGGAAGGAAAATCGCAAGAAGCTATCGCCGAACTGACCGCCGCGGCCGAGCGCGAAGAAAAAGAAGGTGCGGAGTCCATTCGCATGCCAGCACGCGAAATGCTCGCCGACATGTATGCCGAACTAAAAAGGCCGGCGGAAGCGCTCGCCACCTACAACACCGCCCTCAAATATTCACCGAACCGCTTCGATTCCCTTTACGGCGCGGGCTTGGCAGCCAAGGCGAACGGCGACGCAGCAGCTTCGCAAAGTTATTTCGCAAAATTGTCCGCAATCGCCGGTCCAATGGCGGACCGCAGCGAACTGGCTGGAGTTTAAGGCGGTTTCATCGCCCCCGGGATAATACGAGTGAGGCACTGTGGTTACTGACGACTGTCGTAGGGGCGCAGCTTTATCCTGAGCCTCGAAGAATGCTGCGCCCCTGCTTGCCCGGACGTATCCCGCCTAGAAGTGGAACCCAACTCCGCCGTCAGCGCCCGCGGCGTCACATAATGCGTCCCGCTGAACGTAGACAGGAAGTTGTAAAGCGCCACTTTGTCCGTCACGTTGATCGCCGTAAGCCGCAAACTCCACTTGTAGCGATCTCCGTGAAACAAGTTGTCCTGGCCCACCGCAACGTCGAACAAATTGCGCGGCGCGATGCGTGGCGGATTGTGGTCGTCGTTCTCCGTTCCCGGCGACGGAATGCTCACGTACTTGGAACCGTACGATGCCGCAGGGCAGAGATTCGCCCGGCCGACGAACTGATCGGAGTCGTCGGCGTCGCATACCACGTTCCCGCAAAACAGTCCGGCCTGGAACTGTTGATCCGGCGTAATTCCCGAGACGTCGATGAGATTATTCGGCCCACCACCGCCGGTCCGTTGGCGCAGGATTCGCCCCCGAAGCACGGTACCGGGCCAGCCACCAGTCCGCTGTCGTAGCGCCAGTTAAAGCCGACCCACGGTACCTCGTTCCCACGGTTGATATTGCAGGTGCGTGGTTTGGTTGAATACTTCGTCATGGTCGATGCGGAATACCGATGCTCGCCCAGGCGCGACCGGCGTAGCGCCGATCCCACTCACCTGCGGAGTAAAGAACCGCGCCGCCACGCTGGACATCACCACGAACGCCGTGAACCCGTGGAAGTTCGGCACAGTGGCGCGGATGGCGTAGCCGGGGATTTTCGAGCTGGTCCACTCGATCGGATAAGTAATCGGTGTGTTACCCAGCACGCTGAAGTCGAACGCCTTGTGCGTGTACTTCCAGATGTATTCGCCATCGATCACCAAATACTTGCCGAAGGCTTGCTCCAGTCCCGCGTGGAACTCATTACGATGACCAGGGCTGAGTGGCGGTACCGAGGACGAGACGCACTGGCCTCCTGCGACCGACTGCTGCAGATCGAAAATCACTGGATCATTGCAGCCGGTGCTGGCCAGGATGAGGTTTTCGTTGAACGGCGTCTCCATCGTCCGGGCGTAAGAAACGCGCAACACCGTGCTCGTGGGCTTGATGTTGTAGGCGATGCCCAGTCGCGGTTCCAGTTGCTGGGCGCTGGCAATGCCGCGGTATATATCGCCGCGCAGCCCCAGGTTGAAGCTCCAGTTCTTGAACGAAATGGTGTCCTGCAGATAGAGTGCTGTTTCCTTTATGTTGGTGTTTCCATTGAAGGTGAAGAGTCCGCTATTGCTCTGTCCCGCAGGGCAGCCGTCGGAGGCTGGCAGCGCCGCCGTGCGGGTCAGGTCGTAGCAGCCGAGGAGCGGGATGAATGCTGCAACAGATCCTTGACCGGTGTTGGCCACCAGCGACCCCGTGCATTGCGCCGGATTCGTTATCGCGGGGTTGGTGTCCGGGCTCAAATCTGCAAGATTCAAACAAACCGCGTTCGCCGTCGGATCGACGATGCCGAATTTGTCGTTTTCCGAAAGTGCGGTGTTCTCAAAGCTGATTCCCGCTTTTACGTTGTGGATTCCCTTGACGTAAGAGAGCACCGCGCGTCCTCCGGCATTCGTCAAGCTGCGGTTCTGACCGACCGTCTCCAGCTGTAAGTCCGGCGAGGCATCCGCGAAAGGGTTCGCCGCTCGGGTAGTAGTTGTATTCATCCCGCCGCACGAAAGCGCCTAGCGTGAGTACTGTTGTGGAATTGATCAGACGCGTCCACGACGGCGCAATGTTGAACGTTCCAATCTTCGAGCGTTGATCCTGCGGCCCAACCGGTTCCCCGTTTGGCCCCAGTCCGCCGCACGAACCGATTTGCCCAGGGGGACAAACTGGTGTTGCCGAAAGAAACGTCCAAGCCGTCCCGTTCTGCGCGTCGTAGGAATTGGGCGTCTGAAACCAAGACCGGCTGTAGCCGAAATTGAAACTGAGGGTATCTTTCGACGAAAGCTTGAAGTCCACGCGGTCGAAGAAATTCTCCTCGTTGCCGCGATCGTGCATGACGCCAAGTTCCGGTCCGTCTAGAAACCTGCCGGTGTTCAAGCCGCCCGCCGAAACGTAGTTCCCCCACTTATCGCCGCCGTACGCCAAGTCGAAGCCCCCGCTCACGCTACCGAACGAGCCGTACGAGCTCGTCACCTGGCCATGCGGTGGATTCACACCGAGGCCCGAGCGCGTGGTGACCATAATCACCAGGCTTGTTTTCCCTCCAAATTCGGCCGGCGGCGCGCCGGAAATCACTTCCAGCGACTGAATCGAATCCTCGGGAATCTGATTCGAGAACACCTTGCTTTGCTGGTCGGTGATCGGCTGCCCATCGATAGAGAAAGAGTTTGATGCATGGTCGCCGAGCCCATGAAAGAGCCCGTTGGAATCCGCGGCGACTCCGGGAGTGGAAAGTGTCACCAGCGAACTGACCGAAGACGAGGCGCTTTGCAGCGGAAGTTTGTCGAACAAGCCCGCGATCCACGTCGGTGTGGAACGTTGAGTCGTTCTCCACCAGGTCGCCGCCCGAGGCTTCCACCGTTACGCTCGTCGCCGCCGCGCCCAGCTTTAGCGATATTTGCGTCACCGTCGGCACGGATGAACGCACGTCCACATCCTGGTTGTAAGACGTGAACCCCGTCTGAGCTTACCGTCAGATGGTACGGATTAAACGGCACATTGCTGAAGCGGAACGTCCCATCCATTCCCGTCTCTGCCGTGCGCTTATAACCGCTCACCGGATTCGTTATCTCCACGGTGGCTCCGGCAATAACGGCACCGGATGGATCTGTAACCGTGCCTTCGATGGATCCCGAATTGCCAGACTGTCCGTTCACCGATCCACCCGCGAACAACAACACCCATCCCAATAGCAAATATGAATACCTGCGCAAACGCTTTAACATTTCTTCTCCATCCCCACTTGAGGGTTTTGTATGTAGCTGTGGATAGAGACCGCCAGAAAAAATGGCGGTGACGCCGGCTTAGTCGATATAGCCAGCGCGCCAAATTGAAGCTAAGCGAGGAGTTAAACGACAGGCGGGGCGCGAGAAGGCCGGTGCAGGGAGAAAGAATCGTTTGGCGCAGCGTGTTGCGGGACCGCGGAAAGCCAGACCATCGGGGCTGGCGCAATCGAAAATGCCAAGCGCGCCGAGGCCAACGCCGGCATATGCAACGCCTGGCATACGTGACAGGCGCCATCGGGACCGTTGGTGTGCTCGTGCAACAGCACGCCGCCACAAGCGAAGTACAGCAACGCGACGCAAGCCAGCAACGCTAAAGCGCGCTGCAGGTTCGTTCGGCCGAGTTTGCGGCGAAAGACTCTCATTGCGAAAAGCACGGCGTCCGACAACTACATATTAAATCAACTACACATCACCGTGCTCCCTTAGACGTGACACTAACCCTTTTGGTTATCTGGAATGTTGGCTACTTGTGATCGATTTTTGCGATGAGGCCACCTACGCGTGCGGCCTATGATTGCTTCCGCAGAAGCTCGACGACATCATCCACTTGCGCGTGTACGTGGTTTAGCGTGCGCGCCAACCCTTGAATTTCCGATTCCGCGCGCCGGTTCACCTCATAGTCCAGTTCGCCGCGCAACCGGTCCTTCTTGTCCTGCCGGTTCTGGCTCATCATGATCACCGGCGCCTGAATTGCCGCCAGCATGGAGAGAAACAGGTTCAGCAAAATGTACGGATATGGGTCCCAGGCCCGCCCGCGCAAAATGACATTCACCGCGACGTAAACCGACAGCACGAGTCCGAACAAAATGATAAAGCTCCACGAGCCGCCGAACTGCGCCACCGCGTCGGCCACGTGTTCGCCAAACGTTGCGTGCTCTTCGATTAATTCATTGGGATTGCGCGCCGCGCGCACGCGCACCAGCCGCTGCGAAGCGTGAAACTGCTTTCCCAATACCGTAAGCATGTCCACGCCGGCCAGCGGTTTGCGCTGCAGCAGCACGGTAATATCGTGGTGGTCCACCTCCACGGCGGCGCTTTCCTCCGTGGCCATCGCCGTGGTTTGGTGCGCCGTGCCATCCAGCATGGAAGCAAAGCCAAAGAATTCGCCGTGCGCGGGCTGGTCGACAATGACTTCCTGGTGATCTTCATCCACAGTGGTCACCTGCACCGCGCCGGAGACCAGCACGTAGGCGCGCCCGCCGGGGTCGCCCATCTTATAGATGCGCTGGCGCGGCGAGAACGTTTTGACTTCCACCTCACTCGCCAGCACCGCCAGCTCTTCTTCGTCCAACAAGGCAAACAACGGAACGTGCCGCAGAATTTGCGGGTCGCAGGGCATCGGCCACCTCGAAACAGGAATGCTCGACGCAAGAGCATTCCACAAAAATGCTCAAGGAAACAACCTGCGCGTTATCCTTCACCCCGCAGACCCGGGCCGGACTATTGACCATACAACCGTTCCAGCCTAAGCTCATTCTTACCAGTGTGATGCCTCACAGTCAGCGCAACATCGGTTTGCTGGCTTTGCTTCTCGCGCTCATTTTTCTTGGAGCGCAGCTGCATTACTGCGCCGACCTGACCAGCACGCCCTCCGGCACGCACATCTGCCCGGTGTGTTCCGCGATAGGCGCTGCCGTCGTTACGCCCGCGCCGAGTATCAGCGTTGTTTCGCAAGTGCGGCCGCTGGAAGTATTTGCGCACGTCGTCGCGAGTTCTCCGGCAATGCCGCGGGCCACCTCTCCCCGCGCTCCTCCCGCAATTTAGTCCTCCGTCGTTTCCGCTCATCCGTTTTACGCCTGATTCGCTATTGGTCCCTTTGCGGACCCTTGAGGAACGATTTTCATGAAGAAAGGATTGGTTCTGGCCACGTTATCTGTGGCGTTCCTGCCGGCGATCGCCGCAGCGCAAGAACGCCGCAAGGGCGGGTCGGGAAACGTTCTCCGCCGCAACCGGCCAAGCCCCCGCGCGCCGACACCACGCAGCCGCCGGCCGTGCGCATCACGCTCGATGACGCCATCCGCCTGGCGCTGCAGCACGATCACGCCTTGGCCGCCGCGCGCACCACCATCTTGCAAAATCAAGCCCAGGAAATCACTGCCAACCTGCGCCCCAATCCGGTCATCTCCTGGGACACGCAATTCTTCCCGCTTTTCAGCCCAGCCAATTCGGCGCCAGCTACATTAGACAACCAGGCGCAGTTCGATCTTGGCATCGGCTATCTCTTCGAGCGCGGCAAGAAACGCCAGCATCGCCTGGAGGCCGCGCGCGATCAGACCGCCGTCACGCGCGAGCAGGTGGACGACACGCAGCGCCAGCTTATTTTCAATTTATCGCAGCAGTTCGTCGCCGTGCTTCTCGCGCAGTCCACCATCGATCTCGCCAACAAGGATCTCGACAGTTTTCAGGAAACCGTGGACATCTCCAACGAGCGCTACAAGCTCGGCGATATGAGCGAAGGCGACCTCCTCAAAATTCGCCTGCAATTGCTGCAGTTTCAGAGCGACCTTTCCGCCGCGCGCGTCGCGAAAGTGCAGGCCCTGGCCTCGCTGCGCCAGTACCTGGGTTTTGAGTCCGTCCCAGACAATTACGATGTGGAAGGCGAACTTGTTTATGCTCCGGTGCGCGAAGGGCTCGACGATCTGAAAGCCCTGGCGCTGCGGTCGCGCCCAGACTTGCAGGCCGCGCAGCAAGGGCGTGGTCGCGGCGCGCAGCCAGGAATCGCTTAGCGGAAGCCAACGGCAAGCGCGATTTAAATGTCAACTTTGATTACACGCACACCAACGGTCAGAGCAGCGGCGCGTTCTACTTCAACATTGACCTGCCGATTTTCGACCGCAATCAGGGCGAGATCGCGCGCACCCGATACGCCATCACCCAAGCGCAAGAGCAGGAACTCGAATCCGCGCAACAAGTCATGACCGACGTCACCAGCGCCTACGCGAACCTGAAATCCAACGACGAAATCATCCGTCTGTACGAGGGCGGCTATGTGGACCAAGCCAAGCAATCCCGCGACATCAGTGAATACGCCTACAAGCGCGGCGCCGCCAGCTTGTTGGATTATTCTGGACGCCGAACGCACCTATCGCGCCAACCAACTAGCCTATCGCCAGGCGCTAGCCAGTTACATGACCGCCGTCGAACAGATGCGCGAAGCCGTGGGAACGAGGAGGCTGCCATGAAATTTTTCAGCAGTCGATGCACCGCCGCATCATGCACGGCGTAATAACCATCGCGGCTTTCTTTCCGCGGGCGCAATTGTAGCGCTAGCGCTCGCTATGGCGATGGCATCCGCCGCCATTTTCGCCGGGTGCGGCTCCTCCGGTCCCAGCGAATCCGAATCCAAGATGACTTCGTTCTCCACCAACGAAAACAAAAGCCGATACCGCGTCAGCTGTTCACCGTTCCGCAAGACCAAATGGCACATCTGCAGGTGGTTACTGTCGAAAAAGTCCACGCCTGCCCCGCGTTTTGCGCCTCACCGGAGCGGTAGCTTACAACGCGTTCGTCACCACTCCCGTGTTTTCTGCGATCGGCGGACCGGTACAAAAAATACTGGTGGACCCCGGTCAGTTCGTGCATCTCAATCAACCACTCTTGATGGTTAACAGCCCTGATTATTCCGCCGCGCGCTCTGCGTATCTCAAATCCAAGAGCGTGTACCTTCTGTCCGATAAAAATTATCTGCGCTCCATCGATCTTTACGAGCACAAAGCCATCGCCGAGCGCGATTTGCAGCAAGCGGAGTCCGATCGCGCCGCCGCGCTGGCCGACCTGCAATCGAATGAAGATGCTTTGCGCGTCCTGGGAATCAAAGATCCCGAAAAATTTGTCGACACCAAAGCCACTTCGGAAGTTCCCGTCTTGGCGCCCGTGGCCGGAGAAATCGTGGAGCGCCTCGTAGGCCCGGGCCAATTGCTGCAAGCCGCGAGCACGCAGTGCTTCACCATTTCGGATATGAGCACGGTCTGGGTGCTTGTCAACGTCTATCAAAGCGATCTGGCGTACGTGCATGTCGGCGACGGCGTCGAAATCAACACCGATAGTTATCCCGACAAGTTTCAGGGCAAGATTTCTTATCTCGCGGCCACTCTCGATCCCACTACCCGCACGCTGCAAGCGCGCATCGTGGCCAGCAATCCCGGCGGCAAACTGAAAAAAGATATGTACGTCACCGCCGTGGTGCAAGCTGGCGCCGTCGAATGACGCCCTGACCGTTCCGGACGCCTCGGTCCTGCACGATACCGAGAACGTGCCGTTCGTCTATCTGCAGATCGATGGCAACAAGTTTGCGCGCCGCATCGTGAAAATCGGCGAAAGCAACGACGGCCGTACGCATATCGAGAGCGGCTTAAAAGAAGGCGACAAGGTCGTCGGCGACGGCAGCCTGTTTCTGCAATTCAAGAATTCTCTCGAGCACTAGCACAGCGGAAAAAGTGGAAATGTTCACAGGGCAAAATTCGTGATTCATCGCATCGTCCAATTCGCGCTTAAGCAGCGCTTCGTCGTGCTGCTCTTCACCGTGCTGGTGGTTATCGCCGGCGCGATGTCTTTTCAGCGCATGCCGGTGGACGCGTATCCCGATCTCTCCCCACCCATCGTCGAACTGATTACCCAGTGGCCCGGCCACGCCGCCGAAGAAGTCGAGCGCCTCACCACGCTGCCGCTGGAACTGGCCATGAATGGCACGCCCAAACTGACGGTCATGCGGTCCATTTCCCTCTACGGCCTCTCCGACGTCATTCTCACCTTTGAAGACAACACCGATCCCTATTTCGCTCGCCAGCAGATTTTTCAGCGCATCGCCGACGCCTCGCTCCCCACGGGCGTAACGCCCAGCATGGCGCCGCTGTTCAGTCCCAGCGGCCTGGTATATCGCTACGTAATTGAAAGCCCGGACCGCAGCGCGCAGGAATTGCACACCATCGAAGCCTGGGTGCTCGAGCGCGCCTATCGCAGCGTTCCCGGCGTGGCCGACGATTCGGGATTTGGCGGGCCGACGATGGAGTATCACGTCCTGCTCGATCCCGTGAAGCTGAATAATTTTCACCTTTCGGTGGTGACAGGTGGTCGGCGCGCTGTCCGCCAACAACGCCAATACCGGCGGCGGCTTTTACACTCAGGGCGGACAATTTTATTACGTGCGTGGACTGGGCCTGCTGACCGGCACTGCGGATATCGGCGAAGTGGTGGTCGGCAGCGCGAATGGCGTGCCTATCCGCGTTAAAGATGTGGGCAGCGTGGAGATTGGCCACGCTCCGCGCCTGGGAATTTTTGGTTACGAGAAAAACGATGACGCCGTCGAAGGCGTCATCCTGATGCGCACCGGCGAGCAGGCGCAAACCGTGCTGCGCGGCGTGCAGAAAAAAACTGACGAGCTGAACAGCGGCATTCTGCCACCCGATGTAAAAGTCCACCCCTATTACGACCGCAGCGATCTGGTGCGCGTCACCACCGATACCGTGGAGTGGAACCTGCATCCGCGGCATGGTTCTGGTTCTGGTGGTCTTGCTCTTTTTCCTGGTAAGTTTGCGCGCCGCGCTGATCACCGCGCTGACCATTCCCCTGGCGCTGCTCTTTGCCTTTATTTTTCTGCACGCCACCGGGGAAGCCGCAAATCTCCTCTCCATTGGCGCCATTGACTTCGGCATTTTGATCGACGGCACCATCGTGATGGTCGAAAATATTTACCGCGAACTCGGCCTCCGCAAGGGCCAGACTTACAATCTAAATGAAGTAATCCTGCAAGCCGCGCGCGATGTAGACCGTCCGATCTTCTATTCCGTGGCCGTGATCATCGCGGGATATTTGCCCATCTATGCGCTCACGGGAGCGGCGGGAAAACTGTTTCATCCCATGGCCGACACCATGGCCTTCGCATTGGTCGGCGCGCTGATTCTGACGCTGACCATCGTGCCGGTGCTGGCTTCCTACTGGTTCAAGAGTGGCGTCACGGAAAAGCCCAACAGGATTTTTGAGTGGGTCCGCAACTCTTATGCCAAGCGCCTCGAATGGTGCTTGAATCGCCCGCGCACCACGCTCTTCGTAAGCACCGCGATTTTTGTCGCCACGTTATTCCTGATTCCGCTCATCGGCGGAGAATTTCTGCCGCACCTCGATGAAGGCGCGTTGTGGGTGCGCGCCACCATGCCCTACACCATTTCGTTCGAGGAATCCGCCAAGTTCGCGCCGAAAATCCGCGCCCTGTTGATGCAATATCCGCAAGTCACTACCGTGGCTTCCGAACTCGGACGCACCGACGATGGCACCGACCCCACGGGATTTTTCAACTGCGAGTTTTATGTCGGCCTGCTGCCCTACGGCGATGCCGCATGGAAAAAGAGCTCTATTCCACACCAAGGAAGAACTGTCGAGGGATTTGGCAAAGAAATTCGATAGCTTATCCCGGAGTGATTTTCAATTTCACGCAGCCCGCCGAAGACGCCGTGGACGAAGCGCTCACCGGGCTGAAGAGCTCACTTGGCGGTAAAGATTTTCGGTCCCGACCTCGATGTCCTGGAAAAAAAGGCCGTGGAAATTAAGCAAGTCTTGGACAAGACCCCCGGATTCACGGAACTAACCGTCGTCCGCGAATTGGGCCAGCCCAACCTGATTATCGAGGCCGACCGCGCGAAAATCGCCCGCTACGGCATCAATGTTGCCGACGTCGAAGCCGTGATTCAGGCGGGCATCGGCGGCCAGGCTGCAACGCAAGTGATTCAGGGTGAAAAGCTGTTCGATTTGGTCGTGCGCATGGAGCCGAAATACCGCTCCACGCGCGCAAGATATCGGCGATCTGCTGGTTCCTTCTCCCGCAGGACAGGCCATCCCGCTTTCTGAACTCGCCGACCATTCGCCAGGCCAGCGGAGCTTCCTTCATTTATCGCGAAGATAATTCGCGCTATATCGGCATTCAGTTCTCCATCGTGGGCCGCAACCTGGAAGGCGTAATCAATGATGGCCAGGCCGCGATCAAGAAAAAAGTACTGCTGCCGGCCGGCTACACTTTGAATTGGGGCGGCGAATACAGCGAATTACTGGAAGCCAAAGCGCAATTTGCCGTGATCGGCCCCTGGCATTGATGCTGATTTTCCTGATTCTCTTTGCCCTGTACGGCAATTTCAAATTTCCCATCACCATCGCGCTCGGCGTGGTGTTGACGGAACCGGTGGGCGCGCTGATCGCTCTTAAGCTCACGCATACACCGTTCAGTGTGTCCAGCATTCTTGGGCTGCTTGCTCTGCTGGGCGTCTCGGTGGAGACCGCGGTGATTTTGGTGAGTTACATCAATAAATTGCGCTTGGAAGGAAAGTCGGTGCGTGACGCCACGCTCGAAGCGTCGTTACTGCGCTTGCGGCCGATCATGATGACCGCGTTGGTGGCTTGCCTCGGTCTATTGCCCGCGGCCATTTCCACTGGCGTAGGTTCGGACACGCAAAAGCCTTTTGCGATCGTCGTGGTCGCCGGCTTGCTCTCGCGCCTGTTGCTGGGATTCTTCGTGAATCCAGTGTTGTATGAAATCGTGGCCCGCGAAGGCGACGTCCTGCAGGTGTAACAAGAAGCCGCCTCATAAATATCCGGCGTATATCTGTCTGTTGGGAGGGCACGACTTCAGTCAGTGCCGAAAGACCAGAACCCACAGGGGGTTTTAACCCCCGCGGCATCGCTGTATACATAAGCTGGTATGAGCTAACTCTATTTCTTAGCGGGCGGTTGCGCGCTCGGCGGCAGAATTCCGTTCAGCCGCAGGTAAACCGCCTCCGTGCTGTAGTGATCGGCCCACGAGCCGGACAAGATAAGCCAAGCCGCCGCGCGCGGCACCATGCGGCCGCCGAAAACTGTGATCTGTTCGCCGAGCTTGCTGTCGTCCAGATTCGCCAGCGCTGTGGAACAATAATCAAACGAAGCTTTTAATCCGGCGACCAGCTTGTCCTTTCCGTCGGCTTCGTCCAGCTTGCCGTCCGGCGCCGGCGTTCCGGAAAGCTTCGAGCATAGCGTGGTGTTGGTCTCGGCGATGTGCGCCACCAGGTGGCCGAAACTGATCATATCCGGCATGGGCTTGAAGCCGTATTTATCCGCGGGCATGGCTTCCGCGCCGGCGACCATGTTCTTGCTGGAGCGCGCCATTTGCACTTTCACCGAAGTGCTTAAGGGATTAGGCACCACGTCAGGCGTGGCAGTTTGTGCCAGGACCCGAGGCGCGTTTGCCGCAACGAGCGCGGCCAGTGCGATTGAGGCGATCAATTTTGCCTGCTTCATAGATATCTCCATGGAACGTGAATGTTTGTGAGCGTTTCTCCATCACGTATTTTTTTACCATTGTTGCGAGCATACCCCGCCCGCGTGCATCCAACAATAGGTACGACGAGAGCCGTGGCGAAGTAACGCCGGAAACGATAAATTCACCGGTTTAGAAGGCCCGGTTTGACGCTTGTTGCAGCAACTTCTAACATGAGAGCGCTTGCAGCGTGGAGCTACGCACTTGCGAAATGAGTCCAACATGAATCACTCGAGCTGTTCTTTTCGGCGGGCGAGCCGCCGCCGTTTTGCGCAGATCGCGCTACTGGCCGCGCTGACGTTGTTGCAGTTCGCTGCCATCGCTCCACGTGCCGCGGCGCAGACTGCCGATGAAATCATTGCCAAGGTTCTGGCCGCCCGCGGCGGTGCCGACAAAATTAAGGCCATTCGCCGGGAACGCGTCACCGGCAAGATCTCCTTCGGTCCGGGTGCCGAAGGCCCGTTTTCCGTCGAGTTTTCGCGCCCCCTGAAGATGCACATGGAAATTAACGTCAATGGCCAGACCGTCGTACGCGTTTACGACGGCAAGTCGGGCGCCTGGGTGCTCAATCCTTTCGCGCCGAATAAAGATGTGCAGCCCATGACGGCCGACGACCTGCGCACCATCGGCGACGAAGCCGATTTCGACGGCCCCCTGCTGGATTACCAGAGCAAGGGCCATCACGTAGAACTGCTCGGCAAGGTCGAAGTCGATGGCAAGTCGGCCTACAAGCTGCAACTCACCAACAAGAATGGCGATGTGCGAGCGTATTTCTTCGACGCGTCCACGTTTCTGCTGATCAAGTGGGAAGGCAAGCGCATCATCGAGAATCAGGAAATCCCGGTGGAAACATTTTTCAGCGACTATCGCGACGTCAATGGGCTGAAGTTCGCCTTTGAAATTGATTCGGATTCGCCCGGAACCGTGCAGCAGCAGAAAATCACCATCGAGAAGATTGAAATCGATCCGCAAATTGACGAAGCGCGGTTTACCAAACCGGTCCCCGCAGCGCCGGCTGCGGCGGAGCCTTCATCTGCGCCGTCGCAGCGGTAGAAGAACGCAGCAGAGTTGCGTCTAGCAATCACCTTCGCCGCCATGCCAATTTCGCCAGAAAAATCGCCAGAGCCAGATCAGCATGCCGGGTTGTGCGCCACTTGTGTGCACGCGCGCCAGATTACCTCCGAGCGATCCTCGGTGTTTTTCTTGTGCCAGCTGAGCGTTAGCGATCCGCAGTTTCCGAAGTATCCGCGCCTGCCGGTACTGCGCTGCTCGGGGTTCACGCCGCGCCCCGCAGATAATAGCAAAGCTATATAAATATATGGTAACGTACCTGCGGGATGTCATCCTCGCGAGGTGCGTATGTCCGTGCCCTCCCCTTGTAGAATTATTGCGTTGCTATTCGTCTGCCTACTGATCTCCACGCTTGCGGCATCCGCCGAAAAGTTGCGTATCACCAGCAATCCTCCCGGCGCTGCGGTCAGCATTGATGGTGTTGCGGCCGGCGTCACGCCGTTCGATAAGGATTATCCTGGCGGGTATTTTCACCGCACGCTCACCAGTCTGGGTTCGCGCCTCGAGCATGCCATGGTCGCGCGGGTGAGCCTGGCCGGCTACGCCAGCAAAGAGATCAGCCTGACCGAAGGGCCCATGAACTGGGTCGGAATGAATGGGCGCAATCATGGCGAATATTTTTTGCTGAAGACCGATCACTTCCATGTGAATCTCGATCCCGTCGCTGGTGTTTTTACCGGAACGATTTCGGAGCGCGTGCCGCAGGGGAGCGCCATGCCATCCGCCATGCCTGCTTCCGCAGTGACTGCAGCTGCCGTGCCAGGGTCAATCGTGACTGGCGCGAGCAGCCCTGTCGACAGCGCTGCGTTCCGCCCGGAACTTTCGCTCGAAGAATTGGTGCGCCGCACCAAACCCGCGGTGGTGTATCTCAAGGGATTGAGTAAGAGCGGCACGGGATTCTTTGTTACCGAGACTGGGGTGCTAGCGACCAACGCGCATGTGGCGCGCGATGAAGAAAGCTTGCTGGCTGTCTTACCGGACGGCCTGCAGCTCGAAGCGAAAGTAGTTTACGTCGATGCGGACTTGGATATTGCGCTGCTAAAAGTTGCCGGCAGCAAATTTCCCTATTTGACGCTTACAGATACGGCCTTCGTGCAGCAGGGCGAAAGCGTTTTCGCCATCGGCAATCCCGGCGATGCCATGCTGTTCAGCGTCACCAAAGGGATCGTGAGCGCGGTCGGGAAATTCGACAGCGCCGGACCGGGAACGTGGATTCAGACGGACACGCCAATCAATCCCGGCAATAGCGGCGGTCCGCTGATAAATACGCGCGGCGAAGTGATTGGGATAAACACGCAGAAGCTGGTCAGGAAAAACGTCACCAGTATCGGATTCGCGCTGTCCGCCAGCGATTTGCTGGCTGTGCTGCGCAGTTTTTATTCCGCCAAGAATCCTGCTATGCAGATGCTTTCGGGGCCAAGTCCGCCTTCACTGCAACCCTAGAACGCGCCCGCCATTTGCATTTGCGTTAATTGCGGTGCGCTGGGCGGTGTGCTAGCATCCGCGCGTCGGCCCTTTACCTGGGGCCGCACAATGTCGGAGAGCGCCCAGGGTTTTGCTCGTCCTTCGCCCGGCACCCGCCGGACCCAGGTACAACAGGACACGTTCTCCCCCTACAAAACTGTAGTTGCGCACTGAAGTTGGTCGCAACGTGACGCCGGACGCTTCCGTTGGCTGCGGAGCCGACGGCGTTGCGACCAACGAAAAAGCCCAGCGAAACGAGGAGGCAGTATGAAGACCTATCTCACGAAGGACATTCGCAATGTTGGCATTGTCGGCCACGGCGGCACCGGGAAGACGCAACTGGTGTCGTCGTTGTTGTATACCGCGGGGATGACGCCGAAGTGGGGAAAAGTTTCCGAAGGCAACACCACCACCGATTGGGATGAAGAGGAAATCACACGAAAGATTTCCATTCAGACGGGACTAGCTTTCGCGGAATGGCCGTGCACTTTGTGTGGTCCGGCTCCGGACAACAAAGTGAAAATTAACTTTCTGGATTTGCCGGGATATTCCACGTTCATCACCGAGAGCAAGGCATCGCTGATCGCGGCGGATGCGGCTTTGATCACCGTGGACGCGCATGTGGGCGCGCAGGTGACCACGGAAAAAGTTTGGGACTATTGCTGCGAGTACGACATTCCGCGGGCCTTTGTGCTGACCTGGATGGATCGCGAGCTGGCCGATTTCGAGCGCGCCATGGAATCGCTGAACAGCGTATTTGGCCGGACGGTGGTCGCGCTGCAATTGCCGATCGGATCAGAGCGTGGATTCCGCGGGGTGATCGATCTGGTATCGATGAAGGCGCATTTTTACACTCCTGACGGTGACGGCAAGCCGAAGGTGGAAGAGATTCCCGATGCGCTCATCGACGCAGCCA
This sequence comes from uncultured Acidobacteriota bacterium, assembly GCA_963798585.1. Lineage (GTDB taxonomy): Bacteria > Acidobacteriota > Terriglobia > Acidiferrales > UBA7541 > Acidiferrum. Next base: position 246,695 of record CAWCTJ010000006.1, read on the forward strand.
AGGAAGCGCACGAAAAAATTGTGGAAATGGTGGCGGAAGGCGACGACGAGATGATGGAGGAGTTTTTCCGCGAGGGCACAATTCCCATTTGCGATTTGATTCCCGGAGTGCGCAAAGCCATTGTGGCGGAGAAAATTATTCCGGTGCTGATGGTTTCTTCGTTGCATAACGTCGGCACGGCCAGCCTGCTGACGTTTATCGCGGATTGTTTTCCGCATCCCGACGAACACGCGCAAGTGGGCTTCACGGATCAGCGAGGCAAAGGCGAGCGCGTGGAGCGCAAGTATGACGATGGGCAGCCGCTGTCGCTGTTCGTATTCAAGACGCTGGCCGATCCATTCGCGGGACGCATCAACTATTTCAAGGTGAAAAGCGGCGTGTTGAAGAATGACGCGACGCTTCTGGATTACAACCGCGGAAGTGCCGAAAAGTTTCAGCATCTGCAGGTGGCGCAAGGCAAACAGTTCACCGAAGTTATCGAATTGCACGCGGGAGATATTGGAGCGGTAGCAAAGCTAAAGGAGTGCGCTACCGGAGAGACGTTGGGCGACAAGAATTCGCCGATTTTTTATGAGCCGGCGCATCTACCGGAGCCTTCGATTACCTTCGCGATTGAGCCGAAGACGCGCGCGGACGAGGACAAGATCGGCGTCTCCATTCACAAAATTCTGGAGGAAGATCCAGCGCTGCATTTTTCACGCGATCCGCAAACGAAAGAATTTTTGCTGGCGGGAACCGGGCAGCAACACATTGAAGTGGTGGTCGCCAAGCTGCACAAGCGCTATCACGTGGACTTGACGCTGAAGCCGCCGAAGGTGGCGTATCGCGAAACGATTCGCGGACGCGCGGACGTGGAGGGAAAGCACAAGAAACAGTCTGGCGGGCACGGGCAATACGGCGTTTGCCGCATCAAGATGGAGCCGGCGGAACGCGGCGCCGGGATCGAATTTATCGATGATGTTTTCGGCGGCGCGATTCCGAAGAACTGGATTCCGTCGGTGGAGCGCGGAGTTCGCGAGGCGGCAGCGCGCGGTTTCCTGGCGGGATTTCCTGTGGTGGATTTCCGCGTGAGCTTGTACGACGGAAAATATCACGATGTGGATTCCTCGGACATGGCGTTCCGTATCGCGGGCTCGCTGGCGTTTAAAGAAGCGATGAAGCTGGCGCGGCCGGCGCTACTCGAACCGGTCATGCACGTAGAGGTGTATGCGCCGGACCATTATTCCGGCGATCTGATGGGCGACATCAGCGCGCGGCGCGGACGCATCGCGGGAAGCGAAACGCGGGCGCATAACGTGGTGATCAAGGCGCAAGTGCCGTTCGCAGAGATGCTGACGTATGCGAACGATTTAATTTCCAAGACGCAAGGGCGCGCGACGTACACGATGGAGTTTTCCCATTACGATTACGTGCCCAAAGAGGTAGAGGACAAAATCGTGGCGGCGCACAAAGCGGCGCACGGCGAGCAACTGGTCGAAGAAGAGGTTTAGTGCTTTGGGTTTGACTCTTCCGGGTCGGCCCAGCGGAAGTTTGCGGAATAGTCGATTACGGTCCAACTGTGGACGCCGGCGGACAACCGCCGAAGCACGTAAACGAAATAGCGGCATGTTGCGCGCTCTTCATAAACTTGAAAAAGGCTGTAATAGACTCCCTGAAAGCGCACGATTTTTGGCGGAATCCATTCTTCTTTGGGCTTGAGCGAACGGATCTCGAGAATCTCGCCTTCTGCATCGGTTCGCTTCGTCAATGAATCGTACTCGGAACTGTCGCCCGCCGGCGAATGTGATTTATTTTGGCGCGACGACAGAAACGAGTAGCTGCGTTCCAGCAGAAAAAGCGGAAGAATTCCGAATACCGTTCCATTGACGCCGGCAGCCAGCAAGCGGACGATTCCCTCGACGCCGCAATAAACGATGAACCAAGTGAGAGGGTGAAAAAGAAGAAGAACCAGCGCGGCAAACCCTTCCGTGCCCGGCGGAATTGTTCCCTGCGGATGTGCCGCTGCGGTCGAGAAGATGGCGTCTTGGGCCCAATGGCTGACGGAATACGAATACCATCCGACTAACGCGCCCAAGGCTGCGACGGATTCAAGGATTCCAGACAGTACACCCGCGAATTTCCATTCAGCGGACGTCAGGGTGAATCTATCGCGCCATAGTTTCGGCAAGAGCGCGAGGGCCGGACTGGCGATAAGAGCTAACATGGCTTCTCAGTTGCAGCGGTTCAGCGTTTATCAGCGTGGCAAAATTCCCGACTCACCATGACTCATAAGCAAGCGAACGAGATGTGCCTGCCGATTGACGCCAGTCTTAAGAAGATACCTTTAATCTGCGAGAGGGGGTGGGACTTGCTGTGTTTTCTGTGACGCGCTCGGGCAGGAACCGCTCGCCGTGCCACTACCACAGCGGAAGCGGTGGGGTGGCCCCCCTGGGGGAATCGCGAAAGGATGTGAAAACACAGGGACTTAAAGGGCGATTATGCACTTGACACAGATACGTTAATGCGCTAGATTTGCGCATTATGAACCTCATAGACGTAACCCGTCAATTCGCCACCGAAGCACAATGCCTCGAATACATCGAAAAGATGCGCTGGCCGCATGGCGAGTCGGCTGCGTTCATTGTGGCGTGATGAACGGTCTCGAAGATTACCCGCGAGAGGGCGGGAGCCAACAAGCGCGGCACGATCTACCAGTGCCTAGAGAAGGGCTGCGGGAAGCAATTCAGCGCGACTAGCGGCACGATCTTTAATGACACGCATCTCCCACTCACCAAATGGATGATGGCGATTGCAATGATTTGCGAAGCGAAAAAGGGCATCTCCGCCAAGCAAGTTGAGCGTCACCTTGGCGTGAATTACCGGACCGCTTGGCACCTCTGCCACAGAATCCGAGCGGCCATGAAAGACGGCGGATTGCTTTGCGGCGTAGTCGAAGCGGACCACACCTATTTGACTCCCAAGAAACCGCGCAAGGGCAAGCCCTACGTCAAGAAAGAGAATCGCGACGTTGTAATGGGCATGGTAGAGCGCGGCGGGAAACTGCGCCTTGTTCCTGTGGCGGATGCCAAGATTGAGATAACGGAAGCCGTCCTAGATGAACACGTTTCGCCCGATGCCATCCTGCAAACCGATGAACACTCAACGTTCGAGATAATCGGCAAGCGCAAATTTGCCGCGCATCGCACCGTGAATCACAGCCGCACCTACGGCATCGGTGATCTGCACACCAACACGATTGAGAATGCCTTTTCCTTGCTCAAGCGCGGCGTGTACGGCACGTTCCACAAGGTTTCGATAAAGCACCTTGGCCGGTATTGCGATGAGTTTTCGTATCGATTTAACCGACGGGACACGCAAAAGACGATGTTCGACAGTACGTTAAAAAACATCGTAAATGAGAAGGTTTTGACGTATAAGATGCTCACAGGTAAGGACTTATCATCTGTGGAAATAGGTGGAAGATAATCCTAGCCCGTAAGATAGTACTTGACATAGACTTAAAGAGCGTGCCCTAGACTTCTCAATCTCTCGCTGGAGAAGCCATGCCTGCCAAAAGGAAAAAAACAATCGTCGGAATCAAGTGGGCAACAAAAAAAGAGTTTTCGGAGATGGTGGACGCCAGAGCGAGGAATGTACTGGGAATCTCCGCAGCTTCATTTATTAGTAGATGGAAGTCTGGACGATATCGTAAACTGGACTCCGATACCTGCCCCGGTGTTATTGAATTAGCCCTTCTAGCTCCGCTTCCGAGGCAAAAGAGTGCCAGGAAAAACTCCGCAAGAGGCCGTCGATAAGTTTGTTGGGTTCATAAAAGAAACTCTTTCTATAATCAGCGCAGATTTCCTGACGGCATATCAACAATCGCCAAAATTGTTCAAACTTTATTACGAGCCATACTCAAGAATCGAGAGCAAAGATCACGCTTTCTACGATCTGTCTGTCACTCAGATTTTCCGCGTAATTCCTGCACACTTCAATTGAGTGGTCAGTTCAAGGCCAGTACACAAGAGTATAGCTACTCGTTTATTGGAACCGACGGCAGATCGAACCGGAAATGACGAGATACTCGCATACCACTGGCATCCAAACGACCCCGGAGTAAAATATCCCCACTTACACATCCAGCAAGCACACAGAATCCACTTCCCTACCTCACGCGTTTGTTTGGAAGATTTTGTTTTGCTTCTCGTGAGAGATTTCGGCGTCAAAACCAAGCGTCCCCAAGCAAAATGCAAAGAGATTCTCGAACGGAACAAGGGCGCATTTGAAAAAAATGGCGACCTGGAAGATTCAGCAACAATAAGCGTTACTTGCCTACTATCGGCCTGGACGTGCGCCTTCCCTGCGTTTGTATTTTCTTACGAGGTGCGGGTTTCGTGGCAAGCAATTTCGCGAGAGCCGCGTCAAATTTCTCTTTTTCCACCTTCATATTTTCCACCGGATTTCCTACTTAATGCACAGCCGCAGCAGTTTACCCTTATCTCGTTCCATGCTACGATACTTGCCTCTTCGAGTTTGGCAAATAGGGGATAACGCCCGCCACGCGGGCTAAGCGCAACGCTCCTACTCTATGTGCCACAGCTAGCGGGTTAAACCCTAGTAGCTGGAATCCTCCAACGTCAAACCCTAGAGACGGAAAAGGGGCACCCCTTTTGGAGCGCCCCAATTTATTTGTACCCGCTTGCAAGGCGGGTGAAATTCCTTGATAGGTTCATCCTACCACCGAGTCCCACCTGCGTGTCAAGCCAACGATCTGTGAAGTTTTGTTGAAAACGATGTGGAGCGGTTGGGCATAAGGCAAGCCCAGCGACTTTATAACTCGCAATCCTCTTCCGGGGGATCTGCCGGTTCGACTCCGGCCCGCTCCGCTCCATGGGTAGACTATTACAGGGAAACTTAGAAAACAATGGCGCTTGACCTGAGATAGGAACTTGATATAATGTCAACTGCGAAACAAGAGCGGCAACCCGAGCCGCCATTATCAGAAAATGGCCTAAAAAGCCTTATTTCGTACGCTTTAAATCGTGGTTACATTCAAGAGAGTGACCATGCTACGGACGATCACCCAGAACGAAACCTCTCGCTCGATGACGTGATTCACGGACTGGAACGTGAAGACTGGAAATTAATTAGGAATATCTCGTTGAAACAGTTGATATCGAAGGCGAGAAATTAAGTGTCAAGTTGGCTGCTTATCCCGGCATGAAGAGAATAGAAATAATTACCCGATGGTAGAGCTTCACAATCACAAATTTGAATGGCGGAAGGCAACGAGGGAAGAACCGTATCATTTTGTTGATTCCGGACTCCCCAACGTGTATCTGGTCGGAATAAAGTATCGAATCTGCGCTTGCGGAACGCAATCGGCTGACATCCCAGCGGTAAAAAGTCTAATGGTTGTCATTGCAAGGGCCGTAGTAAAAAAACCAGCCCCTCTCAGTGGTCCCGAGATTCGCTTCCTTCGTAAAAGACTCGGCAAGAAATCTGCGGTATTTGGAAAGATTATCGGTGTTACTGAGGAACAGGTTTCGAGGTGGGAGAACGATAAAAATTCTCCCGAAGAAAGTGCGGATAAACTCATCCGGGTTTTTTATTGCCACTTATCAGGAGATGCCGCACTCCGCAGTCAGCTTGACGAACATTTGGAGGCTTGGCTGGCTACGCTCCCCAAACAAGATCAGACATGCCCCCTTACTGCGCGACTACGCGGCAACGAGTGGACGGCGGAGCCGCAGCTAGCTATCTGTTGATACCTTGCACGCCACTTCATTGTGTTATAGCCTCCGCGTCACAGGGAGGACCACATGCCCTCAGTGTACGAGATCGTGAAAGACGCCATCCAAAACAAGAAAGTTATCGTCGCCTCTTACGACGGTCACGAACGCATCATGTGCCCGCACGTTTTGGGAACAAAGAAGGGACGCCCACAGGCACTTTTTTATCAGTTCGCGGGAAGTAGCAGAAGCGGGCTCTCGCCCGACGGGTCACCAAACAACTGGCGTTGTTTGTTTCTCGACCAACTCGGTGATGTGAGGTCGGAAGACGCGCACGAATGGCACAGCGCTCCGAACCATTCGCGTCCGCAGACGTGTGTTGATCAGATTGACGCCGAGGTTACCTACTAGCAGCGTGGACTAGCTCGCGCTCACGCACGCCGTTTTTCCACGAAGCATATTCATTCGCGCGTTCTTTCGCGGCTGGCCCGGTAAAAATGGCGACGAACACGCGGCCCTCGCTGTCGATTGCCTCTGCTCGCCATTCGTCCAGATGCTGACTTGATGCCACAACTTCATAATTCATAGGGCGGCCTCCTAGAATTGGACGCGAGTCTAAGCCAAAACGAGTTGCCCTGTCACGGCAATTTATTTTGGGGTTGACAGCCGTCTGTGTCAAATGCATAATCGCCCTTAAAGTACCTTTGTTTTCACATCCTTCTGCAAGTGTTCATTCTGCTTGGCTTAGCCGCGATTTTTGTTACACAGGTAGTTACTAGGGAGAGGGCGGAATTCCCTCTTCGGTCGGGATGAAGTCGCGCCGCTGGGGCGCGAGTGCCGTCATTGCGTTTCCATGGCGACGCGAAGGCGGGCTAGGGCGGCTTCGACTTCTTCTGGTTGCGGGTGGAACTGGCGGGAGTCCTCCCGATGCGGAGTAATTGGCGCGGCTGTTGTCGAGGGGGGTGGTTCCGGCTCGTACTCGGTAGCGTTTTGTGCGTCGCTCACCACCTCATTTTGTGTGTCGCTCACCGCGACAGTTTGCGAGTTGCTCTCCGCGGCGGCTTCTGAGCTCGTCTCTGTACCGCCGGCTGAGTAACTCTCCGCATGGCCTTCCGAGTTACTGGCACCGTCGCTTTCCGAGTTGTTCGCCGCGTTGTGCTGCGCTTCATCCTCCGTGTTGTTCTCGGTTGGGGCTTGCTCCGGCTCGCCGGGCGGTTGAGCTGACGGGATTTGTGGATCGATGGCGGCATCATTGACGGCGGTGCTGGCGGGATCATTGGCGCGATCGTCCGTCGGGGCCGGGTGCGAGTTGCTGACGGCCCGTTCGGCGGGGGCCGGCTGAACGGCGGAATCATTGGGACGGGGATTGTTGAAATTTTTGGCGATGGTTTGGCGCCAGGCGTAGATGCCGAAGGTGTCTTTGAATTCTTTTTCCGCGCCGGCCAGGGATTGGACTAGGTTCTGGGTTAGATAGGCGATGGTGGCGGCGGTGCGGACGGGGATGTGATTGTAGGCGACGGCGGTAATGGTTTGAGCGATAGCGGCGCTGAGGTCGCAGTGGGAGACGTAACGGTTGGAGAGGTGGAAGGCGATGTCTCGAACGGCTTCATCGGTGGCGCGATTTTCGGCTTCTTTGCGGGCGTGAAAGGTGCATAGATTGGGATGGCTGGTGAGCGGAATGCGGCATTTGGAGCTGTTTTCAAAGGTGTAGGTACACACACGGGTGCGATCCATCGCTAGTGCGGTGGGCATGGGTATTCTCCTCAGTTACCGTTTTAGATTTGGATTTTTTGGGGAGTGCCTCGTTTCAGGGCGAGGCGTGGTTCTTTACGGGGTGAGTATATCATTGCGGTAGGTACAGTCAAGATTACTGTGGGACAGTTTTGGGACAGGGTGGGGGTCCCATACGGGGACTGGTGCCGGCAGATGGTGGCGAGGATGATTAACGCAGAGAACACAGAGGTGTCGTAGAGCGGAGATGGCGACGCGAGTTGAAGGGGCGAAGTGAAAGTGCGTGCAGCCGCCCTCGCAGGCGGCGTCAGGCTAAGCCCCACCAGCAAAAAAAACGAGGTAAGAGCCGAAAGTGCCGGGACCCTTCGAGGCTCAGGACAAGCTAAAGCCCCGCCACTACAAAGGAGAGAAAGCATAAGCAATAAAAAAACGGGCGGGGCGCTTTTGGCGCACCGCCCGAAATTTTTCCAGTCGAAGTGGTTACAGCGGCTGGACGTTGGACGCCTGCAAGCCCTTGGGGCCGCGGACGACTTCGAATTCAACCGCTTGGCCATCGTTCAACGACTTATAGCCATCAGCCACGATAGCGGAGAAATGGACAAATACGTCCTCACCGCTCTGGCGCTGGATGAATCCAAAGCCCTTGCTGGCGTTAAACCACTTCACTGTTCCTTGTTCTTTGCTCACTGCTGTGTCTCTTTTCAAGATTTGAGCTATTTGGTGCTGCGGTACACGTCTTGGCCGCGGTTAGGCGGTACAAAACAAAAAAAGCCGCAAGAGTTACCTTGCGACCCTTTACGAATTCCAAAGGCGATACAAGAGCAACAAACGCAACAAAAAAGTACCACGACAAGGGGACAATTGCAAGGGAAATCGCAGGTGGGCAGAGGGCGATGCCAGACGGTTAATGCCATAAACCAGGCAAGTTATTTATTATGTGTAAGTTGAGTTAAATCAAGTGAAGGACGAGGCAGTATCTTGCCGGTCGCCCTCGCGCGGATCGCCATTACTTCGCGGCCGGATCGCCGTTTTTGGTCTGCGCTATTCCTAACAATCGGACGATTACAGGTTCTTCTCGGTTTCGCCGATGTAGTGGCTGCCCACTTTGATGGACTGGTGTTTGACGCCTTGAGCGGCCTTCTTTGTGGAGGACGCGGCGGTTTTGCCTTTGCTTGGACTCTTTGTGGATTTCGCAAGGCTCTTTTTCTTGACCGGCAAGGTTTCTCTCCTTCAGGCGGGGGCAGCCCACGAACTCTAACACGTTTGTGAGCGTCAATCTCGGCCGGACTTCAGGAAGCTGGCGAGCACGTTGAAGCAGCCGTTCCAGCCGCCGTCGTGTTCGTCATGAGCGGCTTGTGAGAGGAAGCCCTGGTGCTTGAGGACGACTTCAGTGGCCGCGCCGCGCTCGAATAGATCGACGGTAACCAGCGTTTCGGGTTCTTCGTGCATCGGGGAGGTGCTGCCGTCGGGGGCTTGTCGGAGCCAGCTCCAGGTAAAGATCAGGCGTTGCGGCGGCGTGACTTCTTTGTAGATGCCGCTACCGATGTAAATTTGGCCATTGGCGCTGTCGTGGATTTCCATGACGTAGCGGCCGCCGCTGCGAATATCCAACTCGCGATAGGTGACCTGGTGCGTGGGGACGTCCTGACACATCCACTTGGTTAATTTTTGCGGATCGGTCCAAGCGGCGAAGACTTTTTCGCGAGTCGCCGGGAAGGTGCGGCGGATTTCGAGGGTGAAGTCTTTTTGCGGTGTGGCCATGATTTGTTCTCCTTGTGGGGGGCGGTGAGAGCGGTTGGGTTGCTGCCTCGCGCGTGGCTGGCGCGTCTGTGGCCAGGAATTTCGCGAGGTTGTCGAATTGGGTTTCCCAAAAAACACGGTAGCGCTCCATCCAAGCGACGGCTTGCTGCATGGGTTGTGCGGCCAGGCGGCAGCGATGGACGCGACCGGTGACGCTGCGCTGCAGCAGGCCGGCGGATTCGAGGACGCGCAAATGTTTGGACACGGCCGGGAGGGACATGGCAAAGGGCGCAGCGAGTGAAGTGACCGTGGATTCACCGCGCGCCAGGCGGGCGAGGATGGCGCGGCGGGTGGGGTCGGAGAGGGCCGCGAAGGTGGCGTCCAGCGCGGTGTCGGCGGCGGCGTTTTGATAGTTAACCATTCGGTTTAGTATTTGGTCGGAGCGGGGGAATTGTCAAGCGGATTTTGGGGAGGAGCGTGGGGCGCTCTCAGGGTGCTCTTGGGGTGTGGTGTTTGCGACAACCCTGGCCCGGCGGAAAGCATTGACCCGGGGAGTGGCGGGTACTTACCATGGTTAGATGACGCGACGAGGTTGGATGACTTCCCGGGCGCCCCTGCTCGCGAGATTCGATAACCATGTTTGGTGCAGCGTTTTGCTGGCGATGTCGCTCGCGAGCCTCGCTGGCGGTTGCGAGGACGGCGCTCGGCAGCCGGTGCAAGCGCGCGTTCCAGCTTCGGGATTTGCGGCGACGGATCCGTCGGCGGGGACGACGGGCGACACGCCGGGGGGTGGAAAAGCCGCGCAAGGTAAGTCCGGCGGGGTGACGGCGCCCGGTTCGTTGTCCGTCTCATTGCCATTGAGGAATCCGGCAACGTTGCCGAGCGTATCGCTACTGCCCGCGGTGCCCGGAGGCAAAGAGTATTTGATGACGGTGGTGGAGGCGAAGTTCGCGTCCGGGGAACAGAATTACCGGGCCGGGCATCTGGAGGCGGCGCGCAAGGATTTTGATGATGCGGTGGACTGGATACTGGAGAGCGGATACGACCCTGCCGGGGATAAACGTCTGAATGAGTTGTTCCAGCGCGTGGTGGATACCGTGTATGCCTATGAGCTGCAGGCGTTCCGCGCGGGTGATGGGTTCAGCGAGCCGCCGGCGGTGCCCGCGGCGATTGACGAAGTGGCGGAGATGACGTTTCCCGTGGATCCGCGGCTGAAAGAGCGCGCCGAAGAGGCGGCCAAAAATATTTCGCACGACTTGCCGCTGACGGTGAACGATGAAGTGCTGTCGTTCCTGAATTTTTTCCAGACGCCGCGTGGACGCGCGATCGTGGAGACAGGATTGCGGCGCGCGGGGCGTTATCGCGAGATGATTCAGCGGGTGCTGGCGGAAGAAGGGGTGCCGCAGGATTTGATTTATCTGGCGCAGGCGGAGAGCGCGTTTCAGCCGCTGGCGCTGTCGCGGGCGGGGGCGCGGGGCATTTGGCAATTCGTGGCCTGGCGCGGCAACGAGTATGGATTGAAACATACCTGGTGGGTGGACGACCGGCAGGATCCGGAGAAGGCTACGCGGGCGGCGGCGCATCATTTAAGAGATTTGTACGGGATGTTCGGCGACTGGTATCTGGCCATGGCCGCTTACAATTGCGGGCCGGGGAACGTGAGCAAGGCCGTGGAGCGCACGGGATACGCGGACTTTTGGGAGTTGTATCGCCGCAATGTGCTTCCCAACGAGACCAAGAATTATGTGCCGATCATTCTGGCGCTGACGCTGATCGCCAAGGACGCGGCGCACTATGGCATTCATGTCGACCCGGATGCGCCGGTGCCTTACGATGTGGTGAAACCGGGGCGGGCCATCGATCTGCGCCTGGTGGCGGAGACCATCGATGTGGATGTGGAAACGCTGCATACGCTGAATCCCTCACTGTTGCGGCTGGCGACTCCGGACGACCCGAGCTTTGAGATGCATCTTCCGGTGGGCACGGCGGAAAGGTTTTCCGCCGAGATTGCCGATATTCCGCCGGAAAAATGGGTGAGCTGGCGCAGGCATCGCGTGGCGCCGGGCGAAACGCTGGTGTCCATCGGCAAGAAATATAAGGTGACGCCGGCGGCGATTGCGGAAGCGAATAGTCTGGAGCATGGCGCGGTGCTGGACACCGGGAGAGAAGCTGATTATTCCGGCGGCGCAGGCGCAGTCGGAGGCCACGCGGCGGCTGGTGAGTTATCGCGTGCGCAAAGGCGATACGTTTTTGGGGATTGCGGACCGTTTTAGCGTGGACGCCGAAGATTTGAAGAAGTGGAACCGGCTGAAGGCCGATAAGGTTAGTCGCGGGATGGTGTTGCGCATTTACACGCTGGGGGGCGCGCCCGAGGCGGCGCCGGCGCATAGCCAGTCCGCGGCGAAGAAGAAGAGCCACAAGAGCGGGACGGCGGCGGCGCAAGCGGGAACGCCCGCTGGGAACCACAACTGATGCGTTTTGCCTGATTGGCGCAAGGTTTTCGGTGCTTGAAGCCGTAACTGTCATGCAATTTGCCACTTCATCCCGGCCGCATGCCCAAGGCACATTTCAGGAGTAAGGATTACATCCTGGGAGCGAAATGGGCCGCGCCGTTGCTGCGGAGTATGGCGGGTGCGGCGCGCTGCGTTCCGGACACGATTTTTGTCAGGCACCGCGCGGAGTGCTTGACAAATACAGCGGGAGTGCGATAACAACGCGAAAGGCTTTTATCGGCGCCGTAGAGCGCCAGACTTTGCGCCACGGAGACCACGCGGGGCGGTTTTGCGCTGCATCTGGCGGCGGCATCGAATCAGCGCTATTTGACTAGCTGTATTTAACGGACTGAATTTAACGAACTGTATTTGAGCATCTCGATTTGAACATCTGTATCTCAGACCAGGGGAGGACGGCATGGATTTCGAGAAAGATAGCTTCGAGGAAGACAACGAACTGGCGCCTCTGGAGGAGGAAGAGCTGGGGGTCGAGGCCGATGAGATCGGCGATACGGAAGAAGAAGAGGAATTGAGCATCACCGAGGAAGAGGCCGAGGAGCCGCCGGTGCGGGTGAAGACCACCGTCAAGGATGCGGCCAAGTCCGCGCCACGGGTTTCCGTGCCGCCTGCCGCCCGGGTGGCGGCTCCGGCCGGCCAAGGTTGCGGCGAAGAAACCGAAGAAGGCGGCGAAAAAGGCCGCGCCTAAGAAAGCGGCAGGCAAGGGCAAAGCGAAGAAGAAGGCGGCAAAGAAAGCCCGCGAAGAAGAGCGTCAAGAAAAAGCGGCGGTAGTTTTTCGAGCACGTTTGGAGTGCGAGTGCGCGAAGTTCAGGCCCCGGGAAGCTTCTGGGGCCTGACCTGTTTCGGGCGCAGGCGTGTTCAGTGTGGTGCGCCAGGGCTGCGAGCGGATTCCCAATCTGCGGAGGGCGAAACTCGAATCGGGAATCTTGCTGCGGATTCCGCGCGGCGGCTTGCCATAAGCAGTAAGTACCATTAGCATAACGAAACTATAGACCCGCTATGTTGCGAGCCCTGGAGCAGATACGGCGGATGCGCGGCGGAGCGCAGTCACACTTGATGCGCTGTTCGGACGGGCATTATTACGTCATCAAATTCCAAAATAATCCGCAGCATGGCCGGGTGCTGGTGAACGAATTGCTGGGTACGAGATTGGCGGCGAGGCTGGGCCTGCCCACAACGCCGGTGGCGGTGGTGGAAGTTTCCGAGGAGTTGATCCGGCTGACGCCGGAGCTGTGCGTGGAACTTCCGCGCTCGCGCGTTCCCTGCCAGGCGGGCTTGCAATTTGGTTCGCGCTTTCCGGGCGATCCGCGGCGGCTGGCGCTGCACGATTTTCTGCCGGACGAGCAGTTGCGCGAGGTGGCCAACCTGCACGATTTTGCGGGCATGCTGGTGTTTGATAAGTGGACCTGCAACACCAACGGGCGGCAGACGCTGTTTTATTTGCAGGAAGGTTTGCGGGCACAGAATTTCGAGCGGCCGGCTGGCGAGGCGGACGTCCGTTCTTCGTGGTCGCGATCCAGCGTGACGGGTCCGCCGCCCTCGGCCCTTCGCGCGGAGTTTGGCGAGGTGGGCGGAGGCGAAGTTGCGCCGGTGATGCCGCGCTACGAAACAAAAATGATCGATCAGGGATTTTGTTTTAACGCCGGGGAGTGGACGTTTCCGGATGCACCGCTCCGCGGTTTGTATACGAGGAACCGGGTGTATCAGGGCGTGACCGGGATGGAATCGTTCGCGCCGTGGCTGACGCGGCTGGAAAAGGGGTTGGGTGAAAAAGTGCTGGATGAGCTGGGCCGGGAGATTCCGCCGGAATGGTATGCGGACGATTACGATGCCTTACTGCGCTTGCTGGAGCAGCTGCACCGCAGACGTACGCGCGTGCCAGAACTGATTTTAGAGTCCAAGAAATCGAGCCGGCAGCCATTTCCGAACTGGATGTAGGCAGAACACACCATGGAAATCGTCAATAAATCCGAAAGCGCAGAGCAGCGCGAAAACGAAAAAAACTTTGTCTATCACATCGTGCGGTATAGCCCTAGCTTGGTGCGGAACGAGTGGGTGAATATAGGTGTGCTGCTATTCGATTCGCAAACGGGCGCACGGCGGTTTCGCTTGCTCGAAGAGCCGGAGGAATTTGCGCGCGTGCGGCGCTTGCATCCGCAAGCAGATGAGGCGGTCTTGCGGGCGCTGCGCGATGACTTGGAAAATCGCTTCGAGCAATTTTTGAGCTCACCACCACTGACAACGGATGGCGCGATCGATGAGCGTCCGAACTGGCGGCAAATTCTCGCAAAATGGGATGACACGCTTTCAAACGCCATACAGCTGGCGCCGCAGAAAGGCGTGATTGCCAACGACCTGGACGCGGAGATGGAGCGGTTATATGCGGACCATGTGGCCCTGCAGCGCGGGCCCGGTCGCGTGGGCGCTCCCGGCAGCCGCGCCTCGCTGCGCGGTTACTGCGGTCAGGTGTTTCGGCAGGCGCAGCTGTGGAACCTGCTGGAAAAATCGGTGCGCGTTTCACGATATACCTTTCCCGGCGATCCTATGCGCATCGACTACAGCTACCGGCGCAACGGTACGCGTGGGTTTGTACAGACTTTGTCCGTTACGCGTTCGCCCGCCGATGCCAAGCTGCTGGCCTACACGGCGGAGCGCATCAGCGCCAAGTCGGATTTGGGTACGGAGTTCGCGGCGGTCACCGATGTGCCGCTGCTGGCCAAGAATGAACGGCACCAGTTTGTTGGGGACACCTTGCGAACTGCCGGCATCGAACCGGTGCCGCTGGAGGGGTTTGCGGTGTGGGTGGCCAAGTTAAAGCCATCGATGCGCGCCCAGTAGAAGCGGGCGCAAGGCGGGATAACTTGGCGCAACAAAAGAAAACGGCCTCCGCAAAAAATGCCGGAGGCCGTTGCACGTCGCGGTCGAAAAAAAACTACAGCACCGGTTCGCTCCAGTTTTCCAGGGTCTCTTTCACTTTGTGTAGAAACTGATGCGCGATCGCGCCGTCTACCACGCGGTGGTCGTAGCTGAGCGTGACATAGCACATGCTGCGGATGGCGATGGAATCGTTGATGACTACCGGGCGCTTTTCGATGGCGCCAAGGCCCAGGATGCCCACGTTGGGCTGGCTGATGACCGGAAGGCCGAAGAGGCCGCCGAAGACGCCGGGGTTCGTGATCGAAAATGTGCCTTCCTGGACTTCCTCGGGCTTTAGTTTTTTGGTGCGCGCGCGCTCCGCCAGATCGTTCATGGTGCGCTGGATGCCCAGGATATTTTTTTCGTCGGCGTGCTTGACGACGGGAACCAGCAGGCCCCAATCGAGGGCCACGGCGATCCCAATGTTAATTTCCTTGTGGATAATCACGTTGGTGCCGTCGAGCGAAGCGTTCAGTGTGTGGAAACGCGCGCAGGCCGGCCACTGCGGCTTTGACGAAAAAGGGCATGAAGGTCAGCTTGGTGCCGTTGCGCTTTTCGAATTCGTCTTTCGATTTGGCGCGCAACGTGGCGATTTTGGTCATGTCGATTTCGTCGACGGAGTACACGTGCGGCGAAACGCGCTTCGAAGCCACCATGTGCTCGCCAATGCGCTGGCGCATGACGCTCATGGGCGAGACTTCGTAGTCCCCGAAATACAATTTCTCGCGCGGGACGGCGGATTCAAACGCTACGTGCGCCTGGCCACCGGACGATGGGGGCGGTGGAGGAGCGGGGCGCGAGGCTTGCGCCGGAACTGCGGCGCGCGGGAGGTGCCGGGGCTTCATACGCTTCTTCCAGTTGATCTTCGGTTTCCTGTTCGTACGGTATGGACGAAGCCACTGGGCTAGCGCCCCCGCCGGCGATGGCGGCTTCAATATCCTGCTTGCTGATCCGCCCTCCCGCGCCGGTCCCTGGCAGGTTGGCGAGATCGATGCCATGTTCTTTGGCCATGCGGCGAACCAAAGGCGAGCTGTGGATGCGCGCGCCCTCTTTGGCAGGCTGCGCAGCTTGCGCTGGAGGAGCGGCTGGTGTCGCCGGTGCAGTCGCCGGGCGCGAAGGAACCGCAGCGGGTGGCGGAGCAGCGTTGGCCTTCGGCGCTGCCGCGGGAGCCGCAGCTTTCGGTGCTTCGGCTTTGGGCGCCGCTGGAGCGGTTGCCGCTCCCGCCCCGTCAATCACGCCCACCACGGTTTGAATGGGCACGGTCTGGCCTTCGTTGACCTTGATCTCTTTCAGCACGCCGGCGGAGGGCGAAGGGATTTCCGCGTCCACTTTGTCCGTCGAAATCTCAAAGAGCGGCTCATCGCGCTCGACCTTGTCACCGGGCTTCTTCAGCCACTTGGTGATGGTCCCTTCGAAGATACTTTCGCCCATCTGTGGCATTACGATGTCAACGGCCATGGCTTTCTCCTAGAGAGAATCTCTGAACTTTGTGTTTCCTTAATAGCGCGCCAATTCTTTGGCGGCGGCAAAAACTTTTTTCGCGTTTGGCAGAAAATACTCTTCCAGCGTTGGCGCGTAGGGCACCGGGGTATCGAGCGCGGTTACGCGCAGCAGCGGGCCATCGAGATAGCCAAACGCTTTTTCGCACAGCACCGCGGCAATTTCGCCGGCGATGCCACCCGTCTTGGTATCTTCGTGCACCACCAGACAGCGATTCGTTTTTTTGACCGATTCGAGAATCGTTTCTTCGTCGAGCGGCTGTAGCGTGCGCAGGTCGATGACTTCGGCTTCGATGCCCTCTTGCGCCAGGGCTGCCGCGGCTTCGAGCGAGGTGTGCATCATGGCGGCGTACGAAACGATGGTGAGATGTATCCCCTCGCGGCGGACGATGGCTTTGCCGAGCGGCACGGTGTAATCGCCTTGCGGTAACACTTCTTTGATGCGGCGATAGAGATATTTGTGCTCGAAGAACAGAACCGGGTTGTTGTCGCGGATGGCGGATTTCAGCAGTCCCTTAGCGTCATATGGCGTGGAGGGATAAACGACCTTCAAGCCCGGAGTATGCACGAAATACATTTCTGGATTGGCGGAGTGAAACGGACCGCCGTGCACGCCGCCGCCGGATGGCCCCCGTACCACGATGGGCGCGGGAGCGTTCCAGAGGTAATGCCCCTTGGCGACGAAATTGGTGAGCTGATTGAAGCAGCAGGCGATGAAATCGATGAACTGCATCTCCGCGATAGGCCGCAGTCCGAGATAGCTCATGCCACACGCTGCGCCGATGATGGCGCTCTCACTGATGGGTGTGTCGATGACGCGTTCCCAGCCAAAGCGCTCCAGCAGACCTTCGCTGGTTTTGAAGGCTCCGCCGTAAACGCCAACGTCTTCGCCGAGCAGCACCACGGCGGGATCGCGCTCCATCTCTTCGAACATGGCCTGCTTGATGGCTTCGAGGAAGGTGACCTCTTCACCGTGCCCGTTGGAGCCGTGGCCTGCTGCGCCATTGGCGAGAGATTTTTTCATTTCAGCCATGGCTTATCGCCGCGCCTTTCCGGCCGGAGCTTTGGCGGTCTTTTTCGCACTCCAGGTGGCCGCCGCCTTACTCGAAGTTTTCGCCGCGGATTTCGCTGTCCCGTTGCTGACGACCTTCGCCGGAGTCTTAGGTGTCAGCTTGGCTTCGTTGTCTTCCTGTTCTTCGGCCGCGGCGGTATCGCCGAAATGGATGGGCGCATTTTTTCCACCGGAGCCCTTGCCTTCGCCAAAGCCCGCCACCGTCCAGACCGCCGGAACGCTCGAGCGCGGTGGCGTGACTTCCGCTCGGTTGCGTTCCCACTTCGCGGCTATTTTGTGACAATCGTCTCCCGTGCAATAGACGCCCTGCTCGGCCAGCTCCGCCGGCGGCATGGGCGAACCTTCCGCAAAATCGCGGTCCTTGGTAAGTAAAGCATCCATCTTCGTTTCGAGTTCTTTTTTTGTGGCGGCGTCCAGCAGTTTTTTGCCCAGCAGGAACTTTTCGTATAGTTCGATGGGATCGCGCTGCTTCCAGTATTCGAACATCTCTTTGGGCACGTATTCGGCGGGATCGTGCTGGGCGTGGCCGCGCATGCGCATGGTCTTGGCTTCGATCAGGATGGGGCCTTCGCCGGCGCGCGCGCGGTCCACGGCTTCCTTGGCGGTCTGGTACACGGCCACCACATCGTTACCGTCCACCACATAGCTGGTGATGCCGTAGGCTTTGGCGCGATCCGCGAGATTCGCGATGGGCACCTGACGCTTGACGGGCGTCGAATAGGCCCACTGATTATTTTCGAGGATGAGCACGAACGGGGCTTTTTGCACCGCCGCGAAATTCAGGCCTTCGTGAAAGACCCCGGTGGAGCTGCCGCCGTCGCCAATCCAGGTCATGGCCACAATTTTCTGGCCAAGGTAGCGGCCGGCCATAGCCACGCCGGTCATCACCGGGATCAAGTCGCCGAGCATGGAGATCGGCGAAACGATGTGGAGATTGTCCAGGTCGCCAAAATGACTGGTGCCGTCTTTACCGAGCGTTGGCGAAGTGTACTTGGCCATATGCTGAGTAAAAATATCGCGCGGCGGGACGCCCTTCACCAACAAAGCGCCGATGTTGCGAATCATGGGCGCGAGCCAGTCTTTTTTCTCGAGGGCGTAGGCCGTGCCGACGGAGATGCCTTCCTGGCCCAGGCTGGAGTACAGTCCGCCGACGATTTTGTTCTGGCGGAACAGCTTGGTCATGGTGTCTTCGACGGCGCGATTCAGGCGCATGTAGTAGTACAGGTCGAGGTACTGCTGGCGAGTTAAATCTTTTTTCATGCGTCGCTCCGTACGGGCTCCATGGCTGCCTCTGCCGCCGGCGTTTGGCTCGCCAACGGTTGGCCGGGCGGCGCGATCTGTGCGCACCGTTCCGCCTGCCATAACGTCTCTAGAAATTGTACTCTCGGGACCGCTTGCATTTCGAGGTTGAGCACCGCGCCGAGATGTTTCACCAGTAGATCCGCAACGTCAGAGACCGCGATGGTCCGGCCCAGCAGTTTTTCCAGCGAGGTGGCTTTGCGCTCGGAAATACCACACGGGACGATCAATCCGAAATAGCGCAGGTCGGTGGACACGTTGTAGGCCAGCCCATGCGAGCTGACCCAACGGCTGAGGTGCACGCCGAGGGCGGCCAATTTCTCCGGTGCCGCCCCGGTTGCGTCCGGCACCCAAATACCGGTTTTGCCCGGCTCGCGCGTTGCTGCGACGCCAAATTCCGCGGACACGCGAATCATGGCCTCTTCGAGCATGCGCATATACCACCCGATATCGCGGCGGATGGCCGCGAGATTCAGGATGGGATAGCCCACCAACTGCCCCGGCCCGTGGTAGGTGATATCGCCGCCACGATTGGTGTGATGAAAGGCTACGCCTTTTTGCTTTAGCACGGCTTCGCTGGCGAGCAGATGCTGCGGCTTGCCATTGCGGCCTTGCGTGATGGTGTGCGGGTGCTCGCAGACCAGCAGGGTGTCGCCAAGAGCGCCGGTTTTGCGAGCGGACACCACGCGCTCTTGCAGGGTATTCGCTTCCGCCCAGCTAATCAGGCTGAGGTTGACGACCGAACAGCAACTCATCGGCGCGCCCCTGCACACGCGTGGGCCAACGGTTGCGCCGGAGATGGTTTGCGATTCATTTGCGGGTTATTGCGCGTTGTCAGTCCTGATGAGCACCTAAACGTTAATCTGCAGACCGCGCACCGAGGCGAAGGCATCGCCCATGGCTTCCCAGACCGTGGGATGCGCATGAACCATATGCATCATATCGTCGATGGTGCCTTCAAGGTTCAGCACTGCGGCGGCTTCCGACAGAATTTCGGTGGCCAGCGGGCCGATGATGTGAATGCCCAAAACTTCGCCGAATTTTTCGTCGGAGACTACTTTGACGAAGCCGCCGTGATTTCCCAGAATGGTGGCCTTGCTGTTGCCGACGAACGGGAACTTGCCGGTCTTGACCTTGTAACCCGCGGCCACGGCTTCCTTTTCCGTGAGGCCGATCGAACCGATTTGCGGCTCGCAATAGGTGGCGTTGGGAATGCGCGTGCGCAAAAGCGTATGCGTGGGCTTTCCCGCAATGTGGGTTACCGCGATAATGCCTTCCATCATGGCGGCATGCGCCAGTTGCGGCATCCCGGCGACGATATCGCCGATGGCGTACAGCCCCGGTTCATCGGTCTCTCCCGTGGGACCCACGTTGACGAAGCCGCGGTCGAGTTTTGCTTTGGACTTTTCCAGGCCGCAATTTTCCGTCATCGGTTTGCGTCCCACGGCGAGCAACAATTTTTCCGCTTGCAGGGTTTGCGCTTTGCCGTCCTTGTCTTTGAAGCTTACGGTGACGCCGGTTGCGTCTTTTTTCACGCCGTCGACTTTGCTGCCGGTAAAAATCTGGATGTTTTTCTTGCGGAAGGTTTTTTCGAGTTCCGCGGAGATCTCTTCGTCCTCGACCGGGACGACGCGACTGAGCGCCTCGAGGATGGTTACCTGCGTACCGAAGGAGTTGTAAATGGAGGCGAACTCGACGCCAACGGCGCCCGCACCGACGATAATCAGCGACTTTGGAATTGCGGGAAGCTCCAGGATGGAACGATTGGTCAGGATGGTTTTGTGGTCGGGCTCGATGCCCGGCAGCGACCGTGCTTCTGAGCCGCTGACCAGCAGTACGTTAGACGCTTCAATCGTCGAGGTCTTGCCATCTTTTTCGACGCTGACCTTGCCCGGGCCGGCATAACGTCCCCAGCCCTGCACGAACTCGACTTTATTCTTCTTGAATAAAAATTCGATGCCCTTGGCGTGTTTTTTGACGATTTTGTCTTTGCGGCCCAGGATGTTGGCCCAGTTCACGCTTAGCCCGGTTACGTCGAAGCCCAATTCCGCGCCATTCTTGAAATGGTCGTAGACTTCGGCGTGATGCAACAGCACCTTGGTGGGAATGCAGCCGACATGCAGGCAGGTCCCGCCCAGGTACGGATCCTTCTCAACCACCACGGTTTTTAAGCCGAGCTCGCCAGCCCGTATGGCGGCGACGTAACCGCCCGGCCCGCTACCGATGATCGCAACGTCGTACTTAGCCACGCCGACTCTCCTCTGTCTGAAACGCTGATGTTTCCTTGGAAGGGTAATCCGCCAGGAAACTAGGTTGCAGGTGTTCCGCCAGTACTCTTAGCCCGCCCGAAGCAACCAGGACGAAGTCTCACAGGCCGCGTGCATCTGACGCGACCAGCGAGCAACCTGCAAATCGCTAATTTTAACAGTCGGGAGGCGCGCCCGCAACCTAGCGCCCTCGTCCGCGTAGGGGCATTGAGTGTGCGTCTGCTGAATGCACTTGGCAATGAATTCCCGTAATGGAACTGGGTCGGCCAGCTCGCCAGCCCGCGGGATCGTCCCTCGGATTTCAGTTTATTAAATGGGTACTTGAAATAACAGGATTACTTGTGTAGATTCCCCTTCCACTCCCCGTTTCATGATGCATGTAAACAGTCGTACCAGAATAGTTAACATTCAACGGAGGCCCCAGCCATGTTGATGAAGTCAGGAGAACGATGGCATTGCAGCAACCCACACCGCCATTGCGAACTAGCTGTGACATCAGATAACCGCATGTCCGGCAGCAGGCCGCGATGTGTTTGCAGCGCGCCCATGAAGAGGAATTATGCGCCGCCAGCATTTAAGTACCTTGACTTTCTGCGGGTCGAGGACGCCACGCTGCTGCCGCGGCACGGTGTGGAGAAATAACTCCGATGCGACGCACCCACCGCGCGCAACGTACACCGAACCCTTCATTAACGCCGCTTTTGGTGCAGGCTGGAGCGGCGCACACTCTCGGCAGTATCGTCATCTTTTTTTCGGTGGCGCTGTTTTGTCTGGGGGCTTACCTGCTGGTAGAAGGGATTCGCCACCCGCTCGACGCACAACCTGCGGAGATCATTGGCGCCGCGGTGATGATCGCGCTGGCGGCGACCATGTTGTTCCACTTGTTTGAACCGCGCACCGGCGTGCATTTCGCGCACCATCGACGCCCGACGGAGCTGCACACTGGTGCGCACGCAATCCCCGCGGCGGCGCTCGGTCCATTACCGCAAGCGGATAAACAAAGTGAGCGGCCCTTTGCAGCCGCGCCCCGGGGGCCCGGGGAACAGCAGCATAAATGATGGGCGCACCGTTGCGGGACTGCTCTCGCAGAATACTTGCGCAGGAATGGTTACGCCCGCGGAATGGCCGCGAAGTAGCGCTCCTCGAGAATGCGGCGGTGGTGCAGTTCGTGTCCGGCGGTAATGAACGCCAGGGCGCGCACGGTGACCTCGTTTTTGTTGGCCGAGCCGCGGCGCACCCATGCCTCGTCATCGAGGGAGCGGTAGAGCGCCGTGGTGGAATTGCGGACCAAAGAAAGCTCCTCTGCAAGATCCTGTAATTGGCGGCGGCCAGAGCCCGCAAGGCGCACATAATCGTCTTGTTCGAATCCTGCAAGTGGCGTCGCGTCACCGCGCGCAATGCGTAACGCCCGGTAAGTGAAAATCCTCTCGCAATCCGTGAGGTGGCCGATGACCTCCTTGACGCTCCATTTCTCCGGAGCATAACGGAAATTGCCGTCGCGCTCGCTGCAGGCGGTCAGAAGCTGGGTCATCTGCAAGCGCTGTGCTTCTAGCGCGCTTAAAATGTCGGCATGCGGAACGAGCGCGACGTATTTTTCATAAAACGCTGCGTACTCGCTGGACTCGGGCTTGTGGTTCATAGTCGATCGCCCCCTTGGCTCGCAATTATATCGCACTGTTTCCTTGCGGATAGCGGCGCTGTCGTTGCGCCGGGGTTTCTTGGTTGCGCCGTCGTCCGCCACAAATCAGGCTGCACGATTGACTACCGAGTTGCGTGCGAGACGCAAACCGTTGTACCAAAGTATGTGTCCGCAACAGGACCACGGAGAGTATGCGATGCGTGTGGCATTTCAAGGCGAGCCTGGAGCGTTTAGCGAAGCCGCAGCTCTGCAATTAATGGGCGAGAATACAGTCACTGTTCCACGTGCAACTTTTGATTCCGCGTTTTCAGCCATTGCGGACGGCGCCGCAGACGCGTTGCTTGCGCCTATTGAAAACACGCTGGCGGGCTCGGTTGTGCGCGTCTACGATCTACTGCTCGAAAGCACGCTGGTGATCACCGCCGAAACAATTTTGCCCATCGAGCATCATTTGATCGGTTTCCCAGGAGTTTCCGCCGAGCAGATCCAATCGGTCGCTTCGCACCCCATGGCGTTGGCGCAGTGTGAGCGATTTTTCAAGAATCATCCCGATTTGCGGCGTATCCCCGCAGAGGACACCGCCGGAAGCGTGCGTCTGGTGCTGGCCGGAGGCGACCGCTTCGCCGCAGCCATCGCGGGAAGACGCGCCGCGGACTACTATGGCGGCGCAATTCTTGCCGAAAACATTCAAGACAGCGCGGAAAATTTCACCCGTTTTGTGCTGCTGCGCCCCGCGGGATCGATCTCGCCGGATGCACGAAAAATGTCTCTGGCGATGCGGCTGTCGCACCGGCCTGGAGCGCTACTTTCATCGCTTGAGCCTTTTGCGCAGGCATGGCGTCAACTTGCTTAAGATCGAAAGTCGCCCCATTCACGGGCGCCCGTGGGAATATCAGTTTTTTCTGGATGTCGAATCGGACTCTTTGGAAGGTCTGGAAGCAGCGCTAGCCGCGGCGCGTGCCGCCACCAGCGAATTACGCGTGCTCGGGCTGTATGTGGCGGCGCGCGCCGGTCTTGGGCAGGACGCTTCGCTCGCCAAGTAGAAAACTCCTCGCACAAATAAAAAACGGAAACGCGCGGTCTTGCGTGTTTCCGTTTCGTTCGTGACGCAGCAAACGTGGCGCAACCATCCCGTACAGGAATAGCGCTAATTGATTGATGTTAATCGCAAATCGCTTAGCAATAGCTGCAGGCTTCGTCGCCCATGCCATTTGCGCCGCGCATGTCGTCTTGAATGCGGCGCAGACGCCGCCCTAGGCGCTCCGCCAGTTGATGCCGAGCGCGCCAGAGGCGCGCCTTCAGCGTATTTTCCGTGACGCCGAGTTTCTTCGCCGCTTCGCCGGTGGAGTAACCCTGCACTTCGCGCAACACGAAAGCGGTGCGCAAGAGGGGCGAAAGCTCCTCGAGATTCTCGCTGATGATTTCGCGCAACTCCGTGCTGGCAAAAACTTGCTCGGGGTTGGGACCATCGTCGGCAAAACGTTCGGAAGCGGGAAGTTCGTCCTCGCGTGGCGTCTCATCCAGAGAAACCGCCGGACGTGCCTTGGCGCTGCGCCTGCGCATCAGGGCGGCATTGATGACGATGCGCGTGAGCCAGGTGGAAAATTGCGAACGTCCCTCGAAGCGCTTCAGGTTACGAAACGCGGAGAGTAAACCGTCCTGCAACGCGTCTTCCGCATCTTCGGCATTGCCCAACACGCGCAGGGCGGTCTGAAAGAGCGGCCGGTGGTAACGCCGAAAGAGCGTTTCCATTGCGTCATGGTCGCCACGCTGCCCGGCGCGGATCAAGCCGTCTTCGCTCATTGGTATAGGTGCTACAGCTGTCGGTACTGCCACTTGCGTCGCCATTTTTTGTTGCCCCCCATTTCGATCAAATCTCTCGTGGCCCGGGTCGTTCATGGTGGAAAACTATTGGGCGGTCACTACTTCTATTACGCGCGCCTTGTACCAATACTTCGACGTTGGCCAAATTATTCCGTCACCACCGTGGCATCCACATTCATCCCCGGTCGCAGCACCGCCTTATCCGGGGGAAATGGATCGAGCACGATTTTCACCGGGACACGCTGCACCACTTTTACGTAATTTCCGGTGGCATTCTCCGGGGGGAGCAGGCTGAGTACTGAACCGGTGGCTCCGGCGATGGAATCGACGTGCCCGCTAAAAGTCTTGCCGTAGGTATCGACTTGGACCTCGGCTTTTTGCCCAGGCTTCATGTTGCGCAGCTGCGTTTCTTTGAAATTGGCGGTAACCCAGCACGTCTTGCAGCGGCACCACCACCAGCAAGCCCTGGCCAAGCTGCACCACTTGTCCGGCTTCGACTTGCTTGTGCGTTGCCACGCCATCGATTGGCGCGACCACTTCTGTGTAACTGAGATTCAGCTTGGCTGCTTCCAGCGCAGCCTGCGCCTGCTCGACTTTCGCGAGCTTGGAACGCGCATCCGCGGAGCGCATGGTCACCTCATGGCTTCCCGCCTGCGCGGTGGCAACTCCCGCGCGCGCTTGGTCCACGCGGGCTTTTGCCATGGCCACTTGCGATTTCATCATCTCCAGATTGCGGTTGGCCTGCGTCAATTTTTCCTGGTCCGCACGCAACGCACTGCTGGTGGCGTCGGCGTTGGCTTGCGCGGATTCGTATAGTTGCTTGGAAATTTCTCCCTTTTCGAGCAGCGGTTTGTAGCGCGCCAGATCCGCTTTGGCAAATTCCGCGTTGGCGCGGCTCTTGTCGATATTGGCCTGCGCGTAGGCCAGGTCCGCGGTGCGCGCCTGCTCGTACATGGTCTGTGCGCGTTCCAGGTCCGCTTGCGCCCCCAGCAACTGGGCGTCGGCGCTGGAATTTCCGCTGGCCACGTTGCTTTGGGTGCGTGGCACGTCAGCGCCAGCGGACTGCGCATCGCTCTGCGCCACATCCAGCGCGGCCTGCGCCTGGTCAACCGCCGCCTGGTAATCGCGAGGGTCAATCTTCAATAAAACCTGGCCGGCTTTCACCGCCTCATTGTCGGTCACAAAAACCTGCTCCACGCGACCGCCGATTTTCGCGGCGATTGGAGTGATGTGCCCGTCGACCTGCGCATCGTCAGTGCTCTCGCGATTGCGGTAATAAAGGAAAAGCGCGGCGATCACCGTCAGCGCCACGATCCCGCCGGCGATCAGCAATCGCTGCACGCGAGGACTCGCCAGACCTTTCGGCGCGGGTTTAGGGGGCTCTTCCAGCGGAATGGGAATGCGCGTCGCATTCTCCAGTCCGACTTCGATTTCGATACTCATGACTCCCTCACTTGGCGTAAAGCTTTTCCATCTGGCCAATGGAGCGCGCGTAGTCTGCGCGTGCCTGATTAAAGCGATAAAGAGCGGCGATCTGGTTATCGTTGGCGCGCGCCAGCGCATCCTGGGCTTGAATCACTTCGATGTTGTTGGCTACACCCGCACGGAAGCGATCCCGCGCCTGGTCTACTTCTTGATTGGAAAGCTTGATTCCAAGGTTGGCGACCTGCACTTCGTTGCGTGCGGACGTTAGGTTGATGAGCGCTGTTTTAACGTCCAGAGCGATGGAATTGCGCAAGTCATCTTGTTGTTCCTGTAGCTGCTGGATTTCCAAATTGGAGCGCGCGATCTCAGCGTGAATCCTCCCGCCCGTAAATACCGGCATGTTCACCGAAGCCACGAACGTGTAGGTGGAGACGGCGTTGTCCGGGTGCGTTCCCAGGTACGCCCAATTCCCGTCCACGCGCAGGTTGGGCAAGCGCGAGTCTGACGCTTCTTGTTTCTCTAGTTGAGCCGCTTTAATTTGTGAGACTAGCGATTTCCACTCCTGGCGGTCGCCGAGCGCCTGCTCGATACTCGGCTCGACTTCCGGTTGCGGCGTGTCAAAAAAGCCGCAGCGAATCGGCCAGCTCGATGACTTGTCGCGGGTCAAGATTCAGCAGCCGGCTCAGGCCATACAACGAACGCTCGCGGTCCGCTTCCGCCTCAATGAGCCGCTGCTTCTCATTTTGCAGCTCGACGTTGGCGCGGAGCGTATCGATGCCGGTGCCCACGCCTTCCTTCTGTAGGTCCGCGGCCTGGTCAAATAATGCTTGCGCCAGATCCACACGCGACTGCGATGCCTGTACGTCGGCGACGGCGCGTAGTGTGCCGATATATTGCGAAACCACCAGTAAAATCACTTGCTCGCGCGTCGAAAGGCTGGTGGCTTTCGAGGCGTCAAGAGTATTCTGCGACGCTTGGTAACGGCGCCACAGCGTTAGGTCAAAAATCGGTGCCGCAATGGACGGTCCAACGGAAAATATTGGGAAAGGTCCGAGCGCCGCAGGTATCCCTGGAAATAGGCCCTCGCCTCCAAATTCCGCGCGAACATTGATCCGCTGCGTTTGCTCTTTTAGGCTGGCATCCACTTCGGGTAGCAGCGCTGCTCGCGCTACGTTCTTGTCTTGAACCGCTTGTAGGGCCTGGATTAGCGCGATCTGTGCTGTCGGGTTCTGCTTCACTGCCAGGCTAACGGCTTGGTCCAGCGTCAACCGCAACACGCCCGTGGGCGCGTTGCCACTGAGTGCGCCGCGTGATCGCGGAGCTGCGCCTGTCGTACTCAAGCTTTGCGCGTGCACTTCTAGCGAGCCAGGCACGAGACTGAAAAAGATCAGATAAAATATGATGTGCGATTTCTTTGTCTTCGCTAGGGTTTTATCTGCCTCGGTTCCCGATTTGGCTTCGCCTTCCTGCCCAACGATGTCCTTGACCACCGCCTGATTCAGGCACCCTTCGGCCAGAAGGTGGCCGCCTTGATGATGTATTTCCTTCAAAAGCGCTTTGCCGGCGGCGTCGATGAAACTTACGCCGCAGAGATTTACGCTGAATTTCCCGCCAGTTGAGGAGGCGCGCAGTTCCCGCCAGCATTGCTCAAGGGCGGACACCCACTGACCAGCCAGGCGGCCCTCTACCCTGAGCATCAGCTTGCCGCGTTTTTGTTCGGTGGTAATCCTGAGCACAGTGACACTTCCAGCTCCGCGCTGAAAGTCATGCACTTGGACCACCAACAATCGCGGCTGTCGATTATTTGTAAGTCTATATAAATAAAGGCTAATAGTGGATTCTGATTTCGGGAGACGCTCTTGTGAGTGCCCATATTACGTCTATTATTACCGGAATGGCACTTCAAGAGTGCCCACATAAGGGCATACAGCGAGGTAAAAAGTTACCGCCCTCGACGCACAGCGATCGATTGCAACTCGAAATGCCCGCCGCGCAGCAGCGATGCCACGCCGACAAATTGCCGTGCTGGCAAGTCCTTTGTGGTGAAGTATGTACGATAAGTCGCGTTGAACTTATCGAACAGCGACAAGTCCGTGCACGAGATCTGGACGTAGACCAGATCGTCCATCGTCAATCCCCCGGCCGCCAGCGTCGCTTTGACGCTATCGAGCAACAAATGTATTTCCGTATCTACGTCCGATGGAGCTTGCCCAGTTTTTGGATCGATGCCGATCCGGCCCGCAAGGTAAAGCGTGTCTCCAGATAAAATGCCGTCACTAAACGGCAGCTGGGGATTGGCACCTGGAAGATGTATCGCCGTTCGCGGAGAGGTATTCGGCGCCTGCGAAAACGCTCCGGACGCCACCAGCGAACCGGCGAGCGCCAGGCAGCAGAGGGTAACGATGATCCTGCGATTCATGAGCAATTCTCCTGAAGGCGAAGTTATTTGCAACCGCGAGAAAAGTTGGCCGAGTGTACCTTGGGATTCCAGTTCGTTCAAGGAATGGAAGATAGCGCGACTGCGCCGTTCGTCGAGCGGACGCGTTCTCCCTGCGGCGGTTGCGGGGACCGACGATTCAGACATTTTTACTTAGAAAGCGATGAACCCAGCACGAATAAGGTACAGCGATCCGCAGCCAACCACGATCCATAACAGGATCGCTTGCAAGAGCGGGCGCCAACCAACTTCCCGCAGTGTCTCGCGTGACAGGCCCGTGCCAATCAAAAAAAGCGTGGCCGTCAACCCCAGCCGTCCGAACGTATAAAGCGCATGACTAAACCGCAAAAGGTTCGGTAGATAAGTATTGACGACGGCGGCAAGGCAGAAAAGCAGAATGAACCACGGAAACTGGATGCGCGTTTTGCTGCGTTTCACCGCCGCCGTGACTAGCGCCAGAGGCACGATCCAGAGGGCGCGAGCTAGCTTCACCGTGGTTCCAATCATCAATGCTTGCGGGCCGTACTTGCTCGCCGCCCCTACCACCGAGCTCGTGTCGTGAATTGCTAAAGCTGCCCACAGGCCAAACTGTGTCTGCGACAAATTCAGCGCGCCGCCAATGGGCGGAAAAATCAGCAGCGCCACGGAATTCAGAATGAAGATCGCGCCCAGCGAGACGGCCATTTCTTGTTCGTTGGCCTGCAAAATTGGGCCAATCGCGGCGATGGCGCTGCCGCCGCAAATTGCCGTCCCCGTGGTGATCAGAAAAGAGGAATTTCCGAGCACTTGCAGCAGTTTGCCAAGCGCCAGCCCCAGAACAATCGCAAACGAAATGCTGATCGCGGTGTAGAAAAAGCCGCTGCGTCCGGCACGCAGTACTTCGTGCAAGTCCATGCCGAATCCGAGCCCTACGACGGATGCCTGCAGCAGAAATCTCGCCGCACTGTAGCTTTGCGCTGCGTAGGGGTGCGAGAAAATAAAGCCGAACAGGATTCCGGCGCACAACGCGAGGGGCGGCGAGAGCCATCCGCTGAACGACAAAGCCAGAATCAAAAAGAATAATATTTTTGCCGTTAGCGTCATGGCCGTAGGGCTAGTGAACGCTCATCTCTGCAGCGGTGACTTTTCCGGGGTTATTTCAGGCGAAGGACTGGCTGTCGGAATGGGAGCAGACGCGCCGTGAACCGGTGCTGCGGTTTTGTCGCCCGGTTTCGCGGACAAAGCGGCAACAATTTTTCCGGCGCGCTCGTTACTGGTATGGCAGGCCGAATCGTAGATTCGGCACTGCGCCAGCGTCAGCGAACAGCCACATGTACAGGTTTCCGCGTTCAAAGTCCGCAGCGCGGCCGTTTTTTGTTCTGTCGTTAGATTCTTAAGATTCACGCCGGGAAGTTCGGTGGCGCGGTCGGCGTTTTTCAAAAAGATTTCGCCGGTATCTTCAAACGTCTCGACCTTTAACGGAATCGACAAATTGAGAAGCGCCCGCGTTTCTAACTCGTACAGCCGCGGATCGTAGAGTCCCACATGCTTTTGTACGATGCGACCCTGCGTATCCAGTACGAAGAGCGTCGGTA
The DNA here is from genome assembly GCA_963798585.1 of uncultured Acidobacteriota bacterium. GTDB lineage: Bacteria > Acidobacteriota > Terriglobia > Acidiferrales > UBA7541 > Acidiferrum. The sequence continues at coordinate 276,342 of CAWCTJ010000006.1, forward strand.
GGGCCGAGACGCCGCCATAGCGGATTCGTACTTCGTCAGTCGCCACCGCGACGGGATAATTTACGCCGGCATCCTGCACGAATTTCTTGGCGTCTTCCACGTCGTCGACGTCCACCAACAAGCTAATGATCTGCAAACTGTCTTTGTACTGTTTCTGCAACTCGATCAGCTCGGGAATTTCCATGCGGCACGGCCCGCACCAGGTGGCCCAAAAATTCAACAGCACCACTTTGCCGCTGGCGCTGGCTAGCGTTAAAGGCTTGCCGTCAAGCGTCTGGAGTTGAAAATCTGGCGCGGCCTCGGGATTGTGCACAAACCGAATCACAGGTTGCCGATCCTCTTGCGGAGCAGGTGGTGCATTCGGCATCGCCGCCAGTGCGCTTCCCCAGAGCGAGAGTGCAGCGAAAATCCCCAGGAATGAAAGGCTCACGCGCACAAGAGTTGGAATCCGTCGGCGTTTTGTAGATCGCGGCAGCACCACTTTAGAAGAGCATATTACGAGGCTCGTGCCAAGCACCTCGCCAACGCTGTTTCGATACTCGGAAGAAAATCTACCGCCTATGCAGCCGGAAGAATCTTCTTAACGCGAGCCGCCAACGCCAACGCATCCACTGGTGAACGAACCTTCAAGTCGTTATCGAAATACACAAACACATCGCGGGCCCGCAGTTTTGGTCCGGCGCCGTCAATGACCCGCTCGGCATCTTGCGGTTCGCGCCCGCACGCCCAGTCCGTCACTCGCCTGGCCCAATCATCCAGCGAAGCGTCATCGTAACCGTTCGCGTATAGTTTCTCCGATCCATGCAAGCGGCAATAAACAAAATCGGCGGTCAAGTCCATGAGCCGCGGCCACTCCGGCGTGTCCGCGCAGACCAGCGCGACCTTGTAGCGCCGCAATAGCTCCACGAATTCAGCATTCCTAAAACTCTGGTGCCGAATCTCGATGGCATGCCGCACGGCAAACTTTGCCTCAATCTCCAAACCTTCTTCCGTCCGAATTCGCGCGTCATGCTCGCTCGCAACCTTAGCAGCCGCAACACTGTCATGCGGCAGCAGCTTAAAGAAATTCTCCAAAAGTTCAGGATCGTATTTAAAGCTTGGGGGAAACTGCCACAGAAACGGTCCGAGCTTCTTGCCAAAAAGCAGCGGACCCGACGCCAGAAAATTAGCCAGCGGCGTCTCCACTTCACGCAACCGCCTTATATGGGTAATAAACCGCGGACACTTTACGGAGAAAACGAAGTCGTGCGGCGTGTCTGCGGCCCAACGCAGAAAGCTCGAAGCCCGCTGCATTGAATAAAAAGTGCCATTGATTTCCAGCGAATTGAATTTACTGGCGGCGAAAGACAACTCGGACTTCTGCGTCAGATCCTCCGGATAAAATGTGCCGCGCCAAGGCTCATAGCGCCATCCAGAGATTCCAATTCGAATTTTACCGGCAGACCCCACAGCCAAATGATAAACGCAATCGCCGATAATAAACGCAGGATATTCAACGAATTTGGTGTTTTGCCGCATTCACTCAACCCGCTTCACATACAGCAATCGGCAATTCCACATACAGTATCAGTTGTATAGACCCCGAAAGGGTAGTTTGGCACTATGTCGGTGCGGTGCTTACCCTCCGCACAATTGAAGAGCGAAGAGGAAAAACGTGACACCTCGAGCAATCGAGGTCCTAGGGCTGGGGCGTTTTTTCTCTTCCTCTTCGATATTTTGTTTCCTAAGATTTGTTGCCTCACGATTTCTGCCAATTTGTTTCCTGCTGAAACTTAACCGCGTTTGGCGCTTCCCCGGAGAAAGATTGCCCCAGAGAAAGAGGCCAATATGTCGAACTCTCACAGCGTCGAAAGTTTTGGCGTGCAAGGCCTGAGTACCGAGCGCCACGCCGTGAAAACCACGGTCGGCAGCATAAAGCTCTTAGGCTTTTGCTGGATCATTTACGGCATCGCCCGCATCTTGCTAGGGGTTTGGCTGCTCGCATTTCAAACCACGGCCACATTGATGTTTGGCGCGCTGCTCACGCGGGTTCCCAATCCCTTCACATTGATGGACACTTTCCATCTGGTTTATGCCGCGATCATTCTGTACTCCATAGTTTGTGGCGTGTTGGGTGCACTGGCGGGTTTGGCGTTGTTGACGGGTTGGTCGGCGGCGCGCGTGCTCGCACTCTGGGCGGGATTCCTATCCCTTCCGGAGTTGCCACTGGGTCTGATGTTAGGTGTCTATACTGTCGTCAGGTTGTTGCCGGCGGAAGATGGCCGCGTCGCAGCCGTTTAGAATTCCGTGATGCCGTTCCCGTCTCGTTTCAAGCCGAAGCGCGAAGCTGCGCCCCCAGCTGTGTCGCCAAGGCCGCCACAATCTTCGCCGAAAACTCACTGATTTGCGCGTCCGTCAGCGTAGCTTCGTGGCTCTGGAACTTCACGCGCGCGAGCAGCGAATATTTTCCTGCGGGCACGTTTTTCCCGCGAAAAAGGTCAGTGGCTTCGACGGAAGCGATCTCGCGAATCGCCAAAGCCTTGATGGCATTCGCCACCTCCGAAAAATGCACGCCCTCCGGCAAGAACAGCGAAAAATCGCGCTCCACCGCTGGGAAGCGTGGCAGGGGCTCATATCTTCGCGCGTTCTTCTTCCCGTAATAGCTGCAATACAATGGTCCTAACGACAATTCGGCAACAAATACCTCTTGGCGAAGTTTCAATTTTTCTGCCACACCGCGCGAGAGCTGGCCAGCCATGCCAAGCTCTTCTTTACCCACAAAAATATGCCCGCGTTTTGCAGGGTTCAACCATCGTGCTTCCGCGTTCTTCTCAGCCGGACCCGCACTTTTCGCCGCCCACTGAAAACCTCCAGCCAGAGTTCCGATCGCGTCGAGGTCGCCTTTTAAGTCCGCGAAAGTAAATTCCCGTGCGCCGTCATACAAACCCTGCTCGCGTGCTGCGCCCGTAGCTCCGAGTGTCAAAACACGAGTTTCGACAGACTCCTTTCCCGCAAGCCGATAGTGCCGGGCGATTTCAAACAGTCGCGCATTGCGCTGGCTGTGGTTCAGATTCCACTCCAAAGCGCCCGCCATGCTGACCAGTCCCGTGGAGCGCAGCACGCCCGCCTCTTCCGACAGCGGATTCGCGAGCCGCGCAGGAGCTACGCCATCCGGGCGAAACAACTCATCGCGTTCCTCCGCGACGTGCGGAATGGTGAGTATTTCCTGATAGCCAAGCCCAATCAGCCGTTCGCGCAGGCGCGCTTCGGCCTCGAAATGCGGCAGCCGCGCGGCACCAGTCCGCGCCGCGGGCAGGCGCGGCGGAAATTTGTCCAGGCCATGGATGCGTGCGATCTCTTCGATCAGATCAATCTCGCGCTCCACATCCGCGCGCCAGGAGGGCTGCGTGCATTCCCAAGTTGCCAGCAGCGATCCGGAAGCGCCGCGATGGTCGTCGACCCGCACGGGAGCAAAACCGAGCGAACCCAGCGTGGCTTCCAATTCCTTGTCGGAAACGTCAGCGCCCATCACGCGCAGAAATTCCGTGCGGGTCACCCGGATTTTTTTTGCCGCCCGTTTGCCGGGATATTCGTCCACCGCATCACTCTGCAATGCGCCGCCCGCCAGCTGCAAAATTAATTCCGCGCTGCGCCGTGACGCCATATCCGCCATTTCTGGATCCGCGCCGCGTCCAAACCGTGTCGAAGCTTCCGTGTGCAATTTAAGCGTCCGCGCCGCGCGCCGGATCGCAATGGGATCGAACCACGCGCACTCGATCAGCACATTCTTTGTCGCGAAAGAAATCTCCGTATCCGCGCCGCCCATAATTCCGCCGATGCCCACCACGCGCGAGCCATCGCCATCGCACACCACCGCGATACTCGAATCGAGAACGCGCTCCACGCCGTCCAGCGTGCGCGTTTTTTCTGCCGCGCGAGCTCGCCGCACCACGATGCGCTGCTCACGAATTTTGTCGTAGTCAAACGCGTGCAGCGGGTGCCCCAGTTCCAGCATCACGTAGTTCGACACATCCACCACGTTGTTGATGCTGGCCACGCCGCAAGCTTCCAGCCGGTCCTTCAGCCACTGCGGAGAAGGCGCGATCTTCACGCCACGAATCACCCGCGCCGTGAATCGCCCGCAAAGTTCTGGCGCCGTAATCTCCACGCGTATTTGCTGAGGTGCGTCCGCTGCACGTTGCGTCTCCGCTTTTCCAGCGCTGGACGCCAATTTCTTCAGCGGCGTTTTGTAAATCGCCGAGACTTCCCGCGCAATTCCGAGATGCCCCAAACAATCCGGACGATTCGAAGTCACTTCGGCATCAATCACCGCGCCGTGCGGACCGTTCTCCACCCCGCCGATATTCGTGCCCGTCAGCGCCAGCCGCGAGGCCAGCTCGTCCGCGGAAACCAGCACATCCACGAATTCCTTCAGCCATTCATAGACGACTTTCATGCGTTGTTCTCGGCGCTCTTCAACTGCCCAAAATAAATTCTCGTTTCATATTCCATTCCCAGGCGGCCACTCTCCTGGTGCGCGTCGAAAATGCGCTTAAGCTCCGCCATCATCGGCGCGTAATTTGCCTGGCCCTCCGTCGGTGCATACGAACTGCTGTGCAGACGCCCGGCAAGCCCATCCCAGCCGAACAGTTGACTGTAGCTGAGCACGCGTTCCATACAGTGACCCGCCCCGAAGAAATCTTTCACGTTGCACGCTTCGGGATAGGCCGCGCGTACGCGCAGATAATCCGTTCCGTAATGTTCCAGCATGGCCTCGTAATCGCGCGCGAAAGGCGTATCCATGCGCCGGTGATTCCATAGCACCACCAGCCAGCCATGGGGTTTCAGAATCCGCAAAAATTCCCGGCGCGTAGCTACCGGATCGAACCAGTGAAACGCCTGGCCCGCGGTCACGAAATTTACGCTGGCATCCGGCAGCGTCGTAGCTTCCGCCGCACCAGCGACGCTGACGAAGTTCGCATACGCTCGCAGGTATTCTTCTCCCGCCACACGCATCTCTTGATTCGGTTCCACGCCGAACACGCGGTTTCCCTGTTTCAAAAACATTTCCGTCAGCAATCCGGTTCCCGATCCAATATCCGCGACGACGCAGGACTCCTCCGCGCGCAGTCCGCACTCGTCGCGCAGCAAATCCAGCAGCGCTGCCGGATATCCCGGCCGGTAGCGCACGTAGTCATCGACGCGGTTGGAAAACCGCTCCTTGGAGTCCGAAAAAGTCATGGTCGTCAGCGCTTCGCTCACGGAAATTGCCGCAAGAAGCGCACATCGTTCTGAAACAATACCTGAATGTCATCGATCCCGTACTTCAGCATGGCCAGTCGGTCGATGCCGATGCCAAACGCGAAGCCACTCACCTTTTTCGCGTCGTAATTCACGAAACCATACACCGCCGGATCCACCATGCCCGCGCCGAATAGCTCGATCCAGCCCGCCCCTTTGCATTTGCTGCAAATGCCGCCGCTCGCCGCCGTTCCGCTTCCGCCGCAGAACGGGCACGACGCGTCAAACTCAACGCTGGGCTCGGTAAAGGGAAAATAGCTGGGTCGAAAACGCGTCTTCACACCCGCACCGAAAAATTGCTTCACAAAATAATCGATCGTGCCGGTGAAATCGCAAAACGTAATGTCCGTGTCCACCGCCAGACCTTCAATTTGGTGGAACATGAATGAATGCGTGGCGTCCGGATTGTCGCGCCGGTATACCTTGCCCGGCACAATCACACGCACCGGAGGCTGCGTTTTTTCCATCGTGCGAATCTGCACCGGCGAAGTATGCGTGCGCAGCAGCAAGGGTGAAGCTGCGCCCTTCGGCAACTCCAGATAAAACGTGTCCATATCGTCGCGCACCGGATGGTGCTCCGGAATATTCAGCGCCTCAAAATTGTAATAAGGCGTTTCAATCTCCGGACCTTCCACGACGGAAAATCCGATGGACACAAAAATATCTTCAATTTCCTGAAACACCTGGCGGATCAAATGCCGCGAGCCAATCGGCCGCACCACGCCAGGCAGTGAAAGGTCCACCGCATCACGCCCTGCGGCAGACTGTTCCGCTCCCGCCGCAATCGCCAGGCGCCGCTCTTCGATTTTCGCTTCCACGTGCCCGCGCAGTTCGTTCAGCTCCGCGCCTACCACGCGCTTCAACTCCGGCGACGCCGGCTTCAGCCAATTGTCCGTGATCAGCGCCAGCACGCCAGACTTGCGTCCCAGCCACGCATCACGAAACAACTTCCACGAGACTTCATCCGATGCCACGGAAACTTCCGCGTCGAAGCAGGCGCGCACCTCCGCGAACAGCGGCGCGAGCTTCGACGCGTCCGCAACGCCAAGCTCGGCCAGCTTCGTGGAAATATTGTTCTCGATAGAATTCAAATTCATAAAGAAATAAAAAACAAATCGAAGGCCCCGATGCGGAGCCTCCGACGTCGTAGCGGCCGCCTTCGTAGGCGGTCGCCTTTCTTAAACCGCAGCGACTCGGTTCCGTAACAACAACTACGCCGCGGTCTTCTTCGCCTTCTTCACCGGTGGCGCTGCCGCCCGCGCCGTTTCCGCCAGCAACGCAAATCCCGCCGCATCCTTCACCGCGATGTCCGCCAGAACCTTGCGATCCAGTGTCACGCCAGCCGCCTTCAATCCGTGAATCAGCTGACCGTACGTCAACCCATTCAACCGGGCCGCTGCACCAACACGCTGAATCCACAGCCGCCGATACTGCCGCTTTTTCACGCGGCGGTCGCGGAACGCATAACGATCCGCGCGATTCGCCGCTTCCTGAGCCGATTGGTACAGCTTGCTCTTGGTTAGAAAAAAGCCTTTTGTGCGCTTTAAATACTTTTTGCGCTTTGCACGGCGCTTAGTGCCGCGTTTTACGCGAGCCATAGGGGTTTCTCCTTTTAGATAGAGACAAACAGGATGCGCGCACACACCAAAAGAGGTATGTGCTGCAACGGGTTTGTCTCAGGTGTACTGCCACCGCGAAGCGCCCGGCATTTCTGCGGGCATTCTTATGTGCGGCGAATCGGCCGGCAGGCACCCGTGAAGCGCTGCCTGGCTCGATCATCGTTCCGCCGTGGTTGAATTTTAATTCAAACTGGCTGGAACAATGTTGCAGGGCTTGCGCCCCGCCTTTCCTTCGAAACCGCGCGTCGTCCTCGGCCGAAGCCTGGGATCAAATCACGCGCTTGCGACGAAACTCTTCACCAAAAAATTCTCATCCGTACGGCATCATCTGGCGCAACGTCCGCACGTCGGACTTGCTCACGAGCGTCAACTTCTTCAGCTTGCGCATGCGCCCGGGCTTCTTCGTCCCCAGCAAATGCCGCTTGCCGGAGTGCATCCGCTTGATTTTTCCTGTCGCGGTAATCTTAAAACGCTTTCGCGCTCCGCGGTGCGTCTTCAGTTTCTTCTTGGGATTCGTAGAATTCCGTGGCATTCCGTTGCTTCCTCTCGTCTATTTTGGAGTGCGGCGGCTTGACGCCGCTTTTCCGCCTGAACCGGCCACCAACCGCTAACCGTCGGCCGCCAATATTATTTTCAATTACGAAGCGTGACTCGCGCTGCCAGCCGTCTGTCCCACCGGCTTCACCGCACCCGCGCCCTTTTTCGGCGCCAGCAACGCAACCAACACATTGCCTTCCATGCGCGCCGGCGTTTCAATCAAGCAACTCTCGCCAATCTCGCCCAGCAGGCGCGACATCTTCGCCCGGCCCACTTCCTGGTGCGCCATTTCGCGTCCGCGATGGAAAATCATCGCGCGCACTTTGTGGCCTTCTCCCAGAAAACGCATGATCTGGTTCTTGCGAACCTGATAGTCATGTTCCGCCGTGTTCGGCCGGAACTTAACCTCTTTCAGCTGCGATCCGCGGCTGCTCTTGCGCTGTTCGTGAGCTTTTTTATTCGCCTGATAAAGATACTTGCCGTAATCCGTGATTTTGCAAACCGGCGGATCGGCGGTCGGCGAAATTTCCACCAGATCCAGACCCTTTTCCTTGGCCATGCGAATTGCTTCGAACGGCTGCATCACCCCAAGCTGGCCGCCCTCTTCATCGATAACTCTGACCTCGCGCGCCCGAATTCGCTCATTGATACGAATACGGTCGGCCTGTCGAAAATTCCGTTCAGCGATAACTCCCCCTTTTTGACTAAGAACGCCGACATTAAGGCGCCCGCCCACCCACTTCACGGAGTTGGCCCGAATTGACCACACCCACATCCACAGTGGAGAAAATCACCGGGGACGGGCTTCAAAGTATAGCACGCCGTTACGTCCCGGCAGCAAGCAGCAAAAAAGGGGTAGTGGGTCAGTTTCCGATTACCGGACGAATCGTCCACTGATCACGTCGGGGCCTGCTCTGGCAGCCAATGCGTTGTGTCCAAAACAGGAAAAGCATTATGATGCGCGAACCAGAGGGCTAAATCGGAAATTCCGGTTGGAGGTGTTCTTTGCGAATCCACATTTTGCGGATTTTGGCGTTTGCGCTGGTGTGCGTGGCGGCAGTTCCCTGCCGGGCACAGGATAAGGTGACGATTCTCTATGATGCGTTCGGAGAATCGAAGGAGCTGACGAAGGATTGGGGATTTTCCGCTTTGGTAGAGCACGATGGAAAACTGATTTTGTTCGATACGGGGAATAATGCCACGATTTTCGAACATAACGTCAAGGCGCTGGGCGTAGACCTGACGAAACTGGATTTTGTGGTGATCTCACACCGGCACGCAGACCATGCGACCGGGTTGAGATATGTGCTGAGTGTGAATCCAAACGTTAAGGTATATGTGCCCGCGGACGGAGGGAATGGATTTGGGGGAGCACCGCTTCCGAAGACGTTTTTGCGGGCGGATGAGAGTTTGCCGACGAAGATGCGGTATTACGGGGGAACGGAGCCGGAAGATTTCGCATGGGGCAAACTGTATGACAAGGGAAATTTTGTGTTGGTGAATGAAATGACGGAAGTAGCGTCGGGGATTTTCTTGGTGCGAACAGTTTCGCAGAAGAAGGGAACGCTGGAGCTGCCGGAATTGACGCTGGCGATCAAAAGACCGAATGGATTGCTGCTGGTAGACGGGTGCTCGCACGCGGGGATTGAAACGATTTTGGAAGCGGCAAGCGCGGTGGATCCGAGGACGGAGATTGTCTTTGGGGGATTGCACCTGGTGACGACGCCGACGGAAGAAATCGATGCCTTGGTGGAGAATTTAAAGACGAAGTGGAAGGTGCAAAGGCTTGCGCCGGGACATTGCACAGGTGAGCCGGCGTTTGCGCGATTGAAGAAGGCGTATGGGGAAAACTATTTGTATTCGGGGCTCGGGACGAAGGTGGAGTTGTCCGCTAATTTGACTCACTAGGCGTTAAAGCGAACTTTGATCGACGTTGGAATAAGTGTCGAGAACAGGGATTATCACCACCTAATCGGCTAGTGCCTGCATGAACGCCGCTTGAGCCGACAGCGCTAACCGGAAACTGACGCCCGAGCCGGCCAGCGCCCCAGCCGAAGTCGCGGCCATGATCAGCTTGCCCCAAAATGTCTTGACAAGGTACGTGATGATTTGTTACTCTAGGCAGATAGAGAAGTGCGCCTGCCTTCCGAAGGATCAAATCCCAACATCTCTCGTTTGTGACCGGTACGGTGATTCGCGATCTGGTGGCTTTCGGTGCGGCAGACCGCCAAAGGCTAGTAACCAAATGTAAAACACCAACGACTTCTAAAGTCCCTAGAATGAACACTTGCAAAGGCAATAATATACTTGACTAACCACGGCGTCTCAGGGTACAGTTTGACCTAGAGAGGCCGTCATGGACAAGCCGAAAACACTCCAGCAAGCCATCAAATACTTCGCAGATGAGCAGGTCTGCATCGATACCGTGGCGTCTCTGCGCTGGCCGAACGGCCCGGTCTGCCCGAAGTGCGGTCACGGCGAGCACTACTATCTCGCGACTCAGAAGCGCTGGAAGTGCAAGTCCTGCAAGAAGCAATTCTCCGTCAAAGTGGGAACGATTTTTGAGGATTCCGCCATTGGCCTAGACAAGTGGCTTATCGCGCTGTGGCTGCTCGTAAACTGCAAGAACGGCGTCTCCTCGTATGAGATTGGCCGCGATCTCGGTATCACTCAGAAGTCCGCGTGGTTCGTCCTGCAACGTCTCCGGCTTGGCACTCCACAACGGCCACATGGACAAGATGGGTGGCGAGGGAAAAGAAATTGAAGTGGACGAAACCTTCATTGGTGGCGCGGCCCGCTTCATGCATCCTGAAGCGCCGCAGCGGATGATCACCGAGCGCGGAGTGAAGGACAAAACAGCGGTCATGGGCATTCTCGAACGTGGCGGGCGAGGTTCGCGCAATGATGGTTCCGAACCGCAAGAAGCATGAAGTGCAAAGCCAGATTCGCGCACACGTCAAAGCGGAAAGCGCGATCTACACCGATGCGCTCATGTCCTACATGGGATTGCGGCACAACGGTTTTGCGCACGAAGTGATTGACCATGCGGAGCGATACGTCAGCGGCAAGCGTGCACACCAACGGACTAGAAAATTTCTGGTCCTGACTTAAGCGCCAACTGAAAGGCACCTACATTTCAGTCGAACCGTTCCACCTTTTCCGTTATCTTGGACGAACAGGTCTACCGCTACAACAATCGCGGCGACTAAAGAGAATCCGGTGAACGATGGCGACAGATTTACACAAGCTTTATCGCAGATTGCGGGAAAGCGGCTCACTTACGAAGAGGTGACCGGCAAGGTGGGTTCCGGTGCGAGCAATTGACGCTAGGCGTCTGCCGCGCGGAAAGCGGAGGATTTCTTCTTCCGCTTTTGAATGTGAATCTTAGATTTTATTTCAGAGTGTGACACCGACAAGATTTTTTTTAGGGCGTTCTCAAAAGTAGCGTATTCGCCAGCTGCGTTCTTGGACGAAGGTTTCTGGTGAACCGCCACAGTTAGAAGTCCCTCTAGAAGGGACTATACCGTGGTGTGCTTCGATAGCCTAGAACAATTTCCGAGTTACTTCCGTCTATTTGTAGAAGCGTGCGAATCGTGGGATTACATTCTCTCCGATAAACTTGTACATTTCGAGCAGGTCTGTAGTGGAAAGCATCAGTCCGACTTCGTTGCTCCCGAACTGAACGATAGTGGTCACTGTGTGTGGATCGAGATGCACGTCTGGCTTGCGAACGAGCGGAAATCGCATTATGGAGCAATCATCTCTCGTTTCCTCGATGTGAGGGATGCCCATATCCAGGCGAGGGAAATTCAATTCCAATCCGCCGGAGTGCAGCGGAATGTGTCGGTGCTTGTCGATGTTCCAGAGTGTATGCAAGCGGTAAAGATGGCTGAGCTTGAAGGAACTCCCTGCATTATACGGCTGAAGAGATTCGATGATTGTGACCGCATCAGCGGGCAATCCCGCTGTGGCTTGGTTGAGTTTGGCAAGGCTGTCGCCTTGGATGAAAATAGGGATGATGGGAAATCCTGGCTTTTGCAACGTGGGAGTCCCGCCGTACATCACGACAAGGCCGTACACGAGATGGTCCAGCGCCGAGCGGAGACAGCTAACGAAATCTCCGAGAATTGGACCAATCGGCCATATTTCGGGGATATTGAACCGCAAGTTCTACGACGTACTGGCTAGTTTGGAAATCGTCGTAACAGAGCAATTGATAAGGCTGAGATTCGTTGAATCTGCGAATCTCCTCTTCGAGCGCGTCGAAGTGTACCTTCGCCCTAAGAACCTTTGTTGCCGGGCTGGCCGTTCCCTGCATGGTCCGAAATCTTAGCAGTTTGGGTGGTGGAGAATGATGGACATTTGGATTGTCATCTCGATTGCATTGCTCTTGCTAATCCTGTTTTCCCTGCGTCAATGCGTGATTGAACTGAGAAACGTGGCTTATTTGGTGAACGCCAACACCACGGCCTCCGAAGAACAGTCAGCAAAATTACTGAAAGAACTGGAAGACGGTCGGTTAGAAGAGATTCGGGACGAGCTAAGAGAAATAAAAATCCAGAGTAATTAGCGCACCGAACGTGCATAGGCGTACCTTGCGCGACACTGTACCATTACTCTGTCACGGCTTCCACAGAGTACTTGCATTCCCATGGTTAGTCATCTATATTAATGCCCTTGCAAAACCGTATCAAAACAAAGGACTTGAAGTTATTTAGAATGAACACTTACAAAAAACCCCTAGGGGGTCCCCCCACTCGACGCGGAAAATACGACCAAACACGACGTGAGCCTGCAAACACCGTTATTGCGTCGCAAATCCTTTGCCTGGCATAAGATGCGCCACCAGCGCCAGCGCCGCCATCACTCCGACAAAATAACCCGCGATGCGCGGACTTCCCATCGGTGGCAAATCCTGCGTGAACAGCCGGTAGACGATACCGGCCGCAACAACCACGAACAGCCATTCCTGAACGTACGCGCCGATCGCCAGACAAGCTACCAGCACCAGAACTCGTTCGGCCCTGCTGAGGGCGTTCGCCGCCTGCCCGCCATCAAATATCCACACCGGTGTCAGGTTCAGGATGTTCAGCCAGGCGCTCGAGCGTGCCAACGCCGCCCAGATGCCGCTGCCGGTGTACCACCACATCGCGGCGCAGAAAATCGCACCAATCAGTCCCGCGAGAGGTCCGGCCAAGCTAACCTCTGCCCGCGTCTGCCGCGTCACCCCCAGCGCTTGCCAGCGCACGTACGCGCCCAGTCCCGGCAGAAACACCGGCATATCCGCTGGCAATCCGCGGCGACGAATGTCGATGTAGTGCCCCATCTCGTGCACCAGGATCAGCAGCACAAAACCAATGCCAAACTTTGCTCCGAAGAGTTGCCAGTAAATCGCCATGAACGCCACCAAACTGAACAGAAATTTCAGTTTGAAAAGCGTCAACAGCAGCGCCTGGCTCTTCGCCAAAAGGATCGCGATCGGCGCCAGCGGCCCGAGCCGCTTGGCCCACAAGTACTTCGGCGCGGGAGGTGGAGCGTTCTTTGCCCAAATTTCCAGCTTGTACACATGGCCGCGGATCCATTCGGCTTGTGTTGAATCCGGCGGCAACAGCGGCAGCGCTGCCAGCCACACCTCGCGCGCTTTTACCAGATCGCCTTGCTCTTCCAGCGCCTTGGCGCTTCCGGTAATTCGCACCAGCTCTTCGCTGTGCACCAGCGCGTGGCACTGCGGGCAGACCACCGCGCCAAGCGCCAAAGGCGCGCCGCAATCATGGCAATTTCGCAGCGGTTCAATTGGGAAGGGGTTGGAACTCACAGATACGAAGCATGCCCTAGGTTGCTGCCGATGGCAAAGCGCCGCCAGGCTTATCCGAGAACGGCCCCAGAATCTCCAGCTTCGGCCCCGCCGTAAGCTGCCACGCAATGCGTATCCCCACTGCTAGGATGACCAGCCCGATGAGGCCGTTCAGCGGGCTCTGCTGCAATTCAAGAAACGGCGAAGCCAGCCCCACGATCGCGAGCGTGCCCAGAGCCGCCAGATAGTTCATTTTCGGCTTGGCTTGCGGAAAATTCTGCTGGTCCAGCGGCGGATTATCGACGATTTCCGACTGCTCATCATCGGAATGCTGCGGAGCTTTTGAGCCGGCTGTGTCTGGCTGCGCCTGCGATACGTGCTCCACCCTCGCTTTGTTCGCGTAGTGAATATAAATAGGAATCGCGGCCATGGAGACCGCCGCGTAAGTAAGCGCCGCCGCCGCAATCTGATACCGTCGCCCTCCCATACCGCTCGAACCCAGCTTCATCGCTTTCCCGACCAGAAAGCCCACCGCGAGCGAAATATAGCCGAGAGAAATTCCCGTGATAATCACAAACCCGGCGAACAAGATAAAACCCAGAATCGCCGCGCCGACTCCCAAAGTAATGGCGCGAACGTACGCCGCATGCGTGTCCCGTGGCGACTGTTGCCGCACTTGCTCCGCGCAACGCTCGCACGCCAGCAATCCATTAATGCGATAGTAATTTCCAGCGATCGGCTGCTTACAGGATTTGCAGATATCTCCCGTCGAGCCGTACTCGGCGGTGCTGAATTGTGGGGTTGGGCCAGTGGGGGACATACGCCGGAAAGTATCACGCGGAATACATGGCGAACAGTAAAATCGCGTTCATTCGCTGGTGGAGCAGCGACTGTTCCTTCTTTTTATAGACTGATCGTGGCTGTTGTTTGTCCGCGCTTGCTCAAATACGCGTGCCAGAAAATGCGCGCTGCCACCGCCCGCCAGGGACGCCACGGTCTGGACAGATGCTCAAGCCTTTCGGGCGAAGGACGTTTGCGCAGCTTCTTTACTTCTTGTACCGCGATCGCCAGAGCCAGATCGCCAGTCGGCCAAATATCCGGCCGGCGCAGCGCGCTCATTAAATAAATATCTGCTGTCCAGATGCCGATTCCCTTAAGTCCCGTCAACTGTTCGCGCGCGTGATGATCTTCAAGTTCATGCAACTTATGCAGAGCCAACTGGCGCTTCTGCAGCGCTTCGGCAAGCAATCGCGTGTATAGACTCTTTTGCCGGCTGAATCCCAGTTCGCGCAATCGCGTTTCACTCAGCTTCAGAAAACGCCCCGGCGTAAGTGGTTTAACGGTTTGCAACACACGTTGGTACAACGCCCGCGCGGACGCCAGCGAAACCTGCTGTTCAAGAATGATGTACAGCAATGTAGGAAAGCCCGGTTCGCGCACCCACAGCGGCGGAGCGCCATAAAGCTTCACCACACGCGCTAAATCCTCGTCCTTCGAAGCAAGCTCCGCAACCGCGCGCGCCAATATCGCCTCATCCAGAACCACGCGTGCTGCTGCGACTGTCGCCATGAAATATCTCGGTGTTGTGAACAACTCGGTTGAGGACGAAACGAAGCCGAGCTACGCGTGCGTACGGTTGCGAACTTCTTCGTGCAACGACGCAATCACATCGGCGACCGGCTTCGGCCCCAGGTCGCCTTTGGTGCGATGCCGCACAGAAACCGTTCCCGCTTCGGCTTCCTTCGCGCCGACCACCAGCATGTAAGGAACTTTCTGCATCTGCGCGTCGCGAATTTTCGCCGGCAATTTTTCGTTGCGATCGTCCAGGTGGACGCGAATGCCTTCCTTCTTCATCTGATCCGTAATCTGATGCGCGTAGTCGATCACTTTTTCGCTTACGGGACAGATTTCCACCTGCACCGGCGCCAGCCACAGCGGAAACGCACCAGCGTAATGTTCAATCAAGATTCCGAAAAAGCGTTCCACGGAACCAAGCAGCGCGCGATGCACCATCAGCGGCTGATGCCGCGCGCCATCATCTGCCACATATTCCAGCTTGAAGCGCGCGGGCAGATTGAAATCGAACTGCACGGTGCCCAACTGCCACGACCGGCCGATCGCATCGATCAATTTAATATCGATTTTTGGTCCGTAAAATGCCGCTTCGCCTTCAATCTTTTTGTACGGAATATTCATGCGGTCCATGGTGTTGGCCAGCGCTGCGGTGGCGCGCTGCCAATCTTCCGGTTTGCCCGCATAGTTTTCCGGATGCGTCGCATCCCAATCGGACAGCTCCACCTCGAATTTCTCGAAGCCGAAATTCTTCATCACCGCAAACGCAAAATCCACGCACCCTTCCACTTCCGATTCGATTTGCGAGGGTGTGCAGAAAATGTGCGCGTCATCTTGCGTAAATCCGCGCACGCGCAGCAAGCCGTGCAACACGCCGCTGCGTTCGTAGCGATATACCGTGCCCAGTTCCGCCAGCCGCACCGGCAAATCGCGATAGCTGCGCAGCTTCGACTTATAAATCAAAATATGCCCAGGGCAATTCATGGGCTTCAACTGGTAGTCGGCTTTTTCCACCTCGATGGTGCCGAACATGCTCTCTTTATAAAAGCCGGTGTGGCCGCTGGTCTTCCACAAATCCTGCAGCATGATGTGTGGTGTAAAAACCATGTCGTAGCCGCGCGTCTGCAGCTCTTCGCGCAGCCAATTTTCCACCAGCGTGCGAATCAGTCCGCCCTTGGGATGCCAGAAAATCAGTCCCGGGCCGGCCTGTTCCTGAATGCTGAAGAGATCCAGCTCCGCGCCGAGTTTGCGGTGATCGCGGCGCTTGGCTTCTTCCAACCGATGTAAGTATTCGTCGAGATCTTTCTGGTTGTAAAAAGCCGCGGCATAAATCCGCTGCAGCTGCGGATTGCCTTCCTGGCCCTTCCAGTAAGCGCCGGCCACACTCATGATTTTGAACGCGTTAATTTTCTTCGTCGAAGGGATATGCGGCCCGCGGCAAAAATCGATAAATTTCCCAGTGGTGTAAAAAGAGACCAGCAGCTCGTTGGCCTTCTCTTCCACCAGCTCAAACTTAAATGGCTGGTTGGAATTCTTGTACATCTCCAGCGCTTCCGGCTTGGGAATAAACTTCCGCTCGTTCGATAGATTCGCGGAAGACAAGTCGTGCATCTTCTTTTCGATCTTTTCCAGATCCTCGGGGGTAAAAGGCTGCTCGCGCAGAAATTCGTAGAAAAATCCATTCTCCACCGGCGGTCCGATACCCAATTTCACGTTGGGATAAAGTTCCATCACCGCCGCCGCCATCAAATGTGCCGCGGAATGCCTGAATACATACAGCGAGTCAGGATCTTTCTCCGTCAAAATCTGTAACTTTACGTCGCGATCCAGCGGATGCCGCAGATCGATCAGCTCGCCCTCTTCTTTTGCGCCGCTTTCCAGAATAAAATCCGGCTCGCCCACAAATGGCCCATCCTTGGTAAATACCCGTGCCACCAATGCGGCACTGCCAAGCCGCGGCGAAATTTCATTGGCAATTTCCAGCGGCGTAGTCCCCTTCGGGACATCCTTAACGCTGCCATCCGGCAGTGTAACGTGTATCGTTTCCATGAACGTTTTCACCTAAAAGAGGAAAAATCCAGCTTAACGGCCACGCGATGCCCGGTCAAGGCGAGGTAGCCGGCCTGGGTTGTTATTGCAATAGAAAAGAGTCCGCTCTTAGAAGGCAGCACTACTACCGCGTGAGGGCGATTTCGTCATCGTTTCGGGTGCGTGTAAACTCGCTGTTCCGCAATTTACGGGGATGACGATGAGGAGCGCTGCCAAACTTCTTGTACTGCTTTTGTTAGCGACCGCCGTGACTGCTCAGCAACCTCAGCAACCTCGGCAACTTCCGCAGGCCGACGAACGCTACAAGGCAGATATTTTGCTGGTGGTGGCGCATCCGGATGATGAAGGCGCGGCCACGCCGTATCTGGCCCGCGCGATTGACGAAGGCAAGCGCGTCGCAGTGGTTTACACCACACATGGCAGCAGCGGTGGAAACGAAGCTGGCTCGGAACAAGCTGCGGCGCTCGGCGAGATTCGAGAAATTGAGGCGCGCCGTGCTAACGCCTACTTGGGAATTACCAATGTATGGTTTCTTAGCGGGAAGGATACCGCTTCACAGAATGTCTTGCAGTCGTTGGCCAACTGGGGGCACGGAGAATCCTTGCAGGAATTGGTGCGACTCGTTCGGCTTACCCGCCCTGCCGTAATTTTGACATTTCTGCCCGGCACGTTTGTCGGTGAAGATCACGGCGACCACCAGGCTGCGGGAGTTCTGGCTACCGAAGCGTTCGATCTGGCGGGCGATCCGACGGTATTTCCCGAACAGGTGGCCGGTCCATCGCGGCGCCTCGAAACCTTTCTCGAAAATTTGCGTCCGTGGCAAACGCAAAAAATCTATTACTTTCCCGACGCCGATCGCGAGGATATTTTTCTTGGACTTGGTCCCAAATATTCCGTGAAGGATTTGTCGAAGTCTACGAGCTTGCCCTATTGGCGGATGGCGCTTAATTCTTTCCTGATGCATCAGACGCAGGCGAAAGGCTACATCGATTCGATCAGTAAAATGAGCGATGCAGAGGTCGAAAAGCAGGTGTCGTCCGAATGGGGCGAGGCGCAGCATTTTGTGTTGGGGAAGAGTTTGGTTGGTGGCTCGGTGACTGGAGATATTTTTGAGGGTGTCAAACCGGATGCCATTCCGTTTGTTCCGCCAGAGCGGCCTGCGAGCTGTGCCGCCGTCGTCTGCGGTTACTGTGGAGCTTGCCGGACCCTGGGGATTCTACGAGGCCTTTCGCCGTGCGCACGGCTTGCAACAACTACCGCATCCCGAGCCTCCGGAGATCGCTCTGCAATTCGGCACTACGCTGGTGATTCCACTGTGGCTGCGGAATTCGCTTCCTACGCCGCAGAAAATCACGCTCTCCGCCGTCTTGCCATCGGGTTGGACCATCCAAGGCGGCGTGGACACCGTAGTTGTCGGACCCAGGCAAGTCGCGGCTGCGCGCATTGAAATAGGATTGCCCACGGCGCCGGAAGGCTCAGCCAAAAAAGAGTTGCAGGAAGTTACGGTAAACGCCGAGTCGGAAGGAAAGTCCATCGGCGTGATCAAACTGCGTATTGCGTTGCGAAAGAAAGCGCTTCCCGAGTAATCGCAACGCGATATTCCGGCTTTAGAATGTTGAATGCGTCAGGATTTCTTCGGCCGCGACGCTTCCATCTGCTCCCAGACCGCATCAGGAAGCATCAGCAAATCGTTAAATTCTCCGGCCCCGCGCAGCCATTGCGCGCCATCAATGACCACGCACTCGCCGTTGATGTACTCCGCCATGTCGCTGATCAAAAAAACCGCCAGGCTGGTCAACTCTTCATGCCGCCCAAACCGCTTCATAGGATTTTTTTCCTTGGCGTGCTCCTCAAACTGTTTTGAAGCCATTAGCCGCGACCACGCGCCTTCCGTCGGAAAGGGTCCTGGGGCAATGGCGTTAAGCCGGATGTGATACTTCGCCCATTCAACGGCCAGCGAAGTGGTCATGGCCAGCACTCCCGCCTTCGCGCAAGCGGAAGGCACCACAAACGCCGAGCCGGCATTTGTCGAAGCATAGGTGGTAACGATATTCAGAATATTTCCGCCGCTTTTCGCCGCGATCCACCGTTTGCCGAACGCCTGCGTGCAATGAAACGAGCCATTCAGCACGATGCCAATCACCGTGTTGAAGGCGTTGGCAGAAAGCTTCTCGGTGCGCGCGATAAAATTACCCGCGGCGTTGTTCACCAGCGTGTCAATCGCACCAAACTTCTCATAGGCTTTGTCGGCGGCGGCTTCGACTGCTGCATAATCCCGCACATCACAAGTGGCATATCCCGCTTCGCCGCCAGCGCTCTGAATTTCCTCGCAAACTTGTTTCAGCGGCTCTTCACGGCGTCCGGCGATAAATACCCGTGCTCCCAGTGACGCAAAATGCAGCGCCATCGAGCGTCCTAAGCCCGTGCCCCCGCCAGTAAGAAAAATGGCGCGGCCCCGCAACATATTTTTATCGAACACCAATCACCTCCGGACAAACGCGCGGAACAAAACTGGCGTAACAAACTGATGAAACAAATTCGCCAATTGAAACAAACGCGGAGTTTGGCCGCTGACGATTTTACAAGCAACCATCTTCGAATGCCCACTTCTCGTCGAAACGATTCTCTGATTTAGTGCGCCGCGGGCGTCAACTGCGCCGGAACCGGACGCCCTTGCACCTTGGCGTACTCCGCTGCAAACAGCGGGCTGGCGGGAAATTCTTCCGTCAACGTTTTGAGCAAAGCTTCCGCCCGGGCATTCTGTTTTTCGCGACGTGCAGAAAGCGCCAGCAGAATCTGCGCGAAGCCTTTCAGATAGCGCCCGCCGGTCGCGGTCTTGTCCACTTCTTCCATGCCCAGTTTCTTGTCGCCTTCAATACCGCCAAACCACAAGAGGAACCGCGCGGTGCCGGACAGGCAGCCGATAATGTAGTTTGCCGAGCCGGGTGCCACGTAAACGTCGATAACTTCCGGATAGTTGGTCAGCAACTGCTGGGCGTAATCGTTGGCTTCCTTCATACGCCTCAGTCCGTCAATGTGTTTCTTTTCGACGATGCTAAAGTCGTCGGATTCCATTCCGGCTGCCATGGTCAAGGCAAACAGCGCGTTCGGATCACCCGGAGTGGTTCGCAGTTTCTCGGTGGCCATGGCGCGGGCCTTGTCGATGGCGGCGTGAAATTCCTTCATCCGTTCGGGGTCGGGTTCGCCCGGAATTCCGTGCAAAAATTTTTCGTCATCCATGAAAAATTCGCTGGTCAGCACGCCATGCCGGTTGAACTCGTCGAACAGATATCCCGCGGCCAGGGCAACCTGGCCAAACGCTTCGGTAGGATGTTTCGCAGACCAGGCCGTAAACTTGGCACGCGCTCCGGGAAAGTTCTGTTCGTATAGAAGACGAAAACCGTCCATCAATTCCGGATCGGTGACAAACGCGGGACCTTCTCTCGGTACCGATGCGGAGCTAGTCGCGGCCCCGTAGGCCATGGTTAGAAACAAAATCAACGAAATCGTGGCGGTCAATGCTCGGCGCATTACGATACCGTCTCTCAGCCGTTTACAATTTTTGTCACGAATCCAGTTAGAAC
This sequence comes from uncultured Acidobacteriota bacterium, assembly GCA_963798585.1. Lineage (GTDB taxonomy): Bacteria > Acidobacteriota > Terriglobia > Acidiferrales > UBA7541 > Acidiferrum. Next base: position 296,777 of record CAWCTJ010000006.1, read on the forward strand.
AATCCAGGTAAAAAGCGCGGCTTACCGGACATTGCGGCGCGGTAGTCGGGATTCGCGAAGAGCACGCGCTCTTCCGTGGAAAGCCGCTGGCTGAGCACCACGATGTGCGCCACTGTGCCCACCAGCGCGGTAATCCATGCGGTATGAATCAGCGGCAACGCGATCATTTCCGCGAATACCGCCGCGTAGTTGGGATGCCGGACAAAGCGGAAGGGACCCGAGGTCACCACGCCCAGGCGCGTTGAATCCACCACCTGCACGTTCCAGTGTTCGCCCAGCGTGCGGATGACCCACCAGCGAACCGCATTGGCGGCCAGAAAAATTGCGAACATGACCGCGGCAAGAATAGGAATGAAGGGACGATGCAGAAATACAACTTCAACGGCCGCGCCAATCAGTACCAAGGTGTGCAGCGCGACCATCCAGCGAAAACGGGGCTCATCGACTTTCGCGGCGCCGCGCCCCAGCATTTCGCGCTGGTGCTGTTTAGAGATGCGCAACTCCACGAGCCGGAGCGCCGCGACGGCCACCAGCAACGCCAAAAACGCGATGACGCTTATGTCCATTGCAAAAGAATAAATTCCGCGCTGAACCCCGGACCAAAAGCCGCCATCATGGCGTACTCTCCCGGCTTAAGCGGACGCGTTTCCAGCCACTCCTGCAAGATAAACAGAATGGTGGCGCTCGAAAGATTGCCGACGCTGGCGAGCACGTCCCAGGACGGTGTGGTTTCGCACTTCTTCAAGCCCAGAGCTTCTTCCACGTTGCCGAGCAGGCGTGCGCCGCCGGGATGCAGGATCCAGCCCTTGATGTCTTCCTGCTTGAGTCCCTGGCGCCCCAGGAAGCCATCCACCAGGCATTTAATTTTCGCCCCGATCATTTCGGGAACGCCTTTGTCCAGCAGGATGTGGAACCCGGAATCGCGCAAATCAAATCCCATCGCTCCGAGCGAATCGGGAAAAGTATAGGTCTCCGACACCAGAATTTTCGGACCCGGCATGGACTTGCCGCTGATAATTACCGCAGCCGCGCCATCGCCAAACAAAATCGAAGAGATCAGGTTGGCCTGAGAAATATCCTTTCGCTGAAAGGTAAGGGAGGGCAGTTCCACGGCGATGATCAGAACGTTTCCGCCTGGATACGCTTTCAAATAATCCGCCGCCCGGGCAACCGCCATGGCACCCGCGGCGCATCCTAGTTCCGTGAACGGCATGCGTCGCACATCCGAGCGAAAGCCCATCAATTCGATGAGGTGTGCGTCTAGCGAGGGAATCATGAAGCCAGTACAGGAAACCGTGATGATAAGGTCGATGTCCTTCGGCGTCATCTTCGCGCGGCGCAGCACTTCTTCCGCGGTCTCGCGACCCAGCTTGATGGCGTGCTGCATGTACTCGTCGTTGGTTTTGGAAAGCGGCCGCGGCTCGATGGTGTAGTCGATCGGAAAAATTGCGTGGCGTTCGTTCACGCGCGCGTTGTCTACGATGGCCATCATGGCATCCAGGCGGCGTTCCGGAATATCGAACACGCGGCCGAGGTAATACTTCATGTCGGCGCGGGTCATTTTATTTTGCGGCAGCGCGGTTGCCGTGGCGGCAATCGTGCTATGCGTTCCATTTGCGCTGCCTGCTTCTAAGCTGATCACGAAAGGCTCCCCTGTCTTGTTAATGCGAATCCCGGAGAGTATCTAAAACGGCCGGGCAAGTCCAATCTTTACAGCGCTTGGCACGCTTCATGACACCAGTGTATATCATGCTTCCGCCGCCGGATACTCGGCGGCGCGCGGCGTTTCCGGTGTGAAACGGCGATACAAGGCCTTATGGGCCTATTGGGTCTGACTAGTATAAGTCTACAGGACTTCCGCCATGTCGGGGCCGACGTTTTACGAGTTGGATTCTATTCCGTACGGAGTGCGAGCAACGGATCCACTTGCGAGGCGCGGCGGGCCGGCAGGTAACAAGCGACGAACGCAGCAGTCACCAGCACGGCCGCCACGAGCGCAAACGTGACGGGATCCGTCGGTGTCACGCCAAACAGCAAACTCTTCATTGCATGCGTAAGCGCAAAGGCTCCAGCCATGCCGAGCGCCAGACCTGCGAGCACTAATCCCATTCCTTGCCGCAGCACCATCAGCACAATTTCCACGGGGCGCGCTCCGATTGCCATGCGCACACCGATTTCGTGCGTTCGCTGACTGACCGACAGCGCCATGACCCCGCCAATTCCCGCCGCCGCAATGGCCAGCGCCAGCAGCGCAAACAAACCAAGAAGGTTTGCCGTCAAGCGCGGCGCTGCAATGGAGTCCGCCCGTACCTGTTCCAGCGATTGAATTCGCCCGGCAGGCTGATTCGGATCGACTTCGTACAAATGCTGCACGGTGGCGCGCGCAATGTTCATCGGGTCGCCTTGCGTGCGGGTAATCAGGCTCGGCGACATTTGCGGGTACTGCGCGTAAGGAACGTAAATGAAATTCTTGGGTGCCTGATCCAGCGTGCGTTCGCGTACGTCGCCGGTGACGCCCACGATTTGCGTCCAGTTCTTCCCACCGTCCAGCGTGATACGGCGCCCGACGGGGTCGTCGCCGTGGAAATAATTGCGCGCTACGGACTGCGTCACGATGGCCACACGCGGTTTCCCGGGGCGATCGCGTTCGTCGAAGATTCGTCCGCTGAACATGGGAATTCCCAACGTGCGGAAATACTCGGGACTCACGGCATTGAATTCCGCGGTTGGTTTGGCGTCGCCAGTGTTGCCTTGCTGCCCTTCAATGGTGAATTGACCATTCGACACCGGCGATTTGTCCAGCGGGAATTCGCCGGCCATCGCGGCGGACGTCACTTCCGGCACGCCTTTGATCTTTTCCAGCAGCGTATCAGAGAAGTTGAGCATGCTGGTGTCGGACATATACTTGGTGAAATCCAGGCTAATCTGCATCGTCAAGACATTTTCCGGCTTGAAACCGGCATCCACGCGCTGCAGGTTGATCAGACTGCGCACCATCAGGCCGGCTCCGATCAACAACAGAAACGAAACCGCCACTTGAGCGACGATCAGCGCGCCGCGCATTTTGCTTCGAGAAGAGCCGAGCGTTGCGTGTGTCCCGCCTTCTTTCAAAGCGCCGGCCAGGTTTTCTCGGCGAGCGAGTGCCGGTGCCGTGCCGGTCAGAATGCTAACGAGACCCGCAACGAGTAGGGTAAAAAGCAGCACCTGAGTGTCCACGTGAACTTCGTGGGCCCGTGGCGTGAATCGCGCGACGTAGGTGGTAAGCAATTGCAGACCGCTTGATGCCAAGAGCAAACCGAGCAATCCGCCGCCGAGCGCCAGCAGGGAGCTTTCCGTCAGGAGCTGCCGGAACAATCGCACGCGTCCCGCGCCCATGGCCGAGCGCAAACCCATTTCGCGTTCGCGGCGCACCATCCGCGCCAAATTGAGGTTGGCCACGTTGGCGCAGGCGATCAGCAGTACGAACCCCGCTGCGGCCAGCAGAAAGAGCATGGTGGGCCGGGCGCTGCGCGTCAGTTCTGCCTTCAGCGGCGTCACCTCGACGCTCGCGCGGACGTCGTGGGCGTAATCGTTCGGGAAATCATTTTGCATCGCGGCGGCAATCGTGGAGAGATCGGCTTCCGCCTGCGAGGGCTTGACGCCGGTCTTCATCCGTCCGAAGAGCCGCAGCATATGCCCCTGGCGATTGGCGATGAGCTCTGGATCCGAGCGAAACGGGCAAGCCGTCGTCGGCATGTACACATCGTTTTGCTGTGGGTACTGGGGAAAAGGCGGCAGCACACCGATCACCGTGTGCAGTTTGTCGTTCATGTGAAACGTTTTGCCCACTACTGTCGGGTCGCCGCCAAAGCTGCGCTCCCAGTATTCGAAGGTGAGCAGCAAGACCGCAGGCGCGCCGGGCTTCTCGTCGCTGGGCTCGAACATTCTTCCGACCAGAGGTTTTATTCCAAAGACATCGAAGAAATTCCAGGAGACCACTCCGGTTTCCACGTGTTCTGGTTCGTTGCGGCCCAGCAGGATGAACTGCATGTTGTGGTATTCCACGATGCTGTCGAGGCTGCGATTTTGCCGCCGGTAATCATTGAGTTCGGGCACGGAGAAGCGCCCAATCCCGCCGTCGCCCGTGTGCGAGCTAAGTGTCAGCAGCCGTTCGCCATGCTGGTAAGGCAATGGCTTCAGCAGGACTGCGTCTACCACACTGAAAATCGCGGTGTTCGCACCGATGCCCAAGCCAAGCACAATTATCGCCGCGATGGTGAAGCCCAGATTCTTGCGCATCATGCGCAGCGCAAAACCGGAATCCTGCCGCAGCATCGAGAGATGTTCTCGCGGCGCAGTGGTAAAAATTCCCTTCGCGGTTTCCCACCATAGTCGCCACATGCCTATCTTGTCTCCGTGGCGATCCGCTTCGGCGCGTTGTTCTACGAAAACTTGCTCCATCTCTGGACCGAAATCTCCGCGAAATTCGGCGGGCAGAAGTCGTAGCAGCAAGCGAAAGCGTCGCGTCGCGCGTTGGTGTGTGTTGTCACTCATAAATACCTCTCACGTCTAGCGCGGCCTATGCCGGTTGCGCCCTTTTCAGCAAACGCCGCGAACGCGCCAGCGCCACAACTTTTTCCAGCCGTTCGGCTTCGGCCGCCGCCACGCCGCGACCTTTCGCGGTCAGTCGGTAATAGCGCCGGCGCTCGTCGTCATCGATCGCCGCGGGGCGCTGGTGCTGCGCCACGATCAAGCCGTCATTCAGCAACCGCTTGATAATCCCGTACAGCGTTCCCGTGCTCAGCTGCACCTCTCCGCCGGTGCGCAGCGCAACTTCTTTCAGAATTGCGTAACCGTGGAGATCCTCGCCCGCCAGCGCCAGCAATACGTGGAACATCGCGGGTGTGAGAGGCGCATTGGGTTCGACGCTTTGCGATTTTGCGGTCATCCGAGAATTTTCCTTCTGGCGCGCCAGGGGGAAGGTGCCCACTCTGTCGCCACACACTATATCGTCACGCGACATAGTAAAGTCAAGCGAAACTTTCGGCGGCGATGCAGGAGGGGTTATAGTGTCCGCAGTGAGTTAAGGATTTCGACGGGTAACTAGCGCGCGCTTCGGCCGCCGGACCGCCTACGTCGCCTGGCTGGCGCGGATCTCCTGCCAGCGCCGCGGCCGGCGGTTGGCTTGCAAAACTTTCTTGCGCAGCCGAATGGACTTCGGCGTGATTTCCACGAATTCATCGTCGGCAATGAATTCGATAGCCTGCTCCAGACTGAGTTCGCGGTGCGGTATCAAACGAATAGCCTCATCCGCGCTCGAAGATCGCATGTTGGTCTGTTTCTTTTCCTTGCAGACGTTCACGTCCATGTCCTGCTCGCGCGAATTTTCGCCCACGATCATGCCTTCATAAACGTCAATCGCCGGGCCGATAAATAGTTCGCCGCGCTCCTGAATGTTCCACAGCGCGAACGCCGTCGATGGTCCGCTGCGATCCGCCACCAGCGCACCCGTCGGACGCAGCGCCATCTCTCCGCCATAATCCATCCACCCCTCAAAAATCGAGTGAATCAGCGCGGTTCCTCGCGTGTCCGTCAGCAGTTGACTGCGCAATCCAATCAATCCGCGCGACGGAATCTTGAAATCCATCCGTACGCGTCCAGAGCCGTGGTTGCTCATCTTCAGCATTTCCCCGCGCCGGCTGCCCACCGTCTCCATAATGATTCCGATGAAATTTTCCGGAACGTCGATCACCAGCCGCTCCAGCGGCTCCAGCTTCTTGCCGTTTTCCGTGCGCGTAACGATTTCCGGTTTGCCCACCATCAGCTCAAAACCTTCGCGCCGCATGGTCTCGATCAAAATCGCCAGTTGCAATTCGCCGCGTCCTAAAACGCGGAACGATTCCGGCGTATCCGTATCTTCCACGCGGATCGAAACGTTGGTCAGCAGCTCACGTTGCAAGCGATCCCTCAGATCGCGCGAGGTCAGGTAACTGCCTTCTTTGCCGGAAAGCGGGCTGCTGTTCACGGTAAAGATCATCGCCAGCGTGGGCTCATCAATGATCAGCGGCTCCAGCGGCATGGGATTCGCGAGATCGATCAAGCTCTCGCCGATCTGAATGCCCTCCACGCCCGCAATTGCCACCAAATCCCCTGCCGGTACGCTCTCCGCTTCGTCGCGTTCGAGTCCGCGAAACGTATACAGCTTCGTGATCTTCGTGGTGGTGATTTTGCCGTCCAGTCGGCTGATGCCGACTTCTTGCCCACGCTTCAGGGTTCCATTAAACACGCGCCCAATCGCGATGCGTCCCAAAAATTCGCTGTAGTCCAGATTCATCACCTGAATCTGCAACACGCCTTCCGGGTCGCCAGGCGGCTTCGGGATTGATTTCACGATCGCTTCAAAAAGTGGAAGCAAATCTTTCGAGTCATCTCCCAATTTGTTGTACGCCACGCCATCCCGCGCATTGGTGTACACCACGGGAAAATCCAGCTGATCCTCGGTCGCGTCCAAATCAATAAACAGGTCGTAAATTTCGTCCAGCACTTCTTTCGCGCGCGCGTCCACGCGGTCGATCTTGTTCAGCACAATCACCGGAGGCAATTTCGCGGCCAGCGCCTTCTGCAGCACGTAACGCGTCTGCGGCAGCGGCCCTTCGCTGGCGTCGACCAGTACCACCACGCCGTCCACCATCCGCAGCGCGCGTTCCACTTCTCCGCCAAAATCACTGTGGCCTGGCGTGTCCACGATGTTGATCTTTGTGTCGTGAAAAAACAGCGCGGTGTTTTTCGCCAGAATCGTAATGCCGCGTTCGCGCTCCAAATCGTTGGAGTCCATCACGCGTTCTACCAGCGCTTCATTGGCACGAAAAATGCCACTTTGCCGCAGCATGGCGTCCACCAAGGTAGTTTTACCGTGGTCCACGTGCGCGATAATTGCAATGTTTCGAATGTCTTGGCTCATATGCGTAAGCGTCTAGATACAAAAATAGCTGCCGTAACAACCAGCAGCCCGGACGGTTCTCCTTAATGTCAGGCGCCTCTTGCAGGCTCCTGTTCAGATGGCCTGTGCTAAGGCCTTGTCAGGTGCGGTCGAGCAAACCTAAGTTTATCAGACCTCCGCGCATGCGCCTAGTTCGCCGATTACGCGTGTACCACCCACACTTACCAAGAAAATCAGAAGAAAGAGTCAGAAAAAACACAAGAAACTGTCGATTTTACCCCCTCCGGCGCGACGTATAGGTGAGGACAAACAACGCCTTGGAGGCGCACATGAACAGTCAGCTCACCAACTCTCATAGTCCCGAACCAAACGCGGCGCCCCGCGCAGTTTCGTACGGAGTTTCGTGCACGGTCCCGTGCATCGTAGGATTCGCGCTTCTTATCTTTCTTGTGAACGTGAGCGCCCCTGCGGCGCAGTTAGACTGCCCCCTCTCTACGACTGCGAACCCAGCGCTCGCATTAGTCGAATCCGTCATCCTGGCAGCAGTGTCGCAAGCGTTGCAGGCCTGCCTCTTCGACCACCAGCAATACATGCAAGGCCTGGTCCGGATGGTGGCGTCACTGTGGTTGCTGCTGCTAATCGTCGTCGCGGCGCTATTGCTAGCGAGCCGTCTTCGCCGGTAAGTTCGAACCCGGGTCCGCCGCTCCGACCAATAGTTTTGGAAATAAATACAGACCTTGTCGATCTGGAGCTTCCTCGTTCGACGCGTTAGAGGAAAGGGATTCGCCGGCCAGCACCGTTTGCCACCGCGGTGCCGTCTAAGCCGAAAGGAGAAGTTTTGATGCGAGTGATGGTTATCGTCAAAGGCAGCAAAGAATCCGAGGCCGGCATCATGCCCACCCAGGAACAGCGTGCCAAAATGGGTAGGTTCAACCAGGAACTGATGGCGGCTGGCGTATTTCTCGGCGCCGATGTCTTGCGTCCCAGCTCACAGGGCAAGCGCGTCAAATTTTCTGGCCAGCAACGCACCGTGATCGACGGTCCCTTCAGTGAATCCAAGGAACTGGTCGGCGGCTACTGGCTGTGGCAGGTGAAGTCCATCGAAGAGGCCGTGGAATGGCTCAAGCGTGCCCCCTTTGACGGCGGAGCCGAAGTCGAAATCCGCTCTACGTTCGATCTCTCGGATTTTTCGCAGTGAAATTATTTTGCAGAAAATTTGTTGCGGCATGTCGATTTTGCTGTATTTCATTCGACGCGTAAGTAGAGCAAGTTTACGGTCGATGCCGTCGAAGCTGCTCACAAAACTAAACAAGAATGGAGATACCACGATGCGATTCATGATGATGGTCAAACATCCGGAAAACCAGGGCCCTCCGCCCAAGGAATTCGTGGAAGAGATGACGAAACTGATCGAAGAAGCGGCCAAATCCGGCGCGATGATTATCAGCGGCGGACTGGCCCCGACCGCGAAGAGCACCCGCGTGCGGCTTTCTCGCGGACAGGTCACGCGCGTATCGACGGGCCTTTCACCGAAGCCAAAGAAGTCGTCGGCGGTTTCGCCATCTTTGAGATTGAAATCGAAGGAAGAGGCGATCGAAGCGCGCGCGAAGTTTCATGGAACTCACAAGAAATACTGGCCCGGATGGGAAGGCGAGACCGAAGTTCGCCAGTCTTGGTCCGGAAGCCCGGAAGAAGCCTTGCCCAAGGAGCAAATAGCCTCGCGCAGCCACTAGCCTTGCAGCCTTGCGCGCACGGTGGCAACGATGGTGTGATCGGTAGCCGTGACGGCTACCGATACCCATCGCGCCATCGACGCAGTCTGGCGAATCGAGTCGGCCCGTATTATCGCCGGGCTCACGCGCATGGTGCGCGATGTGGGCCTCGCCGAGGAACTCGCGCAGGATGCGCTGGTCGCCGCCCTCGAACAGTGGCCCGACGTCCGGCATCCCAGACAATCCCGGCGCCTGGCTGATGGCCGCCGCCAAGCATCGTGCCATCGACCATCTGCGCCGCAGCAAGCTGCTCGAGCGCAAGCACGAGGAGCTTGGCCGCGAGCTCGAGGCCCAGCAGGAGTAGCCGTGGCCGAATTTCGAAAGCGCCCATCGACGATGACATCGGCGACGACCTCCTGCGTCTGATGTTCATCGCCTGCCATCCGGTGCTCTCCTCCGAAGGCCGCGTCGCGCTCACGCTGCGCTTGCTCGGCGGCCTCACCACCGACGAAATCGCCCGCGCATTCCTCGTCCCGGAGCCGACCATCGCCCAGCGCATCGTCCGCGCCAAGCGCACTCTAGCCGAGGCGCACGTCCCATTTGAGGTACCTCGCGGACCCGAACTCGCCGCGCGTCTGTCGTCGGTGCTCGAGGTGATTTATCTGGTCTTCAACGAGGGCTACACGGCCACCGCTGGCGACGACTGGATGCGCCCCGCGCTCTGCGAAGACGCTCTCCGCCTCGGCCGCATCTTGGCCGAGCTCGCTCCAAGCGAACCGGAAGTCCACGGCCTCGTCGCGCTGATGGAAATCCAGGCCTCGCGCTCAAGGGCCCGCGTGGGACCGCAGGGCGAGCCGATTCTGTTGCTGGATCAAGATCGCGCGCGCTGGGATCAGCTCCTGATTCGTCGCGGCCTGGCCGCGCTCGAGCGTGCCGAAAAACTGGCCGGCATGCGCGGACCGTACACGCTCCAGGCCGCCATCGCCGCCTGCCATGCGCGCGCGCACACGCCAGCGGAAACAGACTGGCGACGCATCGTCGCGCTTTACGACGAACTCGCGCAGCTCACGCCATCTCCCGTCGTCGAGCTAAATCGCGCCGTCGCCGTCGCCATGGCCTTCGGCCCTGCCGCCGGCCTTGCACTCATCGACGCGCTCGCCGACGAGCCCTCTCTCAAGTCCTACCACCTACTACCCAGCGTGCGCGGCGATTTTCTCTTCAAGCTTGGCCGCTTCGCCGAAGCGCAAGCCGAGTTCGCGCGCGCCGCATCGCTAACGCGCAACGCCCGCGAACGCGACTTCCTGCTCGCCCGCGCCCAAGCCTGCCAAGCTGTTTGAGCAGACTTGAACGCTGATTCCGGTCCACCGTCCATTTATCGGTTATGTAAGATTTCTGCTAGACGGGAGCGTCGCTCAAGCCAACCAGTTTTCTGAACTCATGGACGTCATGAAGGCAGACGAGATCGGAATCCTTGGCCGCCCAATTCAAGTTACCGTACCCGGCGGCTACCGCCTTCTTCAGCGACTCCAGCGATTCCGTTTTTCTGCCCAAAATACCGTAGGTGCACGCCGCGTTATACAGAATATTCGGATCCCCGGGCCGTAACGCCACGGCGGTCTGCAATTGTCGGATGCTCTCGTCGGAGTCTTGTTTGGAGTTCGCGAGATTCGATGCCAGCAGGATGCGCGCTCGCACGTCTTCCGGCACTAGCTCCAGTTGTTGACGAAGCACTTTGCACATGCGCAGCCGAACCGCCTCGGCGTCTTTTTTCCGGCCCAGCAGTTCATACGCCTGATGGTAGGGAACGTAGGTGTTGTAGTCGTCGCCGTTGGCTTCCAGCGCCCGTTCCGTGAGATCGCGCGGCCTCCGCGAATCGGCCCGACGCGAAATACGCGCGCCCCAGAATATTCCAGGAGCCTTCACAATCCGGTTTTCGCTCGATGGCGCGCCACGCCAGCATTGCGGCTTCCTCGTATTTCTTCTGCGCGTAACACATGCGCGCACGCGCCACCAGAACTCTCCGGCAGATCGGGCGCCAGCGCCGTTGCCCGGTCACATGCCGCCAGTCCCCGTTCGATCCATTTCGGCGTTTTGATCTCGCAGCTCGAAGATAAGCCCGCACATATGCGCGATGCCGCCGTGCGCCAGGGCAAAATTCGGATCCAGTTCAATGGCCTGTTCGAACATCTGCAGGCCGTAATCGAAATTCTCGCGCCGCGTGTAGTTTCGTCCGCGCAGGTAAAAGTCGTATGCCTGAGGATTTTCCGTGGGCTTGCGCGCAATCGTTTTTTCTTCCTGAGGCGTTAGCGTGATGCGCAACGCTTGCGCGATGCTGCGGGCAATTTCCTCCTGAATGGCGAAAACGTCCTCCAGCTGGCGGTCGTACCGCTCCGCCCACACCGAATGTCGCGTCGAAGCTTCCACCAGTTGCGCGGTGATCCGCACGCGGTTACCCGAGCGGCGAATGGAACCTTCCAGCACATACGCCGCGCCAAGTTGTTGTCCCACCTGTTGCGCCGTCACTTGCTTGTCGCGGAATGCCAGCATTTCCGAACGCGGAAAGATTTGCAGTTGCGCGATTTTCGAAATCTCGGTGACGATGTCTTCCGTGATGCCGTCGCGAAAGTATTCGTCCTCTTTCGCGCCACTCTGGTTTTCAAAGTACAGTACCGCCACCGATTTGCGCTTGCTCTTCGCAGGACGTAGCGGTCCGAACCCGTTGCGCTTTTCTCCGCGCCCGGCCGCCGGTTCGATTCGATATCACGGCTCAGGCGTTTCAAGTCCGCGCGCAATTCAGAAGCGGTCTGGCATCGCAGATCGGGATCCTTCTCCAGCGCCTTGCCGAGAATATTTTCAAACGCCAGCGGCAGCCCGGGATTCAGTTCTTTCGCGGATACCGGCACATCATGCAGGATGCCGTCGAAAATCACCGCTGCGGTCGCTCCGCCAAATGGCACGGCACCGGTCGCCATTTCGTACAGCACCACGCCCAGGGAAAATAAATCCGAGCGCGCATCCAACTCCTCTCCCCGCGCCTGCTCCGGGGACATGTAAGCGATCGTGCCCAACGAGCTTCCGGGACTTGTTAGTTGATTTTCATCCAGCGCATTTGCTTGCGTACGGCCGGCGGTGGCGCCCGCCGATTCACCGGCCGGCTGCCCCACGGGCGTCAATTTCGCCAACCCGAAATCCAGAATTTTTGCCTGTCCCCGCTCCACCAGGAAAATATTCGCGGGCTTGATGTCTCGATGGACGATGCCCTTGGAGTGCGCCGCGTCTAGTCCGCTGGCGATCTGAATTCCGATCTCCAGAAGCTTGCCTAGCTCCGTGGCTTTGCCGGAAATGCCGTGTTTGAGCGTCTGGCCTTCCAGCAGCTCCATGGCGATAAACGGCCGGCCTTCGAATTCTCCAATATCATAGATGGTGCAAATATTTGGATGGTTCAGCGAGGACGCTGCGCGCGCTTCGCGCCGAAAGCGCTCGATGGCCTGGGGGTCCTGCGAAATGTCGTCGGGCAAGAATTTCAGCGCAACATTGCGGCCCAAGCGGGTGTCTTTGGCTTTATACACCACGCCCATCCCGCCGCCGCCTAATTTTCCCAGTACGCTGTAGTGCGAGATGTTACGGCCAATAATGGAGCTAGTGTCCGGCATGGGAGAGGGAGTTTAGCGCAGCGCTCTTCCTCAGGCAAACATACCGCGAAGCGTCACCGACAACGCAGCGCTTCGCTATCACGCGAATTCCTGACCACCAGCCCTCCGGGCTCGCTACAGTTCTCGTGTACACTTTTCGCGCCATGCTCACGGCCATCACGCGCGCGGTCAGTCCGGCTCTTGCGAATTGCGAATTGTCCTTTATCCCGCGGCATCCGATTGATCTCAAAATTGCGGAGGCACAGCACCGGTCTTACGAAGAGCTTCTAGGAAGCTTAGGCGCCCGCGTCATCTCCTTGCCTGCGGAGGCCGACCTGCCGGATTCCATGTTCGTTGAAGATCCCGCAATTGTGCTGGATGAACTTGCGGTGATCCTACCGCTCGGCACCCCGGCGCGGCGGCTGGAGGCGGCGTCTCTGGCCCGTGCGCTCGAACCTTATCGTCCGCTCGCATACATCACTCTTCCCGGAACTATGGAGGGCGGTGACGTTCTTCGCGTTGGGCGCAAGATTTACGCCGGGCTTTCGCGCCGCACCAATCAAGAAGGGATTCGACAGCTTCGCGGATTACTTGCGCCCTATGATTACGATGTGATCGCTGTACCGGTTACCGGGTGCTTGCATCTGAAGTCGGCGGTTACCCATCTGGGGCGGAATACGTTGCTTGCGAATCGCTCCTGGTTTGACACCTCGTGCTTCACCGGCTATCAATGGATCGATGTGGCCACCAACGAACCCCACGCCGCCAACGCCCTGGCCATCGCCGACCAGATAATTTTCCCCGCGTCGTTTCCGCATACCAAAACCCGCATAGAAGCCCAAGGTTTCACCACTATCCCCCTCGACATCTCCGAGCTCCAAAAAGCCGAATCCGGCCTGACCTGCTCCAGCCTCCTCTTCGACGCTCCCAGTGAATAACACGTGGCACAGCCAATCCTGGCTGTGTGCACTCTGCCCATGTCCATGACAACCCCCTGCATCGAGAACGCCAGCATCGAGAACGGGATGGCCCGACTTTAGCCGGGCCGCAACGAAGCACTAAGAACCCGGCTTTAGCCGCTGCGGTATCGTTTCGGAACCCTCGTTCGTGGCCTACTACCCTAAACATCTCCAACGATTTTCCTTGACAAGAGGCAGTACCTTTAAATATACTTACCGTTGTAGAGAACTACGCCCGACCGTCCGATTCCTTTTAACAAACCCAGTTTTTTTTCGCGCAAAGGCCGTCACCCTCCGAAGCGCTCAAAATATCCGTATAGCCCGGAGGTAACCATATTGCAAACACAGACGGTCCGTAACCCGTTCAGAATGAACACTTGCAAAACTCTATCAAAACAAAGGACTTTAATGTCTCTAGAATGAACACTTACAAAAAACCCCTAGGGGGGTGGGGTGCCAGGAGACCGAAATTGGCTTCTCCAGTCCAGCTGTAAACCCCGTCGGCTCAACACCTCTCTTCGGATCGAGAATGGGCTTAGAACGCACAGGCCAGTTGAGAGGTGCGGTAGAGTCGCGCACAAGCTAACTGTCCAGTTTTGTGTGGCTTAGCGCGGCGCTACTACAATCCGCACAGCAATCTTTAGCCGTCACTCTGTCGAAGTCGGACTCCCGCGCCAGTACCCTTCCGACACGCGTCCGTCCGGCTCTCGCAATTTTAACTTTTCACCCGGCCTGTTCGTGTGGTACCGTTTTGTTGGCATGATGTCTCTCTCCACTAAGCGAAGCACCACCCCATCGTCGACCTCGACCATGTCGATTAGCACTATGACTACGTCGATTACCATTACGTCGACTACCTTCGCTTCCGGTGCGTGGAGAAACTAGAGACTTAAAAAAGTTTCCAACCCACCGCCAGAAGCGACCCAGGCGGTGGGTTTTTTCGTTTCAGCCCACCTCCGAAGGCGCTCCCCGCGGCTCAACCTGGCGGCCCGAACAAGGAGCAGTGATGGCTTCCGAGAACGTACAAGAAGACGAACTGAACGAACCAGCTAAAGCCGAGAACTATCCGCCGGGCGGTTTTTCTACGCTCTCCGCGCGCACCACGTATCCCGGCGACGTCGCAGCCCGCGATATGGCCGGCGAAGTGGGATCTGCCGAAGTCGTGGCCTTAAAGTTTGGCGGCTCTTCGCTTCTCGGTTCCGAGCGCATGCTGCACGCTGCGAACATCGTGCGCGCGTCAGCACAGTCCAGCCGTGTGGTGGTCATTGTTTCCGCGATGAAAGGCGTCACCGATCATTTACTCGCGGTTGGCAGCGCGCTGGAAAATGGCAAGGTAGCCGCGGCTAAGGCGGAAGCCGAAGGCGTCATCAACACGCATCTCGCAGTCTTGCGCGATCTGCATCTCGATGAAGATGACGATCTCCGCGTGCGACGTGAAATGCAATCACTCTGCTCTGACCTCCTGCACGATGTAAACAACCATTCCCGTTCGTTCGCCGGAGTGGCCGAACTGCTCGACCGCCTGGCCTCTTACGGCGAACGCTTGAGTGCCCGCCTCTTCGCCGCCGCACTGGAAAAATCCGAAATTGCCGCTGTTCCGGTAACCTCTTCCGACTTTGTGCGCACCTGCGAAACCTTTCGCGATGCGCGGCCCGATTTGCTGGAAACTCGCCAGCGCGGCCGCGATGTACTTCTGCCGCTGCTGCAGGATGGCATCGTGCCGGTGGTCACCGGATTTATCGGCGCCACACCGGATGGCCGCATTACCACGCTCGGCCGCAACAGCTCCGATTTTTCCGGCGCTATCATCGCGCATGTGGTCGATGCCGACGAACTGGTGATCTGGACCGATGTCGATGGCATCTTCACCGCCAATCCGCGGGAAAACCAGGAAGCCCAGCTTGCTGCACGAATTGAGTTACGACGACGCCCACGCCTTGGCCAAGAACGGCGCAAAGGTCTTGCATGCCAAGGTGCTGCCCCTTGCGGCGGAAACCGAAATGGTCGTCTGGGTACGCAACACCTTCAATCCCGCGGGTCGCGGCACGCGCATCGGCCCACGCGCGGCCATTTCTTCTTCGTCGAAAGACGGGAGTAAAGCATGAGCGCCAACCAGAGCTCCAACGCTAACGTCAACACCGCTGAAGGTGGCCAGCAATTCCGCACCCTTCCCGCCAACGGCAAAAAATTCAAAGCGGGCGTCCTCGGCGCCACGGGCTTGGTCGGCCAACGCCTGGTAAGCCTGCTGGCCAATCATCCTTGGTTTGAACTCACGGAAGTTGCCGCCTCCGAACGCTCCGCCGCCAAGCGGTACGCCGACGCCGTCCGTTGGCACCTGGATGCGCCAATTCCCGAAGCTGCGCGCGATCTCACCGTAAAAACGCTCGCGCCCTCGCTCGATTGCGACTTCGTTTTTTCCGCATTGGACTCCTCAGTAGCAGGCGAGGCGGAGGAGGAGTTCGCGCGCGCAGGCTATCCAGTGGTCAGCAATTCCAAGAATCACCGCATGGCCGCTGATGTGCCGCTGCTGATTCCGGAAGTCAACGCCGCACATCTCGACGCCATCCCGTTGCAGCAGAAGAATCGCGGGTACAGCAGCGGCTTCATCGTCACCAATCCCAACTGTTCTACCGCTGGCCTGGTTTTGGTGCTAAAGCCGCTGGCGGACGCCTTCGGCCTGGAGAAGATTTTCGTGGTCACCATGCAGGCCATCTCTGGCGCAGGCTATCCCGGCGTGGCCTCGATGGATATTCAGGGCAACGTAGTTCCCTTTATCGGTGGCGAAGAAGAAAAAATGGAAAGCGAGCCGCAGAAATTGCTGGGCAAGTGGGACGGCAAGCGCTTCATCGACGCCGGTGTGGGCATTAGCGCGCATTGCAATCGCGTGCCGGTGGTGGAAGGCCACCTCGAGTGCGTCAGCCTCTCGCTGAAGAAAGTCGCCTCGCTCAACGAAGTGCGCGAAGCGCTCAGCAATTTTGAGGTTGATGCAGCGCTGGCCGCGTTGCCGTCCGCCATCCGCCACCCAGTGATCGTGCTGGATGACGAAACGCGTCCGCAACCGCGGCGCGACGTCAATGCCGGCAATGGTATGGCCGCGGTCGTAGGCCGCGTTCGCCCGTGTCCCATTCTCGACGTCAAGCTAACTTTACTTTCCCACAATCTGGTGCGTGGCGCTGCCGGCGCCGCGTTACTCAACGCCGAACTGCTAGCCGCCCGCGGCTTCTTTCAGCGCCGCGTGAACGCCGGCCAAGAACAACACGTCGCGGAACCTGTCTCCAGCTAGCAAAGCAATTTGTAGCGGCCGCCTTCTGAGGTGGGCGCCTTTCAACCGACGATGGTCGTAGCGAATTCGCGCCCCTCAGCGTGTTGTTCGAGCAGCGAAACCATTCGCTGCATCCACGTTCCCAGCGTTTCGGCGCCGCCAAACGCAACGATAATCGCCAGCACGCGCGTGGTCTCCGCCGTCACCATGGTCCGTTCCGAATCGCTCGTCGCGCTACCATGTGGACCTTCCGCATCCGCGAACAGCGGCAAACTCTCAAGATTCAAATCGTATTTGCCAATGCCTTTATAAGTTTCACCCGCGCGTCCCGCGCGAAAAACCACGTCGCCCTGTACTCGCGCCAAATCATAAAGCCCAACGGGCATGCGGCTTTCCACCGACGCCAAATTAATCACATCCACCACCGCATTGATTTGCGGCAAACCTTTCCCGGAGATCACCCGCCGCAACAGAGCTTCCGCCGACCCGCGATAGCGCGCCGGATCCTTCCCCAGCGCCTTATATCCGCGCCGCGTGGCCAGAATCGCCGGCGCCTCAAGCACCGCCTTCGGTTCCGGCAAGCCAACAGTCTTCTGCGCAGCTGCGGCAAGTTCCGCGGTAAGCGCCTCAGGCGATGCGTGCGCTACCACCGTGGCAGTGACGCAGCCCAGCGCCACCCGCGGACACTTCTGCTTCAGCCCCTCGTCAATGATCACCATCGTCAATCGTCACCCACAAGCGGCGCCTCGTGCTAAAATTAAACCCGCCGTAGGCCCGTAGCTCAGTTGGTTAGAGCGCTACCTTGACACGGTAGAGGTCTGGAGTTCGAGTCTCCACGGGCCTACCATTAGAAAAAATGTGCGTCCTGTACACTTTGCAGAGCGAATCCTCAGGCAGATTTTACATTGGATCGACCGAGGACCTTGAGCGTCGTTTGTCCGAGCATTTGCGTGGACATACCCCATCGACGCGCGGTCGCGGGCCATGGAAACTTGCCTACAAGGAAGAATTCGCATCCCTCTTGGACGCGCGGCGCCGCGAACTTGAGATCAAACATTGGAAGTCGGCCAAAATGATTCAAGCGCTGATTCGCGGCCCAATTGGTTAGAGCGGGCCGACCGGTTATCGGATATGTAGGTCCTCGCCACTGGTTTTCCCCTTAACAGTTTAAAGATAGAATGCGCCGCGGGGGTGTCTATGATATTCGTCCGTTCGGCGATGGGGTTTTCCTCAAAGGTGCTTTACGGGGCTCTGGCGGTTTCGGCAATTCAGGTTGAGCAGCCTCTGCCGAATGCCGAATCTACGCCTTTGATCTTGGGGTCCGGTGACGGCGAGCAGCGAGAGTTTCGGACACGCCCCGGCACAACGTTCACTCTGCAGATTGATCCTCGAAACGGCGGCTCCAAACAGATGGTTGTCTTCAAGGAAGATATGGCCCCCGGAGACAGAATTCCCACGCATCGTCATCCTCACACAGACGAATTGATTTTTATCCAAAGTGGAACAGGAAGAGTGACACTAGGGGACAAGGTGCAGGAAGCGCAGACCGGAGCACTGGTTTTCATTCCTCGCGATACATGGATAGGAATGGAGAATGTCGGCAAAGGGCCGTTGACGGTGACTTCCGTTTTTTCCGAGCCCGGCTACGAAGACTACCTGCGCGCCACCTCGGTGTTGAAAGGCCAGCCGGTCACTCCGCTCTCGAAGGCCGAGGTGGTTGCACTGCGAGAGAAGTATTCGCACTACGCCATTTATCAGTAGCCGAGGGCCCGGCAAACTCCTCCGCCGGGTTTTCAGTATCCGGTTGCCCCCTACTGTGGATCCAGACGAATACGCACTGATGAAAAAACACCCGGAGTATGGGTGGGCGGTGCTGCGCATCCTTCCCGGTTTTGAACGCCCCGCGCTGGACATCCTGCATCATCACGAAAACTACGATGGAAAAGGCTATCCAGCGGGCCTCAAAGAAACCGAAATTCCTGTAGTTTCCCGCATCGTTTCGGTCATCGACGCCTTCGACGCCATGGTCTCTTCGCGTCCGTACCGCAACGGACTGCCCCCGGAAGAAGCTGTTCGCCGCCTCGTGGAATCGAGCGGCACGCAGTTCGATCCGGTCGTAGTGCAATGCTTTCTGTCCTTCGCGCAAGCGGAAATAGCCATGGTGTTTGCCGCCGCGGGCACTTCCGTAGCCTCCGCTCTATAGGCTGACAACGTTCGTCGAACGCCGTCTCGATCCGTTTTTTGCCATCCCCTGCTCATGAATTTTATCCACACGTGAGCGTACGGTGCCTCGCACCGGGCAGAGCGCCTTTGTTGACTTGCTTTGGGGCGGGACATACGATGTGCGACTGATGGCGGATTTCTCCTCTCTGAACTACATGCCCCAGAACAAGTTCTTGGTTTGCCCGCGATAAGACGAACATATGAGCGCTGAGACCACCACTCCCAACGCAGATCCTCAGCTGCGGCGCAATTCGCTCGGGCCTTCCGGAGCTGGTCTTCCAGGGCGTTACGCACATTGCGCCGGCTACCAATATCGTGTTCACGTTTCCGATCATCGCGCTCAAGGCCGGTCCGGCGATGCCGCTTTCGTTTCTGCTGGCCACTGTCGTGTGCTTTTTTATCGGGAACACCGTGTCGCAGTTTTCCCGCTACATGCCATCGAGCGGCGGCTACTACGCTTTCGCTACGCGGGGCTTGGGAGCCGCAGCGGCTTCATGGCGACCTGGAGCTACCTGATCTATGAGATTCTCGGGGCGGCCGGAAGCACGGGCTTCCTGGGCTACCTGATGTCGGATATGTTGCCGCGCAGTTCCACGTGAACATTCCGTGGTGGTCGATCGCGTTGGCGCAACGCGCGCTCATCTGGGCGCTGACGCATCACGGCGATCCAGCTTTCGGCGCGCGTCACGGCGCTGTTGGGCGGACTTGAACTGCTGATCATGCTGGCCCTGGCGGTCACGTTCCTGATTCATCCCGGGCCGGGCTCCACCTACCTGGCGCCGCTCACACCTTCCGCGGCGCCGCATCACCTTGATGGCATTCTGGCGGGCATGGTTTTCTCGATTCTCGCACTGAGCGGTTTCGAAGCGCCGGCGCCGCTGGCCCAGGAAGCCCGCCGCCCGGCAAAGATCATCGGCCAGGCCATCATGCTGTCGCTGGCGGCGATCGGTGTTTTCTATATCTTCACTTCGTACGCCAGCGCCATCGGCTGGGGAACCGGCGACATGGCGGCCTTCGCGGCCAACGCCAATCCGTATTATGTGCTGGGCCATGCGCTTGTGGGGCGCGGGCTGGTGGTTCGTCGTTCTCGCGATCATTAACAGCGCCATCGCCGTGGGCCTGGCCTGCACCAACTCCGCGTCGCGCGTGATGTACACGATGGGCCGCGCGGGCACGCTGCCGGCCCGTTTCGGCCGCATCCATCCGCGTTCACCAGACGCCTACGTTTGCGATCGGTTTGTGCAGAGTATCGGGTATCGTGGCGATCCTGCTCGTAGGCTTGTTGCTGAAGCCCGATACATTTTCGGTTTTCTTGAAACCATTGCCACGCTGGCGGTCATCGTTCTTTATGTGATGGCGAATCTGGCGTTGACGCGCTATATGCGGCGAGAGCAGCGCGGCAATTTCACGGTCTGGCAACACGTGGTGGTGCCGTGGATCGCGACGCTGGCTCTGCTGCCCGTGCTTTTTGTCACGGTTTACCCGGAACCCGCGTGGCCTTACAACCTCACGCCCTAGCTGTTTCTGTTGGCGCTGCTCCTGGGCATTGCCTATATGCAGTGGCGCGAATGGCGCACTCCCGGAGCGTTGGACCGAGGTGCCGCGCTGCTCGTCGGCAACGGCGAGATCTCTGACAGCCAATTCGATTAGACCTCAAAGATTCACATCTCGAAGATCATTCCTCTACGTGTAGCGCGAGCCCGTTTCTCTCCAGCAGAATTTGTATTCCGATATACGCGAGAAAATTTGGCTGGCCGCTGGAATTTCCGCTGAAGCTGCGGCCCGCCATAAAGAGGAAAATTAGGCCTTTGTGAAAACCGTAGCGCCCCCAAGATCCCAGGTGGTATCGTGCGGCAAGGCGCCCATGGCGCGATCATTATAGATTTCGCCGATCAATTCCGCGTTTTTCGTAAAACTGTGGCCGGCGGCGAATCCGATGATACGTTCTTCGTGGCCCTGAATCGGAAAATAGTAGCCGAATTCGGCATCGAGCTCGATGGGACCTACATTCCGCTGCACCTCCACGGGCATCAGAAAGCGTGTTCCGCTCCCTGCAATGCCGTGCCGTACCGCGCTTGCTGTCCCACCGAGTTCCATCTGCGGGAAGATGGAAACATTCCAGCCTTTTTTATTGTCGATAAACCGCCACTTCACGCCTGGAAATGAATTGCTCCAGCCGCTACTAAAGGGTTGGGGCACGGGTTGCAACACATACGGCACCTCGAACGTCAACTGAATCGTCGGTCCCACGCCGTAGTTGAAGTCGAGTTGCGGAACCTGGAAATCGTGTTGATGCTGGGCCAACACGGGCATGACCGCCAGGTTGATCTCCCAGTTTTTCGCGCCTGGCGTTCCCGGGTCATTGGTCAACAGCGGCGGACCGCCCTGTGCTTGCGCTCGTGACGCCCAACAAAGTAAGAACGCCGCGATCGCCAGAAGCTCCAGATATTTATGCCGCGGCATGCTGTGCGAGAGCTTCTCCGATTAACGCCGTTCGGATTATACAAAATCGGCCTCTCTACCCATGCCTCGGGAGGCAAAAAACCCCGTGGTTGAGCCTCGCACAATCCGGATGCTATCCTGAGCTATGGCGGAACCCGTCATTTTCCCGCCGGAACTGGCGCTCGACCGCGCCTGTCGATCATTCCCGGCGCCAACTCGAAGCCTTGCTGGAAGTCAGCGAAGCCATCGCGCAACAGCGCGATTTGCCCGCGCTTTTCCACGACTTTTCCGAACGTCTGCATACCGTGGTCGACTTCGACTTTCTGGCGCTCACGCTTTACGACCCCGCGCGCAATGTAATGCGCCTGCACATCCTCGAAACCCGTCAGCCCACCGACAAACGCGCCGGCGCCGAAAGCGGTATCGACGACCATCCCTCGGGCTGGGTGTGGCAAACGCAGAACTGCTTTGTCGTTTCACGATACGGAGCACGGACCCGCGACTCCCGGAATTTCTGCGGCAGTTGCGGGAATTCGGCGTACGTTCCGTGGCTTGGTCCCACTGACCACCGCGCAGCGCCGGCTGGGCGCCATGGGTTTCGGCCGTCTGATTCCCAGGCCATCACCGAAGACGGAAGTGCAGTTCATGCAGCGCGTGGCCAGCCAGGTCGCCGTGGCCGTCGACAACGCCCTCAACTTCGAAATGCTCCAGGCCTACCAGCAACAACTGGCGCGCGAACGCGACCGCCTGCAGGTGCTGCTGGAAATCAACAACGTTCTGGTCACCACGCGCGAGCTGCCAGAGCTTTTTCGCGGCATCGTCTCGTACCATCGAGCGCGTCATTCAGCTACGACTACACCAGCCTCGCGCTGCTGGATCCTGTCTAGCGGGCTTGCTCAAAATTTACGCGCTCGATTTCCCCGGCCGCCAGCAACTGATCAAGCAGGAGATGGTCAGTTCCGCGCGAAGCCTCGCCGGCGGGCCACGCCATCGCCCCGCGGCAAACCGCTGCTCGCGCGCGGCGATGAACTGGACCGCTATCCCAGCGAGATCGTGCGCACGCTGCGCTCCGAAGGCGTGCGAACCATTTGCTGCGTTCCGCTCATCACCACGGGCACACTTTCGGCACGCTGAATCTTGCCAGCCGGCGCGATCGACGCTTTCCCGCCGCAGGATCATCGAACTGTTGCAGCAAGTCGGCCGCGCAAATCGCGATCGCCGTGGAAAATGCCCTGGCCTTCAAGCAAATCGACGCGCTGAAAGACAAACTCGCGGAAGAAAAGCTCTATCTCGAAGAAGAAATTCGCACCGAATTCAACTTCGAGGAAATCATTGGCGACAGCCCGCTGCTCAAGCGAGCGCTGCGCAGGTGGAACTGGTGGCTCCGGCGGGCACCACGGTGCTGATCCTGGGCGAAACCGGCACGGGCAAGGAGCTGATCGCCCGCGCCATCCACAACCTCAGCCCGCGCCGCGAACGCACGTTCGTGAAAGTCAATTGCGCCGCCATTCCTTCGCGGCCTGCTCGAATCCGAACTTTTCGGCCACGAACGCGGGCGCTTTCACCGGCGCCATCAATCAAAAAATCGGACGCTTCGAGCTGGCCGACCGCGGCACGCTCTTTCTCGACGAGGTCGGCGACATGCCGCTGGAGCTGCAGCCAAAATTGTTGCGCGTTCTGCAGGAGCAGGAATTCGAACGCCTGGGCAGCAATCGCACGCAGCGCGTCGACGTTCGCGTGGTCGCCGCCACCAATCAGGATCTCGCCAAGCTGGTCGCCGAGCGCGCCTTCCGCAGCGATCTTTATTATCGCCTGAACGTTTTTCCCATCACCGTTCCGGCGCTGCGCGAACGCCCCGAAGACGTGGCTTTGCTGGTGCGCTATTTTGTCCAGAAATTCAGCCGCCGCCTCAATAAGACCGTCGAATACGTTCCCGCGCACGCCATGGATGCGCTGGTGCACTACGCCTGGCCCGGCAATGTCCGCGAGCTGGAAAATTTGGTGGAGCGCGCCGTGATTCTCTCGCCCGGGAAAGAGTTGCGCGTTCCCGTGTCGGAGCTGAAATCCGCAGCCGCAGCTGCTGGCATGCGGATGCGGCCGCGGATTCGGCCGCGTGGTGAACTCCGCAACTTCCAGCTCTTCGGCTCAAGCATCGGTCACCACGCTCGAAGAAGCCGAACGCCAGCACATTCTGCGTGCCCTGCGTCAAACCGAATGGCGCATCGCCGGGCCCGCACGGCGCCGCGGCGTTGCTGGGCATGAAGCGCACCACCCTGCAAGCCCGCATGCGCAAACTAAATATCCGCCGCCCCATCTAACGCTGGTCTGGAACGATTGCGGCCAAGTTTTATTGGTATGCTATTTTTGAAACCGTTTCCGAGGGGCCCATCGATGACCACGCCGGTAAAGGTCCAAATCTTCGGCCAATCCTATGCGATTCGCGGCGAACTCGACGAAGCCTATGTCCAGAAACTCGCCGCCTACGTGGATGAAAAAATGCGCGCCATCGCCGATGCCACCGCCACGGTGGACACCCAGAAAATTGCCGTGTTCGCCGCTCTGGCCATCGCCGACGAGCTGCACAACGCGCAGAATGATCGCGGCGAGCGAGAAGAACTATTGCGCGAACAGGCCGACCGCTGCCTGACCCTGGTGGAACGCGCGCTAAGCAAACCGCCTAAAATTTTTCGAGACAGTCGCTGCTGTGCTAATGCGATTACTGTCCACCGGCTTCGCGAATAACTTTTACTGTGACCACTTCGTCGGCTTCCGCACCCAGCGGTGTTTGCGCAATTCGTATGCAATTGCTCCGGCAAAGGTCCGCGGTCGCTAGAGGAAATATTCGCTTCGACATTGCGGATCTTGCGCATCCCCGGAATGATCGTGCTCACATCGCGGTTGTTCAAAATAAATCGCAGCGCCATCTCCGGCATGTTCATTTCCGGCGTCAGACAAAGGTCTTAACGCTTCGGCGCGCGCCACGCTGTTCTTGAGATTCTCTGGAACGAAATACGTGCTGCGCCAGTCGGTGGACGGCCAGGTGCTGTCCAGCGTCAACGTTCCTGTCAGCGTGCCTTCATCAAAGGGCACACGCGCAATCACCGCTACGTCATGCTCGCGGCACGCCGGAAAAAGTTCGTCCTCGGGATTTTGATCGAAAATGTTGTAAATCACCTGCACCGCATCGATCAGCCCCGCGCGCACCGCGCGAATTCCGTTCGCCGGTTCCCAGCGATTGCTGCTGATGCCCACGGCGCGCACTTTTCCGCTGCTGCGCATTTTCTCAATGGATTTGGCCAGCCGTCTTGATCGTCCAGCCAGGCATCTTCCCAAACGTGAAATTGCATTAAATCCAGCGTTTCGATGCCGATATTTTTCAGGCTCTTGTCCACATATTCGTCGATGTACTCCGGAGGAAAACAATCGTCCAGCGGGAATTCCGCGCGGCTTGGCCACTTGCGGTTTTTCGGCGGAATTTTTGTTGCCACATACAAACGCTTGCCAGGATTAGCGCGCAAAATCTTGCCCAACAATTCTTCGCTGTGTCCTTCGCCGTAAGCCCACGCGGTATCAAAAAAATTGCCGCCGAGGTCCACGAACCGTTGCAGCGACGCCAGCGATTCGGCATCATCGGATCCGCTCCACCCCGCCATGCCCCACATGCCATAGCCAATTTCGCTAACGTCCCAACCCAATCTGCCAAACCGCCGATACTTCATCAAGACCCCCAAGAAATCCAAGAGAGAATTTCAAGCAATGTCATGCAATTAAGACAATTTGTCATCCCGAGTGCAGCAAGGGATCTGCTTTTCACCGTCACACCACCGACGCGACAAAAGTTCCGCCGGCCTCGACGTATCCATATGCCATCCGCGGCGTATTAAAAGCAAACCCCGGTTCGCCGTCGCGATCCAGCAGAATCAATCCTCCGGTACCGCTGGTGCGCGCCGCCAGCAAATCCACGGCTCGCTTCGCGGCGAGCATTGCGCCGTGCAATCCGCCCGTGTTCGGCGCCGCAGTTTCCTTCACCCGCAAAAAATCCGTCGCGCTTTTCGCCATCACCACTTTCATGATCGCTTCGCCGTAGCCGGTGCAGGAAACTCCGCCTGCCTCAGCATCCGCATAACAGCCGCAGCCGATCAGCGGCGAATCCCCCACGCGACCCGGCAGCTTGCAGCAAGTCCCTCCGGTTGAAGTCGCAGCAAACAGCCGCCCCTCGCGGTCCAGCGCCACCGCACCCACGGTGCCCTGTTCATGCCCGCGATGATGCTCCGCGGCGTGCTCGTCCTTCTTGCATTTCATCCATGCTTCCCGCTCCGCCTCGCTGACCAGCTCTTCCGCTTTGCAAAGCGCCACGCCGTTTTCTTTCGCGAAGCGTTCCGCGCCTTCCGCCACCAGCATCATGTGCGGACATTTCTCCAGGATCACCCGCGCCGCACGAATTGGATTTTTCACGTGCCGCAGAGTGGCGGCCGCGCCAGCCCGCAGCGTGCTGCCATTCATCACGATGGCATCGCATTCCACGTGACCGTCCAGATTCAAGTGCGAACCGTATCCCGCATCGAAAACCGGATCATCTTCCAGCACCATAATCGCTGCTTCGATAGCATCTAGCGCCGCGCCGCCGCCTGCCAGCACGGACCAGCCCGCCGCCAGCGCCCGCTGGCACCCCGCCCTACAGGCCTCTACCGCCTCGTCCGGGATATCCCAGGCGCCACCATGAACGATAAGAGAGGGTTTCATCAGGGAAAGTTCGTGATTGGGAAGGCCACCGGCAAATCACAAGTAGCACAGCACTCTTCTTCACAGCCGGAGCAGTACCTGTGCTACTAAAAGCCGCTAAATGTCGTCGTGAATGGTCACCAGCTTCAGCACTTCAAACTCTTTCTTCCCCGCGGGAGTGGTCACTTCAATCTCATCCCCCACCTTACGGTTGAGCAGCGCTTTGCCGATCGGAGAAGTCGTGGAGATCAAGCCTTTCTCCACGTCGCCCTCTTCGCTGCTAACCAGCTTGTATTCGATCTTCACGTCTTTTTGCGTGTCCAGCACCACAATGCGCGAGCCATATCCCGAGCGATCTTTGGGAATATTCGTCAGGTTCAGCATCCCCAAATCGCCGAGCCGCTTCTTCAGCTGCCCCATTCGCGCGTTCACGTAGCCCTGCCGCTCCTTCGCGTACTTGTATTCCGCGTTTTCCGAGAGGTCGCCATGCGCGCGCGCCACGGCAATCTCTTTCGGCAGCTCCACGTTTAGCTCGTGAGAAAGCGTCTCGATTTCGTCCTGGAGTTTCTGTTTAATCTTCGCCAGCGGGTCGTTAATCGCTTCAGACATGACGTATCGGCACCAATTTCTTCGGGCATCCCGCAACTACAGCATGGTCCAGCGGCCGCCAAGTGAACGAACATTATAGATGCCTACCTTTTGCAGCCACAAGAGACGATTGTAGGATTCGTCTGTAGAGGCCGCCTTCTGAAGTGGGCGATTTTTCCGCAAGATCCGCAGGCTAGTTCCGGTTAATGTCGGAGGCGTGCCGTTGAAACGGAAGCGTCCAAGGGGAAGCCCTTCCGTCCGGCGCGACGCCTCACCGCACCTTAATCTCCACCGTCTGCGTCACGCTATGCCCTGCCGCATCTTCCGCCGTCAACGTATACGTCGTGGTCTTCGTCGGCTTAACATCCACACACCTGCCATATGACGGCCACATCGGGTTATCTTGCGGCTCCAGCTTCACTACCTTCGCATTGGCCACGCCATAACATAGCTGCACGCTCTCCCCGCGACGCACCACTCCAGGGCTACCGTAGAAAGTCTGTATCGCCAGTTCTTTGCCGCCCATCTGTTCCACGGTGGCGCGATCTTGTTCCCGTTGCACCGCAGCCTGATGTTCCGCGGCGCGCCGTTCAATCCCGCGATTGTCTTGCCAGCGCGAATAAAATGTCCAACTCACATAAAGCAGCACAATCAAAAGAGCTATCGACGAATACAGCAAAGGATTTTTGAGCGGTGATTTCTGTTCCGGAGTGGATCCAGCGAGCATCTCTTCCTCCTTTGCGTACGGCGCTGCCAGAGAGCACTTCGCTCAACGCTATCTCTAAACCTAGGATGAACAATAACGTGAAATTGTTGCTGGGAGAACCGTTCGGCAAAAACTGCCCCAGCTTGCCCGGGCGCACAATACCGGCGCGATCCGTTTTTATGGCGAATTAATTTTCAAAAGATCGCGGAAATAGCCTAGCTAGAACTGGCTTCCACCTTTCGAGGCGGGATCCTTGCACTTACCGGCGCGGGTTTCGTTGTAACCGCCAACGGCTGCTTTGCGGCTTGTTCAGCGTAGTGGTACGCCGCGTACGTCATCTCAAACGCTGCGTCCCATGAAACTCCATTCATATTTTCTTGCGCCGCCTCGCCCATCTTCCGCCTTTTTTTCTGGTCGGCCAGCAATTCCAGCGTTCGCCGAATAAATGCATCATCATCTTGCGCGATGAACCCCGTGATCCCCGGCAGCACTAAATTTCTCGGTCCGCCCTCATTGGTCACGATCGCCGGCACGCCAGCCGCCGCCGCTTCCTGGATCACATTCCCGTACGTATCCGTGCGCGAAGGAAACAGAAACACATCCATGTTGGCATATGCCTCGGCGAGCTTCTCGTCGCGCAACACGCCGGTGAATATTGCGCGCGTCAGGTTTCGTTCCAGCCATGGGCGTTCGCTGCCTTCACCCACCACCAAAAACGAAAAGCTTGTGTGCCCCGCGGCCAGCAGCGCATGCTCGACGTCCGCCAGAAAACGTACGCGCTTCTCTGGTGTTAGGCGCCCTACATATCCTAACCGCACCGTGTCGTCTCGTACCGTGCGATGCCGCGGACCAAATTTTTCCGTGTCCACCCCGCGCCCCATTAAAAAGGATGTCCGGCCTGTAGCTTCCTCCAGCCAACGCATCTGCTCGGGGGTCGGTGCCAACGTCACGCGCGCCAACTTGTAAAAGCGCAGCAGCGCCAGCAAAGCCAGCCTTTCCGCCGAGCTGCAGCAAAAGTTCCCGCCATCTTGCCGGCAGAAACCACAGCATCCCCTGCAGTCGCCTCGCTGCGAATTGATGCAGATTGGTATGCCAAGAAGCCACCAGCGGAATCTTCAGTGCGTGCGCCAGATATGCGCCCAGCTGGCCAAATTCTCCCGGGCTCGTAACATGAATCACGTCCGGCCGAAATTCTTCCAGCGCCCGTCGCGCCACTCGGGCATGCCGCCACAGGCACAGGTCGTACCGCAGATCGCTTTCAATCGAAAAACTTATTGGCCCACGTGGCAACTCCAGCCGTGTCACCGTCTCATCCTTAAACGTCGTCACGCGCGGTCCGCCATGAATCGCCAAAAACGGCCGCCCGTGCCGTTTGGCGAATGCGACCAGTTGACGCGCCGTCAGCGCCACGCCATTGATCTCCTGGAACGTTTCGCAGAATAGCGCCACGCGCGGTCCGGCCGTCATCACTCGTGACCCTCATTCTTGTAAAAATTCTTCACGGATTCTCTCCGGATTTCGCCACGCCAGCCTGCGCTCTGCCCGCCCATAAAATGCGCGGCACCAGCATCAGAAAATCCCAAAGCATTCGCGGCATCCGCAGCAAGTCTTCCCACAGTGACTGGCGTCCCGTCCCGACAATCAGCGCCCCTCGCCGCATCGCATAAAGATTGAATAGCGTCGAAAGCGCCGTGAACACCACCGACGCCGTGATACTCGGCACCAGATTCCGCGTGCCACGCAGCCAATGCACTATAAACTCCAACGTATGATTCGCTACCGGCAGCAGAACCACCACGCTCACCGCCCCGGCCCACGGCGGCTCCGCGTCTCGAAATCCTTCCGTCAACGCGCCATAAAATCCCGACGTAATCCCGCGAAAAATCAATTCAGTACTCATCGCCGCCATCGCCGCCGGCAATCCCGCCGTCAGATTCACAAAGAAAAATAGCGCCGCGCGAAACCACGAACTCAGTACCGCCGATTTCCAATTCCACCGCGCCAGCAGATACTTCCTAGGCTCGCGCACAAATCGCCGCAATACTTCTCCGACACTGACGCCTGTTTGCCCAGACACCCGCGAACAACCACCACCCTTTTCAACATCGTCCGCGGGCGAATTTTGCATGGCACCATCTGTCACGCACGCCAAGGGCCAGCCGCCAGCGCCGCCAAAATGCCTGCCTCTGCTTGACCGAGCCTTTGGAGAAGGACAACAATCGTGGTCACAAAATTGTGGCCGCCATCATGAAACTCTTCACTATCGGCTTCACCAAAAAATCTGCCGAGCAGTTCTTCACCGCGCTCTCCAGCGCTGGCGTAAAGCGCCTGATGGATGTTCGCCTGAACAACGTCTCCCAACTCGCCGCCTTCACCAAGAAAGAAGACCTCCGTTATTTCACCAAAGCCATCTGCAATATCGAATACCAACACCTGCCCGATCTGGCGCCTACGAAAGAGATCCTCGACGCCTTTAAAAAGAAAAAAGGCGCTTGGGAAATCTACGAGCCAAAATTCATCGACTTAATGCGCTCGCGAAAAATAGAAAAGAAACTGGACCCCTCGCAACTGGATCGCGCCTGCCTGCTCTGCAGCGAAGAGACCCCGGATCACTGCCACCGCCGCCTGGTCGCCGAATACCTGCAAAAAAAGTGGCCCAGCGTGGAAATCCACCACCTCCCGTAACCCAGCCCCGCCTCTTTCGTAACCGTAGTTCTCACTCCAACATCCAACCGTCCATGACCATGAACAAAGTAAAACTCGGTTCACAAGGCGCCTACGTCTCCCGCATGGGGCTCGGCTGCATGGGCATGAGCGAATTCTACGGCGAACGCAACGACGCGGAATCTGCCGCCACCCTGCTCCGCGCTCTCGATCTCGGCGTTAACTTCCTCGACACCGCCGACACCTACGGTATCGGCGACAACGAAGAACTGGTCGGCAAAACGATCAAAAATCGCTGCGACGAGGTTTTCCTCGCCACAAAATTCGCCAACATTCGCAAAAAAGAAGATCCCACCTATTGGGCCATCAGTGGCAAGCCCGAATACGTCCGCGCCGCCTGCGACGCTTCGCTAAAACGCCTCGGCGTCGATCACATCGACCTCTACTACCAGCATCGCGTCGACCCGAACACGCCCATCGAAGATACCGTCGGCGCCATGGCCGAGCTGGTCAAAGCCGGCAAAGTGAAATATCTCGGCCTCTCCGAAGCCTCCCCGGCCACTATCCGCCGCGCCCACAAAGTTCACCCTATCACCGCGCTGCAAACGGAATATTCCCTGTGGGAGCGCCACGTTGAAGAGCGAAATTCTTCCCACCGTCCGCGAACTCGGCATCGGCTTCGTCCCTTACAGCCCCCTAGGCCGCGGCTTCCTGACCGGTGCGATCACCAAGCCCAGCGACCTCGGCGAAAAAGATGTCCGCACCCAGCGCTACCCGCGTTTCGCCGGCGAAAATTTCGATAAAAATCAAATATTGGTAGATCGCGTA
This sequence comes from uncultured Acidobacteriota bacterium, assembly GCA_963798585.1. Taxonomy (GTDB): domain Bacteria; phylum Acidobacteriota; class Terriglobia; order Acidiferrales; family UBA7541; genus Acidiferrum. The sequence goes on from CAWCTJ010000006.1 coordinate 327,434, forward strand.
AAGGCTATCGCCGCTCGCAAAGGTGTAAAAGCGGGCCAGCTTGCCTTGGCGTGGGTGCTAGCCAAGGGCGAAGATCTAATCCCCATTCCCGGCACCAAGCGCAGAAAATATCTGGAAGAAAACGCCGCCGCCGTGGACATCAAACTATCCGCGCACGAAGTAGCGGAACTCGAAGCCGCCGTCCCGCAAAATGAAATAGTGGGCGAGCGTTACGCCGCCGCGGCAATGAAAAACATCGATCGCTAAAGGTTAGGCAGACGCTGGTTTAGTATGCGTAGCTTCGCGAACTTCGCCGTCGCGTTTCCGGATCAGCCCCACCCAACCCGCAAACAACACCAGCACCGCTCCAGTAAACCACCCGCACTCCGAAAAAGACCCGTGCACATACAGCGCGCACGCAATCCCGCCGCCCACCAACGCCCCACAAAGCACCGCGTACTCCCACATGCCATACAAAAAAACAAACGGCAAATAGTGTGCCCCCACAATCACCGCACAAGCCGGATAAAACCAGTCCAGGCGATACAGCGCCGCCCCGCCCGCCACCGGCAGCGTCAACGGCACGATAAACGCAACCTGCATCGCCAGCCAGCGCAATGGATTCTCCGGACGCAACGCAACCGCCCGCCCGGAAATTCGCAGCACCAACTGCGTCACCGGATAAATCGCCATCCCGCCAAACACCAGCATCAGCACCGCCAACTTCTTCGTTCCCCAAGTCCCCGCCGCCGCCGATCCCAGCCACAATACTCCCGACACCAGTTGCCCCACCGACCCATTCAAAAACACTGCCCGCGATTCTTCCTGTGCTTCCGCCAGCCCAATATTCTTCGCGAACTCGCTCATCATTGGCTCATCCCCAAAGGGTTCCCGCCCGCTTTGCTTTTTTCACCTGCGGAGCCTTCGCCCGCTTCACGATCACTACTCAGCGCCGGCCAAGCCTTCATCGCTCGTTCCGCAATCTTTCGCAATTTCTCCCGGCTAGCTCCGCCCGCGGCCTGCACCGACATCCCGTTCAGCACCGCGGTCACATAACCCGCCAATTCCGCCGCATTTACATCGGCCGGCAAATCGCCTTCCGCCTTCCCGCGCTCTAGTCGCGTCCGAATCGCCGCCTCTCCCGACGCGCGCCGCGAACACAATTCCCGCCGCACCGCATCAGATTCGTCCCCGCACGCCAGCGCTCCCTGCACCAGCAAACATCCCCTTGGGTGCCCCGGATCGCCGAGCGCGTCCGCCGCGCTGAGCAGCAGCTTTTTCACCGCCGCGCGCGCGGCCGGCTCCCGCAGTCCTTCGCGCACGTAATTTACTGCGTCGTTCGCGTAACGGTCCAGCACCTTGCGAAACAGCTCTTCCTTATTCCCAAAGGCCGCGTACATACTGGGCCGGTTAATTCCCATGGCCGCAGTAAGGTCTGTCAGCGACGCTCCCTCATAGCCGTGCTTCCAGAACACCCGCAGCGCCTTATCCAGCGCCTTCTCCGGATCGAACGCCCGCGGTCGCCCCGGCGCCCTAACCTCTTTCTTTGCAATCCTCCTGTGAACTTTCATAAATCTTTGTATCCTTCCCGGCCTCCACGCATCATAACATACCAGTCGGTAAGAAATTAAGGAGACTTCTCATGTCCAAGAAATTGCCCAACAAAGTAGCCATCGTCACCGGAGCCTCCAAAGGCATCGGCGCTTCCATCGCCAAGCACCTTGCGGCCGAAGGCGCCTCCGTCGTCGTCAACTATTCTTCCAGCAAGGAAGGTGCGGACCGCGTCGTCGCGGAAATCACCAAAGCCGGCGGGAAGGCCGTAGCCGTGCAAGGGGATGTCTCCAAGCAAGCCGATATCAATCGCCTCTTCGCCGAATCCAAAAAAGCCTTCGGCCCGCTGGACATCCTGGTCAACAACGCTGGAATTTACGCATTCGTGCCCCTCGAAGCCGTCACCGAAGAGCTCTTCCACAAACAATTCAACCTCAACGTCCTTGGACTGATTCTCACTTCGCAAGCCGCGGCCAACCAGTTTGGCCCGAAGGGCGGCAGCATTATCAACATCAGCTCCGTGGTTAGCACTCTCGCGCCACCCAATGCCTCGGTTTACGTCGCCACCAAGGGCGCGGTCGATGCCGTTACCCGCTCGCTGGCCAACGAACTCGGCCCGAAGAAAATCCGCGTCAATTCCATTAACCCGGGCATGGTGCTCACCGAAGGCGTGCACTCCGCGGGAATCGCCGGCAGTGATTTTCAAAAGGACGTCGAGTCCAAGACGCCGCTCGGCCGCATCGGTCAGCCCGAAGACATCGCACCTGCCGCGGTATTCTTCGCCTCCGATGATTCCGCGTGGCTGACCGGCGAAACCCTGGTCATTTCCGGCGGCATGCGCTAAAGGCCGTCGCCCGGAAGAGACGGCCTGGAGCTAGCGCCTCGCCGTCATCCGCCGATCACTAACCCAGCGCCGGAGGCGCGGCACACGTTAGCCCAGCCCGCAAGGGCTGGGAACGATTGCGCAACAACGCGCTCGAGCACCGCAGGTGCGCCACAAGCTTTTTGCAATTGGCAGACGAACTTTGTATCGGAGGGAAAATGGGCAAACTCGAAGGAAAAATAGCCGTCATCACCGGCGGCAACAGCGGCATCGGCCTCGCCACCGCGGAGCGTTTCGTAGCCGAAGGCGCCTACGTCTTCATCACCGGCCGGCGCCAACCGGAACTGGAAGCTGCCGTAAAGAAAATCGGCAAAAACGTAACCGCCGTGCAAGGCGACGTCTCGAATCTCGCCGATCTCGATCAAACTCTATTCCGTAGTCAAAAAAGAAAAAGGCCGCGTCGACATTCTCTTCGCCAATGCCGGCGGCGGCGAATTCGCCCCGCTAGGCTCCATCACCGAAGACCACTACGACAAAACCTTCAACGCCAACGTCAAAGGCCTGCTCTTCACCGTACAAAAGGCGCTGCCGATTTCACCGACGGCGGCTCCATCATCCTCAATGCGTCAGATCGTCTCCATAAAGGGCATGGCCAATTTCAGCGTCTACAGCGCCACCAAAGCCGCGGTCCGCTCCTTCGCTCGCACTTGGACCGTCGATCTCAAGGCTCGCAAAATTCGCGTCAACGTCGTAAGCCCCGGCCCCATCGATACTCCCGGAGTCGCCGCCCTGCTCCCCACTCCCGAAGAAGTAGCCCAATTCAAAGCCGGCATGGCCAGCATGGTGCCTCTGGGTCGCGTCGGCACCTCCGACGAAATCGCCAAAGCCGTAGTCTTCCTCGCCTCCGACGACAGCAGCTACGTCTCCGGCATCGAACTCTTCGTAGACGGCGGCATGGCCCAAATCTAAATCCGTGCCATCGTAAACTGCGCGCGCTGTTGACGGCAGGGCCTCGACTTTTAGTCGGGCCGTCAACCCGCCGTCCCGACCCGTGCCTTTGACCTTATGTAGCGGCCGGGCTTTAGCCCCGGCACTCTCTTCTTTCTGTCGTAGTGGCGAATCTTTAGATTCGCATCTTCGCTCGAGCATTTTTTGTCAGTACGACAAGCAACAGCTCAAGTACCCCCACTCGTCATTCGAATATAGTACTAATAATAAAATATATTGACAGAGTAATCAGATTTTGCTACCATGCCGCGTGCTAGGCGGATCCCTCATCCTCGCAAAAGCGACGCGGCCCCACCTCCGCGTCAGGCCTTCCTCTCTCGCTACACCACGCAAAAACGCACTCCTTTGTTTTCAATCGGTTGCACACTCTTTTCAATTCGTAGTTCGCAATATCCCTAACATTTTCTGTTCGTTGCGCACTCTTTGCGAAAAACACCCGGGGGTGGGGGTCGCAACGCCCTCTCCAATCGCATATTTCGTTTTCCGTCGTAACCCCAATGGAATCAAAACGATCTACGAATAACGCACGTAACCACCTTTAGAATCAAAACGTTCCATGACACCCCCAGGGGGGTGGGGGCTACGCACTTCCCCTTCATCCGCACATTCGCCATTTCACGCGCCATAAGGCTAAACTTAGTTTCCCCGTCAGATCATTCTTGGGAGGAGCATTTGAAGTCGGTTTCCGTCATAGGGTTGGGCAAATTGGGTTCGCCGATGGCTGCGTGTTTCGCGGCTCAGGGATTTAAGGTGCATGCCGTCGATCTCGACGCCGCCAAGGTCGATGCCATTAACAAAGGCCTCGCGCCTGTCCACGAGCCCGGCCTTCCTGAACTGATCCGCGAAGGCGCCGCCAATCTAAAAGCTTCGCGGGACTGCGAGGCTGCCGTCCGCGAATCTGACGCTACTTTTATTATCGTCTCCACGCCCAGCGAACCCGGCGGCGGTTTCTCCCTCAAATACGCGCTGCCCACCTGCGAAGCCATCGGCAGGGCCCTGCGCAATAAATCCACCTATCATCTCGTGGTCCTGACCAGCACCGTCATGCCCGGTTCCACTGCCGGAGAAATCAAATCCGCTCTCGAACGCTCCAGCGGCAAACGTTCCGGTGTCGACTTCGGACTTGTGCTACAGCCCCGAATTCATCGCTCTTGGGCACGGTGATTCGCGATTTTTACTATCCCGATTTTCTGCTCATTGGCGAAGGCGATTCCCGCTCTGGCGATATGCTCGCCGAGATTTACAAAAACGTTTGCAAGAATTCTCCCGGCGTGGCGCGCATGAATTTCATCAACGCGGAAATCACCAAGCTCGCGGTCAATACCTACATCACCACCAAAATCAGTTACGCCAACATGCTCGCGCGCCTCTGCGAAAAATTGCCCGACGCTGACGTCAACGTCGTCACCGACGCGCTCGGACTCGACACCCGCATCGGCGCCAAATATCTTAAAGGCGCGGTAAGCTACGGCGGCCCGTGCTTCCCGCGCGATAATCGCGCGCTCGCTGCGCTCGCCGCCAGCGTCGGCGCTTCCTCCGGCCTCGCCGAAGCCACCGACCGTTTCAACCGCGCACAAATTAAATCCGTCGCGGAAATCGTCAAGAGCCACCACCGCGCCGGCCACGATCCCATCGGCATTCTTGGCCTGACCTACAAACCCGAGACCGATGTGGTCGAGGAAGCTTTCGGCCTCCTGCTGGCGCAGGAACTCGACGCTGCTGGCCTTCCGGTCATTGTTTACGATCCGTCCGCGGATTCCACCCACGTCCTGGCTACTTGCAAGAATGTACGTTTCGCGAAATCTGCCGAAGCCTGCATCGCCGCATCCGGCGTCACTGTGCTGGCCACGCCGTGGCGGGAATTTCGCGAGCTGGCAAAAGAAAAATGGTTGCGCCCCGGCGCGCGACGCACGGTAATTGATTGCTGGCGTTTTCTGCCGCATCTTGAAAATATAGAGGGCATCCATTACGTGCGCCTCGGCTTTGGTGCGCCAACGACCAAACCGGCGGCGACCGGCTCGAACGCCGACTGAAAAAAATGCTGACCATATTCACTACGGCGAAACCCTTTCGCGGCCACATCGCCGTAATCCAGCGTAACGCGCTGAAAAGCTGGACGCTGCTGCATCCCAAAATCCAGATCATCCTCTTTGGCGACGATGAAGGCGGCGCGGAAGTCGCCAGCGAACTCGGCATCCATCACGAACCACACGTAGAAAAAACACCCTTCGGCGCCATGCGCCTCGACTATATGTTCCGCAAAGCGCAGGAGCTGGCGCGCCACGATCTTTGCTGCTACGTAAATTGCGACATCATTCTTCTGGAAGATTTTCTCTCCGCTCTGCAACGCACTGCCGCAGCGTATCCGAAATTCCTTATGGTCGGCCGCCGCTGGGACATCGACATCACCGCGCCGCTGCCGTTCACGGCGACGAATTGGCAATCTGAACTGCTCGAAAACGTGCGCGACCGTGCCAAGCAACGCACCCCGGACTGGATCGATTATTTCGCTTTCTCGCGCGGCGTCTACGATGGCGCACTTCCCGCGACTAGCCATCGGCCGCGTCTTTTGGGACAACTGGCTGGTCTGGAAGGTGATCAACGACAAGATTCCGGTGGTCGACGCTTCGCTAGTGGTTCGCGCGGTGCACCAAAATCACGATTACAGACATCATCCGCAAGCGACGAAAGGCGTCTGGGACGGCGAGGAACAGCGGCAAAACTTTCAATTGATCGGCGGCCACGGTCATTTGCGCACCATCGCCAACGCCCCAATCCTCCTCACCCCATCAGGGTTTGTACCTAATCGGCTGCATCGCGTAAATTACTGGGCCCGGCGTACCAAACGCTCCGCAATCGAAGCTTGCACCAAGCTGCAATCTTACGTCCTGCACCCGCTGCTAAATGTGACCCGGCCCATCCGCAAAACCCTGGGCCTCCGCAAGCGCAGTCTCTAGCCTGCCATTACTCTATTGCAAACTACTTGATAAAGTAAAAGTTCTCGCGTATTATCCCCAAACCTAAAGATGGCGGTAAGGTAAATACCGTTATCTATGACGCGTATGCTAACCATCTTCACCGCCGCGAGACCCTTTCACGCGCGCACCGCTGCGATCCAGCGCAACGCCCTGCGCAGCTGGACGCTGCTGCATCCCGCGGTGCAAATCATCCTCTTCGGCGACGCCGAAGGCAGCCAGGAAGTGGCTTGGGAACTCGGCATCCACTATGAGGAAAATCCACAAGTAACCGCGTCAGGTTCCGTGCGTCTGGACTACATGTTCACGAACGCGCATCGCTGCGCTCGCTACAGCACGCTGTGCTACGTACCCTGCGACACGATGTTGCTGCCGGACTTTTGTGACGCCTTAACCCGTGTCGAAGCGCTGTATCGCGAATTCCTCATGGTGGGACGCTCCTGCGATTTACACGTCAGCACCCCCGTATCTTTCGGCGATTGCGATTGGCACAGTTTGCTACGGCGGCAGACACAAATGGCAGGTCGCGAAATCCTTCGCGACCGCGCCGCATACGTGGCTTTTTCAAGGGGCACTTGTCTCGCGGATATTCCACCGATCGCAATGGATTCTCCCTATAGCACGAAGTGGTTGATATGGAAGGCGCTGTCGGACCAAGTGCCGGTGGTGGACGCCTCGGGAATGGCGCTGGCCGTGCAGCAGCACGGCGATCCAGACGATTCGTTCTGTAGCGGTAGCGAGACGGCGAAATCCGCAGCGGAATCTCTCGCGCTATGTGGCGGCGACAAACACTTGCGCACGGTGGCAAACGCGCCATATTTGCTGACCGCCGTCGACGTGGTACGCATTCGCTGGCGTCGGTGGCATTGCTGGCGAGCACGGGCCACGCGCTGGAGCCTCCAAGTGCCGCGGGTGTGGCAAGACGTGATTTGGCGGCTCAGGAAACTCAGCGGGACGGCGGTGTTGCAGGGCACACGCGGAAAGAGCACGCGCGAGGCGAAGGACGCAAAATCTCTTGCAGTAAGAGTACTGACTAAATAAATACTTGTATGGTTATCTTATGTTGTTTAGTATTCCTCCTCTGTCGCCCAGCCGGCTTTTGACTTAGGGGGAACCGTGAAACGTGACACTGCCAGTACGTGAACGGCTGGGAGAAGGATCGTTATGAGCGCAATCGAAAGATCAATCCGCACCCACCGCCCGCCGCAGCTGATCAACGAATTTGTCATCAAATTGACGCCGTTCGATGACCCGGACGCGCGGCGCCTGGCGGAGGCGCGCGGTGACACCATGCGCCGCATGCTCGCGAAACTGATTCCCGCCTTAAAGCTTTCCACGGCGATGGATGCCGGGTGCGGGGTGGGTTCTTTTGCAGAAATGATGCGGCGATGTGGTTTGCAGGTGCGCGGATTTGACGGCCGCGTTCAGAACGTAGCACAAGCGCGGGCGCGTTTTCCGGAAATCCCATTCGAGCAAGGCGACGTGGAAAATCCCGCGATTCGTGATGCGGGAGTCTTCGATTTTGTGCTCTGTTTCGGGCTGCTGTATCACCTGGAAAATCCATTGCTGGCGATGCGCAATCTGCGTGCGCTGACGGGCAGGTGCATGCTGCTGGAAAGCATGTGCCTGCCGGGCGAAAAGACGGAGGCGCTGTTGCGCGAAGAGCCGCGGCTCGATAATCAAAGCCTGACGGACGTAGCGTTCTATCCCAGCGAGCCGACGCTGATAAAAATGCTGTATCGCGCCGGTTTTCACGTGGTGTACCGCATCGTATCGCTGCCGGCACACGAGGATTTTCGCGAGACGTCGACACACGCACGACGGCGCACGATGCTGCTTGCGTCGCACGTTCCGCTCGATATCGCGGGATTGCGGCTGTGCCCCGAAGCGCGCGAGACATATGATCCCTGGTCCAAGACCGCGGCGTTTCCGTCGGGCGTGGCCGGGCGGACGCGGCGCTTCCTGGCGCTTTCAAGGCGCGAAAAGTATTTCGCGGTGGCGCAACGGGTGCGGCGTATTTTTCCGGCGCTCAAGGTGCCATTCCGTTTGCCGTTCGGAGCCTGGTGGCTGGCGGAGAAAAGCGTGCTGGACTACGAGCTTTCGCACGACGGTTACGAATCCGCAGAATTGAGTTTCGTGCAGCGGCTGTTACGCCCGGGAATGACGGTGCTGGATCTGGGCGCGCACCATGGGCTGTATTCGCTGCTGGCCTCAAAGTGCGTGGGGTGCGCGGGAAGGGTGATTGCTTTTGAGCCATCGCCGCGCGAACGGCAACGGCTGGAACGTCACTTAAATTTGAACGGCGCAAGCAATGTGCAGGTGCAACCTTGCGCTTTGGGTCCGGATTCCGGACACGCACAACTGTATCTGGTGGCCAATGGGCAAGACGGCTGCAACAGCCTGCGCCCGCCGGCGGTTCTGGAGCCGACTAGCACGATTCAAGTGGTGGTGCGACGCCTCGATGAAGAGTTGCACCAGCTGGGCATCGCGCACGTGGATTTCATCAAGCTGGATGTGGAAGGAGCGGAACTGGGAGTGTTGCAAGGTGCGGCGGCGATTTTTATGGGATCTTCGCGGCCCGCGATTCTGGCCGAAGTGCAGGATCTGCGCACCGAGCCATGGGGCTACGCGGCACGCGAGATCGTGCGATTTATGGCGCGCAAGGAATATCGCTGGTTCGGACTGGATGCCGAGGGCAATCTATTTCCCGTTTCCATTGAGGAAGAGGAATACGACGCCAATCTGGTGGCGCTGCCGGCGGAACGCGTGCGTGAATTTATCGTGATGCTGAACGAAGGCACGTACCGCGACCGCGACTCGCATGCGCCGATGAGTCTGCGATGGTCGGTGATTTCGCGGGGCAGGCGCGTTCCGGCATGGCTGACGGCGCGGTCTTATAAATCCTGGTGGTCAGATGCGGCGAAGCGGTCCGCGCGGGACCAGGATTCGCAGGGTGCGTCGCAGCAGTTCCGCAGGGGCTAAAGCCCCTTCTTGGGTGCTCGTTTATGGCCCGACTAAAGTCGGGCCCTCCCGGCTCGTTTCGCAAGGTCGGGACTTTTTGATGCATGCCATAAAGTCGGCCTTCCTGTTCTCGGACTGAAGGCGGGTCCTCTCATTCCGAGGCGGGCGTGGCGCACGCGGTTCTGTATTACCATCAGTGTCTGACGGTGAAGCGCGCCGCTGGAATCACGCGCCACGAATCAGACACGGATGACTGCTCCTCTCTTTACGGTTCTCATCGACGCATTTAATTACGGCAGGTATATCGAAGAAGCGGTGCGCAGCGTGCTGGAGCAGGATTTTCCGGCGGCGCAGGTGGAAATCCTGGTGGTGGACGATGGTTCGACGGACGATACCGAAGAGCGTCTCGAGAAATTCGGCGGCGCGATTCGTTACCTGAAAAAATCGAATGGTGGCCAAGCGTCGGCATTTAATTTTGGCTGGCCACACGCACGCGGGGAATTTATCGCGTTGCTGGACGCCGATGATGTGTGGTTGCCGACCAAGTTAAGCCGAATCCATGAAGCGTTCCTGAATCAGCCGGACGCCGGAATGGCGTATCACCGGCTTTACGAATGGACGGAGGATGGCGAGCTAGCGACGCGCGGGCACTTCATCCCAGTTTCCGGCCGCGTGACGGACTCGCGATTCTCGCTGTTGTGTTATCCGATGATGCAGGCGTCGAGTCTGGTGTTTCGCCGTCAAGCCTTGGAAGATTTGCTGCCGATGCCGGAGGTGTTGCGGACGCAAGCCGACGCGTATCTTACAGCGCTGATTATTTTCATCTGCCCGGTTCTAGCCGTAGACGAATATCTGGCGAAGTATCGCATTCACGGCGCGAATCTATTTCATAGCGAGAACTCCGCGCCAGCCAGGAAGCAACTGCAAAATCGCGTGGCGATGCGGGAGGCGCTGGTCCAGGCAATCGAGGAGTGGCTTCGCAAACACGGATTCGACGCCGAGGCTCCGAATATCCGGGATTACCTGAAGCAGTGGAGGAAAGCGCAGGAGGTCGACAGCTTCGCTCTGCAAGCGCCGGGCCGGTGGAAATACTTCCGGCATTTGGTGGAGTTTCCGATGCTTTATCACGAGCTGATGGGCGCGCGACAAATGGCTTACAGTTATGCCCGAGCGTTTGCGGCGCTGGCGCTGGGCTATCGACACCTGCCTCGATTAGATGATCTCTACAGTGGTGTTAAACGAGGGCCGGCGCCAACTGCGCCAGAGGCAGGCGAAAAACTTCCGCCACAGTCTCCACAGTAGCCACAGGAGCGACAGCACCGACAAATCCGAACTTGAAAGATGGTGGTGTGGCGTAGACTAGACGAACAGTTGGCAAATTGTTCGGTTGGGGGACACGTGCAAGACGCGGCAGCGCACCGGCCCGCGACGTGACACGTGATTACGATGGGACGTCCGTCCGTCAGCGTACTGATCGACACTTACAACCACGAACGCTTTATCGAGAAGGCCCTCGTCAGCGTGCTGGAACAGGACTATCCCGCCGCAGATCGCGAAATTATCGTGGTGGACGACGGATCGACAGACGGGACGCCGGGAATCATTCAGAAGTTCGCGCCGCAAGTGCGCTATGTGCGGAAACAAAACGGCGGGCAGGCGTCGGCGTTCAATTCCGGAATTTCCGAATGCCAGGGCGAGATCGTGGCTTTTTTGGACGGAGACGACTGGTGGGCGCCGAAAAAGCTGGCGCTGGTGCTGGAGAGCTTCGCATCGGAGCAGTCCGTCGGGCTGGTTGGTCACGGAATTACGGAAGTGTTAGAGGATCAGACGGAATGCGCGCAAACGCTACGCGAAACAGCGCGCTTCCGGCTGGACTCCGTTGCGGCGGCACGGCAGTTTCGCCTGAGAAAAAGTTTTCTGGGGACCAGCCGAATGGCCTATCGCGCCTCGGTGCTGAAGAAAATCGGAAAAATTCCGGAAGCCCTGACCATTCAGGCGGACGAATATCTTTTTACGGTGGCGGGGCTTTTCTGCGAAGTGGCGATCCGACAAGAGCCGTTGACGTATTATCGGCTGCACGACGCGAATGCTTTCCAGATTGCCAATGGAAGTGCGACGGCGCTGCGGCGGAAGTACACGGTGCTCAGCGCTCTGGCCCGTGCGTTGCGAGAACGATTTCAGAGTGAAGGAATTTCCAAGGACATTACTGACACAATCGTATCCTCCGTGAGCGTGGAAGCGGATTTGATTCGCCTAGCGGTGGAAAGCGGCGCTCCCTGGGAAACGGTCCGCGCAGAATGGCAAAATTATCGCATCATGCATGAAGATGCCTCGACGTCGCGGCTGGTATTGAAGAGCGCGAGTCTTTTGCCGGCGTTGTTGATGCCATCGCGCAAGTACTTTCAACTCAAGCAGCAGATCGCGGCGAACCGGCTGTATCGCCGCGTGCGGGCGCGATGGCTGCCGTTCTCGCGCCTGGAACATGTGCAACAGCATCCTCCGGAGCATTCGTGAAACGCGTGGAAAATCGAGAAAACGGAGAGGAGTGGTGTAATTGCGCGTCTTGATGATCTCGGGAGTGCCGGGCCGAGCGGAGGCGGGTGTTGCGGGGATTGTTTACAACCTGGCGGCGGAGTTGCGCGCACTTGGGCACACGGTCACGCCGATATTTTTTGAAGATTTTCTACCGCAACCCAAATGGCCGAATCGTTTTCGCACTATCGAGTTCGCCAGGAAGATTGCGGAAAAAGTCAGGGAAGCTGGGGCTGACTACGACATTGTCAATATCCACGCGCCGTTTGGATTTTGGTATGGGGCGATGCGGCGCATGCGCGGGGCGGTGGCTGGGCCGCCGTACGTGATGACGATGCATGGACTCGAGGAGCGGCGGAACTATGCGATGGGCCGCGAAGCGAAAAAAAATCGCGCCGATTATTTTCGATGGAAGAACCGCGTCTGGCAGCGGGTTTATCACATGCCGCTGTATCGTTGGTCGTTTACGACGGCCGAGCAAAGCATTGTGACGAATCGCGAAGCGCTGGTGTTTTTGCAGCTGCACTACGATCTGGCGCCCGACCGCGTGTGGTACGTGCCGAATGGGGTTGGTAAGGAGTTTCTTTTCAAGCGGTCATTTTCAAGCGGCGCGGGAAAGCGACTGCTTTTCGTTGGCACGTGGATCGACCACAAAGGGATTTATTACCTGCCGGAAGCGTTTCAAAAAGTACGGTCCGTGGTGCCGGACGCGACGTTGACCGTCGCGGGCTGTCTGGAGCCGGAGGAGATCGTGCGGCGACGCTTTGACGCTTCACTGCAATCGTCGCTGCAGGTGCGACCGTTTCTCTCACGCACAGAGATGCCCGGCGTGTACGCGGCACATGACATTTTTGTTTTGCCGTCGCTGATGGAAGGGATGCCGCTGGTGCTCTTGGAGGCCATGGCTTCCGGGATGGCAGTGGTGACTTCGGAATCGAATGGCATGACGGATCTGGTTGAGGACGGGCACGACGGACTTTTTGTCATTCCGGGAGATGCCGACTCCTTGGCGTTCGCCATGACGCGGCTTTGCAACGACGGCGGATTGCGCGAGCGGCTCGGCCGCGCGGCCCAGGAGAAAATGAAACGTTATACTTGGACGCAGATGGCGCGGCGGCACGAAGTGATTTTTAATCGCGCGTTGGGAATAAAACCGGCGATTTCTTCGGCGGACGTTGCGCCTGTAGAAAAAGAGCTGGAAACGCGCCGCGTTGGAAATTCATAAATAAATTGTCTTATGACGATGGGTACCGGCATTGGCTGAGACTGGCGAGATGACAGCGAGCATCCGATTTGTTGAGGTGCATAGCGGAGCGCGGCGGGCCGAACCTTGGCTGATGCGCAAGACCAAACATCCTTTCTTCGCGTGGGCCGGATTGCGCGCGCCGATTGCGCAACACACGCAGGCAGAGCATCTGGCATTGCAAAAATATGTGCAAGGGCGCCGCGCGGTGGTGGAGATTGGCGTGGCGGAGGGCGCTTCGGCTGCGGGTTTGCGCGAGGCCATGCATCCGGACGGTGTGCTGTACCTGGTCGATCCATTCCATTTATCCCGAGTGCGTGCGCTGAATTTTTTGCTGCGAGCCGCGAAGCGCGCGGTGGGCGGCGGTGCGGGGGCCAAAATAGTGTGGATCGAATCGTTCAGCCAGGATGCCGTGCGCAGCTGGAAGCTGCCGATCGATTTTTTGATGATCGATGGCGACCACCGCGAAGAGGCCGTGGAGCGAGATTGGAACGATTGGCAGCCGTTCGTGGCGCGAGACGGAATCGTGGCATTCCACGATGCGCGAATATTTCTGAATGGCTGGACGTCGGAGGACTACGGTCCGGTGCGGTTTGTTGACCGGGCCTTTCGCAAGGATGACGCGTCGCCATGGATGATTGCGGATGAGGTCGACTCGCTGGTTTTCGTGCGCAGGAGGGACAACGGAACGGCATGATCTCCATCGGGATTAATTATTCGCAGATGCATGATTCTTCGGCTTGCATCGTGCGCGATGGCGAGCTGCTGTTTGCGGTGGCGGAAGAGCGCATCAGCCGCGTGAAACATGACGCGGGATTTCCCAAACTAGCGATTCAGGCGTGCCTCGATTTTGCGCGTGTGAGTGCGCAACAAGTGGACGAAGTGTGTTTCGGCTGGCAGCATCCGGGGGCGTCGTATCGGCATGACTTGCGATGTTTCGCGACTGGGGGAATGCCGCTGGACTACAACGGCGGGCTGAGCTCCACACTGCATTTTCTGAGCATGTGGCATCAACGCGGCGGAGCGAAGCGATTCACGCAGCAATTTGGCGCAGTGAAGGCGCGGTTTCGATTTGTCGATCATCATTTGGCGCACGCGCTGAGTTCGTTTGCATATTCGGGATTTGACGACGCGGCGGTGGTGGTGATGGACGGGCGCGGAGCGTGGGAAGCGACGTCGATTTGGCACGGACGCAATGGGCGGCTAGAACATGTGCTGACGATTCCCTTTCCTGACTCGGTGGGATTTTTCTATAGCGAGTTTACGGAGTTTCTGGGATTTCACCGCAACAGCGATGAGTGGAAGGTGATGGGGCTGGCACCGTATGGCGAGCCCGGCGTGGATTTGCGCGCGTTCATGAATGTGGAGACTGGTGACGATGCGCGGCCGTACCGCGTCCACACGAGACGTTTGATCTCGCGCGGCGGGATGCCGTTTGCGGAAATGACCAAGCAGCTTGGCTCACCGCGCGTGGCGGAGAGCGATATCGATCAGCGTCATAAAAATATCGCGTATGCGGTGCAGGAAGCTTGCGAAGTGGCGATGATGAATGTGGTTCGCTTGGCGGTGGCAAAGACGGGTGCGCGGAATTTGTGTCTTGCTGGGGGCGTGGCGCTGAATTCGAAGGCCAATGGCAAGATTGTAGCGTCGGGATTGATCGATAAGATTTTTGTGCAGCCTGCAGCGTCGGACGATGGCGTGGCGTTGGGTGCGGCGCTGGCGCCCTACCTCGATGGTGGTGGCAAATTGCCGAATCGTGCGATGCGGCACGCGTATCTGGGGCCGGCATTTGATGACGACGCGATTGAGTCAGCGCTGCGGACGTACAAGTTGCGCTACACACGGGTGGTGGACGCCGCGGAACCGGCTGCGGAGTTGCTCGCGCAAGGGAGAATTCTCGGCTGGTTTCAGGGACGCATGGAATTCGGACCGCGGGCGCTTGGCGCGCGCTCGATTTTGGCTGATCCGCGCGATCCGGAGATGAATGCCAAGGTCAACAATGCGGTGAAGTTTCGCGAATGGTGGCGGCCGTTCGCGCCTTCTTTGAAAAAAGAAAGTGCCAGCGAGTATCTGGAGAGCGCGACGGATTCCCCGTTTATGATTCTTACCGCGCAGGTGCGGGCGGAGAAGCGGGCCGTGATTCCTTCGGTGACGCACGTAGATGGGAGTGCGCGGCCACAGACGGTGGAGAAGGAGATCAATCCGCTGTACTGGCGGCTGATCGATGGGTTTGGGCAGCGCACGGGCGTGCCGGTGATTATGAATACATCGTTTAACTTGCGCGGCGAAGCCATCGTGAATACACCGACCGATGCCATTCGTACTTTTTTTAGTTCGGGGATGGACTATCTGATCATTGGGAATTTCGTGGTGGAGAAATAAAGTGCGCGGTCCCCATCGAGATCAGCTGGTGGCGAAGCCGCGATGACGCAGAAGTGCGTGGCGCTGCTGGGGCGGCGCGACACACCTACCGACGCTGTCGAAGAGTACTGCCGTTTTCTTGGAGCGGCGCTTGCGCGGCACGATTATGAAATAGAGATCGCGCGTGTGCCGTGGGCAGAGCGCGGCTGGACGGCGGCGCTTGCAGAGTTGAGGCGAGATTCGAGGAACTGGCGCGGCGCGCGGGTGCTGCTGCAATACACGGCGCTGGCGTGGTCGCGACGCGGGTTTCCGTCACGGGTGCTGCGAGTGATGGATATTTTGGGTAGCGCCGGAGCCCGCGTCGGTGTGGTGTTTCACGACGTCGAACCGTTTGCCGGCGCACGCCTGGTCGACCGTCTGCGAAGGCAGGCGCAGCTCCGCATCATGCGCGAAGCGTTGCGCCGCGGCGACCCAGCGATTTTTACCGTGGCGCTTGACCACGTCTCCTGGCGGAATGATGAATGTTCGCGAGCGACATTTATTCCTGTCGGTGCGAACTTCCTAGAACCAGCGATTCCTCCGCTAAAGCCATCCGCCAACAGCGATGTTAATTCTGGCCTTACTATGGCGGTGTACGGCGTCACTGGCGGAGCGAGTGGCCAAGCAGAAATTCAACAGATTGTGGAGAGCGTGCGGTTTGCCGCGAAACACTGCGAAATCTGCGGCTCGTGGTGGTGGGGCGAAATTCCCAAGCAGTGGAACAGGCCTTTCGCAGTGAGCTGGAAGGCGTCGCTGTTGAGTTCCGGGTCTTAGGTGTGTTGCCGGCCGCCGAGATCGCCGAGGTGTTATCTCGGGCGGATGTTTTGCTTTTTGTGCGCGGAGAAATCTCCACGCGCCGCGGGAGCGCCATTGCGGGAATCGCCTGCGGACTGCCGGTGGTGGCTTTCACCGGTGCGGAAACTGCGCCGCCCATTACGGAAGCCGGATTGGCGCTGTATGCACCGAACAAGCCGGGCGACCTTTCTCGCGTCTTGCTACGCGTTCTGACGGATTCCGAGTACCGAGCGTCGCTGGCGGCGCGCAGCCGCGTAGCGCAAAAGCAATACTTTTCCTGGAGCGCTATCGCGGCGCGCTACGCGGAAGTATTGGCGAAAAGTTCTTGAGCAACGGCGAATTTCGGCGAGAGACTTCCTGGTTTATCGCCGACTTATTCATTTACACAGAGCTTCGATCAGTGTTTCTTTTTTCTTTTCCGCAAAGTGGGATAGCGCATCCAGCGAAGCCACATATCCGGCGATAGCTGCCGCGGCGAGAAACACAAACGCTTCCGTAGGCAGCCAGGGATCTCCCGTCCAGCGGCCGACGAAAAAGAGCAGAGCGCTGATGCCACCCAATACAATCTGCGTGCCGAAAGCCACGAGCACGGCCATTCCTGACTGGCGCTGGCCACGCATTTGGCCAAAATTGAGTTTGCGTGGAAAGCTCAGCGAAGACCAGTTAGCGATGGCCATTTGCCCGACGACGGTAAAAACCACCGCTACCAGCGTGGCGACCAGCACCGGTCTCTGCGGCAAGCCCACGCGATAGGCAAACACAACCGTGGACAGCATGATTTCGAGACTGAGGATCAAGGCCATCATGAGATTCTTGCCTAGAAAAACTTCGCGAAAACGAAGCGGCGCCATGAAATAGGTCTGAATTCCGCGTCCTTCATACGCAAAGCTATTGTACGCGGGCGCCATCAGCACCAGGACCAGGTAACCCATGACTCCGGGAAAAAATGTGCTGCGCGAAAAGCTTCCGGCTGAAACGCCGTGAACGTGGTTGCTGCCCTGCAAAGAAAGCAACAGGATGATCATGGGGGGCATGATCAACAGCACAAAGGAAAATCCGTTTCGCGCAAGGTAATGAAACTCTTTGCGCAGAACTTCCGCAACCTGTGGTGGCAATAAACGTAAGCCGTCGACGCCAGGTGATCGATCAGCAACGCGCGGCGCCGCAGCGCGAAGAGGCGGAACAGTCTCGCTCAATTCTTCTCCACGATACTGCGCTGCGAAGCGCAGCCACAGCATTGAGCTGAGAATCACGACGTATACAACGAGGCCAGCAATGGCGGTGAAAGCGTCCGCGGAAGAACCTCTGACGGAATTTGCAATGGCGCTGCCCGCCAGCGACCCAGGCAACGGCGCGAGGTAGGGAAGGAACTGATCTAAGAGAGGCTTCGCGGTGTTCCCGTAACGCTCCGCCAGCGGGGTGATGAACTGCAACGAGATCATGGCCATTACGAATAGCGCAAAGAACAATTCCCGCGTGCGCCTGCGCGCCAGCAAACGCTCGAGCCATGAACCGACCAGACGTTCCAAGGTGACGTTGAGCAGCAAGAAAATGCCGCACACTAAGAGCATAACGGGCAGCAAGCGCGGCAACGCCGTGCACGCCCCGAGGATCATCGCCACAAGCCAGCAGACGCCCGCCAGAGAAGAAAAATCCGCCAGGCCGTACGCCAAACCGATCAAATAAAAGGCTCGTCGGCTCAGCGGAAACCGCAGCAGCGCGCGAAACTCGAAATTTGTGCCAAAGCCAGCGACAAAGATGGGAAACACCTGCCACCATACGAAAATTCCCCAAAAGAGCAGCGCCATCCATCCGGCGCGCCCGCCCGCGATAAACGCATGCGCGCCGTTATAAAAAGCGAAACTCAAACCGAGCACCAAGACTGCGCCAAAAATCCCAGCGAAGATTAGTCCGATGAGATCGAGACGATTATTCTTCTGGCGCAACCTGTTGCGCAGCAGCCGCCAGCGCAGACCTGCGACCAAGCGGATTTGGCCGGCCAAGCTGATGGAATGAGGCGCGGCGCCGAGGCCTATGTCAACCAAGAGAGCTCCTCGAGTTGTGGTCGGTCGCCGCCGTCGTGGCCAACGATGGAAAGGAAAATTTCCTCGAGCGTTTTGTGCGTCCCTTCTTCACCTGGGACGCCGGCACGCAATTCCTCCAGCGAACCTTGCGCTACCAGCCGTCCCTTATTAATGATGGCCACGTGACTGCACAACCTCTCGACAATCTCCAACACGTGAGAGGTAAGAAAAATCGTCACGCCCCGTTCGGTCATGCGTCCAAGCAGCGCTTTCAGGGCGCCCGCGGCTAGAGCATCCACGCCTTCAAATGGTTCGTCGAGAAACAGAATGCGCGGGCCATGGATTACCGCGGCGGCGAGCGCCAGTTTTTTCTGCATGCCGTGCGAATAGTCCGCCACCATGGTTTTGGGACGGTCGGCCAACTGCATGAATTCGAGCAGCTCTTCCGACCTGCGCCTGGTGGTCGCGAGGTCCAGACCATACATGCGGCCCACAAACTGTAAATACTCAGCACCGGTCAAGCGCTCGAATAAACCCATGCCTTCCGGCACCACGCCGATTTGACGCTTCACTTCCACGGGATGAGCGGAAAAGTCCACGCCGAGCAACGTTACGCGGCCCAACGACGGCGCGAGCAAACCCGTGAGCATTTTGATGGTGGTAGACTTTCCCGCGCCATTCGGTCCCAGGAAACCGAAAAACTGCCCGGCAGCGACGCGCAGATTCACGGCATCCACGGCCGTCAAACCACCGAAGCGGCGCGTCAAACTTTCCGTCACGATGGCAATGTCGGACATGCCGTCTCCCGAGCGAGGATTTGGAAAGACGACTCTAGCATGGCGTGAGAACGCTTTCCGCAAGGAAGCATGACCCACGGCGGAGACGCGCCAGGAGCGGGAAGCGCCCAAGAATGATCGAGACGACGAAGGAGTTAAGACGATTTTGGCGAGGTGGTAGACGCCGCGGCAACAGTAACGTCCCGGACCGGCAAGGCGGCGAGCACCGCCGGCAATTCCACGCGGAATACCGCTCCGCCTCCCTGATTGTTGTAACAGAAGATTTTCCCCGCGTGTTCCTGGACGATGCCAAAACAGATGCTCAAGCCCAGACCCGTGCCTTTTCCAACGGGTTTCGTGGTGTAAAACGGGTCGAACACGCGATGCGGTTCCTTCAACCCCGGCCCGTTATCGGAAAACAGCACAACGACGTTGCCGCGATCGCGGATAGTCTTCACCGTCAAGACGCCGCCATTGTGAGACTCCAGCGCATCAATGGCATTACTGATGATGTTGAAGAAATACCTGCATCAACTGGTTGCCATCGCCGCGCACTCCAGGCAGTACCGATTCCAGCTGCAACTCGATCCGTGCATTGCTAGAGCGTAAATCCATCCCGCGCAACTGCACCGCGTTGGCCACCACGGTGTTGATGTCCAGCAGCGTGCGCTCCGAGGGCACCTGGCGCGCAAAGCTCAATAGATTGCCCACCAGCGTTTTCGTGCGGCGCGCCTGCTCGCGAATTTTGCCGGCAGTGTTGCGCGCTTTTTCCGGCAATGTTGGATCATCAGCCAGCAGATCGGAGAATCCCAAAATGGCGGTCAACGGATTGTTGATTTCATGCGCGGCTCCTGCGGCCAATTGTCCCAGAGAGACCAGCTTTTCCGATTGCACGATTTGCGCTTGCAATCGCCGCAGATTGTCGATGGAATGCTCGGACTGTGTCAGCAACCGGACGCGCTCCGAGTCAGCCAGATGGGTGCGCAAAAATACCAACAAGACTAGCGGTACCGCTGCCACTAGCGTGGTCATCAGGCGAAAGTCGCGAACCACGGATCCGTCGTGGCTAAAGCGCAGCGTGTAAATCGCGAACAGCGGCAGAGAGAGCACCGCGGCCATCGCGAGCCGGGTAGCCCAAACGCTTTCGGACTGGCTCTGATCCCCTGCCTCGAACGCCCCTTCCGTCGGCGCATCCAGTCCCTGGCGCTGTTGATAGGCCACCCAACCCGTCAGTCCGTACCAGAAGAAAGCCGTGATCAGCGGTATATCGAACAAACTACCGGTCTGGTATTCCCTGGTGTCACTGGCCACGTCGATCGCTAAAGACGAGAGCAGATACAGCGTGCTAGCGGCAAATAAATTGGCGTAGACGATGCGCCAGGCACCAGTCGCTTTCAGCCATAAAACGGCCAGGCTCACCACGATCACAATGTTCTCTGCGTAGGTGACGAGGTTGAACGTATAGTTGTATTGCTCCGCGGAAGGCGACGCGTAAATCCACGGCATCACGATGTACACGTACAAATACGTCCACCACGTCAGCAGCAGCGCGAAATCCAGATACCCGAGACGCATGCGCAGTTCGCCGCGCTTGAGGTGCGGGCGCAGCGCCAGCGCCGCCATCACGGGAATACCCCGCAAAAAGTAAACGATATCGCCGGAGTAAGGATTGGGCAGAGACTTGTGCAGGTAAACTTCGTAATAGGTCCACGCGAATTGCCCAGTCATCCACAGCGTGCAGCTCATGGCCAGCAACATCCAGAAAACGTTGCGTCGCCAGTGCGGCGTTCCGGCGTTCAGCAGGAGTCCGGCGTTAGCCAGCAACGGCACCAGGCACTGCACGACATTGCCGAAAACAGAGAGGGCTTGCGGGTCGTGAGCGTGCGTCAGCGAAAAGGCGGCATAAACCGCGAGGAAGGCCGTCCAGGAGGATACTAACCATGCGATTTTACGGGTCGTAGCGGACATGGATATCTATTCTTCCAGTCTAACCGCGCTGGCCGCTGCCGAGCGGGGCACTTTCGTGTTGACATAGCCTAAGGATAAACGACAGGTAGAGTTACAACCTTATGGGCGGCGCGCCACGATTGGGAATTTTACTGGCATGAGCCATCGTCAACAAACTGGTTGGTGGTCGCCATGGACGCCAGCGAGTGCGCGCACGCAACGATTTGCTGATCGATGGGGTCGTTGGCGAGTGCGTCAGTCCCGAAATAGCTCATGGATATGGTCTTCTGCACATACTTGTTGCTCAATTGGCTCATATTATTGAACTCGTTGGTGAGGAAAGGCATGGCGCTCCTGTCGGAGTCTGTGGTTACAGCTACGGAGGCGAGTCGCAGCGCCTGTTGCGCCCGCGCCTGAAACGCATTTAGCCAATCGGCGCGCAGTTGGATGCCGCCTTCGATCGCGTTCTTCAGCGCGGCGTGCCATTCCCGGACCTGCGCCATGGCCTCAATTCCAGCCGTCACGAAAGCTTTCGAAAATCCCGGAGGGGGAGCTGGAGGAGGAGCCGCGCTAGCAGCAGTCGATCCTCCGGAGCCCGGCAAGTTCAACACAATCTGATTTCCGTTGAAGCTGAGCGACCCGTTGGTCATGCGCGCGAGGCCCTCCACTTCAACGTAATTGTGACCGTTAATCTGCGCCACCTTCGCGGAGCCCGATTGCCCCGAAATTACCAACGAAGTGCTCTGCTGCGCGGCCACGGAGAGCGCCAGAACCAGTGCCAGGAACGACGCGCTGGCCAACCACCAAGTCTTAGTTGAATAACGTCGCATGGTAAGGACCTCGTGAAAAATCTGCGTAGCTAATTTCGCGAAAACAAGTCGACCAAAGCCAAGGGTTACTACTGGCCGTCATCCTTTGGTGGATGCTCGGCCCGCTCTTTCTTCTTTTCTTCAACTTCTTTTGCGGATGGCGGAAAGCTTTCAAACGCTTTCGTAAAATCCTCTTCCACCGCCTTCCAGACTTTATCCGCATTCGTGAAATTTTGGATGATATATAGGCGCCAGACTAAATCCTTCTTTTTCGGATCAATCAAATCCACCATCAACGAGCCTTGGCGCTGCGAGGTAACGCTGATGGTGGTATACCAATATCCCCAATACGATCCGATAAATGGCTGGTATACGCTGAAATTCACCATCGCCGATACGTCCGCATTCTCCGTGCTGTTCGCCCAGTAGCGCACCACCAGATCGGGATTCTCGGTGGGCTTTACTTCCCGCAATCCTTTTGCCGTCAACTCCTTGGTCACCGAACGATGCACGCGGTCGCTGATTAAATCTGGGTTCAATTGCAGCATCACCAACTGGTTCACGCCGCCCAGATACGCGAAGGTCTTATATTGCTCAAAATTAATCTCGGGATTGAAATCGATTTGAGTTTTCGCGGCCGCCGAGATCGCCAATCCGGCAATGATCACCGCCAATAAGCAAATTTTAGCGCCAAACTTCACGCCGGTTCCCGTTATCATCCACTGCCTCCGCTTTCCGTTTCCGTACGACAACTCACAATCGCCGCGTTACGTTGGGCGCGTGGGCACTGACAGTCGGCGTCGGGGAGTCGTTCGGTGGCTACACAGAACCTAATCAGCCTCGCTGACTCCCTTTCCGAGCACTAATCCCGTTGAACTCGCGGAACCGTCAATGAATTACCGAGGATACGGCAGAGGCGCAGGTTGCTGCAGACGGAATTCGAGCAGAGTTTCGCTCGGTATCGATAGCTGCTGGCCCTTTTTGGAAGCGGCGACAGCCGTTCCAGCACCGGCGCCAGCGAGTGCTCCGATGGCAGCCCCTGTCCCTCCTCCTGCAATTCCGCCGATGAGCGCGCCAAGGCCTGCGCCGCCGAAAATCTTCCCCGCGGTCTTCTTGCCTTCGCCCTGTCCTTTTATTTCATAGGTGCTTGTGAGAAGCGGGTAACTGGTGCCTTTGATCACGATGTCCGTCAACTCCAGAACCAGTTCAGAACTTCCGGACATTCTGCCGGACGATTTGGCGTTGATGAGCTGGCCATACACCTTCGTGCCCCTTGGCGCCACCACCACGTTGTCGACCTGGAGGTTTGTTTCGAGGCTGGCCGTGAAGCGATAGCCGGTTTTCTGTTTGGTGGTATCGATGGAATCGATCATGCGAATCAAGATGCGCGTTCCCGCAGGAACGGTGATCTTCCTCCCACCTTGCGGCGCCGGCGAGCCACCAGCCGCAGCGGAGATGGTCTTCAAATCCGGCGTGGCCTTGCCGAAGCAATCTCCCTGCGCAACTGTCAGCCCCAACAGTAGAGCAACGGCACAAGCCATCAGACTTCGCATAGCTTTTCTCTCCTTCGTCGTGTTCATGATCATTCTCCGACAATCGGCAGAGAAGCATTGATCTGAAGATCAATGATTAACAGCAGTTGATTTTCGATCTGAAGGAAGCGCGCGGCGGTCACGGCCCCGAGAGACTGCTTCATGAGGTCATAGTATTTTGCGAGCAGCTCAGAGCGCTGCTTTTGATAGCCCATGGCTTTTTGGACCAGTTGGTCCGCCTTTTCGTCAGTCATCTGCGCGTAATTTTGCGAATAGTCTTGAATGTTCTCGATCCTTAGGTTGTTCACCTTGCTCAATTCGGCATCGTAGTCGCTGTAGATGGGCCAGAATTTCGCAGCGTCAGCGGCGCTCAGCTGCATAACGGCGCCCATCATTTCAGCCTTCTGCTGGCGCACATTGCTCCGCATGAGCACGATGTACGCTTGAATATTCTTCTTTTGCGTATCGCTCTCCGGCGATTGCGCGGCTTGCTGTTTGGTTTTTGGAGTGGGTGTCGGTGCTGGTGTCTGCGTCTGCGCCAACACAACGGGACACGAAGCCGCCAGCATCAGAAGCGGCAGCCATACTGCGATTCGTTTCTTCATCTTGGATCCTCCCTAAAAGGGTCGGGTCATCTTACGACGATAGGCGGTTTACTTGCAAAATCCGGACGGCAGGGTCCATCATCGCGCCTCGAACTTCGTGGAAGAAGTAATCAATTCATTATCGCCTCGGCCAAGAGATGCTGACATGAAAATGTTGGTTGTAAACGCGCAAAGTGTTCTTTTCGCGATTTCAAATAAGACTTAAAAGGAATTTTAGACGAGTGGGATCCATGCCATTACGTCAGAGTGGTCGCCTCATCTAGTATGTCCGGCCAAGGACATTGGAGCTCGCACGCTTGTCCAAGTCATCTTAGAGAGGCTGCAATTCGCCGAGGATAGTGGGAATCAATTCACAGACCGTCGGATGAATGTGCATGGCCTTTTTCAACACCGTGTAAGGGGCGCGCGCATACATCATGTCCAGGACGCAGTGGATCGCCTCATCTCCGCCTGGGCCGAGGATGGTTGCGCCCAGAATCTCTTTTGAATCCGCATCCACTAGCACTTCCATGAATCCCTGGGTTTCGCCCTTCTCCACGGCCCGTCCGACACCCGTCATAGGCCGCGAGCCCTTTAGCACACGCCGCCCCGATGCCCGGGCGTCACGCTTTGTCATGCCCGCGCGCCCGAGCGGCGGATCAACGTAAAGGTTATACGCGGTGATACGGTCGGTGACACCTCGCGGCTCGTGGTCCAGGAGGTTGGCTGCAACGATCTCAAAATCATTGTAAGAAGTGTGCGTAAATCCTCCGCGCCCGTTGCAGTCACCGAGCGCCCAGATGCCCGGAACGTTGGTACGCAGCTGATTGTCGACCAGAATGTATCCGTGGTCGTCTCGCGCTACGCCAGACTTTTCCAGACCGAGGTCATCGGTATTCGACGTACGCCCCATCGCCAGCAAGAGGTGCGAACCGCTCACCTCTGGCACACCTTCGGTGCAATCCAGGCGCACGCCGACTGCTCCATCCCCGAGTTTCGTCAACTCGATACACTTCGCGCCGAGGCGTACCCGAATGCCTTCGCGCTCGAGGATGGCCTGCACTTCAGCGGATACGTCCTCGTCTTCATGAGCAATCAGGCGCGAGGCCTTTTCTACAATAGTTACCTCGCTACCAAAGCGCCGGAAAATCTGACCGAATTCCAGACCTATGTAGCCGCCCCCGACAATAACGAGATGTTGTGGCAGGACGTCGAGGTCCAACAACGTGGAATTGGTTAGATACGGCGTGTTCGCTACTCCGGGCATGGGCGGTATGGCTGCGCGCCCTCCCACATTGATGAAAATCTGCGGTGCACTCAGCAATTCCTCACCAACTGTAACTTCTTTCGGCGATTCAAATCGCGCGTGCCCGCGATAGACCGTGCAGTTCGGCGTGCTCTTGAGCCACGACTCCAAGCCGGTTCGGGATTTCCCGCTGATTTCATCCTTGCGTGCTTTGACTCGTTTCATGTCAACGCGCGCTTTCCCGTCCACTTGGACTCCAAAGTCCGCTGCGCGCCGTACCATGTGCGCGTTGTAAGCGGAGGCGACCAACGTCTTTGTTGGAATGCAACCTGTATTCACACACGTTCCGCCGATGAGGTGGCGTTCGATTATGGCCACCCGTTGCCCGGCAGCAGCCATCCGGACAGCCAGGAAGGGTCCTGACTGCCCACTTCCAATGACGATCGCGTCAAAGTTTTTCTTCATGGTAGGCTGACCATCCTCGCTGCTTCACAAATTGACGACGACATCGCTAACTGTCGACGCATCGGGGATCAAGGTTCCAAACCCAAGAGCGGGAATGACTCTCCCGTTGTTCATCAGGATTTTTCTATAAGAAAGTTCGTTCTGGTCGCTCATTGGTCCTCCCGACATCCGATCAACGGATGCGGCGAACGCATCACAACAGAGGGGGCCGAGCCAGGTCAATCATACGAAAGTATTGCCAATACCTTCGTATAATTCTGATTCACAGATTTGCGCGTGACAACCCTCGCTGGTAATGCGAACCCGGACACAAAGAAACGGACCGGGGACGGTCTCTTCCAATGGGTTGGCAGCCGCTTTCATTTTGCATTTGTACTGCTGGTGGTTCACTTGAACGTGGAATGATGCCCTTCGATGCGATGGTCTCGAAATACTTCCCAGAGGTCGCCGTGGCCTTCCAATACAAGGACATTTTGAATTAACCAGATCGTGAAAGCCCTAGACCGAGCAGCTCGGTTGTGCCGGACCTAAAAGGGCAGGAGCCCATCCTGGAAAAAGCGATCCACCAATTAGCGAGATGATTTCGGCACCGCAGAGGCCTCGTCCGTGAGTCCCAGCAGGCCGACGTGGTATCCAAGCCGGGTTTCCACATCACCAGGTTTGTGAAAGCCGCGTTGGAACAGAGTCCGAAGGCGCGCCTGGGACGCGGGGCGTCCCAGCGAAGCGATAAAGGCTTCCCATTCGGGTTCGATCTCGCTGTCGGGAGGCAAACTATTCAGGTTGACCAAGCGTTTCGTTTCTGCGATTGCTTGCTTGTCGAAAGACGAGATTCTTCTGGCAAGAGCATCGACGAACGCGTCGAGCTCAGCGTCAGGTAAAGAGCGATTCACATAGCCATACAGCTCCGCGAGTTCGCCGTTGATATCATCCGCTCCCAATAACACTTCCAGAGCTCTTCCGCGTCCGATCAACCGTGGTAATCGAGCCATCGGCCCGCCGCCCGGAACCAAACCGGCTCCGACCTCCCACTGCGAAAGGACCGCCTTTTCGCGGCTGGCAAAGCGCATGTCGCTAGCGAGAGCGAGTTCGCTCCCTACGCCTGTGGCGCGTCCACGAATCGAGGAAATGGACACAACAGATGCTCGACTCAGCCGGACAAGCATGTCAGGCAGGGGTTGCAAACCCGTTCTCCCAGGAGGAAATTTCGCCGAATCTTCGGGTTTGGCCACGAAATCGTAGTGAGTTAGGAAAAATCCTTCGACCGCACTGTCAAACACCACTACCTTGACGCGGTCATCGGTTTCGAGCGACGACACGACTTCTTCAAGTTGAGAGATATTCGCCGGTCCAAATATGTTGAGAGGTGGGAAATCAAACGTAACCCTCCAATACGCATCGGAGAGTCGATTCAACTGTATCTCGCCTTTATTGAGTGCCTCGTTCATGGGTGCCTCCTGACCCTAACAATCACTGAGTCCCGCTATGCGTTTTCGAATAGACCGCGGCGCGTCGAACTTGGGCCAGCAGGCCCAGCAAATCCGAGATCGGCTGCGTATCAAGCTGGGAGTTTTTCGTTCGCGCATGGAATTGATTCGTATGGGCTGAACGCATGAAAACAGAGGTGACAAAAAGAGACAATTGGACGATGGTATTGGCGATACTTTGGTATTAGCTCTTGAAGTGCTGGGCAACGGTCGCTGGCGGTACCAAATAGCATCGACCCGATTGCGGCGCACGGCCGACGCTACTCCGCCAAGTAAATTCCAATCCCTCAAGCGTTCAAGCGCGAGAACGATCTCGTGCAGCGCTTCAATCAAACAAGGGTTCTCATCGGCGAGGTACGGGATTATAATGCGGCCCATGAGCACTGAAACCTTTCCGATCGATCTAAGCAAACTCCAGCCGCTTAAGCTGGACCCTGCGGTAACCACGCTGACTGATGCGCAGAAATCCGTCCTACGGGACAACATCCAGTTGTGCCGCGAACCATCGTTTTTTTCACCGCACTGGCCGGTGCGCGCGGATTGTCCGGTCATACCGGCGGCGCGTACGACACGGTGCCGGAACTGATGATCATCCGCGCGTTCATCGCGAACGGCGCTCCCATCGTGCCCATTTTCTTCGACGAGGCCGGCCATCGCGTCGCGACGCAATACCTGTTGAGCGTCCTCAACGGCGCCATGCCCGCCGAGAAGCTGCTGCACTATCGCGAATACAACAGTGGACTTCCCGGCCATCCCGAGAAGCAGCTGACTCCCGGAGTTGAATTCAGCTCGGGCCGTCTCGGCCACATGTGGGCTTTCGTCAATGGGGTGGCGTTGGCGAATCCCGGAAAAGCCGTGGTGATGCTGGGTTCGGACGGCAGTCAGATGGAAGGCGACGACGCTGAGGCGGCGCGCCTCGCGGTAGCCAAGCAACTGAACGTCAAAATATTGGTCGACGACAACAATGTGACGATTGCCGGTCATCCGCAAGACTACCTGGCCGGATATGACCTCACCCGGACGTTGGTCGGATATGGCCTCACCACCGAGACGACCATGGGCGAAGATCTCGACGCCTTGTACATCGATTTGTGTCGCGCGTTCAGCAATTCTGCGCCGCATGCACTGATCATCAAGAGGCGGATGGCGCCGGGAATCAAGGGTGCCGAGGGCAGTCCGAGCGCCCATGAGGTCCTCAAGACGGAGACGGCGATTCAATATCTGGAGAGCCGCGGCGGCTATGAGCGAGCGATTGAACTGTTAAAGGCGGCGAAGCCGGACAAGAGTCCACTGACTTTCAAAGGGTCATCCGGGGTCGGCAAGAATCGCGATGACTTCGGCAAGATCATCAACGGAATACTCGACGGCATGACCGAAGCGGAACGGCTGGAGAACGTGCGCGTTTTTGACAACGACCTGGAAGGTTCGTGCGGTCTGCACCACATCCGCAAAGCGCATCCGGAGGTCTTTGTGCGTGGCGGCATCATGGAACGCGGCAACTTTTCAGCCGCGGCAGGCTTCGGGTCCAGCGCTGGCAAGCAGGGCATTTACGCGACGTTTAGCGCGTTCCTTGAGATGTGCATCAGCGAAATTACCATGGCACGGCTGAATTTTTCCAACGTGATGGCGCACTTCAGCCATAGCGGCGTCGATGACATGGGCGACAACACCTGTCACTTCGGGATCAACAGCATGTTTGCCGACGGTGGCGTAAAGCCCGGCCATGGTCAGGACACGACGCGGCTGTACTTCCCAGTGGATCAGCATCAATTCGCCGCGTGCATCAAGCGCATCTACGCCGACCCAGGTCTGCGATTCGTTTTTACGACGCGCGCTCCGGTACCGGATATTCTCGATGGTAGCGGCAAGCCACTCTATCAGGGCGTGCCTTTCGAGCCCGGCAAGGATTATGTTGTTCGTGAGGCGAAGGCGGGAGGCGGCTACGTCGTAGCGTTTGGAGAGTCTGTCTATCGCGCGCTGGATGCCGTCATTACGTTGCAGGAAAGTGGCACGCAAGTTGGTCTGGTCAACAAGCCAACATTGAACGTCGTCGATCCGGCGATGATGAAGACCCTGGCGGCCGCGCCATTTGTGTTGGTAGTCGAGGCATTCAACGTAAAGACCGGACTGGGCAGCCGCTTCGGCAGCTACCTGCTGCAGGCTGGCTTCAAAGGAAAATATAATCACATTGGCACCCACCAGGAAGGCAGCGGTGGCTTGTGGCAACAAATGGGCCATCAAGGCCTGGATTCCGCCGGCATTCAGGCCGCGATCAAAGCGCTGCTGTAGCAAACTCGCAGCGTCTTTCGACGACATCTCGCTCTTCAAGAATCACAATTGATCAAGCACATCCCGCGGATGGTGACCTCGGCGGCAATCCAATACCAAAGTACAATAGACAGTTTCACGTAGAGCAGCGCACGATCATGTTATGGAGTCTGGCTAGGGAAAGTACCGTTATGCCGGACGAACGCATCATGCTGAGGAAACGCTTTAATCAAACAGAGTCTAAGGGCGCGATTCGAATGCCTGCGGCAAGGGATGTACGCGTGTCATGAAGAATCCGTGATGGCCGGACGTTCACTAGTTTCGATAGTCGATGACGATGAGTCCGTGCGTGAGTCGTTACCCGACTTGCTGCGGGAGTTGGGCTTTTCGGCACAGGCGTTCTCGTCGGCGGAAGAGTTCTTGGCGTCTGATCACGTCAACCAGACCAGATGTCTGATCCTTGACATCGCCATGCCTGGCATGACCGGCCCGGACCTCCAACGGGAATTAAGGCTTCGACGGCAAGAGATTCCGATCGTCTTCATCACCGCCAACACAGATGAGACCGTCCGCCCACGAATGCTGGAGCAAGGCGCCGTGGAGTGCCTGTTCAAACCATTCAGCGATACGGCTCTGCTGAAAGCGGTCAATGCCGCGCTAGGCGTGAGTTGAACGATCCGGAGCAACGCTGTTGCTTCCATGGGGTATACAATGAATTTAGCCTACGCGCCAGGTCATGGAGTGAGGTCATCGCCTGTGTTGCCCGCCGTCACGCCAATCGTGTTCGTTGTCGACGATGACATCTCTGTACGCGAAGCGCTGGAGTCGCTGATCTGCACCGAGGGCTGGCGGGCCGAGACATTCGCGTCGGCGCAGGATTTTCTTGCGCGCCCGCGAGTCTTCGTTCCTAGCTGCCTCGTGCTTGACGTTTCTCTTCCGGGCCTTAACGGTCTTGATCTGCAGAAACGCGTCGCTGTCGACCGAACGGACATGCCAATCATCTTCATCACCGGCCACGGTGATGTGCCCATGACGGTGCGGGCCATGAAGGCAGGCGCTGTGGAGTTCCTAACCAAGCCATTTGGGGACACCGTGTTGCTGAGCGCCATCCGACATGCCCTCGAGCGCAGCCGCACCGCACTGGCGCACGAGGCGGAGATGCAGGTGCTGCGGGTATGTTACGCGGCACTTACCAATCGCGAACGTGAGGTCATGGCGTTGGTGGTGTCCGGCCTCCTAAACAAACAAGTCGGTGGGGAGCTCGGCATCAGCGAGATCACGGTGAAAGCGCACCGAGGCCAGGTAATGCAAAAAATGAAGGCCGACTCTTTGGCCGATTTGGTGAGGATGGCCCAGAGACTCCACCTGGCACCTTCGAAAGTCTAACGCTCCGCCGCTCTCAGCTTGTACCCGCAATTAAAGGTCAGCCAGCCCGCGAAGGCCACAAGTCAATTTTGCCGGTGATGTATCGAATGGGTTTGGCTGTCACGCTACCTTCACGATAATCGTTGGTCTCTACAACCGGGCCGGTCCGAATACAGGATGGGCTCGATTGGCTTGACGCACTAGTTTGTCAACGAACGAATCCGAGATAAACTTGGCCGGTTACGCGATCAGGCTTACATTCTCCACGAGGGTTGAATGCTGCCCCCTTTCTCGCCTGCGTTCAGGGACGAATTGAGTACCGTGCTGAGACTGGCCGAGATGGCGACGAGATTCAAAGCTCCAGGAACGAGAAGCGGCATCATCCACGGAATTCGATTCTGGATTCTCCGCTCGTTCCGGTTGGTCCCGGCGGTGGCAGTGGTTTTGCTCGTGTCGCTCTCGGTCAGCTGCCGAAAACCGGCGGAGGCGGTGACGCTCACCTTTCTTGATCCCCAAGGATTGCTGGATCTCGGGGACCACCGCATGGTATCCGATGCGGCGATAAAAGAATTTACCCAGGAGACCGGAATTCGTGTCATCCACCTTCCCACTCCTCAAGATAATCGAGCGCAGCTACAACTGATTCGAGACCTACTGCAAAGAGGAGTTTCTGCGCCGGACGTTTACGGTGTGGATACCATCTGGTCCGGCGCTCTGGCCGACTATCTCGTCGACCTGAAACCATATTTTTCTTCCGACATGCCAACGGTAGATCCGGAAGTGCTTGCAAGCTACACCGTGCAGGGCAAATTGATTGGCATACCCTATCACCCCAATTCCAGCGTCTTGTATTACCGGACGGATCTGCTTCGCAAATACGGATACCGCTTGCCGCCGAGAACCTGGGACGAGCTGGAGACTATGGCCGTCCGGATCCAGAAAGGCGAACGCGACAGCGGAAAGAAAGACTTCTGGGGATTCATATGGCCCGGGACGGTCAGGGAATCACTATCGCATGTCGCGCTGGAGTGGCAGGTGAGTGAAGGAGGAGGCCGAGTCATTGAGGCTGACGGGACCATCAGTGTTAACAATCCGAACACTGTTCGTGCCTGGGAGCGCGGTGCACACTGGGTAGGGTGGATCACGACTCCCGGGGTAATTTCCTACTCAGAATGGGATGCGAGCAATGCGTTCTGGATTGCGGGCAACGCCGCGTTCGCGCGCGGATGGGCCGACTACTTTCAACGCCATCCCCCTGACGAACCATTTCATCAAGAGGCCGGCGTAACCAGCGTTCCGGCGGGAAAGGTTGCCCGCGTATCTGCCTTAGGAGGATGGGCTTTAGCGGTTTCCTCGTCATCCGCTCACCGCGCTGAAGCAATCAAACTGGTGGAGTTTCTTGTGAAAAAAGAAGCCGAGGTCGAGTCGGTTTCACGCTCAAAACCACAGTGGCAACTTCAGTTTTATGATCTTCCCCTATTGTTGGCGAAGAAATATCCTTGGGCCCAGAAAGCCGGTGACCAATCGGGTGCAGCCATTGTGTCGCGCCCGTCCAACGTTTCGGGGGCACACTATGACGAGGTATCTCGCGCATATTCCGAGGCTGTGCATTCCGTGTTGACACGGCAGTTCACCGCGTCTCAGGCGGCGGCCAGCTTGGAGAAGGAACTCGTCCGAATTACAGGCTCTGAAACGGCGCATAGGTAGAAGGCAGGTCAGGATTGCGACTCAACATCGGTCCACGTCTCGTGCTGTGCTTCGTGCTGATTATCCTTTCGATGTTTGCGGGTGACGCAATAGTTTTGTGGCAATTCCACATTGCCCAACTCCAGGCAGAGCGCTTGAAGGATTACAACGAGGAGTTGGTCTCGGTCCTGCGCATACATGCGAATCTTCTGGTATTTCACGACACGTTGGAAGCGGAAGCGAATGATGAAAACGCAGAGAGGCTCGTTTCAGAGGCGGAACGCCTCACTAGCGCATTTTCGGAGGATACGCAGCGCGTCAGGAACGCCCTGAGTTCCTTGCCTTCCGGCGTTCAGCCAGAGCCGATCTTGCCTACACTTGAAATCGTCCAGAGAACATTGGCATCGCAACTAGAGGAGATCACCGATCTGGCCACCCTGGGTCAGTGGAATACCGTGCGCCTCCGAATCGCGAACCAGGTACGTCCACTCGAATTCCTGACCTCCGCTCTGGCGGAGAAAGTCGACCGCCAGGTTGGTGAGGAGCAGGCGAGAGCCGCGCTCAATATCAGGCGCGTGCAGCGTCGCGTGTTCGTCGTGCTGTCGATAACGGTCGTTTTTACCTTGCTGATCGCCGGTACTTTGGGTCTGGTGATTACCCGCAGCATCACGCAGCCGCTTGCGCGGCTCGTGGAAGGCTCCAGAATGTTGGCGCGGGGAGAGTTTAAGTATGAAGTGTCCGTCCGCGGAGAAGATGAACTGTCCCATCTCGGGCAGGTATTCAACGACACCGCTCGGCAATTGCAGGACCTCTATGTAAGCCTGCAAAACAGCGAAGATCGGCTTCGCCGTGTCATCAACACTATTCCGGCTTATGTATGGAGCACGCTGCCTGACGGCTCCGTCGATTTCGTCAACCAGCGCTTATCGGACAGTACAGGACTATCGGCGGACGAGTTATCGAATTCAGGTTGGAGCTCCATCGTTCACACGGACGACCTCACGAAATACGTCAGCCAGTGGCAAGCGGCTCTGGCGGCCGGAGAGCCTACCGAAAGCGAGGTCCGAATACGAACGGGAGATCGCGATTATCGCTGGATGCTGGTGCGCAACGTACCACTGCGCGATGGTCTGGGTAAAATCATCAAGTGGTATGGCACCAGCATCGACATCGAGGATCGAAAGCGTGCAGAAGAGCAACTTCATCGCAGCGAAGCGTACCTGTCTGAAGCACAGCGCCTAAGTCGAACCGGGAGTTTCGGCTGGCAGGTCTCGACAGGCGAGATTCTATGGTCGGAGGAAACCTATCAGATCTTCGGATACGACGATTCGGCGAGGCCCTCGTTGAAATTGGTGATCGATCGCACCCACCCCGACGACAGACACCGTGTCCAGCAACTTCTTGAACAGGTATCAACGGATGGCGGAAGCTTTGATACTAAGCATCGTTTGCTGATGCCGGACGGCGAGCTGAAGTACCTTCACGTCGTAGCGCATGCGATGAGGGATTCGTCGGGCGTCGTTGAATTTATCGGGGCAGTGACGGACATCACGCCTGCGAAAAAAGCAGACGAATCACTGCGTAAGGCGCTAGCAGATCTTGCCCACGTCAACCGCGTGACCACCATGGGAGAGCTGGCCGCATCATTGGCTCACGAAGTAAATCAACCCATTGCCGGCGCGTCCATAAATGCACATGCCTGCCTTCGATACCTCAAGCGCGATCAACCCGATCCGGATGCGGCTGGTCAAGCCGCTTCGAGAATGATCCGCGACGTAAACCGTGCGGCTGACATCATAAGCCGCATCCGGCTATTCTTCCGGAAAGGTGCTCCGACACACGAGCCGGTCGATCTTAATGAAGTCATCCGGGAGATGGTCGTTCTTCTGAATAACGAAATTACCCAACACTCGATCTCCGTTCGGACGGAGTTGGCTGCAGATCCCCCTGCGGTTGTGGGTGACCGTGTGCAATTGCAACAGGTGTTGATGAACCTCATGATTAATAGCATCGACGCGATGAAAAATGTTGAAGGGACTCGCCAACTAACCCTCAATTCGGAACTGAGCGACGACGGGCACCTCTTGGTTTCGGTCCACGATACGGGCTCCGGCCTCCCCATTGACCAGACGGACCAAATCTTCACTGCGTTCTTCACTACCAAGAGCTATGGCACCGGCATGGGGCTGTCTATCAGCCGCTCGATCGTCGAATCTCACGGCGGTCGCCTGTGGGCTATCAGCAACTCCGGGCCGGGCGCATGCTTTAAGTTCACACTACCGACTGCGGTTGCCGAGCCCGCATGACTTTTATCGACGCTGCAAAGGTGCTCATTGCTGCTGCTCTAATGTGCCCATGCGTGCTCAAAGACTGCTGAAATCAGTGGGGCCGGATCCGATACGAATATTTAAGGATAGAGTCCCTTCTTAATTTGGCTGTGTATATGATGACGTAGTCTTGCTTCCTCTTCTCTCACTGCCCTTCCGAGCAAAATTCTGCGCCTGCTCCGTCAGGCTCCCTCCCGTAAGAGCTCTCCGCCTGGCTCCAATGAACCCCAGCCTCGGGCTGGCGACTTGAAGAACGACTCCAACGAGATGCTTGCTTCGGATCGCCATTACCTCACGATTCATTAGCTCGTGTTGCGCTCAGGAATCCAGTGCACACAGCCTTGTATTTCCTTTCCAAGTGGCGCCGCAGATGGCGTCGCGCGTGGAACGTACGCGCCTTAACGGCGGAGACGCTGAGACCAAGCCGTCGAGCGGTTTCCGCACTCGTAAGTCCTTGCAATTCACGAAGAAGAACCACGCTTCGCAAGCTTTCCCGGAGATGGGAAATCGCTTGAAGGACAGCGGTGCGGCGTTCCGTTTGGGCGAGGGCTTGTTCCGGCGTCGGCCCTTTATCCGCGGGCTCGAGGACAAAACGGGCTTCGCTGTCATCGTTTTCTTGGAAGAGTGTGCTGGTTCGCCTCTGGCGGAGCAGCATTAACGCTTCGTTAATCGCTATGCGCGTTACCCAGGTTACAAAGGTCGCGTCTTCGCGAAACCTAGCGAGGTTGACTAGAACACGTTGAAACGAACGTTGAGCTGCATCTTCCGCATCTTGTCGATTGCGAAGTATCCGAAAGGCAGCGCGATAGATCCGCACCCGGTGGCGTTCGTACAATTCTCCGAAAGCGTACGAGCTTCCCGATTTTGCTTGCGCTACGAGCCAGCGGTCGTCCGTTACTGTAATTTGGACGGCGCTGTGCTGTGTCGCTTCTCGTTCCCCGGTTCTTGGTGTGACCTCTTGAATATTCATGGCTTCCCCTCTTCCTTTCCGCACGATCCTTCAAGCGCTTAGAACGTCTAGTCTCCGATTGGATCGCTTGCGACGAAGCCATAACAACAGAAGCACGAGGTCGAAAACAATTAGACGAAGGTATCGGGCGATACCTTCGTATCAGTCGCCGCCCCCAGCGAGCCTTATCTAACCCCCTGTGAACGGATGACACTCTAAAAGCGCCGAGGAGCTAGGTGATGATTCGCACTGGTGAAATACGGGAAGGAAATGGACAAATTCAATTTTCGCTCACGGTTCGAGAGACCGCACAGCTTCAACCGAAACTAGGCAGTGCGAACCCTGCCTTTTCGTTCGCAGGTAGTGGAATTAATCTCTCTGGCTCCCAAGTCGTTGTCGGATTCTTATCCGCGTCATGCGCGGTTGGCCTGCTGTTATGGGTAATTATTCGGCTTTGGCTATTTGAATAAGGAGTCGGCAAACCGATCATTTAAATGAGTGTGAGCCTGGATCTGCGGCACAGTCCCGTAGCCCTGATGGGCACGATGCGGTCGGCAAGGGCCGCATGTCACGCCGAATGATACGAAGGTATCGCCGATACCTTCGTCCAATTGTTTCGCTCCTTCATCGCTGGCTTAATCGCGACTGTGCTTCGCATCCGAAGCGATCGCGAACACCCAACGATAATTTAATCAGGGAGAACTGCTATGACTCTCGCAAAAGTGTTGCACACGGCCCTAGTCCATGCCACGGGTAGAGGGAAGGACACCGACGCATGCGAGACCCGAAAAGTCAGACCGTTGCGCGAGAAATGCAATACCAAACGTCTGTCGCTACTTGAGTGGTACCGAATGCTGCGAGTTCAACACGAATGGACCATATTCCAGGCCATTCGATTTACGCTGTGGCTCGCGCGCTAAGTTGTGATTCTTTCCTTCGCACGCTCGCCAACCATGCGCACCTCAATCAGCCGATTCATTCTGTCGATATCTTTGACTGCCTCGGCCACCAGATCCATAAGTGCAGAGCTTTAGAAAGGCCCCTTACGCCCCGAAGGGCCTCGGCCCCGGCCAATATTGACACGCAGATGTCACCACTGCCGCTTTTTCCGTCTGGAAACGTCTTCCCGGACGGAATCTTTCATACATGAGCCACTGAACAATCGTTTTTCAAGGGTTTAGGTACTATGGCGGAGGAGGAGGGATTCGAACCCCCGAGACCCTTTCGAGTCTAACGGTTTTCAAGACCGCCGGTTTCAACCGCTCACCCACTCCTCCGTTTCTAATTCTAACGTAATCCGTGAGTTAGCGGCCAGTTTGTGACAATCGCGCTGTTATCGGCAGTACGTTGCCGCCGATTGTAGCTGGATTGTCACAGTCCGCCGAGTTTTGCGACCGCCGGCACAACTTGAAGTTCGGCTACGTACGCGGCGAAGGTGGCGATCAGGGCTGCGATAAATCAGCCAAATTAAATCGTGGGTGCAGTCGAAACAATCAAGGAAATGTGTCATGAACTGGCCTCAATGAGGTATCTTGTCGAGCAGATTTGCGCGGCAAACGGAGATGTGGAGTCCTGGCTAAGGAGAAAAAGTATGAAGAGCAAACTGAAGGGAAAGGCTGGATTGGCTGGGGCGTTCGTTGCGGGAATGATGATGACGACAGCCTTGTTCGGATGGGCTTCGGCGGGGTCGAGAATGACGCGGGAGGTAGACTCGGGGGAGCAAGTTACCGTGCCAAACATCATCAGCCCGTCGATTACGGACGAGGACATCACTTTACTGCGACAAGATTTACGAGCAAAGAAAATGCAGGTCATCGGGCAGAATATGTCCCTTTCAGATACGGAGGCGCAAAAGTTCTGGCCTATCTACAACCATTACGTGAAGGACTTGCAGGAAGTGAACAACCAGAAATATGACTTGTTGAAGCAGTATGCGCATATGTGGTCAACGATGACGGACCAGGACGCGGTGATTTATGTGCGGCACTGGCTGGAGGTGGATGCGGAGGTGCAGGCGTTGCGGGTGAAGTATGTGCCGGTGGTGAACCAGGTGCTGCCGGGAAAGAAGGCGGCAACTTTTTTTCAATTGGATCGGCGGCTAAACATGATCATCGATCTGCAATTGTTTTCGCAGATTCCGTTGGCTAAAGTGAAGGAGTCCAGTCCCCAGTGAGATCCTGCTCTGGAATAATCCGAAGAGACGAAGCGCATCGTGACTTGGCAAACGCTGGAACGTCGTTGTTCGTTAGTATGAGAGGTTCAAAGGGCAAGACTTGAGAAATTCACAGTCTTGCAGCACCGCCCCGACAGTAATTCACGGTTTCGTTACCTGACGGAAATCCGGATTGGGTTGCTTCCCACACTGAGACCAGAGAATGCCTTCACAAGGACTCCGAAACGTTCGTTTGTTTACCATCCGCCAACTGCATGCAGCATTCCTTCCGCCGAGTGGGAATAATAGTGGCACCGACATAGTTCGCAAAAGGCCCTCCAATCTTCTTTACGACGTGGATGAGAGACCGCCGTTATTGGTGGGACTGGGTGTTTCGTTCCAACATTTATTTCTCCTGTCCGTGGGATGGCTTTACGTCGTGGTGATCGTGAATTCGATCGGGGGAACAGAGGCGCAAGCGGAGTCTATCATTCGAATCTCCATGATTGCAGGCGGACTCGCTACCATTTTGCAGTCCACTCGCGGCGCCCTTGGAAGTGGCTATTTTTGCCCGCTTACCAGTAGTTTGATCTTCTTGCCCCCTTCAATCCTTGCTGTGCAAGCAGGAGGATATCCGCTGCTTTTCGGCATGGTTGCTGTGGCAGGGATTCTGCTGAGTTTAATGTCCCGGATCTTGCAACGGCTTAGGGTTTTGTTTCCCCCCGAAGTAACCGGGCTAATGGTGGCCATGGCGGGACTCCAATTAATCCGCTTGGGATGTCCGAGGTTTGTCGGCTACAACGGACCTGGAACTGTTCCGGAGTTGCGCGCGTTCGTGGTCGGAGCTGTAACACTGATTGTGATGGTGGGCGCGACGGTCTGGAATAAAGGAAAGCTGCATGCTTTACCCATGTTGTTAGGTCTGTCTGCTGGATACATTCTGGCACTTGGCTCGGGTGTCCTGCCGTGGCCGCAATTTGTGCATGAGCTGAACGAGCCATGGATTAATCTCCCTCATCGGGTAGTTTCCGGATTAAGTTTCCGATTTTCGCTTCTTGCCCCATTCCTGATTGCTTCCCTCACTGCCGGGTTGAAGATGGTCGGGGATTTTACGCTTTGTCAAAAAATTAACGATTCGGACTGGAAGCGAACGGACATGAAGTCGGCCAGTGGTGGGCTACTCGCGAGCGGTCTAGGGACGTTTTTCTCAGGTCTCTCCGGTGGGGTAGCTCAGACCACGGTCTCCAGCTGCATCGGGCTTTCTCTGGCAACGGGAACAACAAGCCGCAGCCTTGCGATTCCGACAGGAATCATGATTGCCGCTCTGGCGTTTTTCCCAAAGCTCGCGGCCGTTTTGGCGGTAATGCCAGCTCCTGTTGTTGGGGCCATTCTGATTTATTCGGCATGTTTCATCGTACTGGGGGGCATGCAACTTTTGACCTCGCGCATGTTGGACTCCCGGCGCATCTTTGCAGTGGGCATTTCCCTACTCTTTGGTTTGAGCGTGGATATCGCGCCGGAACTTTACCGCTCTATACCGGAAGTGTTGCACCCCCTCTTTAGCTCGTCTACCGCGCTTGCGACGATCTTGGTGGTCTCTCTCAGCCTGCTGTTCCGTTTGGGAATAGCAAGACGAGTCAGCTTTGAGGTGGTGCCTGGCGACGCCGTGGAGAAAATCAATTCCATGATGGAAGAACAGGGCGCCGCTTGGGGAATGCGCCAGGAAGTCGTCATGCGCGCGGTACAGGCCGTAAATGAGACAGTAAACAGCGCGTTGGCATTCAATCCCGGGCTCCAACGAGTGGAAGTCAGCATAGAGTTCGACGAATTCACTCTGGGTGTGGATGTAGAATACGAAGGAGTCCCAATACAGCTTGCGGAATCGGCTCCTTCACCGGAAAGCCTGCTCACCGATGAGGGTATTGCACTTCTATCGACCTTTATGATTCGGCAGTTCGCCGATCGTGTACGCATAAATGCCCACAGGGGCGCCTGCAGTATAGAGCTGACTTTAGACCACTAAGGCAAGCATAAATAATGGTTAGGTTAATCCGCAGAGAGAAACTCGACCTGTCAAGCGGCGCGAGTCTCCGGTCTTTACACCGGTTTCAATGTCTCGATGGCGGGAAACGGTTCGGCAGGTGTGATCGTATGTTCTGCGGGAGGAACGTGCGTTTGTAGCGCGCGCGTCATCAGCGCAACAGCCTTCCCGGCGCTGGGCGGAGTTATCACCGTTGCTGCCATATGGCCGGCGCGCACCCACGCTTGACCGGTGCCCGGAACGCCATCGCAGCCCGTGACAGGAATCTTGGCCAGAACGTCCCGGTCCAATTCGCTGGCCAAATCCCGCACAGCTTTTTTCGCACCCATGGCCATAACGTCGTTTTGTGCGGTAATCAAGTCGATTCGGGACTTCTGCGCACCCATCAGCTTCATCCAGGAAGAGACGCTCTGATAAGCGCTCTCTTCCGTCCATCTCCCTTTTAGATTTACCAGATGCACCATGGCTGGAAGGGTTTGGCGCAGGCCTGCAAAGCGCTCCACGGAAACGGAACTCACCGAAGGCCCCTGGATATACAGCAGTGATCCGCCCTTCGGCAGCAACGCCGCGATTTGCTTTCCTTGAATTCTTCCGACTTCTACCTGGTTTGTGCTTACGGAAAACACCGGGGAGCGATGCGCCTTCCGTAGCTCCGCCGTATAGTCCGCCTCGCGATTAACGATGGCCCACCCGATACCCGCGCTCGCCGCCGCAGAGGCAACTTTGGAAAAAGTTGTGGCGCCCAGCGGCTCGACGATGATGCCGTGTGGGCGCAACGCCGCATCCGCCTGGATCAGTTTCAAGAGTTGCGTGCTTTGCGTGATGGCGTCATTTTCAGCGTATATGACCTCGACGTCCACGCCCGCTTCCGCAGCCGCGGCCCTGGCTGAAGCTGCTTGTTCCATCTGGTAGTCGTTGTCTTTCGTAATCAAGGAAACTACAAGGCGCAATTTCGCCATTTTGCACCGTTACAATCTGTGATCTCGATTCAATCCGTACCCCGGGAATTGGCCGAATCATCGTTCCAGACAAGCGAAAACGATCCGCAGCTTATTTGCAAGGCGCGAACTGTTTTTCGTCCAGAGAAGTTCCGAATCGATTTGCATTCTACACCAGCGCTGCCGGATTGCTTTTTTCCAGATCTACTTTTTGCGACCCTTGTGCTCACCCGACTACCGCTATGGCGAGCTGTGAACGTGTCGTTTCGTGGCAACTACCTCGGCCCTTGGCTTCACTTTGACTTCGCGACGATGACGCGTGGGGGGATCAATAACCCGCGTTGACAGCGAGTCTCTGACAAGTTAAGGTCCGCAGCGCGTCTCACGAGGCATGCACGATGTGGACGTTGTCAATTTGTTCGGCGCCGCCGAAGAATTTTCGGCAAAGGCTGAGAGGGTAGAACGTGATGATAAATACCATGCGCAGGGCTGTGCTGCTGTCGACCGTCCCGATCTTGCTTCTGGCCGGCGGTGCCGCCGCGCAGGCGCCATCGAGCTTTGATTTGCGCTCGCCAGACCACCGCATCGAATTGCGCATCCGTACCGCCCAGCAAATCAGCTACGACGTGGTCTTAAATGGCGCGGAAGTCCTGCGCGACTGTCCGCTTTCTCTGGACATCGATCACAAAAAATTGGGCGTGGACGCCCAAAGTTCTCGGCGCCAAGGAACGCAGCGTAAACCAGGTGCTGGATCCCGTCGTGCATCAGAAGTCCGCGAAGATCCGCGAAAATTATAACGAGTTGCGCCTCGACATGGATGGCGGTTACGCCGTGGTATTTCGTGCCTACAATGAAGGCACCGCCTACCGTTTTGAAACCTCTCTCCCGCAAGCGCAAGTAAAAGTTTACGGCGAAGAAGC
Source organism: uncultured Acidobacteriota bacterium (assembly GCA_963798585.1). Classification (GTDB taxonomy): domain Bacteria; phylum Acidobacteriota; class Terriglobia; order Acidiferrales; family UBA7541; genus Acidiferrum. Next base: position 369,214 of record CAWCTJ010000006.1, read on the forward strand.
TCACTTCAATTTTCCCGGCGTAAACACCGTCGTCTATTCGGTCAGGAGGATAGCTTCTACTCGCACAACGAACGTCACTATATGCCGATGCGCACCAGCGAAATTCTGCCGGACTTTCTTGCCAGCCTTCCTGCCGTCGCGGAAGCTGCCGCGACGGCGCGAAGCTGGCTATCGCCGAAGCCGATGTCGAGGACTATCCCGGAATGTGGCTGCGCGGCACCGGTGGACCCGGCTTGGTCGGCGACGTTTCCTCCTATCCGCTAAAAGAAGTGCAAACCAGCGACCGCGATGTTAAGGTCGCCGAGGCCGCCGATTACATTGCCGTCACCTCCGGCACTCGTACCTACCCCTGGCGTCTCGTCGGCATCACCGAAAAAGATGGCGACCTGCTCACCAACCAATTGGTCTGGCTGCTTGAAAATCCGTCGCAACTCCAGGATACCTCCTGGATTAAGCCTGGCATGTCGACGTGGGATTGGTGGGGCGGCTGGAACCTTTACGGCGTCGACTTCAAAGCCGGAATCAACACCGCCACCTACAAATATTACGTAGACTTCGCCGCCAAATATGGCATTCCTTACATCCTCCTCGACGAAGGCTGGTACAAGCTCGGAAACGTCTTGGAAGAAAATCCCGACCTGAACATGGAAGAACTAACCGCTTACGCGAAGCAAAAAAATGTCGGCGTTCTTCTTTGGCTGGCGTGGAAGTCGCTGGATGACCAACTTATCCCCGCGCTCGATCTTTACGCCAAGTGGGGCGTCAAGGGTATCAAGGTCGATTTCATGCAGCGCAGCGACCAAGTGATGGTCGAATTACTTTTACTAAGTCAGCCGCGAAGCCGCGAAGCGCAAAATGCTCGTCGACTTCCACGGCGATCAGAAGCCCGCCTCCATGACTCGCACCTGGCCCAACCTCATCGGCACGGAAGGCGTTCGCGGCATGGAATGGAGCAAGTGGAGCTGGGAGTCCGAGCCGAAACACAACATGACCCTGCCCTTCACCAGAATGTTTCTCGGCCCCATCGACTTCACGCCCGGCGCCATGCGCAACGCTACGCAAGCCACTTCGCCCCCATCCCCAGCCAGCCCATGGCCATGGGCACGCGCTGCAACCAACTCGCCATGTACGTGGTCTTCGACAGTCCGCTCGGCATGATGTCAGACACGCCATCGAACTACCTGCACGAACCGGATGCTCTGGAATTCCTGTCAACCGTTCCCACCACCTGGGACGACACCACAGTCCTCGATGCGAAAATGGCCGAATACGCCCTGGTACTCCGCAAGAGCGCCAACAACAGTTGGTATCTGGGCGCCATGACCGACTGGACCCCGCGCGACCTGGTAGTGGATTTCTCGTTCTTCCCCGCAGGCACCTTTTCGCTCGACGCCTTCTCCGACGGCGTCAACGCCGACCGCAACGCCAGCGACTATAAACGCGAAAAAATCCAGGTCACCAACGCCACCAAACTGAAAATCCACCTCGCGCCCGGCGGCGGCTGGGCCGCTAAACTAACCCCACAATAAATATAAATAAAGGCGTTGGTACCTCCCATGATTGCGACCATTCCATCCCAGGCATACAATTCTCCGTAATCGTGAAACTGAATTGTGCCCATCGGTTGAATCGCCGTGCCTTCCTTGGTCTTATGCCCGCTTCGCGATGGTCTTGGCTCGCGCACCGCTCCGTCCTCAGACGGATGACCGGCTGCTTGGTGCTCGCCGCGCTGGCATTCACTGCGAGTGTGCCGATATTCGCGCAAACCCCGCCCCCTCAACCAGCACCTGCCTCGCTGGAGGGCATCGTGCGAGACGCCAGCGGCCACCCCGTCCCCAACGCTTCCGTCTCGCTCGTGGAACAGAACGGTACGAAAACCGCTGAAACCGCTACCAAGGTGGATGGCACGTTTGCGTTTCCGGCCCTTCACGCGGGTGCCTTCACCATCAAGGCCGAAAAAGTGGGCACACGCGACAGCGCCGAGCAATCGCTGGAATTGTCCGCAGGAGAAAAGAAACATGTTGCTCTAGTCCTCGAAACGCAGACTTCCGCGTCAGCCGCAACACCGAGTCCGGCGTCGCCAAGTTCCGCGCCGGATAAGATGGAATTTTCCGACCAGCCGAATTTCACCGTCGCGGGTATGACCGATTGGTCCAACCTTGGTCTGCACGGATCGGACGCCACCACGCGCACCAGCGAAGCCCTCGCCAAGGAAACACTGGCACTAAAGTCTTCCACTGCGCACGAATCGGCAGCGAATAGCGTCGGCGACGCGGCTACCGTGCATCGATTGTCTGGCGATCGCGACGAACGATCCGGCGATCCTGTCGCAGCGGTTCACGAATACGAAGCAGGCCGCCCACCTCGACCCCAGCGAAGAAAATTACTTCGCGTGGGGCAGCGAGCTGCTCCTGCACCGCGCCGCCCAGCCGGCCGCTGAAGTCTTCACCAAAGGCGCGGCTCTGCATCCGAAATCGGCAAGAATGCTGGCGGGACTCGGCGCAGCCTTGTACGAGGACGGTTTGTACGACGAGGCTGCTCGCCACCTCTGCGCGGCCTCGGACCTGAATCCTGCCGATCCCATTCCATATCTTTTTCTTGGAAAAATGCAAGAGACCGCTAACAACGCTCTGCCGTGCGTTGAAGAAAAGCTGGTACGCTTCGCAGGAAGGCAGCCTGAAAACGCCATGGCCAATTATTATTACGGTGTCAGTATCTGGAAGCGAGAACGGCGATCGGAGCTCCCCGCCAATTTTCGTGACGCGGAAACTCTGTTCAAAAAAGCCGCGGCGCTCGACCCCGCTTTGGCCGACGCCTATTTGCAGCTCGGATTCCTATATTTCGCCCAGGGTGATTTCGAAAAAACCAAGCAAGTTCTGCAACAAGCCATCACCATAAATCCGCAGCTTGGCGAAGCCCACTTCGAGTTGGGCCAGGCGTACCGGCGTATGGGAGAGAACGCTAAGGCCGAGCAGGAGTTTGCGATTTTCAAGCAATGCGAAAAGACGGAAGCCGATGCACTGGACCGCCAGCGGCGCGAACTCCGCCAATTTCTGGTCATTCTGAAGGACCAGCCGCTGCCTCCTCAGCCAAAATAAATAATCTGCGTGAATTGTTATTTAGTTTTTGCTTTCAGACTGTTTACAATTCCGCTGCCTTCACGAATTGTGATGATCTGATTCGTGGCCACCTGCGTGAATCTTTCGAGCTTCTGCGTCGTCGGCCATTTCACTTCGATCAGGTCGATGGTCGTAACCTTCCCAGGCCAAAATGCAGCCGCAAATCGCTCTGCGACATCACGCTGGACCCGCTGTGCACTTCATCCATCTGCGCGTGCTTGCCGGTCACCACGCGCACCCGTGCGCCGATGGCCGTGCGGTTGCACTTCGTCCCCAGCAGCTTGATCTTGATCCAGTTCTGTTTATTGCCGCCATCGTTGCGCAGCAGCGACGGCAAATCATTCAGGTTCAGAATCAGCGCGTCCATGTCTCCGTCGTTGTCGTAGTCGCCGAACGCCGCTCCGCGGCTGGAGAATCGCTCGCTGATCCCTGGCCCCATCTCGGCGGAAACATCCTTGAACGCGCTCCCGCCCATATTTTTGTAAACCAGCCGCGGATTCTTGAACGTTTGCCCCATGCTCGCTTTATCGATTTCCGGATAGACGTGCCCGTTGATCTGCATTAAATCTTGCCAGCCATCGTTGTCGTAATCGATGAAGCCGCAACCCCATGCCACGTACTGATTGTTGATGCCCACGCCCGAAGAAAACGCCACATCGGTGAACGTGCCGTCCGCATTGTTATGATAGAGGTTGCAGGTATCGTCGGCGAAATTAGTTTTGAAAATGTCGAACCAGCCATCGCAATCGTAGTCCGCTACGGCCACGCCCATGCCCGACTGCTCGTGACCGTTCTCGCTGTACGCGCAGCCGGCCACCACGCCCACGTCGGTAAAGGTTCCGTCGTGATTGTTCTTGAACAAAATGCTGGGCTCAGAATCCACCGCCACATAAATGTCCGGCCACCCATCGTTATCAAAATCGTACGACACCGGCGTAATAGAAAATCGCGAACCGGTCTTCAAGATCCCCGATTTTTCCGACACATCGGTAAAAGTTCCATCTCCGTTGTTGTGATAGAGCAGATTGCTGTCCGCCGGAAGGCCCCGCGGGCCGCACATCACGGGAATGCCTTTCCACTGACAATATTTCGTTTCACTCTCGGGAAGGATCGATGCTGGGTCGAGCTTCATGTAGTTGCATACAAACAGATCCAGCCGCCCGTCGCGGTCGTAATCCAGCCAGGTGCAGCCCGCGCCCCAGCGCACTTGCTCCTGGTATAGACCGGCCTGGCGCGTAACATCCGTGAATGTGCCGTCGCCATTGTTGTGAAACAAAATGTTGTGGCCCCAGAAGCAGCAAAACAGATCGTCCCAGCCGTCGTTGTCGTAATCCCCCACGCACACCCCGGTCTGCCAGCCAGTGCGCGCCAGCCCGGATTTTTCCGTGACGTTCGTAAAGGTCCCGTCGCGATTGTTTTTGTACAATTGCGAAGTCGGCGCCTGGCCCGCCGGCCACTGCGCATCCAGGCGGTTGCCATTGGTCAAATAAATGTCCAGCCAGCCGTCTTGGTCAAAATCAAAGAAAGCCAGTCCGCTGCCTTTGGCTTCAATGATGGAGCGCTTGTGATTGACGCCACCCCAAACACTGGGAATATTCAATCCAGCTTCGCGCCCCACGTCCACGAACACCACGGGAGAATCCGCAGCGGGAATCGCCGCGCTGGCCGACGTGACAGTGATCGAACTTTTCCACTTCCAAAGTGGCGCAGTCAGAGCGTCAAGAAGGGCACCGCCAAACAAAATACCGGAAGAACCGAGGAAACGCCGCCGGGGAAAATTCATGATTTATGGTAACCGAGAGTAAATTCGAACTCGCGAGAAATCCGTGGGCAAATACCGAAACGCGGCGCTGGTTTGGCGACATTCCGCATCATCGGCTTGCGATCTTTGGGAATGGATGCGGCACAATTCCCACGCCTTCCTTGACCGCGATGATGCGATCTATTGGTACATTCGTCAAACGGTCCACGTGCCCGCTGGGCCAGGTAATTTCCAGAGAATCGATTTTCGTGCGCTTCCCTAGTCCAAATTGTATGCGCGGATCGCTGGCGGACATGTAACCCATGCCGCCTTTGGACTGTTCGACGTGCACGAAATCGTCCGAGGTTAATTTCAGCGACGCGCCAATGCCGTCGCGATTGGATTTTGTGCCAATCAGCAGAACTTCGAGCCAGTGATTGGCATTCCCACCGTCGTTGCGCAACAGTTCCGGATAGTCGCCGCGATTGTTGACGGCGATGTCCATATCTCCATCATTGTCGTAGTCGGCGGTGGCGACGCCGCGGCCGGCGACCGGGCGCACGAAGTCCGGCCCAAGCGCATCTGAAACTTTCTCGAATTGTCCCTTCCCCAGATTGCGATACATCAGCAGCGGTTCCTTGTACGAAACGTCTCCGTGATACAAGTTTACGTTGTCCAGCATGGCGCCGTTCAATTGCAGGATATCCACCCAGCCATCATTGTCGTAGTCCATAAACTTCATGGAGACGCCGCTCAGCAAAATGGCTTTGTTTCCGATGCCGGAGCGAAACGTAGCGTCCTCGAACGTTCCGTCCTGATTGTTGTGGTACAAGCGGTTTAGCTCAAAATCCAGGTGCGTGATGTAAATGTCCATCCAGCCGTCGCCATCGACGTCCGCTGCATCGATGCCCATGCCGGCCTCGTAGCGGCCATCTTCGCTCGCGGCGATGCCGGAAACCAGCGAGACATCTTCGAAGGTTCCGTCGTGCTTGTTGATGAACAGAAAATTTGGCCATGAATCATTCGCTATAGCGATATCCGGCCAGCCATCATTATTAAAATCCGCCAGAACCACGCCCATGCCCTTGGCTTCCGGTTTGCCGACCCCCGATGCATCGCTGACATCGGTAAACGTTCCGTCATGATTGTTGTGATAGAGCTTGATGCGCTGGCCTTTGTAATTTCCTGGATGGCAGTAGGACCTGTAACCGGGGCGATGTTCCCCGCACCACAGATTATTTTTCGGCGACCACTCGATGTAATTGGTGACCACCAGATCCAGCCAGCCATCCTTATCGTAATCAAACCATCCCGCGCTGGTGGACCATCCGCCTTCATCCGCAACGCCAGCTTTGGCGGTGACGTCGGTGAACGTTCCGTCGCCATTGTTGTGATAGAGAATCGCCCGGCCGTAGCCGGTCACGTACATATCCGGAAATCCGTCGTTGTCGTAATCACCGACGGCCACACCCTGGCCGTAATGGCCAGCGCCGCCAACGCCGGCTTTTTCCGTTACATCGGTGAACGTTCCGTCGCCGTTGTTGTGATACAGCGCGGAGCGCAGCGGATGCGGTGGAGTATAGTTCTCCGTGGCCGCCGACTGCACGAAGTACAAATCCATCAGCCCATCTTGGTCGTAGTCGATCCAGCCGACTCCGGTACCCATGGTTTCCAGATAGTTTTTTTCGTCGGTGGCCGTGCCGTCCTGCATAAACGTGATGCCTGCGGCTTGCCGCACGTCGGTGAAGCGCACGGCGATGGGCGTCTCGCGTGGTTTGGGAGTTTGCGTTGCGGCGCCGAAATGAAAAGTCGGCAGTAATAGCGCGCACAAAACCAGAACGGCGCACCGAAGTTCCAGCGCGCATTGAGCTTTCCGCGATCCTTCTCCGGTGTTTAATTTATTCCGCAATTTCGGATTGGCGCAAGCGCGCTATGTCGATTAGAGCATAACGGCATTTACGGAGTTGCTCGATAGTCCCTCGACGCAAGAAGGGTGCGGCGCAGGTCACAGCGTGCGATCCGCGAGCGACAGCGCCAACTGAAAGAATTGGTAGCGCGCCGCCATCGGCAGGGGCTCGTTGTTCACAGCCGTATTCGCGGGAGCTTTTGAGAGCGCTTCTTCAATACGATTTACATCTATCCCGCCGGCCGCCGCGCTGCCTTTAAAGCGATTGAGTACTTCGCGAGCTTTAGCGATTTCGCCCGTTTCAAAATAAAAAATTCCCAGCGTGGAGTAACTGCCCGGCCATTCCGGCAGCAAATCCACAGCGCGCTCGAATTGCCGAGCCGCTTCTTCGGTCTTACCTTGCAGGACGGAAACAATTCCCAGCCCCCACGAAATTTTCCCGGAACTAGGAATGCGCGCCAGTCCTTGCAGTAGCGTCTCTTCCGCGCCGCGAACATCATTCTTGCGCAATTGCGCCAGCGCGAGCGAAAGATAGTACTGATCCGCATCAGGATTTCGCTGAATCGCGCTGCGGAAGATATTTTCGGCTTGCGCGGTGTCTCCCAGGTGCACGTGAATATCGCCCAGCAACGCCAAAAATGCGTCGTCCTGCTGCCCGGCGGCGGAAACTTGGTCGGAAGTTTTCAGCGCTTCCGCGTAAAGTCCTCTCCGGAAGTATGCATCGGCCAGATCAAATTTCACGTCGTCGGAATCGGGATTCGCCGCCAGCGCCGCCTGAAAATGGACAATGGCATCGTCGTATAGATGGAACTGTGCGAGCAACACGCCCACGCCCGCCTGTGTGCGATAGTCGCCCGAACTGATTTGATCCAGCTGCGCGACGGCCGCTTTTGCTTCATCAAGTTTGCCTAGCTTGAGATAAGTCTCCGCCAGCAGATAAAGATTTTGCGGCTGGCCAGGATGTTTATGAATCTCGTCGGTGAGCTCCGTCAGATCCATCTGGGTGCGCTCTGCAGAGGGAAGATTCGAGCGATTGTCCAGATAATCGAAAAGGTGCTGGTAGGGGTAAGAACCCGCCGCCGCGTCGTGCGAAAGCGTCTGAAATTCCTGCAAATCCCGCTGCGACGAGGCGGTTTGATGCAGACCGCGCTCCGCCATCGCGAGCTTATAGTAGCCCGCCGCAGGATTGGGGCTCACGCGGACATATTTTTTCAGCAAGGCCGCGGCTTCCTCGAATTTTTTATTGGCGAGCCGCAGATTCGCCAACTCCAGCAGCGCGTCGGGAAATTCGGGGTTCGCGCGGAGCACCTTTTGAAATAACTCCGCGGCACGCGTGTTGTTTCCCTGCGCTTCGTCGATGAAGCCCAGATTAAACAGGCAGGCGACGTCGCCAGGGTCGCGCTTCAGCCCTTCCTCGAAGTACTTCCTGGCCTCCTCGAAGCGCCCCAGGTGCCGGTACGTCAATCCCATATACGCGTAGGAACGCGCCGAGGGATCCAGTTCGATCAGTTTCTGGAACTCCGCGATGGCGTTCTCCACTTTTCCGGACATGAAATAGCTCTCACCCAGCGCGGCGCACAAGGTCCGCCCGTTGTGGCGCGATTTTCACGCCCGATTCCAGGAGCGGAATGGCATCTTCGAAGTACTTCTGAGACATGCTGGTTTGCGCCAGGAGCAGGATGATATCCGGGTTTTCCGGTGCGAGCTTGTTGGCACGCACCAGCAATTCCAAAGCGTCCACCGGCCGTTTCTGCTGCGCATCTGCCTGGGCCAATAGAGAAAGGGCCTCGGGCGATTCGGGTTTTAATTTCAGCGCCCGATTCAACTCCAGTTCTGCCTTGGCGTATTGCCCGCCGCGCAGATACGTCTGTCCCAAATCGAAGAGAATCTCGAACGTTTCCGGCTGTAAAGCATCGGCCTTCTCAAGTTCAAGCTCTGCGGCGGGATATTGTTTTTCCTGAGCCAGCAAGACACCCAGCGTGGAATGCAGCGTCACGTCATGCGCGTCTTGCGCGGAAAGCTCTTTCGCCGCGTTCAGGCCCTCGGCGGTTCTACCCGCCTTGAAGTACGCACGGGTCAACGCGAAGCGAGCTTCGATGTCGAGGGGACGCACGCGCTGTAAATGATGGAGGGCCTCCGCAGGAGATCCCTTGGCCAGCAAGAGCATGCCAAGACTGTAGTTTCCATCGCGGTTATCCGGTTCGAGACTTAAGACGTTCCGAAATTCTTTTTCCGCGAGGTCGTTCTTTCCTTGCGTGACGTACAAGCGGCCGAGATTATTCAGCGTCCTCGCCGAATTCGGATCGAGCTTGAGCGCCTGCTGAAAAGCGTTTAAAGCATCGCCATAATTTTTTTCGGCGGCAAACGCGATTCCCAGCAGGTTATATCCGGCAATGCTCGAAGGATGCAGCTTGAGCTGCTCCTGAATTTTCTCTATGGCCGCTGGGACCTGACCCTGGGCGAGAAGCGTTTCGCCTTCTTGAAAAGGTGAGGGCGCCTTTGCAGATGTTTCTGAGCGACTCTGCGGTGCGCCGGTTCTTTGCGCCGCTGCTCCAATAACAGCATGGGACAGCATCGCGAGCGTCAGCATTCCGCATAGCCAGTGCAAATTGCCGTGACGAGTGCGGCGCCGCTGCAAATCGCGGCCCATCATCATGAATAATGTTTTCGGATACCCGCTCATTTTCGGTATGGCTCAATTTAACATTTCCAATTCCTTCTGAGCCAATTTGTGCTCGGGCTGCAGATGCAGCAGTGCCAGCAACACTTCTCTAGCGCGCGGTTTGTCGTTTAGCAGCGCATACAGGCGGGCCAAATTCAGGTACGCCTGATCGAAGTTTGGGGCCACGCGAATACACGTTTTGAATTGCTCTTCGGCCTCGGAAGTGTGCTGCTCACGAACAAACAAGACTCCCAGGTTGTTTAGAGCATCGGGATAGTCGGGGCGCAGCGTCACGGCTTTTTGCAGCAATTTTTCGGCGCGCTCCAGTTGCTCCTGGCGAGCGTAGAGCATCCCCAGGCTGTAATTGGCCTCCGGATTCTCCGGTTCAAGAAGCAGCGCGTGATTCAGCAGCTTTTCTGCGTCTTCCAGTGCGCCGCGTCGTCGCTCCAGGTTTGCCAGATTCAGCAAAGCGGTCACGTAATCCGGACGCAAGCGCAACGATTGCTCGAAATTTCTGACCGCTTCGTCCGCATGGCCTTCCTGCGCGGCTACCATTCCGAGATTGTTCCAGGCTTCCGGATAATCTGGACGAAGCTTCAGCGTTTCCTCGAAACGCAGGCGTGCGTCGCGCAATTCGTTTCTGCGCAGATACAGCGTACCCAGGTTGTAATACGCTTCGGGATCGTCCGGTTTCGCGGCGATTACCTGTTTAAACGAAGCCGCCGCCTCTTCCAGATAGCCGTGCTGGAAAAAAGCCACGCCAAACGTAAAATCGTTCCTTTGGAAAACTCCCTGATACAGCGTGCCGTCGAACGGCAGTGCCCTGCGAATGCGTTCACTTTTCGTTTCGGGCGCCGAGTTCAAGTCTTCTGTAATTTGTTCGGGGTGCACCGGTCCCTGATAAATCTTGATGATCGCGCCAGCTGTGTCGATGAGCACCGAAGTGGGAAGAGCGAGATCCCTTCGGCGGTCGAATACATAACGATAAATAATGTCGTAGATTCCGGCGATCTCGGGTGTGCCCAACAGAATCGGAAACGAAACATTTTCTTTGGCGGCGAAGGCTTTCACGGCAGCCGCGTCGAGAGGATCGTCGAGGTTCACTCCCAGGACCTGCAGGTGGCTGGAAGCGATTTTTTCTTGAGCTTGTTGCAAATGCCGCAGTTGCTCGCCACAACCGGGCGCGGCCGTCGTCCAAAAACACAGCACGACGAATTCGCCACGAAGTGAGCTAAGCTCGCGCGTTTGGCCTGCGAGATCCGGGAGTGAAAAGTTCGGAGCATTCAGCGGCTCGATCAGCCAGGTCGCAATTGCCGAAGGCAGCGACTCGCGCGGTGCGGCGATCCCGGCTTGCGCCCAGAGTGCGGGCGGCAATGCAAACGGCGTGGCCAAAAAATCTCGACTTCCTTCTTCAATTTCAATGCGATGGTTTACGGGAAGATTTTCCAGGGTCTGTTGCAAGCCATTAGGCCAGACGATCGAAGCACTAAGTGTTCCTTGGGCATTTGCAATGCCGAAGAAAACCTCCTTGGTATGTTGCGCAAGAAATCCCGACCCGGCTTGTAGATATTTCGTCTGCCGGCGCCCGCCTGCTTCGATGGTGATCGCGCTTCCGATGGCGTCGCGATTGCTCTTTTTGCCGCGCAAACGAAACACGATGGAGCCGCCAAGCTCCGGCATGGCGTTTCGTAGGATGCGCAGTTGCGGAGCATTGCGATTCTTGAGCACGACTTCGAGCCGCCCATCTTGATCGAGGTCGGCGAGAGCAAATGACCGGCTGTCGTCCAGAAAATCCAATCCCAGGGCGCCAGAAACGTCGGAGAAGGTGCCGTCGTGATTGTTCAGGTACAAGAGATTTCTTTCGTAGCCGCTCCAGGTGGAGTCCGAGCGGATCAGCTCATTGATGGCGCTCCATCCCTGTTCATAGGAGAGTGAAGGGATTGCCGCGGCGGGAGATTTCGCAACCACTTGGCGCCAGAAAAAACTGGCCACGTCGCGAGGCTCGTGACCGGAGATATAGCCGTTCGCAATGTACAGGTCGGAGTAGCCGTCGTGATCAAAGTCCCAGGAATCGGAGCACCAGGCCCAGCGGCCGACGTCGACTCCGGATTTCGTGGCTACGTTTTCGAATTTGCCGTTCCCTTGATTGCGGTACAGCGCGTTGCCCCGGGCGTGCTGGCGATACAGCGTGCGAATATCTTCGGGTGCGTTTTCCTGAAACTGTTTTTGTTCGGAAACGCGAATGCCCGCGGCGGACCACATGTTGGCCACGTAGATGTCTTGTTTTCCGTCGCTATCGAAATCGCACCAGCACGCGCTCATGCCCGCGCCTGCGTCTTCGACGCCTGCCTCTTTGGAGACCGCCGCGAAGGTTCCGTCGCCATTGTTGCGATAGAGATTACTGCGTCCAAAATCGTTGGCGACGTAGAGATCGGGAAAACCGTCGCCGTTTTCGTCGCCCCAGGCGCAGGCAAAGCTGTAGCGGTCGTTTTCGGCGTTCAGGCCGGCCGCTGCGGTGCGATCCTCGAACGTGGCGTTTCCTTCGTTGTGCAGCAGAAAGTTTGGCGGCCCGTTCCGCGCATCGAAATAGGGCGTGGGATAGTGGTATTGATCGAGGCCCAAGTAGTAGCTGTAGACGCAGAAATAAATATCCAGCCGTCCGTCGCGGTCGTAATCGGCGACAGCAGCGTGCGTGAACGTGCCTTCGGGATTTCGCGCGAATCTAAAAGCATCCTGTTTTAGTAAGAATTTTCCGTTTCCCTGGTTTAAGAAAAGCATTGGGCCGCTGCCGCAAACCACCAGCAAATCCTGCAACCCCTTATTTTCAAAGTCCGCAAACAGCGCGCAGGCCGTCGCGTCGAGAACGCTCACACCGGCTCTTTCCGTCACATCCTCGAAAGTTCCATCTCCGCGATTGCGGTACAAACGATTGGGAAGTCCAGCGGGCTGGCAGACATAGAAATCGTCGCGGCCATCGTTGTCGAAATCACCCACGGCGAGGCCGTTGTTTCCGTACACGTCGATCCCGCACGCTCCATCGAGTGTGGTGCGCCAATAATCAACGCCATGAAGCAGTTGCCGGCCATAAGATTGGGTGGCGCCGAGAGCTTGCGAAGTCACGTCAAGGAATACTCGTCCCTTCGTCCGGCTAAGGGTCTCCAGCCCAAGCTCCCATCGCACGGCCCACCACGCGCCTGAACGATCATGCGCCCACTCCGTATGCCACTGGCCAATACGCTCTTCGCGTCCCCCGTTTTTTAGCGAAACGACGAAATCGTAGCGTATCTCGGCGCGAACCCCGAGTGGGGTCTCCGTAATTCCGATGATTTCGAATTCCGCCGTCTCCACGCGAAGAATGGCGGCAAAATAGTCTTTGATATCTTTTAGAAAGCTTTCGCGGCTGATGGCGCCTTTCCCGCCAAACGTTCGTCGCAACACCGTGATCCCATACTCGGAGCGGATGGTTTTCTCGTCGCTAGGTTTCCAAGGGGTCCCCGAAATTCCTTCGCCCGAAAATTTCGCCACCTTATCGAGCGCTGGCGGGCGGAGTTTAAGATCTCGACGCCATTCCTCCAGCAACTGCGAAATCTCGGAAGCGTATTTCTCGGTAACAAATTCGTCTGTTCCCGGAGCAACCTTGCGCAAAAGCTCATCTAGCGGCGAGGGCGCGGGGAAATGTGGGATCAGGCGGGCGTCGGCGAACGGCAGGTCGTAAAAGTGATCACCCATCCGCTCGGGCAGCAGCGAGTGAAAAGGCCAGGTAAAGATGGGCGCCGGAAGCAAGAGCGTGGGTGCCCATCCGATGGTACTGAGAAATCTGCGGCGCGACACGGCATGCCGGCGTTGTTTTTGACGCATCATTCCTTATTGGCCTGGATGGCCGCGAATCGCAGCAACATTTGGATGCTAGCACGGTCACACGCCTGGCGTGTCGCAGTTCAATTCTTAGACAGTTCAACCTTTAGGAGGGTGCTCGTTTAGAACGGGGCCTGAAGACTCTCCTAAAATCAGTTCCGCGGAAATTAGATACTCCCGACCTTGCGGATTGGCGGAGCGCGAGAGTTCGCAGAGCGCGTCGGCTGCCATTTTTCCCAGTTCGTCCCGGTGAACATCCACGGTGGTGATGGAAGGATTGCTATATTCTGCCAGCCGCGTGTTGTCGAATCCCGTTACGGAAATATCTTGCGGTACGCGGCAGCCGGATTTCGTCAAGCCCTTGATTACTCCAACGGCCGTGAGGTCGTTAACGGCGATCACCGCGGTCGGACGCGGCGACGATTTAGCAACCGCCACGCCCGCCGCAAACCCTCCTTCGAAGCGCAAATCGCCGTACAGGATAGGCCCGGATTCCAGCCCCAAGGCTGTCATGCAGTCTTCATAGGCCTTCAAACGGACGACGTTCGATTTCAACTTGGGACGGCCGGCGACAAACGCCATGCGCCGGTGTCCATTGGCGAATAGATATTTAACGATCTGTTCCACGCCGGAAAAATAGTCGATGCGTAGGTTGCTCACGTAGCCCCGGGCCGGCGCCAAGTCCAGAAACGTCACGGCGATTCTTCTGCGTACCAACTCGTGGATCAATCGCAAACTGATTTCGGAAGTCATGACCGCCACGCCGCGGACGTTGTGTTCCATCATTCTTTCCGCGGCTTCCCTAGTCCTGCGTGGATCGTAGTTGGTGTCGCTCAGGATCGCGTCATAGCCAAGTTGGCGGGCGCGTGTTTCGAAACTCTTGATTACTTCCGGGAAAAATGGATTCTCGATGTCCGAAACGATAATTCCCAATGTACGGCTGCTGTGTGAAGCAAGCTGCCGGGCATGAACATTAGGAAAATAACCGAGGTGCTTGACGGCGGAGAGCACTAGAAGACGCGTGCGGCGTCCTACTTTGCCCGTTTTATTCAACACGTTAGAGACCGTGGCGGTGGAGACGCCTGCAGCACTAGCGACCTCCCGAATAGTTACGCTGCTCATGGTTTAGGCGGTCCGTCCTTCGTGGCGTCATCGGCGCGTCGCGTGCCCCCCGGACCAAGCCACGAAACGGCAAATGCAAAGAATTAATAAAAAGACTTGACAAGCTTCGAGACCGCATGATATTCCCTTCAAAACTAGTTGAAAAGGATTAGTTTTTTATTGCTCGTCGAGGTTAAGCGGTTTACTTCCATTTCAGGGTTTCGAGGACCTAGGAACTAAGACTGTCGAGGATAGGCTTGGCGCTTCGTGCAAAGCGCCAAGTCGGCTCGTGGTGGGCGTTCGCTCGACTATGTATGTCGACGGGTGAGCGGCCTGCCGAGTTCGAAGTTGAACGGGGACAGTGGTGGGGTTGGTGTTGCAAAGTCGTGTTGGCCTTGAAGTGCCTTGGAGGGTGTTTATGAATCGCAGCGCCGTCTTTTCTAATATCTTGCGAGCAGCCTTGGTGGTGTTGACTGGGGTACTTCTCTTTAATGTTGCGCCGGTCCTGGCGCAGGTGGACCTGGGGACTCTTTCGGGAACGGTAAAAGACAGTTCGGGTGCTACGATTAGCGGCGCCACGGTCGTTCTGGTTAACGAAGGTACGACCGCTAGCCTGACGTTCACAACCGGCGACGGCGGCACCTATACCTTTCCCTCGCTGAAGCTCGGCACCTACAAAGTCACAGCGTCCGCGCCCGGGTTTGAGACGGTTACGCAAATTAAGATCCCTGTGAACGTCGGCGAGACCACAGTGATCGATTTCTCCCTAAAGCCCGGCCAGACCACGTCGACGATTGAGGTTACCGCCGCGCCTCCGGTGCTCGAAACACAGAGCGGCTCTGTCGGTCAGGTGATTGACCGCGCCACCATTAACAACCTTCCGTTGAACGGCCGCAATTTTACGTTTTTGGCGCAGCTTGCCGCCGGCGTCAACACCCCGCAAGCGGACACCCGTGGCAACGCGGCTAGCGGCGCCTTCAGCGCAAATGGTAACCGGCCTGCGCAAAACAACTATCTGCTTGATGGTATCGACAATAACTCTGACACCGTGGACTTTCTGAACGGTACGAACTTCGTCGTTCTCCCCCCGGTCGACGCCATTCAAGAGTTCAAGGTGCAAACGTCGGATTTCAGCGCCGAGTACGGCCGCTCCGGTGCCGCGGTTCTGAACGCCACCATCAAATCCGGCACAAACGAGTTGCACGGCACTCTCTGGGAGTTTTTCCGCAATGACAAGCTCGACGCCGCGGACTTCTTTGAAAACGCCGGTCAAACGCCTAAGGGCGCATTAAACCAAAATCAATTCGGCGTTTCTGGCGGCTTTCCTGTGATTATCCCGCATGTGTACAACGGTAAGGACAAAGTTTTCATCTTCGGAGACTACGAAGGACTACGAAGAGTTCAGGGCACGGTTCTCACCGGCGCGGTTCCAACCCTGAACGAGCGGAATTCCGGCTACACCAACCTTCAGGACCTGATCACGGGTCAGAGCGGCACACAAACAGACGCTCTCGGCCGGACTGTTCCGACCGGAACGATCTTCAATCCTGCCACCACCCGTCCGGTCACGGCTGGCAGCATTGACCCTGTCTCCGGTTTGAGGGCGACGAAGTCGGGGTTTGTCCGCGATCCCTTCGGCACTTGCGCTCCTTCCACCACGGCTTTTACGACCACCGCTTGCGGCCTGAACATACTCCCCGCCGGCTCACTGGATCCCAACGCCATTGCGCTGTTAAATATTTATCCCAAGCCAACGAGCGCGGGCATCGTCAATAACTATACGAATTCACCGAAGTTGTATGAGACGCGCAACTCGTTTGATACGCGCATGGACATCAACATCAGCCCCAAGGATACGTTCTTCTTTAGATTCAGCTACGTAGACGATCCGATCTTCATACCCGGCATTTTTGGCGGCATTCCGGACGGCGGCGGATTTCAGCAGGGCAATCAAACCGCCGATTCACAACAGACGGTGCTAGGTTATACACACACGTTTTCCCCCACATTGGTCAACGTCATTCACGTGGGCTTCAATTATCTCCACACCACGCGCTATTCACCGGAAGCCAACAATTTAACCAACATTCCGGGTGAGTTTGGCATTCTCGGTGTTGCGCAAGATTCCTTCAACGGCGGTCTTCCTGCGTTCGGAATCAATGGACTTTCCACTCTGGGCAGCAACGCGTTTTTGCCCTCCAACGAAGTCAGCTCCACCCTACAGATAGGCGACGACCTCACCAAGATCTGGGGGAAGCACACC
The DNA here is from genome assembly GCA_963798585.1 of uncultured Acidobacteriota bacterium. GTDB lineage: Bacteria > Acidobacteriota > Terriglobia > Acidiferrales > UBA7541 > Acidiferrum. The sequence continues at coordinate 385,861 of CAWCTJ010000006.1, forward strand.
TTTAAGATGGGCTACGAATACCAGCACGTTAAATTCTCGACGTTGCAACCGCCATGGTCGCGCGGAGAATTCGATTACAACGGTAACTATACCGACATCCCGAACAACGCGAATAGCAACACCGGTATAGCCAACTTCCTGCTGGTTCCGCAGGCGGCTTCCGGCGGCGGAACGGTTGGTTACCTTGGCGGTCCGACAAACATCGACCTGTCCAACATTTCGCTGACGGATAATGGCAAGAATTATTATGGCGGATACTTTAACGACGACGTCAAGCTCACACCCAAACTGACCGTTAACCTTGGATTGCGTTACGACTTCTTCGGCTTGGTTCTTGAGCACCACGGCCACCAGGCCAATTTCATTCCGTCCGGTGGGCCGTTCGGGGGGGCGACGTACTTGCTGCCCGCTAGCACCTCATGCGCGCCTGGGGTCGACCTCTCTACCAGCTTCACTACCTTGCTAGCCACCGACGGTATTCAGTGCCAGTCATCTAACGCTTATGGCCAGGGACTCGGCAACTCGCAGAAGGGCAATTTCTCGCCCCGCCTCGGATTCGCCTATCAAGTCTCGCCGAAGTTCGTCGTCCGTGGCGGATTCGGCATCTTCTATAACGGATTTGAGAATCGTGGTTTTTCGCCAAACATCGGCGAGAATTACCCCTTCCAGTTCAACTTCCAATACGGCGATAGCAGCAACGGCACTGCCACGATTGCCTCGCAAACTCCCACGCCATTTCCGGCTTGCCAGGCCGCGGGAAATACCACTGTCGTCGGGACCGGCACTCAATCAGGAGTTCCGTCGTTCGAGACAGGTTTCTCTTGCAACCCACTCAGTCCGCTGCTGGTCAACGCAGCAGGATTGCAGTTACGCGGAATCCAATTTGACTACAAGACCCCCTATTCGATGGGCGGCAACCTTACCCTGCAGTATCAGTTAACTTCGTCGATGTCCATACAAGCGGCCTACGTCACGTCCGTGGCGCGGCACTTGGAAACCTTTCCGGGTTCCAACAACATCTCTCAAATCTTGCCAGCCAACCTGCCGGCGGGTGAATCAAAGTCTGACTTCCTGCCATTCGCGGACTTTGGTTCCGGCGCGAGCTACGCTGCGACCCAGGGCGACAGCAATTACCAAGCGCTGCAGACGAAAATCGAAAAGCAATTTACGGGTGGCTTGAGTTTCCTGGCCACCTACACCCTGTCCAAGACGCTGTCTGACGCTGGCGATTTGCTGAACGGCGGAAGCCTTGCCGGTTACCGTGCTCCCAATGTCCCTGGCTTCCTGATTCAGGGAGACTATGCGTTGGCCGGGTTCGATATCCGCAACGTATTCCACTTCAGCGGCACATACGATATTCCCTTTGGCAAAGGCAAGAAGTTCATGAGCGATGCTTCGGGCTGGCAGGACAAAGTGGTGGGGGGTTGGAGCGTCAACTTCATCACCACGCTGCAAGACGGCCAGCCGATAACCCTGAGTTGCCCGAACGGTACGACTACCGGGCTTGGCTGCTACGACCTCATCGTGAAAGGCCAACCCTTGGATCTCGGCCTGCACACGGACGCAAACGGAAGGCTGAGCTGGTTCGGCAATCCCGCCGCATTTACACAACCACCGCCTTGCACACAGACTGCTATCGGCGCGCCGTTGGTTAATTGCGGTCTTTCCGCACTGGGTGGTGGTGGAGCGCAGGTCCCCGGCCCGGGCTTCCACAGACTGGACTTCTCAACCTTTAAGGACATACCTCTCAACGAGCGCTTCCGGCTCCAGTTCCGGGCGGAGTTCTTCAACATCTTCAACCACCCGAACTTTAACGCTCCTAACTTCGGAGGCAACGGAGTTGTCGCGATTTCCGGATCCGGGAATTACAACAGCTCGAACTTCGGCGAAATTGGCTCTACCCGCGACTCTCCCTACGATCCGCGGCAGATACAGTTCGCCCTGAAACTTTACTACTAGGCCCCAAGAGTGACACCCCGCAAAGAAGGCGCTTATCCAAAGCGCCTTTTTTGTTTTTTGGGCCAGCTTTTTGCCGGGCCTGCTGCCGCCCGCATGGCTGCGATGGTAATCTGTACGTATAGTGAGCATGAGAAACCGGTCGATTCGTTCGTTTTTCGCGGTCCTGCTGCTATGCGTTTCAGCGCCTTATGCCCGCTCCAGGCAGAATCAGAATTTGGATCGCGAATTTCAGGCCGCCGTCAGTCAATATGAGGCTGGCCAGTATGCCGAGGCTGCCGTAAAGCTGGAGAGTCTTTTGCACGCTGTGCCGCAAAGCTTTGAGGTCCAGGAACTAGCTGGGTTGGTGTATTCGGCGCAGTCGCTGTATGGCAAAGCCAGCGCCCACCTGCAGAAAGCGGTTGAGCTGAAGCCGGATTCCGCCGCAGCAAGGACAAATCTAGCGTCCAATCTAGTACGTCTGGGAAAGCCAGAGCTTGCTGAAGCGCAATTTAAAAAAGCGCTGGCGCTGGAGCCTCAGAATTTTGACGCTAACCACAATCTGGGAGAGCTTTACGTGCAAGCGGGGAAAATAGCCCAAGCCGGGCCATTTCTTGAGCAAGCCCAGCAAATCGATCCTTCCTCTTACGATAACGGCTACGATCTGTCTTTGGCGTACATTCGATTCGGGCGCGTTCCTGACGCGCGCCAAGAGGTTCATGAGCTGCTGAAGCAGAAAGACACCGCCGAATTGCACAATCTTCTTGGCGAGATCGAAGAAGCAGACGGGCAATTTGTCGCTGCCGCAAACGAGTTTGAACTCGCCGCGCACGCTGATCCCAGCGAGAGCAACTTCTTCGACTGGGGCAGCGAATTGCTCTTGCACCGCACGCTTGGTCCAGCGGTGGAGGTATTTCGCGCGGCCGTGGCGCGCTATCCAGATTCTCCCCGTCTGGCGATTGGCCTGGGGATGGCGTTTTATGCGCGGGGCAATTATGACGACGCCGATTGCGGCGCTGCTGAGGGCGCGGATCTGACTCCGGGCGATCCGCATTGCTACTTCTTCCTGTCCAAGGCGTACGACAGTTCGCCCAGCCAGGCCAATGAAGTAATCCAGCGATTCCGGCGCTTTGCGGAGCTGCAGCCTAACAACGCCCGGGCGCAGTATTACTACGCGATGAGCTCTGTGGAAGGGCAACCGCGCGCAGGATTCGGCGCTCGATCTGCATCAGATCGAGACGCTGCTGAAGAAATCGATCTCGCTGCTCGATCCGCAATTCCCGAAGCCCACCTGCAACTGGGCAATCTTTATGCGGACCAGGACAAATACGCCGAGGCCATTCCTGAATATCTGCGCGCGTCGCTGAACTGGGGCCGACTTGTCCGACGCGCGGTACCGGCTTGGGCAGGCCTATGTGCGAACTGGCGAAAAGGAAAAGCGCAGCAAGCGCAAGTTGCGATTTATCAGCGACTGCGCGAGCAACATTTGGCGCGAGGTCTGACAAACAGCGGGCGGACGATCCGCCAGTTTGTTTATTCGGCGAAAGATGGATCGGCGCAGGATGCCCCGCGAATACTGTGAGGCGCAGGGCATGCCGGTGAAGATCCGGCTCGCGCGAGCCGTGCGGTCACCGTTGATTGCATGGGCCGTTGAAAGACTATGAGCTACTCGACAGCACGCGCTCAAATTGATCGGGCAGTTGGGCCGTTCAAGCGCCTTGACCGTGGCGAAATCGCGCGCCGGATCTCCTGCAGCCGCCGCGAATTTCTGCGCACGGCTGCGGGAGTGGCGCTGGGAGCAGCCTGTTGCAGCGCCGGTGCGGTTGCCGCATGGGCCACGACCGCCGAGAAAAGAAAAGTGGTGGTGATCACTTTTGGCGGTGGCGCGCGGGATCAGGAAACCTTCGCGCCCGAGGGCCAGGAAAACATTCCGCATCTTATGAGCGAGCTTGATTCCGCAATCCACATTCTTCTCTCAGGTGATCAATCGCGGCATCCTGGGCCATTACGTGGCCACTGCGAGCTTGGCCACCGGAGTCTACGAAACATTCAACAATTTTGCCGCCGCTTCCACCGGAACATCCCACCGCGTTTCGAATATTTTCGCAAGGACCTGAAGCGTCCGGCTTCCGATGCCTGGGTCGTCGCGCCAAGCAATGGCTTCAATCGCATCGGCGAAAGCAATTACCGCTCGTTACGGCACCGGGCTCGGGGCGAGTGTAATTCTGCCGAAACATTTGTTGACCGCGGCGAGTCCGGCGGCGCACCGATTACCAGCATCTTCTGCGCGACAATTACGAAACGCCGCTGTACACGCCGGAACTGGCGGGCGGCGAATTCGAACTGCAGCAACTGGAGATGATGCTCAAGCTTTCCGTGGATGACTTTAAGGCGCACGCGCCGAACGCTCTCCAGCCCCGACGAACTTTCGGTCTACATCGTGCGTCAACTGATGCGCCAGGAGTGCGCCTAGCCTGCTGTGGATCACGCATGCACGACATCGATATCGCGCACGCCGGCGCGTATTCCCTCTACATTGACGGAATTCGCCGCACCGACCGCCTTTGCGCGGACATCTGGAAGACCATCCAGAGCGAGCCGGAATATGCGGGCAATACGACGATGTTCATCCTGCCGGATTTTGGCCGCGACTCCGACGACGATGCCGGTGGCAATGGATTTCAGCATCACCGCACCGGCGATGCGCTCTCGCGAACCACTTGGATGATGGCTGCTGGGCGCGGGCGTGCGCGAAGGAGTGGTCTTCGACCGGCCGATGTAGACTCGACCGACCTCGTGCCCACACTCGGCGCGATATTGGGATTTTCCGCCGCGCATGGCGCAGGGCAAGCCGATACCGGAGTTGTTGTAGCTCATCATGCTTCCAGTCGACCTCAAACCCGAAAATTTCAGCGGCTACCCGCCCGAGGCCAGAAAACTGGTCGTCAAATATCTTCGCAGCGCTGCGGCAATTGCCGCTGAGTTTCTTGCCCAGCCTGCTGCGCGAAGCAATCGATTACGATTTCCGGTTTCCCGCGGAACGCCGCGCGCTCGAAAGAGAACTGGCGAATCTGAGTTCGCTCTCTTCCGGTGCGAACGCTGAAGGAATGGTTCCACGGCTTCGCGCAAATCAACACTCCCTCGCGCTTGAAAATTCCGATTGGGTGAACGCGCCCGCGCAGTTCGTCGAGCAGCTGTCGGCGTATCTTTGGTCCACGCACCAGCTGGATGCGTTTCGCGCCGCGGCCATGGATTATGCGCGCGTCTGCATGCTGCAGTGCCGCCAGAACCGCCGCCGCGTGCCGCAGACTGGGGATCACCATCATCGGCCAGGGAGTGGCCGCCTACGACGCAGCCGCTTTTCCGCAAGTTGCGTCCGCACGGCGCCTACTTCAGCCAACGTAAGCCCAGAAAATGGCTTGAGAGATTCTGCTCGATGCCGCCGCCGCGCGCGCGAAAGCGCATCCCGTTCCGCTACGCCCATTGGTATGTCGATGGCGGCGAGGCGGCGGCGCACGATCCAGCGCTTACGTGCTGTCTCTTACGGCGCGCTCGAGCCGGCGCGCGCGGCTCTGTCCGACAAGATGCGGACGGAGATTGAACGTCCCGGCATGGGGCCCGAAGCGCTGCGCACATTCTGGCTCGCAGATGCGTCCTGCGGATCTCGGTTTGGGCAAGCGCGGGCGACCCGGTTCTGGACCGCTTTCAGGTCAAGTTGCTGACGGAGGGCTCTGGAACGCAGATTTTCAGCACCACGTTCGCCCAATGGACGGCGCGCGAAGCGCTGCGCCGCGCACAGCCGCTCACCTTAGTGGTGCGATTTGCGCCGCGCCAGCGCCAACGGCCCATGAATGAAATGCTCTACGGCAACAACGACCACAGCGAGCTCGATCTCCAGGCTCTCTGGTCGATGCAGATATCGGCGCGTACTATAATTGGCTAAATCAGCAGCGCCTGCCGGGCGCCGACGCAGTCTTCGTTTCTGGTCTGGTTCGAAGGTCACCACGAAGCCGTGGCCATCGGGCCTTCCTTGCCGCGCGGCACGGAATCGAAAGCTCCGCGTTGATTTAAATCAATTGCTGAATTGGGCGGGGTGAGCAATACAAGCTTTATTTAAGTCCAAGGAGAACCATGTATCGACGCGATTTTCTCAAAACCACCAGCACCGTGATCGCGGGAGCAACTCTGGCTCCGGGCGCTCTCGCTGGCGCTCCAGCACGCCTGGCCAGTCCTCCGCCACCGGGCGGCTGGTGCTTCCCATCAACCGCAATTGGCGGTACAGCAACACCTTTGTCGAAGGCAGCACACGCGCGCGATTTCGACGATTCGGGTTTGAGCGCGTGGTCGATTCCTCACACCAATATCCGCCTGCCCTGGCACAGCTTCGACGACAAGTCCTATGAGTTCGTCTCCATCTATCGCCGCCGCTTCAAGCTGCCGCCGGAAGCGCACGGCAAGCGCGTTTTCGTGGATTTTGAAGGCGTGATGACCGCCTCCACCGTCTGGATCAACGGCGTGCGCCTCGGCGAATACAAGGGCGGCTACACGCCCTTCTCCTTCGACCTCACGCCGCATGTCGATTTCGACGGAGAGAACGTGCTGGCCGTGGAGGTGGACTCCACCGAGCGGCCCGATATTCCGCCTTTCGGCTACCAAATCGACTACCTGACTTTCGGCGGCATCTATCGCGAGGTTTCGCTGCGCATCGTCCCCGGCACTTTCATCGAAAACATCTTCGCCAAGCCGAAAGACGTTCTCAGCGCGCATCCGGCGCTCGATGTGGACTGCTTCCTCATGCATCTGGAAGCCGTCCAGGCGAACGACTCACGCTCGAGGTCGAGCTTCGCGACGGCGACACGCGTCGTGGCCAAGGCCTCGCTGCGTGTTCCGCCATCGGCGGCTGGAACCGAGCCCGTGTCGCACACGCGTCCATCTCGACAATCTCGGCGACATCGAACTCTGGGACCTCGCCCATCCGAATCTGTACTCCGTCCACGTGCGCCTGCTGCGCGGCGCCCAGCTGCGTGGATCGCGACACGCCGCACGCATCGGCTTCCGCGAAGCGCAATTCACCGATCACGGCTTCGAGCTGAACGGCAAAGTCATCAAGCTGCGCGGCCTCGACCGCCACCAGACATTTCCCTTCGTCGGCCAGGCCATGCCCGGCCGCGTGCAGCGCCGCGACGCCCACATCCTGCGCAAGAAACTGAAGTGCAACATCGTCCGCACCTCGCACTATCCGCAGTCCCGCCATTTCCTCGATGCCTGCGACGAGATCGGCCTGCTGGTGCTCGAAGAGATTCCCGGCTGGCAGCACATCGGCGATGAACCCTGGAAGCGATCTCCGTCGACAACGTCAGCCGCATGATTCGCCGCGACTGGAACCATCCCTCCATCATCCTGTGGGGCGTGCGCATCAACGAGTCGCAGGACAATCACGATTTCTACACGCGCACCAACGCCATGGCGCACAGACTCGATCCCTACGCGCCAGACCGGCGGCATTCGCTACTTCCAGGAGCTCCGAATTCCTCGAAGACGTCTTCACCATGAACGATTTCGGCTTCCCGCTGAAGCCGCCCAATCATCCGCGCTATCTGAATACCGAGTTCGTCGGCCACACCTATCCCACCAAGACGATCGACAAGGTCGAACGCCTCACGGAGCACACCCTGCGCCACGCGCGCATCCACGACCAGCTGGCCTCCAATCCGCAATATGCCGGCGGCATTGGCTGGTGCGCATTCGACTACAACACGCACGCCGACTTCGGCTCCGGCGACCGCATCTGCTATCACGGCGTCACCGATATTTTCCGCGAGCCCAAGCCCGCCGCGGGTTTCTACAAATCGCAATGCGATCCCGGCGGAAGAGGTCGTGCTCGAGCCGGCATTTCACTGGGCGCGCGGCGATGAGTCCATCGGATTCACCAAGGCCGTGGTCTGCTCCAACTGCGATCACCTCAAGTTCTACGTATCGGCGATAAGCTGGTCGCGGAAGCCGACCCCGACCGAAGCCGAGTTCCCGCACCTCCGTTATCCGCCCTTCGTCGCCGACTTCGACAAAGGTCATTGGCAACGTGGGGCGATCTGCGCATCGACGGCTACATCCAGGGCAAGCAGGTGATCTCGAAAACCCTCTCCGGCAAGGGCATCGATCCAGAAATTCGCCCTGCTGCCCGGACGACTGCAGCTGAATGCCGATGGAGCCGACACCACTCGCGTGGTCCTGCGCGTCACCGATGAATTCGGCGCCATCCGGCCATTCGCCAACGACGCCATCAAGCTTCGAACTCGAAGGTCCGGCGGAGATCATCGGCGACAATCCGTTCGCGCTGATCGGCGGCACGGGCGCCATCTGGATTCGCGCCAAGGAACAGCCCGGCACCGTCAAATTCACCGCCATCCACCCGGTTCTAGGCAAGCAGCAGATACAACTGCAAATTGTTGCAGCTCCTGCAGAAACAGCATAACTCCCCAGCAACCAAGGGGAGAGCCCGATTTCAGTCGGGCCGCAAGCGGGCCGCTATACCATGGGGCTTTGGCCCCTGCGACGCGTTTTGCTAGAGGATACGCAGCGATGAAAGCTTGCCTACTCTGTGACGTGGGACGCATTGAAGTACGCGACGTTCCGCCGCCGCGGCTCTATCCTGATGGCATTCTGCTGCGCATTTCGGCCGTGGGCATTTGCGGTACTGACGCGCACATTTTTGCGGGCCACGCCAACTACAATACCGATGCGTCGGGAAAGAAAATCCCGCTTACCGCGCATCCACAAATTCTCGGCCACGAGATCAGCGGGCAAATCACCGAGGTGGGAAGCAAGGTGCGGGATCTTGCGCCCGGCGACCGCGTGATTATCGATCAAGGATTAAATTGCTCCAGCGCTCATCGCGATCCGCGTTGCGAATACTGCCTTACCGGCGATTCGCACCAATGCGCGTTCTATGCGGAGCACGGTATTACCGGGCTGCCGGGTGGTCTGGCGGAATTCATCGCGGTACCAGCAAGCAATGCCGTGCGTCTCACCGGTAGTTTGAGCATGACCGAAGCCGCGCTCGCGGAGCCGCTGGGTTGCGTGATTCATTCGTCTGACGCTGTGTCTCGCGCCCACACGCGTTACACCATCAACGGCGAGCTACCCGGGCGTCGCGTACGCCACATTCTGATTTGTGGCGCCGGCCCGGCCGGCCTGCTTTTTTTGCAGTATTTGCGGCGCGGACTCGGCTATGACGGCTTGCTGCTGGTGAGCGAACCCAACGAGATCAAACGTAAGCTTGCCAAACAGTTCGGTGCGGACCATGTACTGGACCCCAGCAGTACGGACCTGGGCCAGTCCGTGCAGGATCTCACCAAGGGTGGCGGCGTCGAATATCTCATCGAAGCCTCGGGGCAGGGGCGCGTATTCGCCGCAATTCCCACCTTGATCCGCAAGCAAGCCACCGTGCTGCTGTATGGGCATGGTCACGCGGGAGTTGATCTCAGCGTGCTCAACGGTGTGATGTTCAAGGAACCCACACTGGTGAATCCGGTCGGCGCGTCAGGCGGGTTCGAGCAAGACGGGCGACCATCGGTATATACGCGGGCACTTCGGATGATCGAGCGGCGCGAAATTGCCGTCGCGCCGTTTATCACGCACCGCTACACATCGCTCGCGGATGTACAAGGCGCGTTGTCCAGCGGTATGTACGCACCTGACTACGTCAAGGGAGTAGTGGTGCTGCAAGCGAACTAGATTCCGTACACACGGTGAAGCCGATAGCCTTAGTTATGCTTGAACTCAAACAATTTCAACGCAAGGCCATGAAAATAGCCGCGCAGGACGATGTGGGCGTGGCTCTCGCGGACTTGAAGGCTGGGGAAGAAGTTACCTTGGCCGGCCAGACGCTGGTGCTGGCTACCGATGTGGCGGCCAAGCACAAGTTTGCGCTGAAGGCCTTGGCTCCGGGACAGCAGATGATGATGTACGGAACGGTGGTCGGCGAAGCGCTCAGCGCGATTGCGCGCGGCGGCGCGGTTACCACCGCGAATACGCGGCATCGCGGTTCGTCCTTTGAACTAATGCACGCACCATATGTCTGGGAAGCCCCAGATGTGGCGAAGTGGCGTAGCCGCACGTTCGCGGGGTTCCACCGCTCGGACGGTGGCGTGGGTACGCGGAATTACTGGCTGGTGGTGCCGTTGGTCTTTTGCGAAAACAATAACATTTTGGCGTTGCGGCGAGCGTTTGCGAAGGAACTCGGTGACACAGCGCCGGATGCGTATGACCAGTATGTTGCAGAGTTGGCCAAAGCGTATCGCGAGGGCGGTACGGAAAAAGTCAAGGCACATCAAGTGCCCGAAAGACGCGGCGCGGAGCAAAGTTCACGACTCTTTCCAAACCTCGACGGCGTGAAATTTCTGACGCACGAGATGGGTTGCGGCGGCACGCGCCAAGATGCACGAGCGCTATGCGGTTTGCTGGCTGGCTATATTTGTCATCCCAATGTGGCGGGCGCCACGATATTGAGCCTGGGATGCCAGAACTCCGAAATTTCGATATTGCACGAAGAGATTCGCAAGCGCACCGCGCGTTTCGACAAGCCACTGCTGATTTTCGACCAGCAACGCAGCAACGTGGAATCCTCGATGCTGACGGCAGCGATTCGCGAAACTTTTGTGGAGCTGGCAAAGGCGAACGAACTCACACGGGCGCCGGCGCCGATCTCCGCGCTGACGCTCGGGTTGAAGTGCGGCGGTTCCGATGGATTTTCGGGCTTGAGCGCGAATCCGGCGATAGGGCACGTATCCGATATGCTGGCGGTTCTGGGCGGCAAAAGTATCTTGAGCGAGTTTCCCGAACTTTGCGGCGTGGAGCAAAATCTGATCGATCGCTGCACCTCCGACGAAGCTGCGACACGATTTATTTCGTTGATGCGAACCTATGCCGCGCGAGCCGAAGCGGTGGGGTCGGGATTTGACATGAATCCTTCGCCGGGAAATATCCGCGATGGGTTAATTACTGACGCCATGAAATCCGCGGGTGCGGCACGCAAGGGAGGATCCTCGCCGGTTTCTGACGTTCTGGATTATCCGGAAACCGCGACTAAGAGCGGATTGAATTTGCTATGCACTCCGGGAAACGACGTCGAGGCGGTAACCGCGCAGGTTGGCGCGGGAGCAAACTTGGTTTTGTTCACGACCGGGCTGGGCACGCCGACAGGGAATCCGATTGCGCCGGTGATGAAGATCGCCACGAATACGGAATTGGCGCGGCGCATGCACGACATCATCGACTTCGACACCGGAGCGATTATCCGGGGTGAGGAAACGATCGAGCAGACGGCTGAGGCGATGCTCGAGGAGATTCTGCGCGTGGCCTCCGGTGAGGTGCGGACGAAGGCAGAAGTGAAGGTGCAGGAAGATTTTATTCCTTGGAAGCGGGGAGTGTCCCTGTAGCGTCCGGCGGACAATCGGTGCAGCGCGAGGGGACGGAAGTGGCGACGGTATTGTTCCAGGGTGGGGGACCCCCCTAGGGGTTTTTTGTAAGTGCGCATTCTAAAGAGTTTAAAGTCCTTTAGAATGAACACTTACGCAACTGTTCATTCTAAGGGGGTTATAGGACGTTATGTGTTTATAAGATAGTTACCTCCAGTTTTGGCTGCTGGGATGGGGTTTGCGCTGGGTTCCGGCAGTCTGGGCGGAGAGTTCGGTGCCGGACCCTAGATGCGGGGAAGACCTAAAGGAGAAAATTGAGAGTTTTTCCGTTGAGCAAACCGGGAGAGACGCACTTCTCTACAGGGGAAGATTAACAAACCGGCATATGCCTTGTCAAGACATATTTGAATTTTTCCCGCTGGGCCTGAACGTGACGCGAGTTTATTCGAACGGAAAATGAAACGAGCTTCGGGGCAAAGGGTGACGCGGAGTAAGCGCCCCGGAGTGATGGGAAGTCGTGATAGGATGCGCTACGGTAAACGACTTTTCTGACGTATGTGATTGATGGGGTTCCGCTTACGTCCGCCAGCAAACCAAGCAAGCTAGAGGAGAACCGAGTGAAAGTTCGTTCACGGCGTGGATTTTTGAAGACGACTTCGGTGGCGGGGCTGGCAGTGGCGGCGGAGTGCGCCGTGCCGTCGTTTTTGCGCGCGCAGACAGGCGCTTCGGGCGGGGTGTTTCGCGTGGATGTGGACACGCGGCGGACGCTTGGTGGGCTGGACCGCAACATTTTCGGTTCGTTTCTGGAGCACCTGGGCCGAGCGATTTATGAAGGGGTTTACGACCCCAACTCAAAATTTGCGGATGCGAACGGATTTCGCAAGGACGTGCTGGACGAGATCCGGAAAATGCAAGTTCCCATCGTGCGATATCCTGGCGGGAATTTTGTGTCTGGATATCACTGGCTGGATGGCGTGGGACCGAAGAAGGACCGGCCGACAGTGCTGGAGAAGGCGTGGAATTCGGTGGAGACCAATCAGTTTGGCACCAACGAATTTCTGGCATGGTGCAAATTGGCGGGGACGACGCCGTTGATGGGCTTGAATCTTGGGACGGGCACGCCGGAAATGGCGGCGGCGCTGGTGGAATATTTGAATGTGGATAAAGGCACGAAATGGAGCGAGCTGCGGCGCAGCCACGGCATAGCGGAACCGTATGGAGTGACGAACTGGTGTTTGGGGAACGAAATGGACGGGCCGTGGCAGATCGGGCATATGTCCGCCGCGGAGTATGGAGAAAAGGCCGCGGACGCGGGGCGGCAGATGCGCTATGTCGATCCCAATTTGAAATTGATTGCGTGCGGATCGAGCGGGCCAACGCGCCCGACGTATCTGGAATGGGATCGTGAAGTCCTGGAGCAGTGTTACGAGTACGTGGATGCGATTTCTCTGCACCGGTATTTTGATAACACTTCGGAAACCGGCGGGAATAGCGCGTACTTTCTAGCATTGAACTTGAGCATGGAAAAGCAGATTAGCGAAGTGGCGGCGGTCTGCGATTACGTGCAGGGGATCAAGCGCTCACCGAAGAAACTTTGGCTTTCGTTTGACGAGTGGAATGTGTGGTATCGCGCGCGTGGCGGAACGTTCCAGGATGGAGCTCGCAAGCAGGCGCCGCACCTGATAGAAGAGATTTACAACCTGGAAGATGCGCTGTTGGTGGGCGGACTGATCAATTCGCTGTTGCGGAGTTCGGCGCGTGTGCGCGTGGGATGCCTGGCGCAGCTGGTGAACGTGATTGCGCCGATTATGACCAACGCGAATGGTTTGTATCAGCAAACTATTTTTTACCCGTATAACTGGGCGTTGCAGTATGCGCGGGGGGCGGCGCTGGATGTGCTGGTGGAACCCGGCCCCACCTATAACGTGCCTGGGTATAACCAGGTGCCGTATGTAGATGTGGCCGGGACGCTGAATCCGGCGGACGGGTCCGTGGCAATTTTTGTTCTGAACCGCGATTTAGCCCGGCCGCATAAGGTGGAGATTTATTGGGAGAACGCGGCGGGCGGCCGTTTGCAGGCGGCATATGTGCTGACGGGGAGCGATTTGAAGGCGGTGAATGGGTTTGACGCGCCTGCGCGAGTTGCGCCTCAGGATGCGGAGAAACCGGTCACGAGCGGCGGGGTTACGCGGATTGAGGTGCCGGCGCAGTCTTATTCGGTTTATCAGTGGGGCGCATGAGTGGGTATGACGGAGCGGTGAGACAAAGGCACATGACGAAGACTCGACTATTCGGCTTGGTGGTGGCGCTGGCTGGCGTTTTCTTTGTGGGGCAAGGCGCACAGCCAGGATTGGCTGTGCCACAAAGTCCGTTGCTGGCCGCGACGCCTCCGATGGGATGGAATAGTTGGGATGGCTATGGCACGACCATCACCGAGGAGCAGGTGAAAGCGAATGCCGAATGGTTCGCAAAACATCTGAAGCCTGCGGGCTGGCAGTACATGGTCATTGACATGGAGTGGTTCGTGACCAATCCCATTCCGGAAGGCAATTCGAAAACTTTTGTTTACTCAATGGATGGGAATGGAAGGTATATTCCGGCGGAAAACCGCTTCCCTTCTTCCGCAGGAGGAAAAGGTTTCAAGCCCATAGGCGATTACATCCATTCGCTGGGGCTGAAGTTCGGCATTCACATTCTGCGAGGCATTCCCAAGAAAGCCGTGGAATTGAATGCGCCGATATTCGGAAGTTCATATCGCGCTGCGGATGCGGCGGATACGAGCGAAACCTGTCCGTGGAACTACGATAATTTTGGAGCGGACGCCACGAAACCCGCGGCGCAGGCGTACTACGATTCGATTGCCGCGCTCTATGCGAGCTGGGGCGTGGATTTGATTAAGGTGGATTGCATCAGCAGCCGCCCGTACCGCGGCGACGAAATTCGCATGCTGAGCACGGCGCTGGCGAAGAGCGGACGGACGATTGCGCTGAGCCTTTCGCCAGGGCCGGCACCGTTGGAAAAGCTGGACGAGATGCGAAAGTATGCGCAGCAGTGGCGCATCTCAAACGACATCTGGGATTTGTGGCATAGCGATGTGGAATACCCGCAGGGTGTGGGAGATCAATTCGCGAATGTTTTGAAGTGGGCCGGGCTTGCACTGCCGGGGCATTGGCCAGATGCGGATATGCTGCCGCTCGGTTATCTGGGGCCCGCGCCAGGATGGGGCGTGGCGCGACAGACGCGATTGACGCACGACGAGCAGCGGACATTGATGACACTGTGGTCGATTTTTCCTTCACCGTTGATGATTGGTGGAGATCTTACCAAGGCGGACGATTGGACTTTGTCGCTGCTGACGAATCCGGAAGTGCTGGCGGTGGATCAACAGTCATCCGGAAATCATCCGGCGATCGTGAACGACGACATCGTGGTGTGGGTCGCGAAGGCTGCAGGGACAAATGCGTTCTATCTGGCGGCATTCAATCGAAGCGCGTCTTCGCAGAAACTGCAATATTCGTGGAGCGAGATTGGATTGCCCGGGAAGTCGTATGTGGAAAGAGATCTGTGGGAACGAAAAGACTTGGGCGGCGCGGCATCGTTCTCGGCGGTCATTCCATCGCACGGATGTGTCTTGTATCTTCTCAAGCCTTAGCTCGAGCTCTTAAGGGTTCAAGGCCGCAAAGGGCGTTTTAAAAAAGCGCCCGCCTCCCCTCCGCAGTCGGGGTAAACAGAAGGCGGCCGCTACAACGACAAATGATGTTAGAAAGGTTCGCGACCGTTTATGGCCTCCGCGCTATTCAACCTGGAAGGCAAGACTGCAGTCGTAATTGGGGGAAGCAGTGGTATCGGGCGCGCCCTAGCCCTGGGACTCGCCGATGCCGGGGCCGATGTGGTGGCTTCTGCCCGGCGGACTGCGCAGGTGGAAGAGACTGCCGGCGAGATTGAATCGCGCGGGCGCAAGACACTGCGTGTGCCTACGGATGTGCACGAACGCAGTTCCGTCGTGGCGCTTCGAGACGCGGTGATTGGGCGCTTTGGCAAGGTGGACATTCTGGTGAATGCGGCGGGAATTACCAAAAAAGCTCCGACGGTGAATTTCAAGGAAGAAGATTGGCTGGCGATTTTGGACACCAACCTGACGGGAACGCTGCGCGGCTGCCAGATCTTTGGCGAACACATGCTGCAGCGGCAAAGTGGGCGCATCATCAATATCGCGTCACTGGCCTCACAGGTGTCGTTATTCCAAGTGGCTGCTTATAGCGCGAGCAAAGCCGGCGTCGCCTCGCTTACGAAATCGCTGGCCGTCGAATGGTCGCGGCACGGGGTGCTGGTCAACGCCATTCTTCCCGGAGTGTTTCGCACGGAGTTGAATGCCGCGCTGCTGGATGGCACGGAGCGCGGTCGAGAATTTCTGATACGCACGCCGATGGGGCGTTTTGGTAAGACGGAAGAGTTGGTGGGAGCCGCGGTGTTTCTAGCGTCCGACGCCAGCACGTACGTTGCGGGACAGCTGCTGGCGGTGGACGGGGGCATGCTGGCGAGCGGTGTGAATCAATGAGCGCGGCGCGCGGCGATGTGGGAGCAGGTGACGCGGGAATGTCGGCGTCAACAACCGCGCCGGTCGAAACTTCTTTCGTAATTCCCCGCGATGCGGCGAGCTGCCGCTGGGACTTGGTTAGTCTTGGGGAAGTGATGCTTCGGCTGGATCCTGGAGACGGGCGAGTGTCCACCGCGCGCGAATTCCGTGCCTGCGAAGGGGGCGGCGAATACAACGTCGCACGCGGGTTGCGGCGGTGTTTTGCGTTGCGCACCGCGCACGTCACCTCACTGGCGGACAACCCCGTAGGGCGGCTGATCGAGGATTTGATGCTGCAGGGCGGGGTGGATCTTTCTCATTTGCGTTGGGTGGCCGACGACGGTGTCGGCCGCACGGTGCGGAACGGTTTAAATTTTACGGAACGTGGCTTTGGCGTGCGCGGGGCAGTGGGCTGCTCGGACCGCGGGCACACCGCTGCGTCACAATTGAAGCCCGGGCAGATTGACTGGGAAGAAATTTTCAAGACGGAAGGTGCGCGCTGGTTTCACACCGGCGGAATCTTCGCGGCGCTTTCCGAGAGCACGCCGCTGGTTGCAAAAGAGGCGATGCAAGCTGCGAAGAAAAATGGCGTGGTGGTTTCGTACGACCTGAACTATCGGGAATCGCTCTGGAAGTCGATCGGCGGCAAGAAACGGGCCATCGAGGTGAATCGGGAGCTGGCCTCCTTCGTTGATGTGATGCTGGGGAACGAGGAAGATTTCACGTCTGCGCTGGGTTTCGAGGTCGCGGGAGTGGACGAGAATCTTTCAGAGCTGCCCTCCGCGAGTTTCCGGGCATGATTCATTCGGTGATCAAGCAGTTTCCGAATTTGCGCGTGGTGGCAACCACGCTGCGCAATGCCCGCACGGCAACGGTAAATGATTGGGGAGCTATTTGTTACCATGGCGGAAATTTTTTTGAAGCGCGGCCTTTTCCGAATCTGGAGATTTTCGATCGTGTTGGCGGGGGAGATTCCTTCGCGTCGGGACTGATCTACGGATTCCTGCTAGGCAAGGATCCGCAGTGGGCGGTGGATTGCGGTTGCGCACATGGCGCGCTGGCCATGACCACTCCTGGCGACACCAGCATGGCCACGCGTGGCGGAAGTGTTGCGACTGATGAAGGGAGGCACTGCGCGCGTGCAGCGTTAGCGCAGCAGCCAGAGACCATGCCGAAACTGCAAACCTTACAACGCATCCGGGAGATTGGATTGATTCCGGTGTTGCGCGCGCGCAGTCATGAAGATGCCATCGCCATCGCGCATGCTATTCGGGAAGGCGGCGTGCCGGTTTTGGAAATTACCATGACGGTTCCGGGCGCGGTCGACGTGATCCGCCAACTGGTGGCGACTTTAGGCCATCATGTGCTGATCGGCGCGGGGACGGTGCTCGATGCGGAGACCGCGCGCGCCTGCATTCTCGCGGGTGCGGAATTTATTGTCAGCCCGGCGCTGAAAATCTCGACCATTGAAATATGTCATCGCTATGCCGTTCCCGTTTTTCCTGGCGCGCTCACGCCGACGGAAGTCCTTACCGCGTGGGAAGCTGGCGCGGACGCCGTGAAGATTTTCCCGTGCGGCGCTATGGGTGGCGCGAAGTATCTAAAGTCGTTGAAAGCTCCCCTTCCACAGATCGAGCTGATACCCACGGGCGGCGTCTCGCTTTCCACGGCGGCTGAATTCTTTTCGGCCGGAGCTTTTGCGCTGGGAGTGGGCGCCGATTTGATCGACAGTGATGTATCTGTGTCCGGTCTAAGCGCGATCACGGATAACGCCAGGAAATACATGGAAGTGGTCCGCAAGCATCGGCCGCTCCCTTGAGCAGAAAAAACTGAGCGACCGATGGCGGCCGTGTGAACTCTTGTCATTTGCTAGGATCTTGAAGCAATGTCCATCGACACGCGAATCGACGCAATGGAATATCGCAAACTCGGCGGCACGGACCTTAAAGTCTCGGTGCTGGGGTTTGGAACTTCGCCCCTGGGAGATGTCTACGGCGTCGCTGATCCCGCTGAGGCCACGCGCGCTGTGCACATGGCGATCGAGCGCGGAATCAATTTTTTCGATGCTTCTCCCTACTACGGATTGCAGCTTGCCGAACGACGGCTCGGAGAAGCACTGCTTGGCAAGCGCGAGAAAGTCGTCTTGGCTTCCAAGGCCGGGCGCTATGGTTTGAATGAATTCGATTTTTCCGCGAAGCGCATCATCGCTAGCATTGACGAGTCCCTTATGCGCCTGAAAACGGATCATCTCGACCTATTGCAGGCCCACGACGTGGAGTTCGGCGATTTCCAGCAGATCGTGGAAGAGACGGTGCCCGCACTGCGCAAAATTCAGGAGGTCGGCAAAGCCCGGTTTATCGGCATTACCGGCTATCCGACTAAATTTCTGGCTCGCATCGCCGCGCAGGTTCCCGTGGACACCGTTCTCAGCTATTGCCACTACAACCTGCTGGCCACCAGCTTGGACGACGATCTCACACCATTCGCTAAAGCAAATTCCATCGGCCTCATCAATGCCTCGGCTCTGCATATGGGGGTTCTCACCGAGCGCGGCGCGCCGAGCTGGCATCCTGCTCCACGCGAAGTGCACCTGGCTGGGCAACGTGTTGCCGGCGTTTGCGCGCGTCACGGCAAGTCTCTGTCGACGACGTCCATTCGTTTCTGCCTGGATCATCCTTACGTCTCCAGCACCCTGGTGGGTATGTCGACGCGTGCGGAAGTGATCTCCAATATGGAGCTGTTGCAAATGAGATCCGATCCCGCGCTGCTGGCCGAGATCCGCGCGACGGTAGGTTCCGCGTTCAATGTGGAGTGGCCTTCCGGGAAGCCGGAGAACAATGTCTGAAAAGGGTCCTGAAACAAGACGGCTTGAAACAAAACGGCTTGAACGAAATAGATTGAACGAAACGGTTGAGCAAAATGGCTGAACGAAATGGTGAGCGAATTGACGCCCACCACCATCTATGGCGCTACCAGAAAGAGGAATACGCCTGGATTGGTCCGGAAATGATCGCGCTGGCGAGGGATTTTTTGCCGGGCGATCTGCAGCGTGAATTCGCGGGCTCCGGAATTCACGGAAGTGTCGCCGTTCAAGCGCGGCAGACTCTGGACGAAACGCGTTGGTTGCTGGACTTGGCCGCGGATTCCAGCGTGATTCGCGGCGTTGTCGGTTGGGCGCCAATCGCCAGCCCGAAATTTCCGAGAGTCCTTGAGGGCCTGCAACCTTTTGGGAAACTGAAGGGTCTCCGCCACGTAATCCAAGACGAGCCGGACGATGAATTTATTCTCCGCCGTGATTTTAACGCGGGGATTGCGCTGTTGAAGCAACAAGCGCTGGTTTATGACATTTTGATCTTTGAGCGTCATCTGCCCGCGGCGATCTCTTTCGTGGATCGTCATCCGGCGCAAATCTTCGTGCTGGACCACGCGGCGAAACCGCACATTCGCGAGCGGCAACTGGAACCATGGCGGTCGAATATGCGCGAGTTGGCGCGCCGCGAAAATGTGTACTGCAAGGTTTCTGGTCTGGTGACGGAAGCGCATTGGACGGAGTGGCGGCCGACGGATTTGCAACCTTATATGGACGTTGTTTTGGAGGCATTTGGTCCCCGTCGCCTGATGGCCGGTTCGGACTGGCCCGTGTGCCTTCTGGCGGCCACGCATCAAAAGTGGTTTTCCACGCTGCAAAGCTTCATCGCGCCGCTTTCTACTGCCGAGCAAGAAATGATTCTTGGCGGCGTGGCAACGGAAGTTTATTCGTTACACCAAGCGGCGTGACGGCGAAAACTATGAGAGCGCTGATCATCAAAAAACCCGGAGAAGCCGCTATCGAGACCGTACCGGAACCCAAACTGGATCCCGCGAAGGTTCTGTTGCGCGTGCGCATGGTTGGTCTTTGCGGCAGCGATTTGAATTCTTACCGTGGGCGGAATCCTATGGTGCAGTTTCCGCGCATTCCAGGGCACGAAATTGCCGCCACCGTCATCGAAGGAAATTCCGCGTCGCCGGAATTTGCTTCTGGTGTTAACGTCACCATGTCTCCGTACGCGAATTGCGGCAAGTGTGCCTCGTGCTTGCGTGGGCGGCCCAACGCTTGCGCCTGTAATGAGACGCTTGGCGTACAGCGTGATGGCGCGCTCACTGAACGCATCACCATGCCTGCGGAGAAACTCTACCCTGCTGCGCTTTCGCTCAAGGAACTGTGTCTCGTGGAGCCCCTTTCGGTCGGTTTCCACGCGGTAGCCAGAGGCCGTGTCGCCGCCGCGGACAAAGTGGCTATTTTCGGTTGCGGCGGCGTGGGGCTGGGCGCTATTGCCGCTGCGCATTTTGCGGAAGCCACCACGATTGCGGTTGATCTGGACGAGGAAAAGCTTCGCATTGCCGCTAAAGCCGGCGCCGACCACCTGATTAATTCCACTCGCTCCGTGCTGCACGAGCGGCTGCTCGAGCTGACCGACGGTCGCGGCCCGGACGTGATTATCGAAGCGGTGGGCCATGCGGAAACTTTTCGCGCGGCGGTCGAGGAAGTGGCGTTCACCGGGCGTGTGGTGTACATCGGCTACGCCAAAGAGCCGGTGGCGTACGAAACGAAGCTGTTCGTGCAGAAGGAACTTGATATTCTCGGCTCGCGCAATGCGTTGCCGGCGGATTTTCAGCGGGTGATCGAGATGCTGGAGGGTGGCAAGTTTCCCGTAAACGACGCGGTGGGCACGATCGTCACGCTGGACGAAGTTCCGGGCATCCTCGAAACGTGGAGCACCAATCCCACGAAGTTTACTAAAATCATGGTACAGCTCGACTGATGAAGGTAGTGGGCGTGGAGAGACCGCCGAATACCGCGGTAATCTGGAGCGTGCGAGCGATGGCGAAGTCCCAAACAGAGAATAGCCCGGGAGCCGCGATACGGCCCGCTAGCCACTCGTTATTTCCTTCGGCGCAGATCGTTCCTTTCATTCTCGTCACCGCTCTTTTTTTTCTTTGGGGCATTCCCAACAATCTAAACGACGTGCTCATCCGGCATTTCATGAAGTCGTTCGCCATATCTCGATTTCAGGCCGGACTGGTGCAATCCGCCTTCTATATGGGTTATTTTGTGCTGGCGATTCCCGCTGCGCTGATGATGAAACGCGTGGGCTATAAGGCGGGATTCGTAGTGGGCTTGCTGCTCTTTGCTGCCGGCGCGTTTCTGTTTTGGCCCGCCGCACTTACTGGCAGCTACAGTTTCTTTCTGTTCGCGTTATTTGTAATCGCCAGTGGCCTATCTTTTTTGGAGACCGCCTCCAATCCCTTTATCGCGCAGCTCGGGGATCCGGATAGCTCGGAGCGCCGCTTAAATTTCTCGCAGGCTTTCAATCCTTTCGGCGCGATCACTGGCGCGCTGGTCGGCACCATCTTTATTTTTTCTGGCGTGGAATTAAACCCTCAGCAAATTGCGACGCAGCAGGCGGCGCATACGTATGAGGCTTATCTGCGCTTCGAAACCCTGCGCGTGATTAAACCCTATCTCGTCATCGGTTGTATTGCCGTTGTTTGGGCAGTGCTCATCATCCGCACAAAATTTCCCGTTATTTCTGGTGAGCGCGAAGACGCGGCCAGCGAAAGTGGCAGTTTCGCCGGACTCCTCGGCCAGAGGCACTTTGTCCTGGCCGTCATCGCGCAATTCCTTTATGTAGGCGCGCAAGTTGGAACCTGGAGCTACTTCATCTCTTATGTGCAGGAATATGCCCACCAGCCGGAAAAAACCGCGGGATATTTTCTCACCGGCACACTGGCGGCGTTTGGCGTGGGCCGCTTTGTCTCTGCCTATCTAATGCGCTTCATTTCGCCCAGCCGACTGATGGGCTGCTACGCTTTGGTGAATATTGGTTTGGTTTCCATGGGCGTCTTTCAGCCGGGGTGGGTAGGCGTTTGGTGTGTGTTCCTCACCAGCTTCTTCATGTCACTGATGTTCCCCACCATTTTCGCACTCGGGCTGAAAGGCTTGGGTCCTCAGACGAAAATCGGCGGGTCCTTCATCGTTATGGCCATTGTCGGAGGTGCCGTACTGACTCCGATCATGGGTCTAATTTCGGAGAGGTTTCACAGCTTGGCGCTGGGCTACGTGGTTCCGCTATTCGCCTATATCTATATATGTGCGTATTCTTTTTGGGGTCGCGCCGCGTTGAAATCCCCGATTCGGTCGGCGAGCCCGCGAGACCCACTTATGCGAGTTAAATTAGGATTGGCCGCCGCCGCGGGGCTTCGAGGCCGATGGCGGCAAAGGAATATTCTTATGCAAAAACACTTGTCGCAAATTTTCCTAATCACGGCGTGCTTGAGTTTCCTTCTCCTGGCGCCGCTCTCCGCGCGCGCACAAAGTACTCCCGCGAGCACGCAGCCCACTGCGGCTGATTCCCCGCAGCAGATTGATCAAATTTGGCAGCAGGCCAGCGCCAAATATGACGCCGCCCGCAAAGCCCTATTGGCCGACGTACACCGCACGGCCAGCGCCGGCCCGTTCCATCCCGATTGGGAATCGCTTCGTCACTATGACGCGCCCGATTGGTATAAGGACGCGAAATTTGGCATCTTCATTCACTGGGGCGTCTATTCCGTGCCGGCCTTCGGTAGCGAGTGGTATCCACGCCAGATGTATCAGGAAGGTTCCGAGGAATATAAACACGAACTCGCCACCTATGGACCGCTCACGCAGTTCGGCTATAAAGATTTTATTCCGCGTTTTACCGCGCAGCATTTCGATCCCCAGCAGTGGGCGGAACTTTTCAAAGCCTCGGGCGCGAAGTACGTCGTTCCGGTCTTTGAACACCACGATGGATTCGCGATGTTCGATAGTGGCCTTTCCGATTGGACCGTCGTAAAAATGGGCCCGCATCGCGACGTCTATGGCGAGCTCGCCAAAGCTCTTCGCGAGCGCGGCCTGCGCCTCGGCGCTTCTTCGCACCGCATCGAGCACGACTTCTTCCTCGACGGTGGGCGCAAGCTCGCCTCAGACGTCAACGATCCAGCCTACGCGGCATTTTACGGCCCGGCCCATTCCTGGCTGGATGGAAAGAAAACCTTGCTGGAAGACTGGACCTATCTCAGCAACGAATATCTCGACGACTGGCTCGCGCGCGATGCTGAAATCGTAGAAAAATATAGTCCCGACATCATGTACTTCGATTGGTGGATCGGCCAGCCCAACGCTCGCCGGCATGTCGCGGAGTTTGCGTCTTTTTATTACAACCGCGCGGCAAGCCAGGGGAAAGTTCCGGTACTGAATTACAAGCTCAGCGCCATGCAGGAGCACTCCGCCGTGCTAGATATCGAGCGCGGCCAACTCTCCGGCATCCGGCCGCTCTATTGGCAGACGGACACTTCCATCAGCAACAAATCCTGGGGCTACATCGAGAACGACAATTTCAAATCCGCAGATACCATTCTTCACCAGCTGATTGACATCGTCAGCAAGAGCGGAAATCTTCTGGTGAACATCGGCCCACGCTCCGACGGTACTATCCCCGAAGAGGTACAAACGACTCTTCGCGACGTGGGCTGCATGGCTCAAGATCAACGGCGAAGCCATATACGACACACGCGCGTGGAATAAATTTGGCGAAGGACCCACCGCGATTGTCGAAGGATCCTTTCATGATACTGACGTGAAACCTTTCACCGCGGAGGATTTCCGCTTCACCACCAAAGGCAACACTCTTTACGCCATTGAAATGGCTTGGCCAGATAGTGGAGAAGCCGTGATTCACACTCTGAATTCGGCGGGAGCTCGGGAACCCGACGATAGAGTCCGTTTCCTTGCTCGGTTATGCTGGACCGCTCTCCTTCGAACAAAAATCAGATGGCGTACACATTCATCTTCCCGCGCAGCCACCGGGCCGCTACGCCTACTGTTTTAAGTTTGCTTTAAAGACCGCGCACTGATGCATGCAGCCCGCGCTCTCACGCACCGGGCGCTAGTTTAATTGCATGTTCAGTGCTGCGACGCTGGCGGGAGGAAACTCAACCACCAAGTTTTCGCCGTTCAAGATCAATGGCTTCGTCTGCGGCACCACCGCATCGCGTTGTTCAAACGTATTGTGCGCGTGAATATCGGAATTGCTCATCCACGGATGGTGGCTTCCCGCACGGACGCTCCGCGAAGAACAATTTCCGTCAAACGCGATTCGCTGGTGCTGGGATTGACGGCGGTGATGGTTAAATTTTTGTCGCGCACAGAGGCCGACCCTTTCAGGCCCCAGAACATACAGTCGGTTTTCCGTCACGATCGTAGTGCAGCGCTAGGCGCTGAGAATACCGTGCGCAGCGCATCCCCGCCCTGATGGCTGGCATAAAGATCGAACACGTGGCCGACCGGGGTAATCACGAATTTGTCTTCGTGTGCGAGGTACAGGCTGTTCAAGCAGTTGATCAGCTGCGCGCAATTCGCCATGGCGACCTTTTCCGGATGGCGGTTAAAAATGTCCAGCGTCATGCCACTGAAAACCGCATCGCGCAGCGTGGGCATCTGTTCCAGCAGATCGCCGGGAGTGGCTTCGCTGCCGGGCCGATACCACGGTCCCCATTCATCCACCACCAGCTTGATGTGGTGCTCAGCGATCAAATTCGCTCAGAGCCTGCCAATGCCCGGTCACCAACCCTTCCATGCGCTCGCCTTCGCGTAGTAATTCATACCAATCCACGGCATCAAATTGAGCGCATCTCCTTTGCCCGCTACCCACTCTTGCGTTTTTCCGCGGCTCAAGTTCCACGCATAGTGATGCAGCGCCATGCCATAGATTCGACGCAACGCCCCCGGACCTTTCCGCAACACCTCCACCAGAAATTCCCGCGTCCAGCTATATTCGTCGCGTGTTCGGCCCTGAAGCGATCAGGTTCAAGTTTCGCCGTATTTTGGAAGCCATGCCGAATACCGCCGGAACTCGACGGCATATTCCTGCGGCGTAAATTCGCCGCCGCAACCCCACGATTCGTTCCCGACTCCCCAATATTTCACGTGAAAAGGATCGGCATAGCCGGCCGCCGCCGCGTATGTCGGCCAAGGGTGGTGCTGCCCGCCGGCGAATTGCAGTATTCCACCCATTGATAAAAAGATGATGCCGGCTGACTTCGACATTCGCTGCCAGATACGGCTCGGCGCCGATCAGTTTGCAAAAGTGCACAAATTCGTTGGTTCCAACCTGGTTCGGGTCGTAGCTGATGGCTTGCCGGTGCCGCATCGGTTTCATCGTTGGCCCAGAAATTTGTCCGCCGCGGACGCTTTTCCGCCGGACCAATGCCGTCGCGCCAATCGTAGCTGTCCGCGAAACATCCGCCCGGATAGCGGATTACCGGAGCCTTAATTTTGCGTAGGTGTTCGATGAGTTCTTTGCGCAGGCCGTTGATATTGGGCACCGGCGATTTTTCGCCCACCCAGATGCCGTCGTACAAAACGCCGCCGAGATTTTCGGCAAAGTGTCCGTAAATGTTTGGCGAAATGGTTCCCAGGGGCTCTTCAAAGAGAACCTCGATGCGGGAATCGGCCGCTCGGACGCTGGAACTCTTCGCAGTCTTTGGCAGCAGAAAGAACGCGGAAGCCCCAAGTCCTTGGTGCAGGAAATCACGCCG
This sequence comes from uncultured Acidobacteriota bacterium, assembly GCA_963798585.1. GTDB lineage: Bacteria > Acidobacteriota > Terriglobia > Acidiferrales > UBA7541 > Acidiferrum. The sequence continues at coordinate 411,388 of CAWCTJ010000006.1, forward strand.
CTTCATCACGCCGCCTCCTAGGGAATGGCCGTCTTTGGTCATTTTTGCACAACAAATCTCGCGCCCAGCATTGTCGCGGTATGCTAACATCTGCCTCGCGCACCTGTCGCTGAAACTCCCCGGGGCGGCCAAGCAAAGCTTGTAAGGCTTTGCAACGCACGGGGTTATAGGTTAAACGCTTAATGAGATGGGTGCCACTAATACTCGAATGCATGCAAAAGAGTTATGAGGACCATTGATGATTCGACTTCTTGCCATTCCGGGCGCCGTGCTGGCTGTGGGGATGCTCGCGGCTTCCGTGCAAGTGCGAAGCGCGGAGCGTAAGGTGCAAATTGAGGATTTTGGAACGACCAAAGATGGCGCGGCGATTCACCGCTACGTCCTGCGCAACGAAAATGGCGTAGAGGCAGCGGTCATTAGTTTTGGCGCCGTTCTACAAGAACTGAAAATTCCCGATCGCGAAGGCAAATTTGTGGATGTGGTTCTGGGGTACGACAATCTGGCGGGGTACGAAGCCGACAAATCGTATTTTGGCGCGACCGTCGGAAGATACGGCAACCGCATCGCCGGCGGCGAGTTCACGCTGGACGGCACGGTGTTTCATATCCCAAAGAATGACGGGCCCAACAGCCTGCATGGCGGAACCATGGGATTTAATAAGCGCGTGTGGTCTGCTGTGGATCGCTCGACGGGCAGCGCCGAGGTTCTGGAATTAACCTATACCAGTCCAGATGGCGAAGAAGGCTTCCCCGGCACGTTGCGCGTGCAAGTGACGTACACCTTGCCGGCGAAATCAAATGAATTGCGCATCGACTATACGGCGACGACCAACAAAGACACTGTCCTCAACCTCACCAACCACAGCTATTTCAATTTGTCCGGCGTCCCGCTGCAGCAAATTGTGGATCATCAGTTGCTGCTGCACGCGCAAAAATTCACGCCGGTCGATGCAACGCTAATTCCAACCGGGGAATTACGCCCGGATGCCGGCACGCCGTTTGATTTCGCGAAGTCCACGGCGATCGGAGCACGCATCAACCAAGACGATGAACAATTGAAGTTTGGCAAGGGCTACGATCACAACTGGGTTTTGAATAGCGGCGGAAACCATGGCTTGCAACTCGCCGCCGAAGTTTTTGAACCCACCAGCGGCCGCGTCCTGGAAGTGCTGACCACCGAGCCTGGAGTCCAGTTCTACACCGGCAACTTCCTGAATGGAACGGTTCCTGGTAAAGGCGGCGTGCTGTACGGTTATCGCACGGGTTTTTGCCTGGAAACGCAGCATTTTCCGGATTCGCCCAATCATCCGAGCTTTCCCTCCACGGAACTTAAGCCGGGCCAGGTGTTTCGCTCGACAACGGTCTTCCGATTTGCGACCCGGAAGTAGTGGTGGCATAGTTATGCCAAGGTTAACGGCCGCAAGGAAACGCCGCGTCCCCAGGGGTTTAGGTTCGAAGCTGAAAGTCGAATAAAATGTGTTGTTTGTGAATCTTTCCCGCGGACGGTTGCGCGCCCGACGGGGGAAAAAGTCGAGGCCGGATGCTGCTGCCAAAACTGCGCGAAGAGGTTTTGGAAGCGAATCTGGATCTAGTCCGGAGAGGCCTGATTCTTTCCACATTCGGCAATGCCAGCGGTGTTGCGCGCGACGAGGGCTTAATCGTCATCAAGCCCAGCGGCGTTCCCTACGACGAAATGAAGCCCGAGCAACTAGTTGTGACGGACTTGCAAGGAAAGGTGGTCGAGGGAACTCTGCGCCCTTCTTCTGATCTTCCCACCCATGCTGAACTGTATCGATCCTTTCCTGCCATCGGCGGCATTGCTCACACACACTCGGAGTACGCCACGGCCTGGGCGCAGTCGCGCAAGCCCATCCCGTGCTTTGGTACCACCCACGCGGATTATTTTCACGGCCCGGTGCCGCTTACGGAAGTGATGCGCGACGACGAAATCGAAGGCGCGTACGAAACCAATACCGGAGTCGCGATCGTCAAGACCTTTGAGAAACTCGATCCCATGGCCATTCCTGCGGTTCTTGTCGCCAATCACGGGCCGTTCGCCTGGGGCGCGGACGCTCGCAAGGCCGCGAACAACGCCTGGATGCTGGAGGCCGCGGCACGGATCGCGTATTTCACTGTAGCCATCAACCCGCACGCCAGTCCCATAGGTAAGACGCTGCACGATCGACACTTTTTGAGAAAGCACGGCAAGAAGGCCTACTACGGCCAAGCGAGGAAAAAAGAATGATGCAGCTACTGGCTTCGATGGATGCTAACCAGCTCGTTCATCTCTCTCCCATCGATCTTGTGATCATCATTTTTTATTTCGCGCTGGTGCTGGCCATCGGCTTTTATCTGCGAGGGCGCGCGAAAACCGGCGAAGATTTCTTCCTCGCGGGCCGCGAAATGACCGCCTGGGTGGCGGGACTGAGCTTCCTTTCGGCGAATCTGGGCTCGCTCGAATTGCTGGGCTGGGCGGGCTCGTCGTATCAGTACGGCATCCTGGCCGACACATTGGTACTGGATCGGCGCGATTCCCGCGATGCTGTTTCTGGGCTCGTCATGATGCCGTTTTACTACATTTCAAAAACGCATTCCGTGCCGGGGTATTTGAAATTGCGCTTTGGAAGCCCGCCGCAGCGGTTTCCGCCGTTTCCTTCGCCTTGATGACCATTCTGATGTCCGGCGTCAACATGTATGCCATGGCGGTGGTCATGAAAGTGGTGTTCGGCTGGAACATCCACTTCAGTATTTGGGTTTCTTCCGTAACCGTGGCTGTTTATGTGGCAGTGGGCGGTTTATTTTCGGCCATTTTCAATGAAGTTTTACAGTTCTTTCTGATTTGGGCTGGCGCGCTGCTGATTCCCATCCTGGGGTTGATTGAAGCGGGCGGTTGGGCGCATGGAGGTGCGTATCAAGAACAACTTGCCTGGGCAGGATTACGCGCACTGTGGTCGGGGCTGGGGTCTTTCAGAACAACCCCATGGGCATTCACTGGACCGGGATCGTCTTCGGCCTGGGAGCCATTATTTCGATGGGCTACTGGACCACCGATTTCCTCGTGGTCCAGCGCGTGCTGGCCGCCAAGGATCTGCGCTCCGCGAAACTGGCGCCGATCATCGGCTCCTTCTTCAAGATGTTCGTGCCGCTAATCGTGATCCTGCCAGGATTGCTGGGGCTGGCTTGCTGCCGATGAAGTTGGTGCCGGAGAAGCTGAAGCGGTGCAGACCGGGGCCACAGCTACAACGAAGTACTGCCGCTGATGCTGGCGCGCTACTGCGGACCAGGGCTGCTGGGATTGGGAATCACCGCTTTGATGGCCGGGTTTATGTCAGGGATGGCGGGCAACGTCAGCGCTTTCGCCACTGTGTGGACGTATGACATCTACCGCCCGTTGATGCGCAAGACCGCGACCGATGCACATTACGTATGCATGGGACGCTGGTGCACCGTCATCGGTCTGGTGATCAGCATCGGAGCGGCGTATCTGGTGATGGGCTTCGCGAGCATCATGGAATACGTGCAGGCGTTATTCAGTTTTTTCATCGCGCCGCTGTTCGGCACGGTGATGCTTGGAATGCTTTGGAAGCGCGTCACCGCGGCCGGCGGATTTTGGGGGTTGCTCCTCGGCACGCTCTCATCGGTCGGCATGTTGGGCTTGGTGAAATTCGACCCCGGCACGCTGGCGCTAGGTGGCGCTCTCGCCCAACGCCAAGGCCATGGCCGAGGACATGTATCGCGCTTGTGGTCCTTGCTGATCTGCGTGATCGTGACGGTGGTTGTCAGCCTGGTGACCAAGCCGAAGCCCGATTCCGAATTGGAGGGCTTGGTTTACGGCGTGACGCGATCCTTCGAAGAAGGGCACTGCCGCTGTATCAAAGGCCAATATTTTGGGCAGGGGTGGTGACGGTGTGTTTCTGGTGTTGAAGTGATGTTCTGGTACATCGGGGAAAAATGACGACTGAACAAAAGTGTAATCTCCATCTGGTTTTTTATCGGTTGTCGCTGCTGTTGCAACGGCGTGTTGATTTCGGGCGCGGGCTGTACGAAGATGTTCAATCCGCCTCCTGAACGTGTCTTGTCCAACCTGCACGCCAGATTTGGTGGGGCGCGCTTTTGATCGTGATCGGCGCCGCCTATTGCATTTACGCGTTCGCCCAAGAAGCAGCGAACGTAGATTTGGCATTTGGAGAGTAAGACGGTATGAGTGACGCCCGTAAAATGACCTTCGGCGTGATTATTGGAAATCGAGGATTCTTTCCCGATCACCTGGCCAAGACCGGGCGCGAAGAGATGCTCCGCGTTTTGCAGCCGGGCATGGACGCAATTGTCTCGGCCCCGAGGAAAGAAAACACGGGGCCGTCGAGACCTCGCAGATGCCCGCGTTGCGCCGACTTGTTCAAGAGCCAATCGCGAAGAGATCGACGGCGTGATCGTCACGCTGCCGAACTTCGGCGACGAGCGAGCCATCGCCAACACGCTGCGCTTCGCCGGATTGGACGTGCCGGTGCTGGTTCAGGCCACTCCCGGACGATCCCAGCAAAATGCTGATCGCCGACCGCCGCGACAGCTTCTGCGGCAAGATGTCAGCCTGCAACAACCTGTGGCAGTACGGCATTCCTTACTCGCTTACGGCGTTGCACACCGTAGCTCCGGATTCCCGGAGTTCGGGGCCGATCTCGCCGTGTTTTGCCGCCGTCTGCCGCGTCGTCAAGGGTTTGCGCAATCTGCGCATCGGCGCTATCGGCGCGCGGCCGGCCGCGTTCAACACCGTGCGCTATAGCGAGAAGCTGCTGGAGCCGCCGGAATCTCCGTCGAGACGCTCGATCTTTCCGAAGTCTTCGGCCGAATCCATCGGTTGAGCGATGACGATGACGCCGGTGCGGGAGAAGCTGCGCACCATCCACAAATACGTGAACAGCAACAATACCCGAAGCTGCACTGATCAAGATGGCGAAACTCGGAGTGGTGGTGGATGAGTGGATGAAGACCAACGAGCGTGGCGATCAGCGCCGTCCAATGCTGGACGTCGATGGAGGAAAATTTTCGGCGTGGTGCCCTGCACGATCATGAGCATGATGAGCGACAACCTGCTCCCCAGCGCCTGCGAAGTGGATATGTGCGGCGTGCTCGGCATGTACGCGCTGCAGCTGGCCTCCGAAACGCCCAGCGCGCTGCTGGATTGGAACAACAATTACGGCGAGCGATCCCGACAAGGCGGTGTGCTTCCATTGCACCAATCTGCCAAAACATTTCTTCAAGAACGTGAGGATGGATTTCCAGGCAATCATCGCCGGCACGGTGGGCAAGGAAAATACGTTCGGCACCTGCGTGGGGCGGGTGAAAGCCGGCGCATGAGCTTTGCCCGCTTCTCCACCGACGATCGCGCCGGGAAGATGCGCGGCTACGTCGGCAGAAGGCAGATTTACCGACGATCCCCTCGAAACCTTCGGCGGCGCGGGCGTGGTCGAAATCCCCGCACTGCAAAAATTGCTGCGCTATATTTGCGAAAACGGATTCGAACACCACGTGGCCGCGAACTTTTCCAGCGTTGCGCCCGTCGTTCACGAAGCAACTACCCGCTATCTCGGTTGGGACATGTACGCCCACTCCGCCTAAAAAATTCATCAAGAGGAAGCGAGCAAGAATCCCGTGGCCATCGTCGCTGGCGTCGATTTTGGAACCCTCAGTGTGCGCGTCTCGATCGTAGACAGCGAGCGCGGCCTGCTGGCTTCTGCCCTCGCCGAATACCCGCTGCACCGCAAAAAGGAAGATCCGGAATACGCCACGCAATCCCACGAAGACCACTTGAAGGCCCTGGTGGCCGCCACGCGCGAAGCCGTTCAGAAAGCGGCCGGCCCGGCGAATCGATCGAAGCCATCGCGCTGGACACCACTGGCTCCAGCGTCATCCCTGTCGATGAACATCTCCAGCCGCTCGACGAATACTATCTCTGGTGCGACCACCGCGCCAAAGGCGAAGCCGCCGAAATCACCGCCGCCGCTCACCGCCTGGGCCTCGAAGCCATCCAGTGGTGCGGCGGAATTTATTCCTCGGAATGGGGATTTTCGAAGTTGCTGCACTGGCTGCGCCACAATCCCGGATAAGCGCGCCCGCTTCGCCACCGCGTTTGAACATTGCGACATGATTGCCGCAACGCTCTGCGGCATCACCGATCCGCACAAAGCAAAACGCAGCATCTGTGCCATGGGCCACAAATGGCTGTGGAATCCCGAGCTGGGTGGCCTGCCGGCGGAGGAATTTCTCGCTAGCGTTGATCCGCTGCTCGGCGGCGTACGCGAGAAACTCTGTGGCAGCTACGCTACGTCCGAGCAGCTCGCCGGGCATCTTTCCGCTCATTGGGCCGCGCAGCTCGGCCTGCGCCCGGGCATTCCCATTCCTGTCGGCGCGTTCGATGCCCATTGGGACGCCATTGGCGCTGGCTGCCGCACCGACGATCTCGTCAACGTCATCGGCACCTCCACCTGCATGATCGGCATCACGCCGTTGCCCAATCTTGTGCCCGGGGTCTGCGGCGTGGTGCAGGGCAGCGTGCATCCGCGACGCACGGGAATCGAAGCGGGCCTTTCCGCCGTAGGCGACATTTTCCAGGCCATAGCCACGCGCGCGGGCACCACCGTGGCCGTGCTGAGCGACGGTCTCGAAAATTATCGCGCTGGCCAGACCGGCCTGCTGCGCCTCACCTGGGACAATGGCGATCGCACCATCCTCGTCAATCCCAATTTGCGCGGCATCACGCTCGGCTGGAGTTTGCAGAGCACCGCGCAAGACGAACTCTTCGCCGCCATCGAGGGCACCGCCTTCCACACCCGCGTCATCCTGGACCGCATGGCGCAGCACGGCGTCCCCATCAAACGCGTCATCAATGCCGGCGGCATTCCGCAGAAAAACAAAGTCCTCAATCAGGTTTACGCCAACGTGTTGCGCCGCCCGGTCCTGGTGCCCAATAAAAGTGTTGTCAGCCTGGGTTCGGCCATTTTCGCTTTCCTCGCGGCAGGCACTTTCCGGACTGTTGAAGAGGCGCAAGACCGGCTTTGTCCCGATTACGAGCTTTTCAAACCGGGGCCTGAATCGGAAAAGACTTACGACGCGCTGTACGCGATGTACCGAAAACTTTATTTCGCATTTGGCCAGCCGCAGCATGCAGAGTTTGGCAACGTCATGCCCACGCTCATTAATCTGGCATACAAACCTAGCTGACCGGGAGCTGCAAGAATGCCCACTCGAAGCCGCCAGGTCCGCTTCGCCCATCCGATTCCGCTAACGCTAGGAATGGGTGTACCCTTTTTTTCGATTTTACAGTCCAAGTTCAAGGTGACCTCCGCATCCGCCGAACAAATCCACTGCCATTCGAAAGGTGAACCCCATGCCCAATGAAACAGATAAGGATGTCCTAACACGCCGGGGATTTCTGGGTGTGAGTTCGGCGGCCCTCGCCGCCGCCGGTATTCCCTATGCGGAAAAGCTCTCGGCGCAAGGCCAATCTACCTACCCGTCCAAGAACGATCGCAGCGCCAGCGATCCAGGGCCCACGAATCCCGCCATCGACGCCGCCAATCCGGACTCCAATACTCCGCTGCCCACCGACGCCGGCGGGGTGCAAACCTTCAAATATCCGTTCTCGTTCGCGCACAAGCGCTTTCAGGAAGGAGGCTGGTCGCGCGAAGTGACGCAGCGCGAACTGGCCGTCTCAAAAACTCTGGCCGGTGTCGACATGCGCCTCACCGCCGGCGGCGTGCGCGAGCTGCATTGGCACACCGCCGCTGAATGGGCCATCATGCTCTACGGCTCCGCGCGCATCACGTGCATCGACGCCGACGGAAAAAGCTTTGTCACCGACGTTGCGGACAACGATCTGTGGTTTTTCCCGCCCGGCATTCCCCACTCCATCCAGGGACTCGCTCCCGACGGCTGCGAATTCCTGCTGGTGTTTGACGACGGCAACTTCTCTGAATACGAGACTGTGCTGCTTACCGACTGGATGGCGCATACGCCCCCCGATATCGTCGCCAAGAATTTCGGCGTCAGCCAGAAAGCCTTAGCCAACCTGCCCAAGAAAGAGAAGTTCATCTTTCAGGCCGCCGTCCCTGGCCCGCTCGAAGACGATCGCCGCATCGCCGCCGGAGCGCTCGGCCCTTCGCCGATTGACTTCGCCTTTCGCACCAACAAGGCTCCCGCCAAGATGAGCAACAAGAACGGCGAAGTCCGCATCATCGACTCGAACAATTTCAAAGTCGCCACCACCGCGGCTGCCATCGTCACCGTCAAGCCCGGCTGCCTGCGCGAACTGCATTGGCACCCCAACGCCGACGAATGGCAATACTTCTACGCCGGCAAGGGCCGCATGACGGTCTTCGCCACCGGCGGCCGTGCCCGCACCATGGACTTTGAAACCGGTGACGTCGGCTACGTCCAGAAAACGCTGCCGCACTACATCGAAAACACCGGCACCACCGACCTGAAATTCTTGGAAATGTTCAAAGCCAGTGTGTATCAGGACCTCGCGCTCTCCGAATGGCTCTCGCACACTCCTCCAGAACTGGTCGCCGCGCACCTGAATCTCGATAAAGCGACCCTCGACGCCATTCCACGAAACGAACCGCTCATCATGCCCGCGCTGTAATCCGCGCTCCGGCGCCAAACGGGACGGCGCAGCCTTTCGCGCCGCCCGTTTGGGTGCCTCTTTCCCTAGCAGAGACCGAACGATTCGCATAAAAGACCGTTCGGTCGCCGACTCCACGTGCTATACTATTTTCGAGTCCAATCGGTCTCAGAATTTCCCAGAGGCCTCCGCAATGCCCAAAAGCTCCACGACCAGTAAAGGCGCGGAAACGCGGCGCGAGATCATCCGCCAGGCCGCGCCTCTTTTCAATCGCAAAGGCTTTGCCGCCGCCGCGTTATCCGATTTGATGGCTGCCACCGGCCTGGAAAAAGGCGGCATCTATCGCCACTTTAGAAGTAAGCAACAACTCGCTGCCGAAGCCTTCGACTACTCCTGGAACATCGCCTGCAAGCTTCGTTTGGAAGACATCGAACATATTGCCAACTCCGTCGACCGCCTGCGCCAGCTCGTCCGCAATTTCCGTGATCGTCGCGCGGGCCTGGTTCCTGGAGGATGCCCGCTGCTGAACACCGCCATCGATGCCGACAATGGAAATTTTCTTCTGCGCCGCAGAGCTCAGCGCGCGCTGGATGCCTGGCTTGGTCGCATCCGTTCCATCGTTGTGCAAGGAAAACGCGCTGGCGAGATCCGTGCTGATGTCGATCCCGATGCCGTTGCCGCCACCGTCGTCAGCACTCTCGAAGGTAGCCTGATGATCGCTCGCTTGCAGCGCAGCGATCTGCCCATCGATCAAGCCTGTCATCATCTAGAGAATTATTTTGAGGCCGACCTTCGCCTGCCCAAACTCGCAAGCCGCGGAGACCTGCGATGAGCGCGCCCGAGTCTCGCTCCCCTCGGACTTTCGCGCCCGCGCCAAGAGCAACGACGTGCCGATCGCGCGTCTGATCGGCTTCGAGGCCCAGCACATCGCCAATGGCCACGCCATCGTCACACTCGCTGCGGGACCGCAACACGCCAATCCCATGGGCACGCTGCACGGTGGCATTCTTTGCGACATCGCCGATGCCGCCATGGGCATGGCTTTCGCCAGCACCCTGGCGGACGGAGAATCCTTCACCACCATTGAGCTGAAAATTAATTTCTTCCGCCCCGTTTGGAACGCCCAACTGAAGGCTGAGGGCAAAGTCATTCGCCGCGGCAGCAAAATTGGCTACGTCGAGTGTGATGTAACCGATGAGTCCGATCGACTGGTCGCCAAGTCCGCCTCAACCTGTATGGTCTTGGCCGGCGAACACGCCAAGGGCCGCTGAAGCAGGCGCAGTAAGACCCCATGCAAAAGCGTCGCGGGAAAAGCTTAGGTAAAAAAGCTTAGGCATCTGTCGAACTGGAAGAAAGCCAATGAAGTTTTTCAAAAAATCGAATCAATGTACCGAAGAAGACTCTTCAGTCCCAGACACCGGGTTGTCACCCAGATCCAGTCCCCAGAAATGCGGCGCCGGAGTCAAAAACTCCACACCCACGCGCTGTCCCTTGGCGCCCGGCTCGCCCAAATAAACGATCCGGCACTCCTGCTCCTCAAGCGTCTCGGGATGGATCAGCACCAGCATCTCGCCCTGGACCACTTCCTGCTTCAGCAACAGCAAGCCGCCATGCGCGTTTACCACCTGCGTCTCGCACGTCTCGGTAAATTTTTTGCCACGATAGCCGCGTCCTTTGGCATGCACGCGCATTTTGTGAAACACGCGGGTGCTCCGGCGGGGCGAGGCTTGCAGTGTCAGGCTCATACATTCATGGTCGGACGCCCACCTCATCTGCGTCAATTGCCCTGCAAGACAGGTGTTCCGCAACAATAACCTTAAATTCCGTCCCGTTTGCTTGTGCATCTTCCCGGGCAATCATAGAATCGTAACTGCGCCCTCGGCTTCATATTCTTTGCTCTCATCTCTCCGCGGCCGCAACATTCGGAACAAGTGTGACGTACTTATACGAAAGGACTTATAGCCCCAGGGTCTCCTATGAATCTTGCCGAATTTATTGATGCTCGCCGCGATCAGCATCTGAGTGAGCTGTTTGATTTTCTGCGCATCCCCAGCGTCAGCGCCAAAAGCGAGCACAAGCCGGATATCGAGCGCGCCGCCCAATGGGTGGCCGAAAATCTGGCGAAAGCCGGGTTTACATCGGTCGAAGTTATTCCCACGAATTTGCATCCGCTGGTCTATGCCGAATCCCTGCAAGCCCCGGGCAAACCCACCATTCTTTTTTACGGCCATTACGACGTGCAGCCGGCCGAGCCTCTCGATCTGTGGACTTCTCCGGCTTTCGAACCCACTGTCCGCGATGGCAATCTCTTTGCCCGCGGCACGGCCGACGACAAAGGCCAGGTGCACATCCACTTCAAAGCGCTGGAGTCGCTGCAAAGCGCTCAACGGTAGCCTGGGCATTAACGTAAAAGTACTGATCGAAGGCGAAGAAGAAGTTGGCAGCGTCAGCCTGTGGGACTACGTTCAGAAAAATCGCGAAAAACTGAAAGCCGATGCCTTGGTCGTTTCCGATACCTCCATGCTCGCCAAGGGCGTTCCCTCGATCACCTACGGACTGCGCGGCTTGAATTACTACCAGATCGAACTCACCGGACCGGCCCGCGATTTGCATTCCGGCGTTTACGGTGGCGCGGTGCCCAATCCGTTGACCATTCTGTCCGAATTATTCGCCAAACTGCACGACAAGAATTTCCGCGTGGCCATTCCCGGTTTTTACGACAGCGTCGTCAAAGTCTCCGCACCAGAACGCAAAGCGCTGAACTCCTTGCCTTGGAAAAAGAAAGATTTCGAGCGCGCTGTCGGCGCCGCCGCATACGACGGCGAAAAAGGTTATTCCATCGTCGAGCGCTTGTGGACGCGGCCCACGCTGGAAATAAATGGTATGTGGGGTGGCTATCAGGGCGAAGGCGCCAAAACCGTAATCCCGTCCAAGGCCTATGCCAAATTTTCTACGCGCCTGGTTCCCGATCAGGATCCGCATAAAATCGCCAAGCTCGTCGAAAAACAGATCCGCAAGCTATTGCCCAAAAGCGTGCACTGCAAATTCGAGGTGCTCAGCACTGGCAAGCCGTGGTCCGCGTCGTTTCAGGCTCCCATTTTCAAAAGGCGCGCAAAGCGCTCTGGAAAAGGGCTTCGGCAAGCGCGCCGTCTTCATCCGCGAAGGTGGCTCGATTCCGTTCGTCACGCAAATGCACGACACCTTCAAAGTGCCCTGCGTCTTGATCGGTTTCGGCTTGCCCGATGAAAATGCCCACGCCCCCGACGAACACATCGCCCTCGAAAATTATTTCGGCGGCATAAAATCCATCGCCCACTTCTACGCCGATCTGGCCAACTCTGTAGCGGCCGGGCTTTAGTCCTGGCCTACGCATCGGCTGCGCCCTATTAGGCGGAACCATCGGAAATCTTCGTAGTCCATTCGTCGCGTCGACTTGAACGCTGGCCAAGTCTGCTCGCCAGTTCTGCCGCTCCCTGCGCATACTCCCGCAGCGCGGAATTCGCCGACGTAATCGTCGTGAGCGCATCCGCCACCGCGCCAAGATCCTGCCCACGCAACACAAAATACATCTCATCTTCGCCAAGCCCGGTATACACGCGGTTCCCAATGCATCCCAAACTCAGGATCGCGCCCATCTGCAGCGACGCCGGCAACGCCATGCACGTCGGTCGCCCGAACGCCGGCGCCCCGCTGGCCACTCCCGCGCGATTCGCGGCTTCGCTCAGCAGCATGGCGCCGGAAGGTTTACAGGCAAACAGCACCACGCTCGGCGTCACCGGCGTCTCACCCAGCGGCGCATACACGATCGCCACCGGCGCTTTCGCTAGTCGCGGAATCTGCGGCACTTCCTCCGGCTTCACATAGCCGAGATCGAACATGAATTTCAGAGTCTGCTCGGTTTCTTTTTCCCGCTCCGGCGAAAGCGCGATGTTGTGCGTGTACGCGCCCACCGCGCAATTAAAGTGATTCTCCGGCAAGGTATAAAAAACCCGTCCCGCGGCCGCCAGCCGCCAGAAACTGCAGCTGGATGGTTCGCTGCCCTTCGAATTGTTCCACCCGGCGGGAACGGCATCCAAAAAGGAAACCGCCACCGGGCGCCGCGAAAACTTCACCGCCGCGCCAATGCGCTGTTCGAGCTCGTTCAAATTCGCAACCGGATTCATGTCGTCTCCATTTGCTCCAGCAATTCGATCGTTCGGTATCCGTGCGTCGTCGTCCTGCGAGTGTTCCGATACGCGAGCCAGATATGGCACGCTCAGCCCAACGGTTCTCGCTCCAGGGCGACAAAAAGCCTGATTTCATCGCGTTTTTCACACCCTACCTGCAAAAAAATCTTATTTTTGCTGCTTTTTTTGTGTTTTGCCCTTGCGTTCCCTTTCACGTTCGCTATAGTTTCCTGCGGCCCGAGTGTTTTCGCGATTAAAAATGGGGTAGTACTCTCGCGGCCTGCCCTGGCAACGCTAGGGTGGCACGTAAAAAGTGGAATGAAAATCAGGAGGATAATAGACTAGATGGCAGCCAAGCCTTTGAGCAAGACGAAAGATCGTGTCCCACATGGCCGAGAAAATCGGCTCACCGAAGAAAACCGCAGCTTTGTTTTTTGATGAACTGTTCAAGCTGGCGGTGAAAGAATCCAAGGGCGGCGCAGGCAAGTTCGTCATCCCCGGCATCGGCCGCGTGGTGAAGGCGCACCGCAAGGCCCGCATGGGCCGCAACCCGCAAACGGGAGAGGCCATCAAGATCAAGGCGAAGACCGTTGTTCGGCTGCGCCCCTCGAAGGCGTTCAAGGACGCGATCCTCAAGTAACTTTTGTTATCCGCTTGTTTTCCGCGTTGTCGCCCCCGGGGCTTGAGACATCGAGCCTTCGGGGGCTTTTCTTTTCGGAGTGCGGTTCACCCTGAGCGCTTTGCGCGAAGGGACCGCAATAGTCAACCCGTCCGACATCCCCGCCGCATCGCCAAAAAAATTAAAGCGTCCGAACGTACGCCACCACATCTTTAATTTGCGGCGCTTCCAGAACTTCTTTAAACGGCGGCATCAGCGAATCGCCATTTTCGATCCACGTCTTCAGCGAGTCGTCGGTCACTTTGTTGCCATTCACCGTGAAAGTGCCGCGCATGCGAGATACCCTTCAGGCCCGGGCCGATTTTCTTGGCGTCGCTGTCCGCGTAGTGGCAGACGGCGCATTTTTTATCGAAAATCTCTTTGCCGCGCGCCACTGCGGCGGCCGAAGGCTTCGCGGCCGTGGTCGGGGTGGATTTCTTCGCGGGCGCATCCTGCGCGAAAATCGCCACCGTAACCGCCAGTGCCGCCGTGCCAGTCACTATAAAATTCCGGATCATCGCATTTCGTTTCACTCTGCCTCCCTGAACTGCGCAGCGATTGCCCGTTTATTTTGTACGTTTACACGACAAATTGCCACTCTGACCCCTGCCCGCTCCCCTGCCCGTTCCCCTTCCGTTGTCCTGTCGCTAATTCCTTTGTTACTACTATTCATTCGGAACCCCACCCGGCACTTCGTACAGGTTTCCATCCGCGCACCGCTTGCACCTTCGTACTTTTGACGCCTACCGTGCCTCATGCTAACTATGAAGCATGAGCCAGGAAACCCTGACCCGCGCATGGGAAGTGCTCCAGGATGCCTATCAGGCCCAGATGGAAGGCGATTACGAACGCGCCGTCGAACTTTATCAATCATCGCTCGATCTGCATCCCACCGCCGAAGCGCACACCTTCCTAGGCTGGACCTATCACTTTCAGGGGCGCATTGACGAGGCTATCGCCGAATGTCGCCGCGCCATCGACCTCGATCCCGAATTTGGCAATCCCTACAACGATATCGGCGCGTATCTCATCGAGCTCGGCCGTTTTGACGAAGCTATACCCTGGCTTGAGCGCGCCGTCGAGGCGCACCGCTACGAGCCGCGCCATTTTCCTCACTACAATCTCGGCCGCGCCTATCTTGGCAAAGAAATGTACGGTCGCGCCCGCCGTTGTTTCGAAGAAGCTCTGCAAATCGAGCCGCGCTATTCGCTGGCCCGCCAAGCTCTCGAGTCCCTCCAGCGCATGGTGAATTAGTCACTGACTTTGTAGCGGCCGGGCTTTAGTCCCGGCCTTGCCCCTTTCAGCCAGCCCAGTCGCGGCACAGGTCACTGACTCTGTAGCGGCCGGGCTTTAGTCCCGGCCTTACCCCTTTTCAGCCAGCCCGTGCGCCCGAAGGCTTAACCACCAGATCGTAAATCCACAGCAAAATAGTAGTGGCTACCCCGATGGCCGTGATGGCCCACCAGAAAAGTTGCGGCTGGTGCTGCACTTCGCCAAAGCGGTGCAGCAATGCCCCGCCGATGCGTCCCGCGACGAAAGCCCCGATACCAAGCGGCAAAAACGCGAAGCCCATGTACGTTCCTTGCTGGCCCGCGGGAGCGAGCCGCGAAATATAATCGTAATAGCGCGGCTGCTGCGTTAGCTCGCCCAGTGCGATAACCACCAGCGTGGCATAGGCCGCATAGACCGTCGGATGAATCGCCAGGATCGCGAACGCCACCATCGAAATCAGCGTCCCCAGAAGTACCGCGCGAAACGCCGCCATTTTCTTGGTGGCCACGCTGATAGCCACGGTCAGCGCGATCACCACCAGCGGTCCGATGGAAAGCATGCTGTCGGTATTGGTGTTCGGATCGATGTAATCGTGGACGTACAACGGCAGCGTAATGAATTCCTGCCAGTAGACGATCCAGTAGCCGGAAAAAATCAGCAGAAAGATCATGAACTTGGGATTGCCTAAAACTTTGCCAAAGTTGCGTAGGGTTTCTCCGATGCTGGCGGTTTTTGTTTCGCCGGAGCGCTGCGGCTCCTTGAACAGCACAAGCACCAGCAGGAACATGAGAAATACGCTGAGCGCCGCCATGCGGAATACCACATCGGTCGGCAAGTGTTTGTTAATTAGGCCCGCGAGCCAGGGCCCCAGTGCTCCGCCAATATTCACCAGCGTGTAGTAAATGGAATAGCCGATGGAGCGCACGTTTTCTTTGGAAGCGCGCGCGGTAGTTCCCACCACGCAGGGTTTGACCAGCGCGACGCCGAGCGGCGGCAAAACCAGAAGAATCGTAGCGAGAAGCACCAGCGGGACAAAACTTCGGATCGGCGCGAGCCAGGCGGCGCCAATCGATCCCAGCAGGAAATAAGATCCTGCGAGTATCAGGTACGCGAGTGAAAGCGCCCGACGAAATCCCAGGCGGTCGGCGATCGCTCCGCCGAAAATCGCGAGAAACCAAACCAGCCCGCCAAACAGCCCGGTAAGATCGGTAGCCCGCTGCGTGGGGAAACTTAGCACTTCGTGCAGGTAGCGCGCCAGCGACGCGAACACCGCATAGTACGAGAGCCGCTCAAACAGTTCGCTGATGTTGGCGACCCAGAAGGGCCACTCAAAGCCGTCGCGGACTTCCTCCAGCCTGCTGCTAAAGCTCATCGCGCCTCCCGGGATGCGAGGCGGGATGATAACAGAAAGAAGATGTTAGAACGGAGGTTCCTCAGGTACATCTGGAATGGGACGAAGCGATCCGCGCGTCTCGCGGGGACCTGCCCGCTGTTATATACGCTTTCCGCGCCTATCTCTAACCGCTATGCTTTCTCCAGATAATTTCCCACCACCTTGGCGCAAGCTTCGACGAACTCCTGCTCCGCTGCGGTGAACGTATTGGCAAAATAGCTCTCGATATCGAACTCCGCCGCCAACTTCTGCCTCACGAAGATGGGCACCACGATCTCAGACTTCACCAGTGGCGATCCCGCAAGATAACGCGGATCGGCGGCAACATCCTGCACCACCACCACTTTTCCGCTGCTGGCCGCTGCCCCACACAACCCGGAATTCAGAGGAATACGCGCGTGCGGTGTAAAGCTGCCAACGAACGGCCCGACCAGCAGGACGTTGGGGTCCGCCGGATCGGCCAGATAAAAACCTACCCAGTTGTACTGCGTCATCTTTTCGTGCAGACGCGCGGCGATATGTTCCATCACGGACTTGGCCGTGGAAGCGCCCAGCACAAAATCTTGAAATTCCCGCAGCAATTCCCTATGCACAGGTGTCATGTTTTGCCAGCGTAGCAAGCATCAGTAGATTTGGTACCCACAACTTTAGTTTTGTGCCACCTAGTCTACACGGGCGTGGCCAGCGCTCCCGGTAACACCCCGCAAGCGGCCGCCCGCTTCTGCGCCGCCACTATACGTGCAACTCCTCAACGTGCTGACGCTGGACTTTGATTTTATTCTCTGTCCTGCGTGCCGCTGCCAAATCATAGGCCAGCTGCATTTGCAACCAAGTCTCCGGAGTGCTGCCAAAAGCCTTCGATAAACGTATGGCCATTTCCGGGCTAACGCCGGACTTGCCATTCACCACATTATTGAGCGCCTGCCGGCTTACACCGAGCACCTTTGCGCCGGCGGTCACAGACAGCCCTAAAGGCTCAAGGCAATCCAGTCGCACGACGCGACCGGGATGCACGGGGTTTTTCATAGCCATGTCATTCACGTTCTCCCTGACGGCATTAGTGGTAGTCCATCAATTCAACATCAAACGCATCATTCCCCTCAAAACGAAAGACGATCCGCCAATTGGCTCGCACTGTCACGGACCAGAACCCCTTCAAGTCGCCCTTCAGCGGATGCAGACGATAGCGCGGCAGGTCCAGCGCTTGCGGGGTCGCGGCGAATCCCGCTTCGGTCGCCTCGCTGATAGAGGCGCCTCAGCCCTCGATGCTTGAAACTCCGAATCACTAAGCTCCTCAATTGTATAGTGACAATTGTCAGTTGTCTATTGCAGACCGTTGCGCGTCGGCCACACCCTTGAAAGACAACCATTCATTCGAATGAATACCATAATGTCATCAGTATTGACAATACATCATATCTGTATTACTATTCCCCATGGAGTTCGCGTCCCAGCTCGGAATTTGTAGCGGCCGCCTTCTGGGGCGGGCGCCTTTTCTTTGCCGAACGGCTCCCTGCCAGCCGACGCAACCTCCCCACTCGCACCCTCGGCGCGCAAAGACTCCCATCTATCCGCCGTCATCGTACGATGCCACAATCGCCCTCGATGTGACGCTGATTATCCACCATCGCAGAAAACGCGGTCGTGTATTTTCAATAACTTACACACGTTATGACACTTGCATATCGGTGTATCTCCATTATTTTCTTGCGACTGCGCACGTTTTGCCGAAAACACCCGGGGGTAGGGGTTGCAAAACCTCGCAAACCCAGTTCCCGTCCGTAACCCTCATAGAATCATACTGTTTCACAAGATCAGCCTCTAAATCTATTAGAATCACACTGTTTCACGGGCACCGGGGGTGGGGGCACCGCCATTCACTAAAATCGCTCCGCCGCCTTTCATCCCGTCGCTGCCGGACGGCACCGTTCCCGTCTGCATCAGGCCTGACCAGCTGGCACGCAAAGGCACAGCTGGAAATATTTCTGTCCCTCACTCCAGCCCGCGCGTTCATACTGCCAGAGACAACTCGCGCCCCATTCCGCTTGTGACCACCTCCGCACCCACTCAGCCCGCTACTAACCCGCCTGCTCCTGGCAGCGCCAAACGCCATGCCTATCTCGTCGCCGCCGGCATTTTCCTCAGCCGCATCGCGGGACTAGTCCGCGACCGCATCTTCGCCCACTACTTCGGCAACTCCGATGCCGCCGATGCCTTTAAAGCCGCCTTCCGCATCCCCAATTTCCTGCAAAATCTTTTCGGCGAAGGCGTACTCTCCGCCAGCTTCATCCCCGTCTACGCCGGCCTGCTCGCCCGCAAGGACGAAGCCGAAGCTCGCAAGGTGGCCGGCGCCGTTGCTTCGCTCCTCGCGCTGACCACCTCGCTTCTCGTCCTCATCGGCGTACTCGCCACGCCCTATCTGATCGACGCCATCGCTCCCGGCTTTCACGGCGAAAAACGCCAGCTCACCATCCAACTCGTCCGCATCCTTTTTCCTGGCGCGGGCCTGCTGGTTTTTTCTGCGTGGTGCCTCGGCGTACTCAACAGCCATCGCCGCTTTTTTCTTTCTTACACTGCGCCAGTCCTCTGGAATGCGGCCATGATCGCCACGCTGTGGATCTTCGGAAGCCGTTACGCGCAGTTCCCGCTGGCGCAAATTCTGGCGTGGGGTTCCGTAGTCGGCAGCGCGCTGCAAGTCGCGGTGCAGCTCCCCGTTGTCATCACTCTGTTGCGTGGCTTTCACTTCACGCTGAATTTCGGCGCGGAAAATATCCGCACCGTGGTTCGCAATTTTGGTCCGGTTTTCATCAGCCGCGGCGTGGTGCAAATCAGCGCCTTCATCGACGCGCTGCTCGCCAGCCTGCTCCCCGGAGGCGCGGTAGCGGCCCTGGCCTACGCGCAAACCCTCTACACCCTTCCCGTGAGTCTCTTTGGCATGTCCGTCTCCGCCGCCGAATTGCCCGCCATGTCTGGCGCATTGGGCGCGCAAGAAGAAGTCGCCGCCGTTCTCCGCGCGCGCCTGAACTCCGGTCTCCGGCAAATCGCGTTTTTCGTTTTGCCGTCGGTCGTCGCGTTCCTGATTCTTGGCGACGTGATCGTCGCCGCGATCTATCGCTCCGGGCGCTTCACGCAAACCGACGTCATCTACGTCTGGGGCATTCTCGCGGGAGCCACCGTCGGCCTGCTCGCTTCCACGCTCGGCCGCCTCTATGCTTCTACCTACTACGCGCTGCGCGATACGCGCACGCCGCTGCGCTTCGCAATTCTCCGCGTGATCCTGACGACCATCCTCGGCTATCTCTTCGCGCTGCCGCTGCCGCATCTTCTCGGAATCCAACCGCGCTGGGGCGTTGCCGGACTCACCATCTCCGCGGGTATTTCCTCCTGGGTAGAATTCACGCTGCTGCGTCGCGCCCTAAATCGTCGTATCGGCGCGAGTGGCCTGCCGGCAAATTTTCTCGCGCAGCTCTGGGCCGCAGCACTAATCGCCGCAGGCGTAGCGTGGGCAGTCCACCACGCGCTCGGTCCACGCTCGCCAATACCAGTTGCGATTTTAGTTTTAGGAATTTACGGCGTTCTCTACTTCGCCGCCGCGTTGCTCTTCCGCTTGCCGGAAGCTCGTTCGCTCTTCAGCCGCGCTCGCGGCACGGTGTCCCACACATGAACTTTGCCAGCGCCACCGCGCAGCGGGACTATTTTCTTCGATGCTACTCGTTCAGCTCAACCTTTCGACGTCGGCATCCCTTCATCTACCCATGCTCTAAAACCGCCGTCCATCGATTCCACATTCGTGTAGCCCATTTTCTGGATATTATCCGCCGCCAGCGCGGAGCGAAAACCGCCGCCGCAGTACAAAATGATTTTCGCGTTGGTGTCCGGAATCACTTTGGCGATGTCGCGCTCAATAATTCCTTTGCCCAAGTGGATCGCGTCCGCCGCGTGCCCGTCCTTCCATTCGTTGTCTTCGCGCACGTCCACGAACACAAATTTCTCACCCGCCGCCCGCCGCTTCTTTACCTCCGCAACATTGGTTTCCTTCACGCGGCTCTTGGCGTCCTGGACGAGTTTCAAAAATTGATCGGAATGCTGCATGGCGTCTCCTCGAAATGGTCCGGGAAGACTCAGAATATCACACGCAATATCTCACGCACCTCCGCGCTGAGATTTTCAGAGCGGCGCGCAAGATCGGCCGCGGTTTTCTGGTAACCGCTGGCCGCTGTGTTTCGCCAATTAATTTATGTTCTGTTTGGCTTCGAGTTGTTTCACCAAGCCATCCAGATAGCTCTTCTGATTGTCCGGAGCTGCGGCCATGGCTAGTTTCATTTCTTTCGTGGCGTCGTCAAATTTGCCCTGTGCGCAGTACACCCGCGCCAGACCGGCATGCACGAACCACTGGTCGGGATGTTTCTTGGCGTTTTCGCGTGAAGATCGCGAAGGCTTCTTCGTTGCGTTTCTCGGCCTGCAACTGACGGGCGTACACATGGATCTGGAGCGGCGTGGCGAAATCCAGCGCTTTCTTCTGCGCCACCGCGGCTTCGTCCTTGCGATTCAGCGCGATGAGAACCTTGGACTTGGTCATCTCGTTTTCGTAGCGGTCTTCATTTTCGATGGACTTATTTGCATACAAGAGCGCTTCATCAAGGTCGATTTTTTCCGTCAGCAAATAGTTGGCCGCATCGTCCCAGCTGATCCAGGTGTACTGCGAAAGATTGCGCAATTGCTTCTTCAGGCTGGCCTGCGTCAGGCTGTGCACATCCACGGAGACTTTGAACGGAACGGCGAGCTTTTCCCACTCGAGTTCGACGACCGCGGAATCCGGCTGCAGCTGGTCGAAATCATAGGTGAGCGCGTTATGCATGTCCGCCGCAATGGGCTTCACGTTTACGCGGAGCGCGTCTTCCGCCTGGTCGTAGGTGAAAGATCCCCAGGACGTGGCGTTCTTGGAAAAGATAATCGTCCACTCATCGGCGTTGGGGATCATGTGCAACCCGTAGGTGCCCTTGTCGAGCGGTTTGCCTTCGATCAGGACCGGGTCGCTGAAGGTGATCGTGGTATTTATATTCGCGCCGGCACGCCAGACTTTGCCGTAAGGCACCAGGCCGCCCCAGACCTTGCGATCTTTCACCAGCGGGCGGTGATAGTTGATGGTGATATCGGTAATGCCAATTCTTTGTGAGACCTCGGCGCGCTGGCTGGGGTCAGGCAGATCGAGCACGAACGATTGCGCAGGGCAGACGCGCGACATGGCGGCCAACAGCAGACAGAACAAAACTCCTCGCAAAGCTACTCTAAGCATGGCGAAATGGCTCCTTGAAATGTGCAGAATTCGATGGATACCCATCGGAAGTTTTACTGATACGGGTAACGGACAGCGGACCCCCCTCGATTTGGGATTTTAGACGTGGCGAAGAGCGGGCGGTGAGCAGCAGGGCGACTTCGAAATCGACAGAATCGTAGGTGTAATCGAGGTCGCGCCAGTTGGGGCCGGCGCAGATTTCGACCATTAGCGGGACGGCTAGTTTGTGGACTTCTTCCATTTCTTTGCGAACCAGGGCTTCGAGCGCTTGCTGCTCGTCCGGCGGACTCTCGAAGAGTAGTTCGTCGTGCACTTGCAGGATCATTTGGGCTGCGAATTTTTCTTGTCGCAGGCGCTGGTCGATGCGAATCATGGCAAGCTTGATCAGGTCGGCGGCGGTGCCTTGCAGCGGCGAGTTCAGCGCGGTGCGTTCGGCAAAATTGCGCAAGTGCACCTGGGGAGAATTGATTTCGGGAATGGGGCGGATGCGGCCAAACAGCGTTTTCGCCAGCGCCGGTCTTGCGCGTTTCTACCAGCGCTTGATCGAGATACTGCTTCACGCCTTTATAGCGCGCGAAATAGGCGGCGATGAATTGCGCGGCTTCTTTTTGCGGGACGTTGATTTGCTGCGCCAGGCCGAACGCGGACAGCCCATAGATGATTCCGAAATTGATGGCTTTGGCGGCGCGGCGATGCTCCGGCGGTTTGCGCCATCGGGCCCACGCCAAACACTTCCTGCGCGGTGCGCGCGTGAATGTCCTCGCCGTTGCGGAAGGCGTCGAGCAGCACGGGATCCTGGGAAAAATGCGCCAGGATGCGCAGTTCGATCTGCGAGTAGTCCGCGGAAATTAAAGTCTTGCCTTTATCGGCGACGAATGCGGCGCGAATCTGGCGGCCCAGTTCGGTGCGAATGGGAATATTTTGCAGATTGGGATCCGAGGAGCTGAGGCGGCCGGTGGCGGCGTTGGTCTGCGAGAAGCTGGTGTGCAGGCGCCCGGTTTCGGGATGAATCAGTCTTGGGCAGAGCATCCACGTAAGTGGATTTCAATTTGGCGATTTCGCGATACTCGATCACTTTGCGCGGCAGCGGATGCCGAGCGGAAAGTTCCTCGAGGATTTCCGCGGCCGTGGAGCGCTGCTTGGCGCGGCCGCGCTTGACGGCGGGCGCCAGCGCCAGTTTGTCGAACAGAATTTCGCCGAGTTGCGTGGGGGAATTTACGTTGAATTCGACGCCGGCCAGTTCCCAGATTTCTTTTTCGAGGCGGCGGACTTCGCGCTCCATGGATTCGGACATCACCGCCAGAGCTTTGGGATCGACGCCGATGCCCACGCGCTCCATCGTCCGCCAGGACGGCGGCGAGCGGCAGAGTCAATGTCCTCGTAAACGCCGGTCATTTCCTGCTGCTTGATGGTTTCGCGCAGCACGCGGCGCGAGGCGCTGCAGATAATCGGCGCGTTCTCCGGGACCGCCGCCGAGCATTACGTTCCACTGGCGCATGACGACATCGGCGAAATTGTGATTTCCCGTGGTGGGGCGCAGGAGGTAGGAATAAATCTTGCGTGGCGTCCTGAAGATTTTTGGCGCGACCGGCGAGCAATTGGAACAGCTTCGCGTCGTGCACAATTTTCGGGCGCTGCGGATCATGCAGCACCGGAAGGAGCGCTTGCAGCGCTTCGCCTTGCGCGTCCATCCAGACGGCGCGGCCTTCGCCCGGCTTGGCGGAGACTTCAATGCCGGCGATGCGCGTGCCGAAGCCTTCGGCTTCGCGTTCGCCGGTTTCGAGGTTGAGCCACACGGCCAAGGGCTGTTTTGCCGGCAGTTTCGCCAAGTATTCGCGAAACTCGGCGACGGTGGCGAACTGCGCGTAGTCGGTTTTCGCGATGGCCTTGGAAGTGGCTGGCGGCGCCATCGCTTCGGTGGTCAGTTCTCGCAGCAACGAATTGAATCCCAGTTCGCGATAGAGCGCGGCCAGCGCGGCGCCGTCCGGCGCGGCGCACCTGCAATTCCGAAAGTTTTAATTTGACGGGAGCGTCCGTGGCGATGGCCGCCAGCTGCTTGGACATCAACACTTGTTCGCGCTGTTGCTGCAGAGCTTCGCGGTAGCGCTTGCCTTGGAGACTTCGTCCGCATGGTCGAGCGCGTTTTCCACGCTGCCGAATCTTCCGATCAGCTCGCCGCGCCTTTTTCGCCGATACCCTTGGCGCCGGGAATGTTGTCGATGGAGTCGCCCATCAGGGCCATGTAGTCGACCACTTTTTCCGGGAGGCACGCCCATAAGCTCTTCGACTTTTGCTGCGTCGACGATCAGGTCGCTTTTGGCGCCGCCGGCGCCGGGGCGCAGCACGCGCACGTTCCCGCCGACGAGCTGCATCATGTCCTTGTCATTGGTGACGATCAGCACGTCAAGATTGTGCTTGCTGGCCTGGAGAGCCAGCGTGCCGATCACATCGTCGGCTTCGTAGCTCAGGACTTCGAGGATGGGCAGGCGCATGGCTTCGCACAAGCGGCGGACGAAGGGCAGCTGCACGCGAGAGTTCGTCCGGCATAGGCGGGCGCTGTGCTTTGTATTTTTCGAAAAGCTTGTCGCGAAAGGTTGGCGCCGGGCGGATCGAAAACGATGCCGATATAGTCCGGCTGATAATCCTTCGTGAGGCGCCGCAGAATATTTGAAAACAGGAAGGGCACGTTGGTGGGCACGCCCGCGGGACCGGTCAGGCGCTGCGGCATGGGCGCGAAGAAGGCGCGGTAGATGTGGGCCATGGCGTCGACCAGGAAGATTTTTTTCGGGGCGGAAGGCATGTGGTCGAGTATACCGCAGCGCCAATCAGCGGACGTTTTTGAGCGTGCCGCACAAGCAGTGTTTCAAGAGGACAGAACTGGAGGAACACTTTTGCAAAAATCCGGAAAAAGCAGATTCTTCGCTTCGCTCAGAATGACAGTTTTAGATTGGTGCTAGCGGCTGGGTTTAGTCGGAGGCG
This sequence comes from uncultured Acidobacteriota bacterium, assembly GCA_963798585.1. Classification (GTDB taxonomy): domain Bacteria; phylum Acidobacteriota; class Terriglobia; order Acidiferrales; family UBA7541; genus Acidiferrum. The sequence continues at coordinate 435,771 of CAWCTJ010000006.1, forward strand.
GGGTCGGCGGTGCGCGGGGGCTGGATTACGATCAGGAGACGGGTGCCGCGTTCCAGGTGCACATTCTTTTTTGTCGACATCAAGACCGTGCCATCGGAGCCGGTCGATAGAGGGGTGTAAATGCGGATATCCGGCGCACCGAGCGCGCCTTTGCTATCGGAAGTCAGTAGGCCGTGCTTGGTGAACGCACCTTGCGTCAGCGGCAACTCAGCCGCGGGTGGCTCGGATAATCGTCGCGTGGCTATCTTCCGGCTCGTGCGAAACCGCCATCATGTTCTTGGTCGAGCCGTCCGCGTTCAAGGTCGGTATCCAGCGGCAACGCGCGGCTGGCGGCGGTACATTCAATGCGCACCGGAGACTCGGAATCCGAGTCATCTCCGGCCGTTGCTGTTTCTATCGGGGCGGAGGAATTCGGCCCACGGCCAGCGCTTGGATCCCGGCAATCATCACGGCTTCCTGTCCGTTCTTCAAAATCGCCTTATCAAACTGCAGAAACAGCGCGGAGCGATCCGTCCCATGGGTGGAAATCGATTTGCGCACGACGTGGCCTTCAAGAATCGTTCCGCGCGGCAAAATCACGCTGCGGCCGTAGCGCACGGTTTCGGTCGTTTCGGCCGTAAACTTATCGCCGGGTTTGTTGCGGCGCGCATCCAGGCTATCCAGCAATTTGGCGTTGAAAGCCGTGCCAACACTTAACGGGCACACCACGCCGGACTTTTACGGCGGATTGTTTGGCGCTAGTGGCGGCTGTTTCCGTATTGTTGCGTAAGGAGCTTGTTGAGCAGTGGCGAAGCTCGCCAGGAACAGTGCCGCGATTCCCATTGTTATCCATGAAGTTTTCATCGCGGCCTCCTATCCCTAATGCGAATGCGCCGGGCAATTCACTGAAATACGCACGAAATGCTGGCGCAAACCCAGCAAGTATCAGTTGCAGCTCCACGCCACATTATACTCTCCTTATTTTTCAATACCATACAGACAACCATGTAGGGATACGTGTGGAAATTACCGCGTTCTAGTACCTCCATTTTACGTGACGATCCCACGCTGCTTGGTCACGCCGATCGGGTGGACTGATTTAGCGCGCAATCTACAGGATGTCCCAGAGGGCGCGCGGCTTCCTGCAAAATATCCGCGGCCTTCAGGAGTTGGTCGCGCTTGTGCGCCGCGCTAACGATAGCGCGCAACCGCGCTTTGCCCTCCGCCACGGTCGGATACCCGACTGCGGGCGCAAAGACTCCGGCCTCGAACACTTTCCTCGAAAACTCAAAGGCCTTGGCCGCGTCGCCCACATGGATGGGTATGATCGGAGTTTCGCTGGCCTTGAACTGAAAGCCGCGCTTCTTCAGTTCACGCTTAAAGAATTTTGTGTTCGCCCACAGTTTCTTCACGAGTCTTTCACCCTCTGGCGAATCGAGCAGCGTGAACGCCGCGGCGCAAGCCGCGGCGGTCGCCGGCGGATGCGAAGTGGAAAATAAGAACGGCCGAGCGCGCAGATAGAGAAAATCGATTAAATCGCGGGACCCGCAGACATATCCGCCCATCGAGCCAATGGCCTTGCTTAGCGTGCCGACCTGAATGTGCACGCGGCCATGACAATTCAGATGATCGACGGTGCCGCGCCCGCCGCGGCCCAAAACTCCCGAGGAATGCGCATCGTCTACCATCATGATGCAGTTGTATTTTTCGGCCAGGCCGCAGAGGGCGGGCAACGGGGCGATATCGCCGTCCATGGAAAAGACGCCATCGGTGATGATCAGCTTTTTGCCGGGGAAGCTGGCATGCTCCTGCAGAATGCGTTCACAGTCCGCTACATCTTTGTGCTTGAAAACTTTGATAGTGGCTTTTGAGAGCCGCGCGCCATCGATGATGGACGCGTGATTAAGCTCATCGGAGATGATCAAGTCCTCTTTGCCCAAGACCGCCGAAACCGTGCCCGCATTGGCCGTGAATCCCGACTGAAATACCACGCAGGCTTCGACGTTTTTGAAGCGCGCGATCTGTTCTTCGAGGGCCATGTGAATCTGCATGGTTCCGGCAATGGTGCGCACCGCACCGGCGCCTACGCCCAGGCGCTTCACCGCGTCCACGGAGGCTTTGCGCAAGGCTTTGTGCGTGGCCAGCCCCAAATAATTGTTGGAGGCCAGATTGATTACTTCGCGCCCGTCAAATGTGCAGAGTGCCTTCTGCTCGCCCTCTAGCACGCGCAGTTTCGGCGCAACACCTTTCGCGCGCAGGTCGGCGAGGGCATCGCTCACGTACTGGAAGGCATTATTCTTTTGATCATTCTTCGCAATACCGCTCGTGGCCGTAGGTGCTGTTCCCGATTCACTCATAAAAAACTCCTGTGAGCTACTCACTTCTGACTTCGCTACTTCAGCCCTGCGGGATACATCAACACTTTACCCGGCCAATCCCTTCTGCAGCATCGCAAACGCGCCCTCGAAATTTTCCAGCGAAGTCTGCTCGCTAAACAAGGGCTCCAGATTTAATCGGCCCGCCTTGAGCAGCGCCGTCATCTGTACCCACGTCTCGTACATGCGCCGCCCATAGATTCCCTGTACGGTCGCGCCCTTGAAGATCACGTCCTTAACCAAATCCAGCTGCACATTCTCGGTGGGGATGCCAAGCAACGAGGCCCGCCCTCCGGCCCGGAGCGCCGCAAATCCTTGCTGGATGGCGGTAGGATTGCCGGACATTTCGAGCAGGACATCCACGCCGGTGCCGCGCGTCTCGTCTAAGATGCGCGCCACTGCGTCTTCGCTAGCGGGATTAATGGCCACGTCGGCGCCCATCTGAACCGCCATCGCGCGACGCTGCGCATTCGTTTCGGTGGCGAAGACCGTGGAGCTCCCGCACGCCTTGGCCACGGCGATAGCCATCAAGCCAATTGGGCCGCATCCGGTAACCAACACCGTCTGCCCGGCGATCGGGCCGGCCAAAACGGTATGTACCGCATTCCCCAGCGGATCAAGAATCGCACCATAGCGCTCCGGAATCGCGGGATCGAGCTTCCAGATATTCGATGCGGGAATCTTCACAAACTCTGCAAATGCGCCGTCCTGATCGATTCCGATAATCTTCAGGTTTTGGCAAATGTGCGCTTCGCCCAGCCGGCATTGGTGACAATGCCCGCAATTCACATGCATCTCCGCGCTAACGAAATCCCCTGGTCGGACGGCGGTAACCTCTTCTCCGACTTTCTCGACCACGCCGCAAAATTCGTGCCCTAGCGTAACCGGCGGCTTAATCCGTCCTTGCGACCAACGATCCCAGCCATAAATATGCAAGTCTGTCCCGCAAATCGACGCCGCCGAAACGCGCACCAGCACATCCGTCGGTCCAATCGCCGGCACCGGCACGTCGGAAATCTCCAGCCCCTTGGCGGCCCGCACCTTTCGCAGCGCCCTCATCGTCGTAGCCATTCAGTAAAACTCCACACACTGCACAAACCTTTTAATGCTAGCACACGCGTCGTCCGCTCCGTTCTATCGGCACGTCGCGACCTCTTACTTCACCTTTTCCACGAGACCGATCTTCTCCAGCGCTTTCAAATACTCCACCACTAGCTCCAACGGCAACGGACCATACTCAGCGGACACCGCATTGCGGATCTCCTGCGTATTCCGTTTCCCATCCGCAAAATTCAAAACCTCATACGCATACTCTTCCCCGCCACCCCACAATCCCTCATAGCTCAGCAGCTTCGGCGTCACCACACTTGCCGCCTTCGCATGATCCGCAAAATAGTCATACCCGAACACCGTCAGCGGCCCTTTCGGCTGTGTGTTTCGTCCGAACTTCACCAGGCCATCGCCAACTGCCGGTTTCGGTTCGAGCATTCCTGAATTGATGATTCGAAGCGGGAGAATCGTCTGGAACTTGAACTCGCCCCAGGTAATCTTATTCCCCGCCGCGTGCGGCAATGAGTCCAAAATTTCGTTCTCGCCCTCAATGAAAGCTGTTTTCAACACCACCGCGTCTGAATCACTCACCTGTCTCAAACGCCGTTGCACTTCAATCGATCGAGAGAGTTGGCCAAGGTAGACTTCCTCCAAGGGGAAGTCTGCGGTGGCACTAGCAAGGTAATACCCACTCGCCGCCCCAATAAAACCCGCCCGCTTCAACTTCGTAGTATCGATATTGGCGGCGGTATCAAAATTGGTATGGATGTAGCGGTCTGGCCAGTCATTCAAATAAATCGCGGGTATCCCAAATGATGAATCCTGATACACGTCGTGATCGCTGCCCATGGTGTAGGCCGCATATTCTGCACGCAGCGGCTCTTTGCCGCCCTCCGGCGCCACCATCGGATACTCCGCATGCAACCCCGCCGCAAAATTGTAAGACTCTTCATTCAGCCATTCCGCGAACGCCCACGCCACGTCATGCACAAAGCTGGGCAAACTCATCGGCCCGCGCGTCACATGAAATACCGCCTTGGTCTCCGGTCCGCCGCCCACCATATCCATGTGAATCACTGCCTTGATCCGCGCGGCAAATTCCGGCCGCGCATTCAACAGCGCCATCGTTCCTTCCACTTCCGGCGGAAAAATAAATCGCAACGTCCGCGCCGGCCGCGCCAATTTCCCCTCGCTAATCAATTTCTGCAACGTCCGCGCCACTTCCAAAATCGTCACGCACCCGCTGGCATTGTCATTCGCTCCCGGCCGCTGGTGATCCAGATGACACGAAAACGCAACCTCCTCGTCCTTCAATTTCGCGTCCGCCCCCGGAATCGTAGCCGTCACCACTTCATAATTTCCCTCATGTTGCCCGGCCTTCACCACCGCATGCAGCGAAATCTTTTCCCCGCCAGCCAGTCGCGCTCGCAACGCGCGCGCGGTCTTCAGCGACACCATGAAAGCAAACGTCTTGTTCGCAGAAAACGTCTCCAAATGCCCCCACCGGATCAAATTCTCATCTTCGCCAGACCACGCCGTCCTCTGGTTCTGCGCGTAACTAACAATCCCCACCGCTCCAAATTTCCCCACCGCCAAATCCTGCACCGCCCCCGGCTGCGCGCCCACCAGCACAATCCTTCCCTTCACATCCTTACCCGCGTAATCGCTTTCCTTCGTTCCCTCACCGACATCGATCAAATCCGCCGTAACATCCGCCGACTCACTATCTTCAGCCAACACCACCGGTTCCGCTTCATAACTTGCCAAGAGGCGCTCCGGACGCGGAATAAGGCAGTCGAAAGCAAGCCCGATCCCTTCGCTTGCGGCCTTCTCTGCCCTTTCCGTCATCTCTTTGGGACATGGCACGGACTCCAGCTTTGAGGGCTCGCTCAACTCTCCCATCTCCGCATCCCACGCCGGACGCGACCTTTGCGTGCCGTAAAAAATCTTCCCATCGGCAGGGAACTTCAGTATCTCGACATCGCGCAATCCATAGGCCCGCAACCGCTCCGCCACCAATTCCGCTGCCTCGTGAAACCCGAGCGATCCACGCTGCCGGTGAAAGCGCGCGATCCCCTCCAAATTTCGCTTCGCTGTCTCACCGCTCAACTCGTTCGCCAGCGCCGCGACATCTTTCTCTGGCAGCAGCGGCGGCCTTTGCGCCCGAGCGGCCCCACTCAACATGAGCAATCCCGCCATCACTCCAACCGTAAGTCGCACTCGACCCTCCAAGGAAGCTCCACACCGCCGCGCCGCGCGCATTCTACCCTCATTTACGTTCGCCGATTGCCGCAACACCATGGCCCGCGATACGCTCACTCGATCCTCACGATTTCGCACTTCCCGTGCTGGGGCTGCGCGGTTACAATTCCCGTGCGGTCGGCAGCTCGAGAGAGCGTGAGTGTGGTCGAGAACCTCGATTCGATGTTCAACGCCGTTTAGATGGCCGAGCGTGAAATAGCGGTCGCTTCTACAGAGTGGCTTTTATAAGGAGAATTTGTCGTGCCCGAAACTACAACGCACCATGCGCTTGGCGATCGCGCCGCATTTCAGCTTGCAAATGTTACCAAGACTCCGCCGCAGTACGGCGCCATCACGCCGCGATGGCTGGTGCGCCTGCTGGACTGGAAGCCGCTGGAAGCGGGGACGCTGCGCGTCAATCGCGTGGTGGACGAGAAAAGCGTGGACGTGGTGTGCGGCCAGAAAGACGAAAAGGCGCTGCCGGAAACCTATGTAGAGTACGAAGAAAAACCGCGCGAATATACGCTGAGCGCGATCTCCGCGGTACTAGACGTGCAAACCCGCGTCTCTGATCTTTACAGCAATCCTTACGACCAGGTGCGCGAGCAACTTCGGCTGATGATCGAGAACGTCAAGGAGCGTCAGGAAAGCGAGCTCATTAACAACAGCGACTACGGCCTGCTCAAGAATGTTCCGGCGAGCCAGCGCATTCAAACGCGCAAAGGCGCTCCGACGCCGGATGATCTGGATGAACTGCTCACCAAAGTCTGGAAAGAGCCGTCGTTCTTTCTGGCGCATCCCCGCGCGATAGCGGCGTTCGGACGCGAGTGCACACGCCGCGGCGTGCCTCCGGCGACGGTGACGCTGTTCGGTTCGCCGTTCATCACCTGGCGCGGGGTGCCATTGATTCCCTGCGACAAACTTTTGGTTGACGGCGGTTCCAAAGCGAAATCCGCAACGGGCAAATCCAACATTCTGTTGCTGCGTGTAGGCGAGAGGAAGCAGGGAGTCATCGGTTTGTTCCAGCCCGGACTTCCCGGGGAGCAAACGCCTGGACTGTCGGTGCGCTTTATGGGCATCAGCAGCAAGGCGCTGGCTTCGTATTTGATTTCGCTGTATTGCTCCGCGGCAGTGCTGGTGGACGACGCCATCGCCGCGCTCGAAGATGTTGAGGTCGGGCACTATCATGAGTACAAGTGAGTCTGGAAAAAACGTGCCGCATTCGCAGGCGGGGGATCTTGGGAGCGTCCTTCCGAGCGAAACACAAGTGATTCCGGCAGGAGTTCCCGATCCGGCGATTCTGGCGCGGATGGCCAATGAGTTTTTCACCGCGTTGCCGATGAGCGAAACCGTAATGGCGGACGCGCAGCGTACCGCTACGGTGCCAGGTGTACCCGAAGCGTTGGGCGCGGCCAGAAATCCCGCGGCGTTCGTCTCGCTGCCAGGCGCCGCCGGCGTGGCGCTTCCCATAGCGTCTTCGCCGGTCGCAGTACCCAGCGAGGCCGACCCACGCACACTATCCGGCACGCTTTCCGGACTCTCTGCTGCTCCTGCGCAAGTCCCAATTTCAGAACTTTCTTTCCTAGGGATTCCTGGCGGAGTTAGCTCTTCCGATTTCTCCGCGATATCGTCTTTTGCGTTTCTCGACGAAATCCGTCCGCTCTTTTCCTATCCCACTGCAACGCCGTTACCGGTTGCTCCGTCCCTTCCCAACATAAGCATCCCGGGCGACAGCGACATCCACGCGCTGGCTAGCAGTTTTTCTTCCACCGCCACGCCACAAGTTCCGGAGACGATTCCGCAGCTTGCCACACCCCAAGTTCCCGGTGGCACTGCCCAGCAGCGAATCCCAGGCGCGTCCTCTCCATTTCCATTTCTCGACGAAATTCGACAGCTGGTTCCCGCCACGTCGATTCCCACCTCGTCAATTCCCACCAGGGACGATCCCTTCCGTATCCCCGCGCAAGTTCTCCCCGGTCTCAATCTTTCGTCGCAGCCCTTCGAAGTGCAAACCATTCGCCGCGACTTTCCGATCTTGCAGGAGCAGGTTCACGGGAAGCCGTTGATCTGGCTCGACAACGCTGCGACTACGCAAAAACCGCAGAGCGTCATCGACCGCCTGAGCCACTTTTACGCCCACGAAAATTCCAACATTCATCGCGCCGCGCACGAGCTCGCCGCGCGCGCCACGGATGCCTACGAAGCCGCGCGCGACAAAGTTCGCCGCTTCATCAACGCCGGCAGCGTCAAAGAAATCATTTTTGTGCGCGGCACCACCGAAGCGATCAACCTGGTGGCACAGAGCTGGGGCCGGCAGAACATCCACAAAGAGGATGAGATCGTCATCACCTGGCTCGAACATCATGCCAACATCGTTCCTTGGCAAATGCTCTGCGCCGAAACTGGCGCGCGCTTACGCGTCGTCCCGGTAGACAACACGGGCCAGGTGATTCTGGACGAATATCAAAAGCTCCTCGGCCCGCGTACCCGGCTGGTCGCCTTCGCGCAAGTTTCGAACGCGCTCGGGACCGTCACACCGGCGCAGGAAATGATCGAGATGGCCCACCGCTACGGCGCCAAAGTTCTTCTTGATGGAGCGCAGTCGGTCTCACACACGCAAACTGACGTGCAACTCTACGATTGCGACTTCTTCGTTTTCTCTGGCCACAAAATGTTTGGCCCCACCGGCATCGGCGTGGTCTACGGCAAGGAAGAGATCCTGCAAAACACGCAGCCCTGGCATGGCGGCGGCAATATGATTCAGGACGTCACTTTTGAGAAGACCACCTACCAGCCGGCGCCGGCCGCTTCGAAGCCGGCACCGGTAACATCGCTGACGCCGTTGGCCTTGGCGCGGCCATCGACTACCTGGACCGCGTCGGTATGGCCAATATTTCCCGCTACGAGCATGACCTGTTGCTCTACGCCACCGACGCGCTCAACCGTATTCCGGGCCTGCGACTGATCGGAACGGCGCGCGAAAAAGCCGGCGTTCTTTCCTTTGTCCTCGACGGCTTCCGCACCGAAGACGTGGGCACGGCCCTCAACCGTCAAGGTATTGCGGTCCGGGCGGGCCACCACTGTGCCCAACCCATCCTCCGCCGCTTCGGGGTCGAGTCTACCGTCCGGCCCTCGCTCGCTCTGTACAACACTTGCGAAGAGATTGACGCGCTCGTTGCGGCTCTCTGGAACCTGAAACAGGGGCACCACTCCCTCTAGATTGAGATCTTGTCTGGAGTGCGAGCATGGAATTCCTCGCGACGTTGGCACGAAACCTGTCCGGATATCGCTCATAAAACCAGTTGCATGAATGGCGCGAACCAGCGAAATGATTGGGCCCGGAAAGCTGTGAAAGACCGAAGGAGGGATCGACCGTGAAGCAATTCAGAAACAGAAACCTTCTGGTGACATTTGTGATTTTAAATCTAGGCATTGCGCTGGTTTTAAGCCACAACAGTGCCGCGCGAGCGACCACTTCGGCATCGGCGAGCGCCGCAAGCGAAGATAAGCCCTTTGTCGCGGAGTACTACTACAAGACCAAGTGGGGTCATGCGGACGAATTCATTACACTTTTCAAGAAGAACCATTATCCGGTGCTGAAAAAAGAAATTGAGTTGGGCAGAATTCTGGAAGTGCACGCAGTGCAACCTAGGTTTCACACGACCGAAGATGGCCGATGGGACTACCGCGTTACGATCGTGTTTAAGAACGCCGCCATTGCCAACGACGACTTCGATGCATCGGGAATTATCAAACACCTCTACCCGGACCAAGAGACCTATAAGAAAGAAGAACAGCGCCGTTTTGAGATTCTCGATGCGCACTGGGACTTGCCGATCAAGGATGTCGATTTGGCGTCCAAGTAAGCGGAAGTGGGGACATCGTAGGAGCCCGGACGACGGATCGCGAAAGGTAGTGCCTGGGCAGGCAATTCGTTTTATCGGGAAAATTGGCTGGGGCGGAAGGATTCGAACCTTCACCGGCCTCATTAACAGTGAGGTGCCCTACCAGTTGGACCACGCCCCAGCAGCGTCGGCGGCCGATATTGGCAGCACGTCACAAGGTAGGCTCCGCCGCAAAAGGAGCAGCAGAGGGTTTAAATAAGATAACACGGTGGCGGGAACCGAGAGGAGAAGAATGTCGCGGTAGTTGCGAGAGAAGAACACGAAGGAAGCCGGAGCGGCAAAGCACGCGGGAATTTGTGGGCGATCTGGAATTTCCGCGACTAATACAGCGTTGTTTTGAAACATTCGAAACTATCGTTTTCACCCTTGCGGATGCAGTGCGCGAAGGCGGAATTTGTTTTTGGAGGGTTGTTGCATTCCCGAAAGTTTTGGTGGACACTAGCGCGTCACAGACGATCCCATGGACTCGAAGATCGAATGTGCAGAGGGGCCGCAGCCGCCGAATTCTAAGGCGCGCTGCGGCGAAAAAAACGAAAAAACTGATATGCCCCAGCTTTTTCACCGCAGTGCAAATTCTGACCGCCACGAATGAGCATCTTGGCCGTCGTGGTTCTCGCGACTTTGGGATTGACGGTGGTACTTGGCGGCGTGCGATCTCCAAATTTTACCAACCAGTATCTGACGCGGGACCAACCCATACAATTCAGCCACAAACATCACGTGGGCGATGACGGTATCGATTGCCGATATTGCCACACTGGCGTGGAAACTTCCGCGGTAGCGGGGATTCCGCCGACCAAAACATGCATGAATTGCCATTCGGTGCTGTTCAATAATGTGGGCTACCTGGCGCCGGTGCGCGAAAGTTACAGCACGGACACGTCGATCCAGTGGGTGAAAGTTCATCGGCTGGCGGATTACGTGTATTTCAATCACAGCATCCACGTGAACAAGGGCATCGGATGCTCAACCTGCCACGGGCAGGTGAATCAGATGCCGCTAATGTTCCAGGCGAGCACGCTGCAGATGCAGTGGTGCCTGGATTGTCACCGCGATCCGGAGAAGAATCTGCGGCGAAAAGAAGGATATTTTCAACATGGACTGGAAACCGGCCGCGGACCAGGCGGAAAAAGGCAAACTGCTGGCGGCGCAATACAATATTCGCTCGGTGCGGGATTTGACGAGTTGTTCGACGTGTCATCGTTAATGCCACGAGACTGATGGAACTGAGCCGATGGATGGAATGAGCAAGCGCGAATTTATGGACGAGCATAAGCACGAGCATCACACGCGCACGAGCGCTCGCACGATGCGGCTTGCGCATTCTGAGCGCGACGGCACGGCAGCACTGCGAATTCGGAGCGTCGTCGGCAAGCTTCCGCGGGCAGCGATGCGAGCACTCTGGATTTGGCGGCGGTGCGCGCGAAGCTGCAAGCAAAAACCGGTAAGCAGTATTGGCGTTCGCTGGAAGAACTGGCGGAAGATCCCGCATTTTACGGAATTGTTGCAGCGCGAATTTCCGCGGCAGGCGCCTTCGGAGTGGGACGAAGGAGTGGACCGGCGCGATTTTCTGAAGTTGATGGCGGCGTCGCTGGCGTTTGCCGGATTGTCCGGTTGCGGCATGCCGCCGCGAGAAAACGTCGTGCCGTACGTGAAGCAGCCGGAAGGCATGGTGCTGGGCAAGCCGCTATTTTTTGCCACGGTGATGCCGTTTGGCGCGGACGCGATCGGCGTACTGGTAGAAAGTCACGAAGGGCGGCCGACGAAGATTGAGGGGAATCCCGATCATCCGGCCAGCTTGGGCGGCACGAATGCGTTTGCGCAGGCGTCAATTTTGGATTTGTATGATCCGGACCGTGCGCAAGTCACTACAAACGTCGGGAGCATCCGAAGCTGGCCGCAATTTGTAGATAACGCACAGGCAGAAACGGCGGCGATCAGAAACTCAGAATGGCGCGGGCTTGCGGATTTTGACGGGGACGATTACGTCGACGTTGGTGGCGGACGAGATTCAGGCGCTATTGAAGCTATACCCGCAGGCAAAGTGGCATCAGTGGGAGCCGGCGGTCAGCGATGGCGGGCGCGAAGGCGCGAAGCTGGCGTTCGGGCGCTATTTGAACACCGTTTACCGCGTGGAAAAAGCGGACGTGATTCTGTCGCTGGATGCGGATTTTCTGGCCAACGGTCCGGGCAATGTGCGGTACATGAAGGATTTTTATCGCCGCCGGAAATTGAGCGGCCCGGACGGCGCGATGAACCGGTTATACGTGGTGGAACCGACGCCGACGGTGACGGGGGCAACAGCGGACCATCGCTTGCCGTTGCGGGCTTCCGATGTGGAACTTTTCGCGCGTGCGCTGGCTGCGAAGCTGGGATTGGGAGGCGGCGCGACGTTCCCAGGCAGCGAAAAATGGCTCGACGCAGTAGCCGCGGATTTGCAGAAGCATCGCGGATCTTCTCTGGTGGTGGCGGGCGAACAGCAAAGCGCGGAGGTTCATGCGCTGGCGCACGCGATTAACGCGACGCTGGGAAATTCGGGCGTCACCGTGTATCAGACCGAGCCGGTGGAAGCGCAGCCGGTGAATCATCTGCAGTCGATGACGGAGCTGTGCGCGGACATGGACGCCGGCAAGGTGGATACGCTGCTGATCCTGGGCGTCAATCCTATTTATACCGCTCCACATGATTTCGATTTTGTGTCGAAAATTCAGAAGGTGCGCAACACCGTTCTCGTGAGTTCTCATTTTGACGAGACCGCAGCGTATGCGCAGTGGCACGTTCCGGAGTCGCATTACCTGGAGACCTGGGGCGATGCGCGCGCGTTTGATGGCACGCTTAGCGTGATTCAGCCGTTGATTGCCCCGCTGTATGCCACGCACTCCGCGCGGGAAGTGCTGGCGGCGTTCAGCGATAAGCCCGGAGTTTCCGACTACGACGCGTTGCGCGAGAAACTAAAAGCCGCCAATCCGGGAGCGGACTTCGAAAAGTTCTGGCGAAAAACGTTGAATGACGGCGTGGTGGCGAATTCGGCATTCGCGCCGGTTGCTGGGACCGCAAAATTCAGCGCGGCGAGTCTGCCGGCTGCGAAAGGTACCGCGTCCGGCGAGCTGGAGTTTATTTTCCGGCCCGATCCTTCGATTTATGACGGGCGTTTCGCGAACAACGGCTGGTTGCAGGAATTGCCAAAGCCGGTGACCAAGCTGGTGTGGGACAACGCGGCGCTGGTTAGTGCCAAGACCGCCGAGAATTTAGATTTGAGGCACAAAATAGCCTCGCGCGGCGGCGAGCACGGGCAAGTGGTTTCAAATGTTGTCGACATATCGCTTTCGAATAGCAAAGTGACGGCGGCGATTTGGACTTTGCCGGGGCAAGCGGACGGCGTGGTGGTTCTGCCGCTGGGTTATGGGCGCAGCCGCGCGGGATACACCGGCACGAACAAAGGATTCAACGCCTACGCGGTGCGCACGTCGCAAGCGCTGTTTACCGCCGGCGGCGGCACGATGAAGAAGACCGGCGAAGATTACCCGCTGGCGTGCACGCAGTATCACTTCAACATGGAAGGCCGGCAGATCCTCGTTTCCGGAACGCTCAACGAGTACCAGCAAAACCCGAATTTTGCGCACGAGCACGACGAGAAGCCGCCGTACGACGATTCGCTTTACAAGCCGCAGGAATTTCCGTATGCCGGGAAGCCTGCCTGGGCCATGGCCATTGATTTGAATAGTTGCAATGGCTGCAATGCGTGCGTAGTGGCCTGCCAATCGGAAAACAACATTCCTGTGGTAGGCAAAGATCAGGTGATGCGCGGCCGCGAAATGCATTGGATCCGCATCGACCGCTATTACACGAATTCGCTCTCGGCGACGGCTACCGGCAATAAAGAGACAGGTGACCCGTCGCAATACAATGTGTCGCTCGATAATCCCGAAACATTTTTCCAGCCGGTGCCTTGCCAGCAGTGCGAGAACGCACCTTGCGAGCAGGTTTGTCCGGTGGGCGCGACGGTGCACAGCTCTGAAGGCTTGAATGACATGGTGTACAACCGCTGCATAGGGACGCGGTATTGTTCGAACAACTGTCCTTATAAAGTGCGGCGCTTTAATTTCCTGCGCTTTCAGGATTGGGAGACCCCGCAACTGAAACTGTTGCGCAATCCAGAAGTGACGGTACGCAGCCGCGGAGTAATGGAAAAGTGCACGTACTGCGTACAGCGCATCAGCAATGTGCGGATCGAAGCGGATAAACAGAACCGCGAGATTCGTGACGGCGAGATCGTTACTGCTTGCGAGGCTGCCTGCCCGGCCGAAGCGATTGTGTTTGGGGACCAGAACGATCCCAAGAGCCGCGTCTATAAATTGAAAGCGCAGCAACGCAACTACACGATTCTTGGCGAGCTGAATGCGCGGCCGCGCACCACCTATCTGGCCGCAGTGCGCAATCCTAATCCGGAGCTGGAAAAGGCATGAGCGCGGCGCAACCACCAGTGAACCATCCGGAGATCCGGCGTCTGACGCCGGTGCTCGCGCCGGGTCATACCTACGAGACGGTCACGGAAAAAATCAGCGGTGTGGTGCTGACGCGGCCCATAGGCCTCGGTTGGCTGGCGGGCTTCGCGCTGGCCTTTTCCCTGTTGATGATGCTCACCGTCGCCGTCGCGTGGCTGATTGCCAAAGGCGTCGGCATTTGGGGCATCAACATTCCGATCGGCTGGGGCTTCGCGATCGTCAACTTCGTGTGGTGGATCGGTATCGGCCACGCGGGGACTCTGATTTCGGCCATTTTGTTTTTGCTCAATCAGAAATGGCGGACTTCGATCAACCGTTTCGCGGAAGCCATGACGCTGTTTGCCGTGGCTTGCGCCGGTTTGTTCCCGTTGATTCACACCGGGCGTCCGTGGATGGCGTACTACATGTTTCCCTATCCCAGCACGATGGGGATTTGGCCGCAGTTCCGCAGCCCGCTCATTTGGGACGTATTTGCGGTGTCGACGTACGGCACGGTTTCATTGCTGTTCTGGTTTGTCGGCTTGATTCCCGACTTGGCTACGTTGCGCGATCGCGCTCCCCATCAATGGCAGCGGGTGATTTTTGGCGTGCTGGCGATGGGTTGGCGCGGCTCGGCGCGGCACTGGCATCGGTATCAGTCGGCGTACATGCTGCTCGCCGGACTGGCTACGCCGCTGGTGCTCTCGGTGCACACCGTAGTGAGTTTCGACTTCTCGGTGGCCATCGTTCCCGGCTGGCACACCACGATTTTCCCGCCGTACTTCGTAGCCGGCGCGATTTATTCCGGCTTTGCCATGGTGCTGACCATCGCCATCCCGCTGCGCGCGGCTTACGGTCTGCAGGATTTCATTACCATGCGGCACCTGGAAAATATGGCCAAGGTGATGTTGGCCACGGGATTGATTGTGGCCTACGGCTACTTCTTTGAGTTTTTCCTTGCCGAATACAGCGGCAACAAGTTCGATATGTTCCTCGTGCAACAGCGGTTGCACGGGCCGTATGCGCCATATTATTTCGCGTTGATTCTCTGCAATATTTTGACGCCGCAATTGTTGTGGTTTCAAAAGGTCCGGAGGAACATCCCCGCCCTGTTTGTAATGTCGCTGATCATCAATACGGGGATGTGGCTGGAACGTTTCGTGATTGTGGTGATCAGTCTGACGCGGGATTTCATGCCATCGGCATGGGGCCGCTATTCCGCGACGGTCTGGGATTACGCAACGTTCGTGGGCACGCTCGGCCTTTTCACCACGCTATTTTTCCTGTTTGCCAGGGCGTTGCCGGCGATTGCCATGGCTGAAATGCGTGAACTGGTCGCGCATCAGTCCGAGGAACATGAGTGATGGAACTTAGCTAATGGAGCAAAAGGCACAACTTTACGGCGTGATGGGGGAGTTTGAGACCGCGCATCAGTTGCTGCATGCCGCGGAACAAGTGCGCGACGCGGGCTACAAGCATATGGACGCGTATGCGCCGTTTCCGGTGGAAGGGCTTTCGGAAGCGTTGGGGCTTGGCCGCAATTTGGTGCCGCTGGTGACGCTCCTGGGTGGCTTGTGCGGCGGCTTGGGTGGGTTCGGTTTTGAATACTGGGTGAACATTGTCAGCTATCCGATGAACATAGCCGGGCGTCCTCTAAACAGTTGGCCGGCGTTTATCCCCGTCACCTTTGAATTAACCGTGCTCGGAGCGGCGCTTTCGGCGGTCTTCGGGATGATCGCCCTGAACGGCTTGCCGCGGCCGCATCACCCGGTATTCAACGTGCACCGCTTTTTGCGTGCGTCGTCCGACAAGTTTTTTATTTGTATCGAAGCCACCGACCCGAAATTTAATTTGGCGGAAACGGCCCGCTTTTTGCACGGCTTGAACGCCCAGCATGTCACCGAGGTGCAGGATGAATAGCGCCCGGCGTCACATCGCTCGCTTCCCAGTGCTGCTCGTCGCGCTGGCCGCCTGCAGCGTGCTATTTCTCAGCGGATGCGACCGCTTACATCAGGACATGGCCACGCAACCGAAGTACCGGCCATTGTCGCCTTCGGATTTTTTCCGCGATGGCCGTTCGGAGCGTCCGCTGCTAGAGAACACCGTGGCACGCGGTTCGCTGGCAAATGATGAATTTATGGTGGACAAGAATTCGAACGCTTTTCCAGCGAGCGTGAAGGTGGACCAAGCGTTGCTGGAACGCGGCCAGGAACGCTACACCGCGTTTTGCTCGCCGTGCCATGGATTGCAGGGCGATGGCAATGGCATGGTGGCGCTGCGTGGCATGAAGCACCCGCCGAGCTATCATATTGTTCGCTTACGTGACGCGCCCAACGGCTATTTTTACGACGTGATCAGCAATGGCTTTGGGCAGATGTACAGCTACGGCGCACAGATTCCGCCGCGTGACCGCTGGGCCATCGTGGCGTATGTGCGCGCGCTGCAGCTTAGCCGTGACGCGCATGTTGCGGAGTTGCCTGCGGAATTGCGGCAAAAGCTTGCATCAGGAGAATCCGCGAAATGAGCGCGCAGGAATACCAAGCTCCTGAGAGCGTCAACCGCTTGCAGAACTCGGCTTTGGCCGTTGGCGCCATCGCCCTGGTTCTCGGATGCTTCCTCGGGTTGCGCGATCCGGAAGCCAAGGACGCGTTTTTCCGCGCCTATCTGATGGGCTACATGCTGATTCTCGGATTCGCCTTGGGCTCACTCGGCCTGCTGATGCTGCAGCATCTCACCAGCGGTCAATGGGGCATTATGATCCGGCGGCCTCTGGAATCGGCAACCCGCACGCTGCCTCTGTTGGCCATTTTATTTCATCCCGATATTCACGGTTGGCATGCAACATCTATATGGCGCGTGGATGGAGCCCGAGAAACTCAAGGATGAGCCGCTCTCGGTAATGCAGCAGAGCTACCTCACGCAGAGCAACTATCGCATTCGGGCGATAATATATTTTGCTGTGTGGTTCGCGCTAGCCGGGCTATTCAACTATTTGTCCCGCCAGCAAGACGTCAATCGCGAAGACCGCGCGTTGCGTCAGCGCTTCAAAAAGTGGGCTGGGCCGGGAATTATTGCTTACGTTTTCTCGCTGAGCTTTGCCGCGATTGACTGGGTGATGTCCATTTCGCCGCACTGGGCCTCCACGATTTACGGATTCCTTTTCGTCGCCGGACAACTCATCTCCTCGATGGCGTTGATGGCAATCATCGTTGTGTTTTCTCGCTCGCACAGGGCCGCTGGCCGGGCTCCTGCACAAACGTCATCTGTGGCAGTTTGGCGGCCTACTCTTCGCCTTCAACATGTTGTGGGCCTACTTTTCTTTCTCGCAATTGCTTATCATCTGGTCCGGCAATCTGCCCGAAGAAATCAGCTTCTACCGCACGCGCCTCTATGGCAGCTGGGGCATCGTGGCCATCGTCGTTCTGATCTTCCATTTCTTCGTGCCCTTTTTTCTGCTGCTCTCGAAGGACTTAAAGCGCAACCAGAACCTCCTCCCCAAGGTAGCCATGTGGATGATTTTCATGCGGCTCGTGGACCTGTACTGGCTTACCCAGCCGGAGTTTTATCACAGTGCCGGGCCGCACCCGCTGGACTTCGTTCTGCCGATTGCGCTGATTGGACTTTGGCTGGCCTTCTTTGCGTGGAATTTGAAGCGCGCGCCGTTGCTACCGTTGGGCGATCCTAAGCTGGCTGAGGCGATTGCAAGTCATGAGCACTGAGCATCCCAATATCGGGCACGGGGCGCCTCACGGCACCGTTCATGGTAACAACGGCGAGCCACGCCACGACACCGTAGCGTTCGAGCAGCGCGACGTGCAAGTGCGCACGATTTATTGGTACCTCTTCTCGCTGGCGGTCGCCACCATTCTGGCTTTCGCTTCGGCTGTCGTGATTTTGCGCGTCACCACCAAGATGGTGGTGGACGCGGATGCTCCCATGCTTCCGGTGCGCAAGGCCATGACCGAACAGCAAAAAATGGAACTTGCCTATCCACCAGAGCCCCGCTTGCAAGGCGTGCCAGGTAGCGAGACGGATCCCCAGCAGGACTTGCGTGACAAGGTGCGGGCTGACACCCTGGCGAATGAACAGTTGCGCTGGATCGACCAGAGTACCGGCATTGCGCAGATTCCGGTTAGCGAGGCGATGAAGCTGATCGTGGAACGCGGCTTCCGTCAAACCACATCAGCCACGACGCCGGCGGACGCAGGCAAAGCCGCGGCCGCTGCCAAGAGCGCAGCCCCGGAGAAAAACAATTAGGGCCATGCAAATGCCACGGACAATCGCGACGACTGTCGCAGCGCTAATCCTGCTTAGCGGAGCGGCGGTGGGGCACGCACAGTCGGCGCCCAGCAACGTGGGTCCGACCTCGGCGACGATGCCGCCAGCCCTCCAGAATGTAGGCTTCGAGCCGACGCTCAACGCACAGTTGCCGCTCGATTTGTCGTTCACGGACGAGAACGGCCAGAGCGTGAAGCTTGGCGACTATTTTGGACACGGCAAGCCGGTCGTTCTGGCGTTCGTCTACTACGGCTGCCCAATGCTGTGCAATCAGGTGGAGCAAGGCGTGGTAGGTTCGCTGAAGATGCTGTCGTTCAATCCGGGCCGCGATTACGACGTAGTGTTTGTCAGCTTCGATCCGCGCGAGACGCCGGGAATGGCGACGGAAAAGAAAAAGAGTGCGATGGGTCATTTCAACCGTCCGGCGACGGCAGGCGGCTGGCATTTTCTGACGGGAGACAAGGAAGCGATCGACGCAGCTACCAAGGCGGCGAATTTTCGGTACAAGTTCGATGCCAAAACGAATTTATTCTCGCACGCCAGCGGCATCATGATACTCACGCCGGATGGGAGAATTTCGCGATACTTCTACGGTATCGAATTCCCCAGCCGCGACGTACGGCTCGGGCTCGTGGACGCATCGGCGGGTAAAATCGGCTCACCCATCGACCACGTCTTGCTGTTTTGCTACCAGTACGATCCGAGTTCCGCAACGTACAGCGCCTCGATTCTGAAGATTATCCGCATAGCGGGGGTTCTTACGGTGCTCGGGATTGTGATGGGCATTCTGGTTTTTCGGCGCCGCGATCTCGCCGCAGCGCAAGGAGCGCACTAAGCCGTGCAGTCGCAATTGCCACTTTATCCGGAGCAGGCCTCCAACTTCGCGCCGCAAGTCGACGCCCTGATGGTGTTCATCGTCGCGATATGCGCGTTTTTTGCCGTGGCGGTGACGGTGGCAATTCTTTTCTTTCTTTATAAGTTTCGCCGAAAAAGTGATGGAGAAATTGGCGTGGCCATTCACGGCGACATGCGGCTGGAAACCGCGTGGATTGTTGTGCCGCTGGTACTGGCGCTGGCGATGTTTGGCTGGGGCGCGGTGGTGTACGTGGATTTTCGGCGCTCGCCGACAGACACTTTGGATATTTACGTAATCGGCAAACAGTGGATGTGGAAGCTGCAACAACCGAACGGCCGGAAAGAGATCAACGAACTGCATGTGCCGATAGGACAGAACGTGCGGTTGATCATGGGCAGCGAAGACGTGATCCACGATTTTTCCGTCCCGGCCTTTCGCGTGAAAATGGATGTTGTGCCGGGGCACTACAATACGTTGTGGTTCCGGCCAACCAAGGTTGGCAAGTACCATTTCTACTGCTCGCAATATTGCGGCACAAATCACGCTTTGATGGGCGGTTGGGTTACCGTGATGGAACCGGACGAATATACCGCGTGGCTTTCCGCGGGGGTGGGCACGAATGCGAATCCGCTGCTGGTGGGCGAAAAACTTTTTGCGGAGAAGTCCTGCCTTACCTGCCATACCAGCGATGGAAAAGGCCAAGGGCCATCGTTGAACGGACTCGTCGGCGCGAAAGTCAGGTTGGCGGACGGCTCCACAGTGACGGCCGACGAACAGTACATTCGCGAATCAATCTTGAATCCTAATGCGAAGATTGTTGCCGGGTATCAACCGATAATGCCGGCGTATCAAGGGCAGCTGACAGAAGAACAAACGCTCGATCTGATTTCGTACGTGAAGTCTCTGCAAGCGGAACCGGTGCCGAGTACCGGCGCAGGGACTTCGCAGGACACGGGAAAGAAATAAGTTTATGGAACATCAGATACCCCGAGAGCATTACCTGAACGCCTCTTACGGCCTGAAGTCCTGGCTATTGACCACGGACCACAAACGCATCGCGCTGTTGTATCTCGTGTCGGTTACGTTTTTCTTTTTTGTCGGCGGAATGTTTGCCAGCATGATCCGCATTCACCTGCTGACGCCGGGTGGCTACCTGGTGTCGCCTGAAACTTACAATAAGCTTTTCACCATGCATGGCGTGGCCATGGTTTTCTTTTTCCTGATTCCGTCAATTCCCGCGATCCTGGGAAACTTCTTAATTCCGCTCATGATTGGCGCCAAGGATTTGGCGTTTCCCAAGCTGAATCTTTTGAGCTGGTACATTTACATCATCGGCGGATGTTTTGTGCTGTATTCCTTCAGCACCGGCGGGCTCGATACCGGCTGGACGTTTTACACCCCGCTCAGCAGCATTTATTCAAACTCCGCGGTTACTCCGGCGGTCATAGGGATCTTCATCAACGGCTTCTCCTCGATACTGACGGGATTGAATTTCGTGGTCACCATACACACCATGCGTGCGCCGGGCATGACGTGGTTCCGGTTGCCGCTGTTCGTCTGGGCGCATTACGCAACCAGCATTATCTTTATTCTGGGCACCCCGGTGATCGCCATCACGTTGCTGCTGGCGGGTTTGGAGCGGATGTTCCACTTGGGATTTTTCAACCCGGCGCTCGGTGGCGACCCCATCTTGTTTCAGCATCTTTTCTGGTTTTATTCGCATCCCGCCGTGTACATCATGATTCTGCCGGCCATGGGCGTGATCAGCGAAATTATTCCCACGTTTGCGCGCCGCCCCATCTTTGGATATTCGTTCATCGCGGGGTCGAGTATCGCCATCGCGGTAATTGGTTTTCTGGTGTGGGCCCATCACATGTTTCTCACCGGCGAGTCGGTCTACGCCGGGATCGCTTTCTCGCTGATGAGTTATCTGGTGGCTATTCCATCCGCGGTGAAGGTCTTCAACTGGACCTCAACGCTATATAAAGGTTCGATCTCGTTCGATACGCCGATGCTCTACTCTCTGGGCTTCATCGGCCTATTTCTGGTTGGTGGCCTGACCGGATTGTTCCTGGCGTGCCTGGGATTAGACATTCACCTGCACGACACCTACTTCGTTATCGCCCATTTTCACTACATCATGGTCGGTGGCGCCGTAATGGGTTACATGGCCGGATTGCATTACTGGTGGCCCAAGATCACCGGGAGAATGTATCCAGAGTTTCTGGCGCGTATCGCCGCGGTGGTGCTGTTCGTCGGATTTAATTTCACATTTTTCCCACAATTTATTCTTGGCTATTTAGGGATGCCCCGCCGGTACCACAGCTATCCGCCGGAGTTTCAAGCGCTGAATGTTATGTCCACCGCGGGGGCGTCGATCCTTGCGCTTGGGTACCTGCTGCCGATGGTTTATCTGGTTTGGTCGGCTTTGTACGGACGCGTCGCCGGACCCAATCCGTGGCCGGCTACGGGACTCGAGTGGAAGACGGATTCTCCGCCGCTGACGGAGAATTTCGACGTAACGCCGGTAGTCGATTGGGAGCCATACGATTTCGAGCATCGGCCGGATCTGGCGCTGGAGCACGGCGTGGGCGGTTTGCTGCCCGCGCACGGAGACGATTGAGTCGTTGCAGCGGCGGCGTTCTGTTCTTAGGAATGCTGCTGAACGGAATTTAAGAATTGGTGATACGGCGGCCTGCGAGCCGCCGCGAAACGAACAGAAGAGGAGCACCGCGTGCACCGCACCGGAGAGCTTTACGGGCAGTTTGAAACATTAGAGCAGCAGAAAGACACTGCCGCGCTCGGCATGTGGGTCTTCCTGGTTACCGAAGTGTTGTTTTTCGGTGGCATGTTCATGACCTACACCATTAACCGCCATGCTTACGGCGCGGCCTTCGGCATCGGCGGAAATACTCTGGATTTGAAGCTAGGCGGCGGCAACACGGTAATCCTGATCATGAGCAGTTTGACCATGGCTATGGCCGTGTGGGCCGCGCAAGTGGGTAAGAAAAAACAAGTCACCGGATTCCTGATTGCCACGCTGATTTTGGGCGGTATGTTTTTAGGCGTTAAAGCGATCGAATACAAGCAGAAATACGATCACCACTTGATTCCGGGGCACAGTTTCGATGTCACTTTTTGCGTCAACAATCCTTCTTCCTGCGGTCTGAGCGGAACTAAGCTTGAGAATGAACGGAGAGAGATTGAAGAAGCCATTAAGGCGGAAGACAGCGATTTTCCGGGTAGCGGCCTAATCGCCCTCAATGCGCACGCACAACTCTATTTTTCGCTGTATTTCGCAATGACCGGCTTACACGCCTTGCACATGGTCGTTGGCGCAGGTCTGCTGCTATGGTTGATCGGCCAATCGTTCGGCGGACGATTCGGCCCCGGATACAACACGCCCGTCGAAATCACCGGATTGTATTGGCACTTCGTGGACATCGTCTGGATATATCTGTTTCCGCTGTTGTATTTGATTGACCGGCACAATTAGGGGAGCGAGGAGAACACCGCGTGTCCGAACATATCGCTTCACCAAAACTCTACGTGGGAATTTTCCTGGCACTGATGGTGTGTACTGTCGCGACGGTTTGGGCAGCCTATCAGGACATGGGGCCCTGGAATATTGTAGTGGCTTTGGCCATTGCCACACTGAAAGCCATACTCGTGGTTCTTTTTTTCATGCATGCCAAGTACAGCCCCAAGCGCACGCATCTGGTTATCATTTGCGCCGTGTTTTGGCTGGGGATCATGCTCGCGCTCACCTTGACTGACTACCAGACCCGGCACGGCTTCAGCCAGTTGAACAACTCCGCGGTCGTTGCGCCGAAACCTGCCTGAGCTCTTTTTCGGCGATGCCGCTAGGTCAATTGCATCCAGAACGATCCTTCAAAATCGCGCCGGCGGAACGGTCGCAGTTCTCCATAAAAACGAAGATCTACTAGTACTTGATGTCCTGTGGAAAACGATCTTGGCGGGAAAATAGAAAAGGGGGGAGTAGCGAACCGGCCCAGCCCTCAATCCCCTAAAGGGATCCTCGGCTCGCCTCCCCCACTGACATCTAGTTTGCACCCGGGAGCCAATCGTAAAGTCTTTGTTTCCAGCGTAGTGCCAACTTTTGTCCGCGAAAAAAATGCCCCACCCCCGCGAAATTACTCGTCAGGTAAATCCTGTACTCCGAACATCGAAAATATTTTCCGTTCCCTGCACGGCCCTTCATTGACCGTATCAAAGACATCCTGCTAATGTTAAAAGTTATTCTGGTCGCAGTGTGTCTACTGTGCGCCAGAGGCTCCTGTGGAGGGAGCGCTAGCGGAAAACATGGGCCTGACTAAACTGGTGGTGCGGGGCGCGCGGCAACACAATCTGAAAAATATTAGCGTCGAAATTCCGCGTAACAGCCTCACGGTCATTACCGGACTTTCTGGCTCCGGGCAAATCATCCCTGGCATTCGATACCATTTATGCGGAAGGCCAGCGGCGCTACGTCGAGTCGCTCTCGGCTTACGCGCGGCAGTTTCTGGACCAGATGGAACGCCCGGAAGTGGACGTCATCGAAGGGCTTTCGCCCGCCATCGCGATCGAGCAGAAAACCACCACGCGCTCGCCGCGTTCCACCGTGGGTACCATCACGGAAATTTACGACTACTTGCGCGTGGTGTTCGCGTCCGTGGGTGTGCCGCACTGTCCGACGTGCGGTAAGGCCATCACGCGGCAGTCCAGCGAACAGATTGTTCAGGCGATTTTGCACGGAGAACTGTGCCAGCCGGAAGATCGCATCATGATTCTGGCGCCCATCGTGCGCGGACGAAAAGGCGCCTACCGCAAAGAACTCGAAAAACTGGCGCAAGATGGCTACGTACGCGTGCGCATCAATGGCGAGTTGTATCCGCTCGATGCACCTCCGGCGTTGGATAAACGCAAGAATCACACCATCGAAGTGGTCGTGGACCGGCTCTTGGTGAAGCAAGGCATCGCTTCGCGGCTTGAGCAGTCCATCGCCACAGCGCTCAAGCTGGCCTCCGGGCTCGTCACCGTCGCGGTGGTCGGTGGCAACGAGCACGTTTTTTCCGAAAAGCTGGCGTGTCCGGACTGCGGCATTTCCGTCCCGCAATTGGAGCCGCGCTCTTTCAGCTTCAATTCGCCGTATGGCGCTTGTCCCGCGTGCAATGGTCTTGGCTCGAAATACGACTTCACTCCAGAGAAGGTAATCGCGGATTGGACACGTCCGCTTTTTGACGGCGGATTAGGACCGGGATCAAGCAGCGGAATTTTGAAGCGCACATTGGAGTTGGCGGCCTACGCGCACGAGTTCGATTTGGAGACGCCGTTCGACAAGTTGCCTGCCACGCGTACAAAACATGCTGTTGTACGGATACCCGCCGACAAACGGAAAGTTTGGCGCCGAAGGCGCGCCAAGACTGCGCGCAGCGCAAAAAGTTTTCGTTTTCAGGGCGTCCTGCAATATCTGGACAGCAATTTTGCCGAATCAACCTCGGATTCTTATCGCGAATGGATGACGCAGTATATGTCGGCGACGCAGTGCGTGGCGTGTCACGGCAAGCGCCTGCGGCCCGAATCGCTCGCGGTAAAGCTTGGAGGCCTGTCGATTGCGGACTTCACCGCGCTTTCGCTGCAAGCGGCCAGGGCGGCGGTGGACAAAATCATCGCGCAGCTAAGCGCTCGCCATAAAGAAATCGCCGGCCGGCCGCTGGAAGAAGTCGCCGAACGGCTGGATTTTCTTCTCGGCCGTGGGACTGAGCTATCTCAGTCTCGATCGTTCTGCCGCCACTCTTTCTGGCGGAGAGGCGCAGCGCATCCGGCTAGCGACGCAGATCGGTTCGCGATTGCGCGGCGTATTGTACGTGCTCGATGAGCCGTCCATCGGCTTGCATTCGCGAGATAACGAACGGCTGCTCGGCTCCCTCGAGCAACTCCGCAATCTTGGCAACACTGTGCTCGTCGTCGAGCACGACGAAGACACCATCCGTCGCGCCGACTTTGTTGTGGACCTCGGTCCCGGGGCTGGCAACGCCGGTGGGTATCTGGTGGCGCAAGGGAAGCCCGAACAGATTTCCGCTGCGCCGGAATCGCTCACCGGCCAATATCTCAGCGGAGCGGCCCGCATCGCCATTCCCGAAAAGCGGCGTATTCCAAACGGGAAATCCATTCAGATTCTGGGCGCCACGGCGAACAATTTGCGTGACGTGGATATCACCCTGCCCCTGGGACTGCTCACCGTGGTAACCGGCGTCTCTGGCTCGGGAAAGTCCACGCTGGTGAACGATATTTTGTATCGCGCGCTTGCGCAGAAACTATATCGCGCGTCGGAAGCGCCGGCTACGCATCGCGAGATTCTTGGCGTCGAAAATATCGACAAGGTTATTGAGATCGATCAGGCCCCCATCGGCCGCACGCCGCGCTCGAATCCCGCCACCTATACCGGGGTCTTCGCCCCGATTCGCGAACTTTTTTCCATGCTGCCAGAATCGCGCGAACGTGGGTACAAGCCGGGACGCTTCAGCTTTAACGTCAAGGGCGGACGCTGCGAAGCGTGCCAGGGTGATGGGTTGCGGCGCATCGAAATGAATTTTTTGCCGGACGTCTACGTGATGTGCGACGTCTGCCGCGGCAAGCGCTACAACTCGGAAACGCTCGCGGTTCGTTACAAAGGGCACTCCATCAGCGACGTGCTGAACTTGCAGGCTGTCGACGCGCTGAAATTGCTGGAGAATATTCCGCAAATACAGCAGAAGCTCGCCACGCTGGTGGAAGTGGGTCTGGGCTATGTCACCCTGGGGCAGTCCGCGACCACGCTCTCCGGCGGCGAAGCGCAACGCATCAAACTGGCGCGCGAACTCTCCAAGCGCCAGACTGGCCGCACGCTGTACATTCTCGATGAGCCGACCACCGGACTGCATTTCGATGATGTCAGAAAACTCCTCGATGTGTTGCAACGCCTGGTATCGCTCGGCAACACCGTCCTGATCATCGAGCATCACCTCGACGTCATTAAGCAAGCCGATTGGATCATCGATCTGGGACCGGAAGGCGGCGAAGGCGGCGGCCGCATCGTGGCGCAGGGCCCACCGGAACTTGTGGCGCGCACAAAAAAATCCTACACCGGCCAGGCGCTGCTGCGCGTGTTGAACCTGAATGGCCACGGAAATGGCAATGGCAACGTTGTCGTGCATCCCAAAGGGCGCGAGGAGCTCTTGCAGAATGGTCATGGCAAATGAGCCGTTCGGTGACGCAATCGAGTGCCCAAGACCTTTCGCGGGCGCTCTTCCGCCTTGCGTGTGGGCGCTCTTCTTCATAAAGTGAACGGAGCACGATGACTGTGTATCCTATCCAGCCGGTCACGCTCAGCGCCCTCCGGACCTATCCGTTGGCTTCGCGCCAGAATAAAGTGAGCGTGCGCGACTTCGCCAAACCGCCCGGCGCTAATGCTTCACTCGCTAAATTTCTTGATTCTCTGCCCACGATTCTTGCCGGAAACGATCTACGAGATGTGGCTGCGGCGATTCAGCGCGCGAAGCGGCACGGCAAGCCGATTTTATGGGGCATGGGTGGTCATGTCATCAAAGTCGGGCTCGGTCCGGTGATCAACGAGTTGATACGCCGTGGCTTCGTTTCTGGAATCGCCATGAACGGCGCTGCGTTGGTTCACGATTTTGAGGTTGCACTTTCCGGGGGAACATCCGAAGACGTCAGCGCAAGTCTGAAAACTGGCGAGTTTGGCATGGCTACGGAAACGGGACTTTTCCTGAATCAGATCGCGGTGACTTCTTCGTTTCACGGGATCGGATATGGAGAAGCCACCGGCAGATTTCTTGCCGGACGGACTCTGGCCCCAGAAAACGCCGCAGCCTCTGTTTTGTTGAACGCCTTCAAACGCCGCATCCCCGTAACCGTTCATCTGGCGATTGGCACGGACATTCCGCATATGCATCCCATGGCGGATGGCGCGGCGCTGGGTGCGGCTACGCATCACGATTTCCGTCTCTTCTGTGCCATGGTCGCCAAGATGGACGGTGGAGGCGCCTACCTTAACTGGGGTTCCGCAGTGGTGCTGCCGGAGATTTTTCTCAAAGCGGTCGCCGTGGCGCGCAATCAGGGCGTGGCTTTGCACAACATCACCACGGCCAACTTTGACTTCATTCAACACTATCGGCCCTTGCAGAACGTGGTCAGGCGGCCTACGGAGGCGGGGAAGAAAAAAGGTACGCCGGAGTCGTGCGGTTTCGCCATCACCGGCCATCACGAGTTGCTGATGCCCTTGCTTGCGGCGGCACTCGCCGCCGGTTGGCCGAAGAAATTGGGCCGCGCGAAATGACGAAACGCATGGATGGAAATTTACCGCTCGGGCCCAGATGTGCATGTGGGCGAAGATGCCGCGCCAAGCCCTGAAGAAGTTCAGGCGGATCCGCCATTGTCTGGGAGGGCCGAACCGCAGCCGCTGGCTGGCGACCCGATCTCCTACGCTGCAGCGACGTTCGCACAGCCGGCCCGTTCTTCCTCTTCCTTCGCGGTGCTCTTGCCGGACGACTTGCGGATCTCCTGGTCATGGCCGCATTTGCTGGTTTTCGTGTTCGCTGGCGCCGTCAGCCTGCTCGTGGTTCCGACCGTCCTGGCGCTGGTGATTTCCGCGTATGTTCACAACTCACAGCTTCAGATGCAGAGCATGTTTTCGAACCCCGGCTTTTTAGTTGCTACCCAAGTCCTGTGGTTTGCAGTGATATTTCTTTTTCTGTACGTCACGCTCGGCGTCTTGCGAGACGCTCCGTTTTGGTGGACGCTCGGATGGCGCAACCTCTCTCTGCATATCGACTCGGCACGCTACAAGCCGTGGATGTTTTTCGCTTTAGGAAGCGGATTGGCCCTTTTTGTCGCGGGCGCCAGCTCGCGCGTAAAAAACGCCGACAAGGCCCCCATCGAGGAGTTGTTCAAAGACCGCCATGCCGCTCTGTTGTTGATGGCCATGGCCGTGCTAATCGCTCCGCTGGTGGAGGAGACGGTTTTCCGCGGCTACTTATATCCCCTGTTTGCCGGAAAGCTTTCCAAATTGGCGGGCCAGCTAGGCATGGACTCCGCGCGTGCGGTACGTTTTGGCACCGCCAGCGGCATTCTCATCACCGGAATACTTTTCGGCATGATGCATGGCTCGCAACTCGGGTGGAATTGGGGCTTAGTCAGTCTGCTCACGCTGGTTGGCGTGATCTTCACCTTTGCGAGAGCTACGACCGGCACAGTCTTCGCCAGCTTTCTCATGCATCTGGGATACAACTCGCTGATCGCCGTCAGTTCCATCTTGCTCACAAAAGGCTTTCAAACTCCGCCGCCCGGGCAGTGAGGCAGTTTTTCTACTGGAGCGGTCGAGGTAAACTAACGGCGTGGCCGCAAATCACGAGGTTGAAAACTGTATGTACGTAGCGCAACCAATCGCTTGGACGGAAGCGGGGGTAGTCATGCTGGACCAGCGGCGCCTCCCTGCGGAAGAAATCAGTTACACCTACACGGACTATCACGATGTCGCCAAAGCCATCCGCGAAATGGTGATTCGCGGCGCGCCGGCGATCGGTGTCGCAGCGGCCATGGGCGTTGCATTGGGCGTCCAGCATTCCACGGCCAAATCTGCTGCCGAGCTTCGCGCCGAAATGCCTATCATCCATAATGTCCTGGCAAAGACGCGCCCCACCGCCGTGGACCTCTTTTGGGCGCTGGAACGCATGGGTCGCCGATTTGCCGCACTGCATGAATGGCAATTGCGATCTCCCGACCCTGCGTCAGGAAATGATCGCGGAAGCGCAACTTATACACCGCGAGAAAAAAGCCACGGACGAAGCCATTGGACGTTTCGGTGCTGCGTTCATGCCTAAAGAAGGTTTGGTAATGACGCAGTGCAATGCGGGAGCTCTGGCCACTGCTGGGATTGGCACCGCGTTGGGCGTAATTCGCGTGGCGGTTCAACAAGGTAAAAACCTTCACGTGCTGGTGCCAGAGACGCGTCCTTATTTGCAGGGCGCGCGGTTAACAGCTTGGGAACTAATGAAGGGAAGCATTCCGTTAACGCTCATCACCGACAATATGGTTGGCCATTTTCTGAAAACCGCTCAGGTCAAAGCTATCGTCACCGGCGCGGATCGCATCGCCGCCAACGGAGACACAGCCAACAAAATCGGAACGTATCAAATGGCGGTTCTTGCCAAAGAAAACAACGTGCCGTTTTATATCGCGGCTCCGATTTCCACTTTCGATTTAACGATTCCGGATGGTGATCACATCCCCATCGAAGAACGTTCCGCGGAAGAAGTTACGCACATACAAGGAATGCGCATCGCGCCTGATGTGCCAGCCGCGCACCCGGCCTTTGACGTCACGCCATGGCGTTATATCGCTGGGATTATTACCGAACGTGGTGTGGCGCGCGCTCCCTATGACGAGGCGTTGCGAGATTTGGCGGCCGCGCCGCAGCCCGCTCTCTCCACCGCGCGATAAGCCACCGCAATGCTCCCCTTATACTGCGACAACTGATCGGTTGCCAGCGCTATGCGGATTTTTGCGTCGCGTAACCTAGTATCGCGCCGACGATAGTGCCGGGAATCAGAATTTCGACGTAATGCGCGTGTTGCAAATACGCCACCACAAACGCCAGCGCAAAACCGACCACCGCTCCGAAAACCACGCCTGCTGACATCGAGCGCACTTTCAGCGCAAAAATCCCGGCGATTACCCCGACCAACCCATCCTTAATCACCGAGCCAATAATGATCTGCAGCAGCATGGCGCGAACTTCCGGCGTAAACCAGGAAGTAGCTCCATCCAGCGCTCCGAGTACCGCCCCAAGCACCAACCCCACAATAATTTTTTTCATCGCCGCCTCCGCCTAAGTCGTCGCATGAGTCGAAATGGGTAAGTAACAGTTTCTGTTGGGTAATCGTTTGCCGGGATTCTACGCAGGATCGTGGTCAGTGGCAAGCGCTTGCAAAACCGAACCCAGCCGTTGCACTAACGACTTGCCAATGCCAGTATTCGCGCTTACGTCGCGCTTTTACTTGGCGTCATTTACTTGAGGATGTCGAATCCTCTCGCTGAGGTTACGCGCTCGTTGTCGCGCGATATCCACCAGGTGCGGATCTCCGGCAATCTGATCCAGCAGCGGCAACAGCGTTTGCGGTTCCGGCAGCAGCCCTCGGGTGTAGTCCGCATCGCATTCTAGAAGTGCGTCGTTAATGCCAAGGCGGTCGTACTTCATGCGCCGCGAAAGCAGCTCGAAGTTTTCCTGTTGCCTGGCTAGCCCTTCGAAAATCTGCAGCAATTGCGTCGCCGCCGTGTTGAGCGTGTAATTGAATTTCGTCTCGTAAACCACCGCGCCCTGTTGCCAACGGAATGTCTTTTCGCCAAGGCTGGCGAGCTTGCGATGCACGTCGAGGTCCTGCGCCTGAAAATGATTCAGCTGTCCAGCCAGGGCAAATATCTTGCCGCGTAGCTGGGCGCTCACGTTGAACGGCGTGGCCCCCGGATCGTCATCCAATTGCCGGATTTCGTAGCTCGCGTCATCCGAATTTTCGCGCACCACAATCTCAATCAGCTCCGGAGTGCTCGATTTGAATATTCGCCGAAAAGTAATCTCGGCGCCATTTCCGGCTGCTACCTTCCTCTGTTCGGCCTTTCGCCGAATTCAAAATACCGGGCACCGGAGCTGCAAAAAACGCAGCAGGCATCCACACGGACGCCCACACTCCCAGGAGTAGAAGCAAACGCGGAATCTCATCGATGAACTACGATGCGCGGCGCGACTAGCGGTGTTGCCGTCGGCGTCGAGCCGGTAGAGGTGATCGTGGCCGGCGAACTGTGTCGCCGGGAAACGAGCTTGGCCAATGTCTTTCCCTCGGGCAGCGCATACCGCGCGCGCATCTGCTCCATCTGCATATGGCAAAGTGCCACGGCCAAAGCGTCCGCCGCATCCGCTGGTTCAGGGGTTTCCGTCATCTGCAACAGCGCCTGCACCATCACCTGCATCTGCCGTTTGTCGGCGTTGCCATATCCCGCCACGGAGGCTTTTACTTCGCGCGGCGAGTAACTATGCACCAGCACATCATGTTGCGCCGCAGCCAGCAGCACCACGCCTCGAACTTCGGCAAGCCGCAACGCCGTGCGCACGTTTAGCGCGCTGAAAATTCCCTCCACCGCCAACGCCTGCGGCGAAAACTCTTCAATTAATTTGCACAGCAATGTGTGGACTTCCTGCAAACCGGCGCCCAGCGACTCCTGTTGTCGTTTGGCGGAAATACGCAACGCGCCATAATGCACCAGACGGCAGGCTCGTCCGTCGCTCTCGATTACTCCGTATCCCGTAGGCCCGACAGCGGCAGGATCCACTCCCAACACGCGAAAGCTTGTGCCACCCAGGGTCGCTGCCGGAGCTGCATTCTCGTTGCCTGGTCTGCGCGAATTCACTGCCCAAGTCTACGGCCAAGCGCCCTTCCAGGCCACAGCTTTGTAACCTCGCGTCGTCAAGTCAAAACGCCGTCAAGCTCGGCGATCCAAAAGACAAAAGCCACCCAAATACTTCAGGTGGCTCTCCTAAGATCACAATCTTGTAGGACACTAACAATCAACGCCGGCGAAACGGCTTGGCTTAGCCGGCCACCGCCGCCTGAATCTCCGCCTCATCGATATCAAAATTAGCGTAAACATGCTGCACGTCATCGTGCTCTTCAAACGCTTCCACCAGCCGCACCATTTGCGTTGCCTGCGCTCCCGTCAGCTTGATGTAATTCTGCGGCACCATGCCAATCTCTGCCGACTCCGCCGTAATGCCCGCCTTCGCCAGTGCGTCCTTCACTTTTTCCAGCGCTTCCGGCGGCGTTACGATGTACCAGCTCGATCCATCATCCTTCATGTCTTCGGCGCCGGCTTCCAGCACGAGGTCCAGCATTTTGTCTTCGCTGGCGGCTTCTTTCGCCACGCTGATCTCACCCTTGCGGCTGAACATCCATCCCACCGCCCCAGCTTCCGCCAGGTTCCCGCCGTTCTTGCTCATCATGTGCCGGAATTCACCCACCACACGGTTGCGATTCGTAGTCACCACTTGAATCAACATTCCCACTCCGCCCGGACCATAACCCTCAAACGTCGCTTCTTCGTATTGCTCCCCCTCGAGCTGCCCCGTGCCGCGCAAAATCGCGCGCTCCACGTTTTCATTTGGCATGTTCGCGCCTTTCGCCGCCAAAATAGCGGTGCGCAGTCGCGGGTTCGACGCCGGATCGCCGCCGCCAATCCGCGCGGCAATGCTAATTTCGCGAATAATACGTGTGAACACCCGGCCACGCTTCGCGTCTGTGGCGCCCTTCTTATGCTTGATCGTGGCCCATTTTGAATGCCCGGACATAACACATCCTCTTCGTCATGCGCGACCGTGAAACCGGCCTACATTGGGAATTTCACGCGAGCCCGCGACAATTCAGCCACTTCCACGGGAATTGCGCGTGCTGTGCGGAGACCTACAGGTGTACCACAGGAAATCCCTGCGAACACACAAAGTTTAGCACAGCCCCGCGAGTCGCGAAACCGGGTATACTTTCGCAGGGCATCTCCTTGCATTCCGCATCTCCGCCATCCGTCGCGCTCCAACCGCCGGTTCTCGCCACGCCTCAGCGCCAATACCGCGTCCTGGAGGTGGCCACCCATCCCGTTCAGTACGCTTCGTCCAACTTTCGCGAGATGGCCCGCCACCCACGAATCGATCTTGTCGTCGCTTATTGCAGTCTTCGTGGCGCTGAAGCTGGGCACGATCCCGAATTTGGCCGCAGTGTGCAATGGGATGTTCCCCTGCTTGACGGCTACACTTGGGTTCAGATACCCAATCGCGGCAATGGTGGTGATTCTTTCTGGGGATTGTGCAATCCCGGCCTATGGAAGTTCATTCGAAGCGGCAATTTCGACGCGATTATCGGCTTGACCAGTTATCGCCGTGCCAGCTTCTGGATTACTCTTCTTGCCGCCCGCAGCCGTGGCATTCCATTTATTTTTGGTACCGATGCCTCCACTATCGAGCCCCGCGAGAGCAGCTCATGGAAACTCTTTCTTAAGCGCAAAGCCTGGCCTCTTTTATTTCGCCTCGCGGATCAGGTGCTCGTTGTTTCAACGCCCGGGCGGGAGATGATGCAGTCTCTTGGCGTGCCTCCTGATCGCATCGCTCTGTTGCACAATACCGTCGACAATGCCTGGTGGCGCGCCGCCTCCGATGTGGTAGACCGCTCTGCGGTGCGCGCATCTTGGGGTATGGACGCGAACGAACGAGTCATAGTCTTTTGCGCCAAACTCCAGCAATGGAAACGCCCCCTGGATTTGCTCCATGCCTTTGTTAGTGCCGCGATTCCGCACACTTCGCTCGTCATTGCCGGCGAAGGCCCTCTGCGCGCGCAGATGGAATCGGAAGCCGCGTCGCTCGGCGTAGCGGATCGCGTGCGATTCCTCGGCTTCGTCAATCAGTCTCAGTTGCCTGCCGTCTACGCCTCCGCCGATTTGATGGTTCTCCCTTCCGAATACGAGCCTTTTGCCATGGTCGTCAATGAAGCCATGCTTTGCGGATGCCCGGTGGCTGTCAGCGATCGTGTCGGCGCGGCTAAAGATCTTGTCGCTCCCGTGTCTCCCGATTTTATTTTCCCCCACGGCGATGTTGCGGCACTCACTAGTATGTTGCACGATGCTTTTTCCGATCCCACACGACTAAATTCCCTTCGCGGCGCGGTGCGCGCGCGAATGGAGACCTGGTCACCCCGCGAAAATGTCGCCGGAGCGCTGGCGGCGATTGACCGTGCTCATGCCAAGAAGCGGAAATCTCCTGGTGTTCCGCTGGCGGCCAATTCACCAGACCACTCCGAATCTATCGCCTCGCACCAACCTTCAGAATGAAATTGCTTCTCTACTCCCATTTTTTTGCGCCCAGCATCGGAGGGGTAGAGACCCTGGTTCTGTCGCTATCCCGCGGCCTCGCCGCCCTCCGCATCCCGAATGGCATTTCCAAAGGCGATCCCCGGTTCGAAATAACGCTCGTCACCCAGACTCCCCCCGAGACCTTCGATGACCGTGCGTTGCCATTCCGCGTCATCCGGTGTCCCGACAACCTTCAGCTCTGGCGTTTGATCAGCAGCGTCGACATTCTTCACATCGCCGGCCCCGCACTGACCCCGCTTATTCTTGGCTTGCTCGCGCGCAAACCCGTGGTCGTCGAACATCATGGCTTTCAAACCATCTGCCCCAACGGGCAATTGTTGATCGAGCCTGCCGCAACGCCGTGCCCCGGACACTTCATGGCCGGTCACCATCAACGATGCTTGCGCTGTAACTCTGCAAACGGCTGGCTCGCTTCCACAAAACTCTGGCTCCTGACCTTTGTGCGTCGATTCCTCTGCGCGAGAGTCGCCGCTAACATCACCCCCACGCAATGGCTTGGCCACCTGGTGCAACTTCCGCGTGTTGTTGCCGTCCCGCACGGAATTGTTCATCCAGATGCCGATACTGTTCCGCACAACCCTGATACATCCGCCATTTCTTCCGCCCATTCGTCATCTGCGTCTCCTCCGGTCATCGCATTTTTGGGCCGCCTCGTAACTACCAAGGGCGTCGCAACGCTGATCCAAGCGGCGCAAATTCTGCTTCGCGCAAACAGAGTGTTTTCCTTGCTCATCATCGGCGATGGCCCCGAGCTCCGCGCTCTGAACGAATTAGTGGACGCATTGCAGCTCACGAAAATAGTTCGTTTTGCCGGTCGGCTAAACCCCGGCACATTAGACGCTGCGCTTGCGTCGGTCTCCGTCGTGGTGGTCCCGTCTCTTGGCGGAGAAGTTTTTGGTCTGGTGTTGGCCGAAAATATGTTGCGCGGCTTGCCTGTCGTCGCTTCGGACCTGGGCGCCTTCGTCGAGGTTCTCGGCGATGCCGGCATTACTTTTGAAACCGGCAACGCCGCTGCTCTGGCGGAGCAATTGGTCCGCTTGCTTGATGACCCTGAACTTCGCGCCACCCTCGGCAAACGGGCCCGCGCACGCGCCTCTGAATTTTGCGACTTTCAACGCATGCTTGCCGCCCACGAACATGTCTATCGCGATGTCCTGGGTCGCTAGCAGGCTCGGCGATTTTTCCCGGCCGACCTCCGCGTGTTCGGATGTTATCTGAACGCTACTTCCGTAAATTGCCTCCCTCGGCCATAATTCAGTATCCGTGCAACCCCTCTTAGGCCATCTGCGCGCCTCAGCCTCCACCGGTAACCTCCGGCGAAATCCCTTGTACTTGATCGCGTTTTTGATTTTCTTCATCTACGCCGCCGACAAACTCGCCGGTTACGTCATTGGTAACGACCTGAACGGCCTGGCGTACGTCGTCTTGGTGGCCATCGTCGGGGCCTCCACCGTCGCCATGCTCAATAATTGGCGTAACGGTGTCTACTTCTTCCTTAC
Source organism: uncultured Acidobacteriota bacterium (assembly GCA_963798585.1). Classification (GTDB taxonomy): domain Bacteria; phylum Acidobacteriota; class Terriglobia; order Acidiferrales; family UBA7541; genus Acidiferrum. The sequence continues at coordinate 471,402 of CAWCTJ010000006.1, forward strand.
CTGGCTGCTCTTTGAGGATTTTGCAAGAAAATTTCTCGGCAACGACATGGCCATCTATTTCGGCAAGGATTTTCTTGTCACCATCGTCTACATCGCCTTCTTCATTGCTTGGCGCGACAAAAAGGTCGCCACTTTCCGTCTTCCTTTCCGCGTTCCCGTATTGCTATTCGTCTGGTTCGGTGTCATGCAGGTGTTTAATCCTGGATCAACCTCCGTCTGGTACGGCCTGATGGGCTTCAAGATTTTTTTTCTTTACGTCCCGTTGGTGTTCGTTGGCTACGCTTTGCTCGAAACAGAGCAGGACGTCCGCCGCTTCTTTTTCATAAATTTGGCGTTAATCTTCTCGATCGTCTCTCTGGGCATCGCGCAATCCATCGTCGGTCCGAGATTCTTGAATCCCGAGCACCAAGCGGACGATCTAAAGCTGCTCAGCGGTCTTTACCGTGTCTCCCCCATAACCGGACTGATCGCCTATCGCCCCACATCCGTCTTCGTTAGTGCCGGCCGTTACGCAGACTTCACCCTGGTCGCATGGCTTCTCGTCTTGGGCTTCAGCGGCTATCTCCTTCTCCGTTATAAAAAGGGCCGCAACTTCGCCTTTGCCACGGTCGTTGTCACCGCTTCGGGCGCGTTTCTCACCGCGTCGCGCGGTGCGGTTATGTGGACCATCATCAACGGCTCTGCGACTCTGGTCGCCTTCATTTGGGGAGCGCCTTGGCGCGAACGTGAGGCCTTGCGCTCTTTTCGTGTAGTGCAGCGCGCCCTGGTCGCTGTCGTACTTGGCATCGTATTGCTGTCCATCACCTTTCCCGATGCTTTCCTTTCGCGTCTCGCTATTTATCAGGAAACTCTAGACCCTAGCAGCGCCGCCAGCGAACTGGGGAATCGCACGTGGGACTACCCGTTGCAGAATTTCATGGGGGCCTTCAACTATCCGCGCTGGCCTGTCGGCTACGGCATTGGTACAACAGCGCTCGGTGGTCAATATGTCGCTCGTTTCTTTCATGTCGTGCCGCCGGTGATTGGCGTTGAAAGTGGTTTTGGGACCCTCGTCGTCGAAATGGGAATCGCCGGGCTGATATTTTGGCTTGTGATGGCTTTCGCTATACTTTTCGCCGCTTGGCGTGTGGTGAAAAAGCTCCGAGGCTCGCCATTTTTCCCTGTGGGCTTCGTCATTTTTTGGTACGCCCTCGTTCTACTGTTACCCCTCACTTTCGCCGGCATGCAGCCCTACGAAGATTTCTTGTTGAACGCATACTTCTGGCTGCTCTTAGGCATCTTATTCCGCTTACCGTCCATCAAGCTCGCTTCTACCGCCCCAGTCCCGGCCGCGAATTTACGAGCTCGCCCTCGCAGGTTACTCTGACTTGCGTCTAGTTGTAGTATCGCCATTTGTGGACCGCCGGCATGGCACGGAGCGTGCCCTCGCCGAGTTGCTCGACCGGCTGGCCCGCGACTACCATTGCGAAATCCACCTATTTGCCCAGCGTGTTGAGGATCTGCCTGTGACCCGCTGGGATCCTCACTATCCCGCTGAAAATGGCGTCATCTTCTGGCATCCCGTCCCCGCTGTCAGGGGACCTCTTCTTTTCAGTTTCGTCTCGTGGTTTTTACTCAATCGTGTTTGGCGTTGGGCATTTACATTTTTCCGTCGTCTCCACTTCGCTTTCGTTCTCTCGCCTGGCATCAACTGCTCTGAAGCAGATGTCATCATCGTTCACGCGATTTTCCAGCGGTTGCAGGAACTCTCGCGTGAGCAAAATGCCGCCGCCTCTCCACCTCGTAGCGGTTTTCGCCGTGCTCATCGCCGAGCCTATTACGCTCTCTTGGCCGCGCTTGAACGTCGTATCTACACGAGTCCCCGCATCGCTTTGGTCGCGGTTTCCCAACGTACCGCGACTCAATTGGCTGACTACTTTCACCGTAGCGATGTCCGCGTTATCCCCAACGGCGTTGATACCACGCAATTCTCGTCGTCCAAACGATTGGCTCGCCGTGCCGAGGCTCGCAATCGCCGCAATTTGCAGTCCGGTGATTTTGTTCTGCTGCTTATCGGCAATGACTGGGACGTAAAGGGTCTCGGCACCGTTCTCCGCGCGATGACCCTTCTTCCCGATTTACCCGTACACCTGTTGTCGGTCGGCAGCGATCCACCGGAACATTTTCAGGACATGTCCAAGCGTCTCGGTATTTTTGACCGGTGTTTGTGGGAGAAACCGTCCAGCGAAGTTCTAGATTTCTACGCCGCGGCGGATCTGTACGTAAGCCCTAGTCGCGAAGACTCCTTCGGGTTGCCCGTCGCCGAAGCCATGGCGTGTGGTCTTCCGGTCATCACCTCGGCCTTTGCGGGAGTGTCGGGTCTTCTTCACGATGGAATTGACGGCTTCGTTCTGAGCGATCCGCTCGACGCGTCAACCCTCGCAAAGTTGTTTCAACTTCTCTACTCACAACCCGAGCTCCGCGAGCGCATGGGAAACGCCGCAGCGCAGACCGCTCTAGCCTGGACGTGGGATCGCAACGCCGCGTCCGTATGGGAGCTCTTGAGAAACCTCACCGGCGCTTGACGCACCACAGTTCGCCAGCGGCCGGAATCGTTAGTACCCAGTCGACATTTCAAGTAAAATTCACCACGTACTCCGTTATTTCCCTCAAGGGAATTCATGGCGCGAAAATCGCAAGCGGCCGTTGAAATTCAACGTCGTTACTATACCGATACTGCTCAGCGTTACGACGATATGCACTCGCATGAAGGTTCCGGCGACGCCTTCAGCACAAAATTTGTATTGGCCATGCTGCGCATCCTCGACGCTCAGTCCGTTCTCGACGTGGGCACTGCCACGGGACGCGGCTTGCGCGACCTCAAAGCCGCCATGCCCGATCTCTTCGTCTGTGGCGTCGAACCCGTCGCCGCCCTCGTCCGAGGAGGCCGTACGCAATGATAAATTCGCCACCACTTCGGTCCTGCAAGCCTACGGCGAGGCCCTCCCTTTTCCCGACGCTAGCTTCGATGTCGTATGTGAATTCGGAAGCCTCCATCACGCCAACAATCCAAACGCCGTCGTCAAAGAAATGCTGCGCGTCGCCAGCAAAGCCGTGCTGATTTCAGACAGCAATCGCTTTGGCCAAGGTTCCTTCCTGATACGCTTCATAAAACTTGCGCTCTATAAAGCCAGGATGTGGGGTGCTTACAATTATTTGCGGACTGGTGGCAAAGGCTACAGCATCACCGAAGGCGATGGCCTTGCTTACTCCTATAGTGTGTACGACTCGTTTGAGCTCATCGCGCGATGGGCTGGTCGCGTCATCCTCGTTCCCATGTACACCGATACCGAAGATCGCCACTCGTCCAGCTGGTTCCATCCGCTGCTCAACAGTGGTGGAGTATTAGTCTGTGCGCTCCGCGAGTAGCCTGGTCGGCGCCGCGCGAGCGCAAAATTGATTATCGTCGCCAGGCAAAATATCTCGAGTAGAGTGCCTCGAGCGAGTAATCCGACGAAATGAGGGATTCATGGACGATGACCGCCACGTCAGTACTCTAAGCCGCGCGATTCGCGGCCTGGCCGCGCTAAATTTCAACGCGCTCCGCGTCTTCCTCACCAGTGGCCCAGCCAGCGCCGAACAATACGTCACCTACACGCACCGTATGTACACCGGCTTCGGCCTCCCCTGGATGTGGAGCGGTTTACCCTGGCGCAGCGACCTGACCGTCCCGCAAGTCCCCGTCCAGCAACTTTTTCCGGAAATCGATTTCACGCATTCCCCCGCCTTGCTTCATCCTTTTCCGCGCACCCTGAGCACGCATCCTCACGAACTAATGATCCTCGCCCACGTAGTAGATTTTCTAAAGCCCAAGCGCGTAATCGAATTCGGCACCGCCGAAGGCCGCACCGCCCTGAACATCGCGCTCCATCTCCCACCCGACGGCGAAGTCGTCACTCTGGACTTTCCCCCCATTCCCGGTTCAAATGAGGTCGGCTTCTACTACTGGGACCAACCTTTAAAAAGCAAAATCAAACAAATCTTTTCCGGCGTAGACACCTGGGACTCCACCCCGTACCATGCCTCCGCCGAAATCGTTTTCTGCGACGCCTGCGATCAGCCCAAGGGTTTAGCCGCCGAAACCGCCCAAGCCTTCAAAGTAGTCAAGCCGGGCGGCGTAATCTTCCGCCACGACTACAGCAGCGCCGAAGGCCCCACGCATTTCTGGAACGCCCTGGCCAAAGAACTCCCCGTTAAGCATCTCGAAGGCACCACCCTGCTCTGCCTGCGCGTCCAAGACCAATCCACCTACGACAAAATGCAAAAAATGGCCGCCTCCGGCCGCGTCACCCCAACCTAAACCTGCGCTGTGTCGGTCCGTTGTAGGGACGCAACTTTATCCTGAGCCTCGAAGGAATGTTGCGCTCCAGCTTGCCCGGACGTCGGACCCAGCGTCGTAATCACGGCTTTTTTCGCCCCTCAACCGCCTTCCGCGTAGCCTCGAGCGTAAACGCCAGCGTCTCTTTCGGAATACTCGTAACAAATGGCCCCACCAACCACCCCAACCCTGCAGGAATCCCTCGCGTCAAAGACGCCACTTCGCTTTGCACATACACTCCGCCATCCGTCTGCTCGACCCGCCACCAAGTCTCCATCTTCCACAAAAATCCGTCATCGTCCCCTGGCTGTTTCTCGCGCTCCGTAGCCGTCCCAGGATTCTCCACCTCCGCAATGCGTACCGCCGAACTCCGGCTATGCGCCAAGCCGGCCGCATCGCGAAAATAATGCACATCGTGCTCCGTGTCCAACACCACCGTAATTACCTTGTGCCGGCGAAACCGCAAAAACACCCGGAAATGCTCGCCATCGCGCGATAACACTTTTGACTGCTCCACATCCGGCGCGTAATAAACCGCCTGCCGGTCGTAATCCTCAAGCACCGCCAAAACATCGTCCACCGTAGCCCCCGGAATGAACACCACCCCTACCCAGTGATGAATCAACCCGTCCGGGCACTGAATCGCCTCCCCGCCATCCAATGTCTCCAGTTTCTGCACCTCAACGTCCCCGCGTCGCAACCGCTCGTAAGCCGCCGCGCGTTCCCCATCCGGCAACGAGTCAATCCAAAGCAATCCAGTCCCACGCCGCAACTCCAAATCATTCCGCGCATCCGTAAGCTGCACATACCGCTCAAACGCTCCCGCAGTATCCGCCCCCAGCCGCACGCCCCCGGCAAGCCCCGGAGTCGCCCCGAACAAGCTCAACAATCCCGCCACCAACGCCAACGCCAGGCCCTGTAGCGGCCGGGCTTCAGCTTGCCCTGAGCCTCGAAGGGTCCCGGCGCTTTTTCTGCGCCCGCTTTTTCCGGGCCGTTGTAGCGGCCGCCGTCTGCTTGGCCCGACCTTGGAGGGCCGGCGGGCACCTTCCGCTGCGGCACCCCAATCGTTCCGTCTCTGCCCCACCATCCCCCCAAACCGTCCGAAATTCCAGACACCGCCCGGATCCCCCGACCCCATCCGCCTGTAAATAACACAAAAAAAGCCATTTACAGGTCAACAAAATCCCGCTTAGACTTGGAATTGCAAGGTCATGGCCTTTGTAGCACAGGTTTACACCCGTAGGGCGCACTCCTGCCTGTGCCCTCTTCCAGCTTTTCGGCGATTGCCAAAAAAAAAGGCCCCGGCAAAAGCCGAGGCCAAACCCTACATCTGCCTACATTCAGAGGGAAGAAAAAGTGGCGGGTTGGGTAGCTCGCACACGACCCCTTGCGGAGCCGCTGTCCCCGCGCGGCCCCCAACCCGTTCTTCAGACATTACTCGCCCCGGTATGCCATCTCAATGGGCCGCCAGACTCATTCCATCCAGTACCAGGGTTGTAGTACACCTGCGCCATCGCCCACACGCCCCCTAGGACCTGACGCGCAAACTACACTGCATCGCCTACTTCCCCGGCTGCGACAGTGCCTTCACCAAATCGTAAAGAAACGCCTGCCCCTCGTAAAAAGACTGCACCGCCATGCGTTCATCGCGCCCGTGAAACCGGATATCGTTGCGGTCGAAGAAAAATCCCTGAATGCCGTACGTGGGAATTCCGGCAACGCGCAGATATCGCCCGTCCGTCGCGCCCACCACCATGATGGGAACCGTTAGCACACCCGGCCAGATTTTCTGCGTTGTACTGTTCACCGCGGCAAGCACATCGGCGCGCATCGGCGAAGCGGGCCCTGCCCCGAAGTCCGACATGGGCGTGATGCTCACCTGCTCATCGGCCACCACCTTCTTCAGCGTCGATAGTACGTACTCCGCGGAGTCTTCCGGTAACACGCGGCAGTTCACGTTGGCCGCCGCCAGCTGTGGCAACGCGTTTATCGCGTGACCGCCCTCGAGTTGCGTGGCCACGCACGTCGTGCGCAGCGTGGCGTTCCACACCGGAGAAGCGGCCGCCACCTTCTGCATCGCCTCCTGCGAACCTGCCGCTACTTTGGCCAGATCATCCTTCATCGCCGCGCTTTCGATTTTTGCCATCTGCTGGAAATAAGCCGCCGTCACTTCGTTGGTCTTCAGCGGAAAGCCAAACTCCGAAAGATGCGTCAGCGCAAACGCCAGGTGGTAGATCGCGTTATCCGCCACCGGCATGGAGCTGTGCCCACCCTTGTTGTGCACTTCGAAGCGGAAATTCAGCACGTACTTTTCACTCACTTGCAGATCGTTCGAGAGTTTTTTCCCGTCCAGCGATTCGCCCCAGCCTCCTTCATTCAGCGCGAAATCCGCGTCGATCAGTTCCCGGTGATTCTTCAATAGCCAGTCCACGCCGTTGTACGGCCCGCCGCCCTCTTCGTCGGCCGTAAGTGCCACGATGATGTCGCGGTCCGGTTTAAAACCCTCCTTTTTGTACTGAATCAGATTGGCAATCCACACCGCCGCCTGCGCTTTGTCGTCGCCCGTGCCGCGTCCGTAGAAAAACCCATCCTTCTCCGTCAGCAGGAAGGGATCCATGGACCAGTCTTCCCGCTTGGCTTCCACCACGTCGATGTGCGCCAGCAGCAGCAGTGGTTTGCGCGCACCCGTCCCGTGATACCGCACCACCAAATTGCCCTTCTTCGGAATCGCCCCACCCAGAAAAATATCGGAATCCGGGAATCCCGCCGCCTTCAACCGCGCCGCCGCAGCCTGCGCCACAGGAGTGGTCGCCCCGGTCGTATACCCGGATTGAATTTCGATAAATTCCTTATAAATGTCGTGCGCCAGTTGCTTTTCATCGTCTGGCCGCACGGTTTGCGCACCCGCGGAAGCAACTGAAGCAAACACGTAGACACCGACAACAAGAGCACGAGAAAAATTGCGTATGGTTCGATGCAAAGAGCGTTCCTCCAAGAATCAGGTCAACCGAGTTCGGAAATATATCACCATTCGCGTCAGCACTATTGCGTCATTCTGAGCGAAACAGGCCGACGCTTTTTTCTTTCCCGTTCGCTTCCTGTTTACCCCGAGTCTCTCGAGGGGCGAACGGGTCGGCCTGTGCAGCGAAGTACTCCTCTCCATCGCGCGATTTCGGGGCGATGAATCTCTCCTCGCCTACGCCGGCAGGCCACGGTCGCCAGCTTCGTCTAAAACGTAGCCTCCAGCTGCAACTCGCCAATCATTTTCTGCAGCTGTTCATTCGCCGCATCGCGCTGCACTTCAGTATCCCGGATCTTCTTCCGCAGCGTTTCCAGTTGCGTCTCCTGGTCATCCAGTTGCCGGGTATACCGCTGTAGCAACGCCTTCTCTTCCGCGCTTCCGCGCAACGCCTTCATATTTTCCCGCAGCCGGCCCTGATCTTCCACAATGCGGTCAATATCCCCTTGCCGGTCGGCCATCTCTTGTTCGAAGCCGGCTACCACCGCTTTCTGCGCCGTAATCTTCGCCAGCGCCGCCGACATTTCTCCGCTGATCGTGCCGTCGCGCACAAACACCGCGATCTGATCATCAGTAATATTCGTCAGCTGATACGCTTGCTGCAGCGGCTGCACCTCTTCGATGGGCAAAGTCGCCGTGGCCTTCGCCGCAATATCAATCTTGAAGCGATAAACTCCCGGAGCTCGCTCTTCCGGCTCTTTCGTTCCAGAAACCAACTTCGCGGAAGGCCTCGCCGGGTGTTCGATGATCAATGTTCGGACCGCGTCGTCTTGATTCTTGATCGTATATACCGTCTTCTCCCGCAGTTCGCTGATTTGTGTCATCACCCCTTTGGAGATTTTCAGGCGCGTGATGTGCTGCGGCTCGGTGCTTCTTTGCGCTTCCACCAGGAGCCCCAAATCCGTCGCATACGAGAGCAGCCGTCGGTCCCCCGGCTTGATCGCATCGGTCAACCCTTCCCCGGCGAACACCTCATCTTCCAGCACGCTGAAACTGCCGCCATCCAGCGTCAAATCACTCGTGTTTTTCAGCCACAATGCCCGCAGTGGCCGTCCAGACCCGCTAACCCCGCTCCACAATGAAACTTTGTCTGCTTGAATGTCCGTCTGCGCGATCGGCACTAGCGCGGACTGATTTTTCTTCAGCGATACTCGGTCCTTCAATTTGTACTCAAACAGATCGCCCAGTCCCTGGCCGTTCGCTGCCGCCGCAGCCATGGCGCGCGCTTCTTCAAGGTTGGCAATCGAAAAATTTTCGGCCCCGAAAATCCCTCCACCTGCTCCCGCGCCTATTCCAGCGCCGTACCCAGTGCCGATTCCGCCTGACACGTGCGCCCGATGCGCTACCGGCCGCAATCCCGAAGTCGCGCCGAGTGTTGACGTACTCGTGTTCAACCCCACAGCTTCGCCCGTCACTTCTATACTTTCCGTTGCGGTGCCAACTTGTAGTTGCGAATTGAGGATGTTATCTCCGGGCGCGACATTCATCTGAGCGACGACATTTTTCTTGAACCCCGTCGAGTCCGCTTCCACGCGATAACTCCCTATCGCCAGCGATGAAAAGGAGTATTGCCCGGAGCTGTCCGTGGTCGTCTGTGCCACTATGCTGCCGTTCTCATCCTTGAGCACTACGGAAGCGCCACCGACGGCCGCGCCAGACTGATCCGTGATCGCCCCGCTCAGTCGGCCATTCCCGCCAGAAAGCGCCGAGGAGTGGGTCTGTGGCGAAAGCTGCACGCTCTCTGGCAGCGGCACCACCGGCCTCCGCCCATAAAATGGCTCCGACAACTGCTGGATAAACGAATGCGGCGCTCCCGCCACAAGCGACAATTCCACGTCGTTCCAATCTTCCCCCACCGTGTTGTCCACAATCGCCCAGCCTTGCAGCAGCGGTTTCTTGTCACTTTTTGTTGGCAACACGATCCGGTATGTCGTCTTCCAGATGGGTACTTCGCTGATGTAGCTCACATACAGTTTCCGCTCACCGCTGCCCGTCGTCGAAATCGTCATCCGCCGCACATCCTGATCCCGCGAAGACGCAATCAGCCCCAAATAACGCCCCACCTCCACCTGCAAATCCTTGTCTATGATCCGTACGCTGGTTGCAGGATTTAAATCCACCGTCCGCACTTCACCGGAATCGCTGATCAACGAAATCTCGTCCGTCTCCACCGTCCAATTCGTTGCGTTCCGTGTTTTCCGCTCCACACTCAGCAGTTTCCCCGTTATTGCCGGCCCCGCGCCGCTGCGCACCTCCACTCGTGCCCCGCGCAATGCCCCTAGAAACTCGGATACCGTTGGTCGTTCCCCAAGCGCTAGTCGCAAAGTAGCTAATCGCCTCGCCAGTGGCGCCTCGGAGTTGTAATCCACTCCGCTGATTCGCCCGCCATCCAGATCCAGCACCGTCAATGACTTCAATACGTCGTTCAGCTGCGCGCTGGTGAAATCAATGTGCACCTCCTGGCTTCCGCGCACATGTCCCAGATGCTCAAAATAGCCAACGCCATTCTTGTAAAGCACCACGCGCCGCACCGGCAACTTCTCCGTCGCCTCCGCCGCACCACGCTCCTCGCTGGCGGAAGCGTCGCGCCGGGCTCCTGGCGCAGCCTCATTTTTCGCAACCGTCGTGGACTTCTTATCTTGGGCGGAGAGGAACAACGCCGACACGAACAAGAGAAACAGCGCAGCCAGGGCACGCTTCATCACTATCTCCTTCAGGCGTTACTGTTGCAGACTCGTCAACCCAGATGCACTCTATCTCCAATTCGTTGTTCCGCGCAAAGTCCCGCGCAAAGTTCCGCACAAACAAGAGCATGTCCGTCAGAGGGCTGCCACGCACGTGTGGTCCTACTTATCATCGATGAAATATCTACCGGGCGGCATGCGCTGATGCAAGAATCTGGAAATCAGAACGTCGTGTTGGCAGTCTTTGCCAGCCAAAAAAACAGAAGCCCTCAAACTCCTGATTCCGCCGTCCTTGCTCATCGTTTGAATAACTAATAAATAATTCTTGACACTATATTATAGTTACGCTATCATTCCCTGTGAAATCCGCTCTCCATCCCTCCGTCGTCCGAAACCGCGCCATCCTGAACCTCCGCGTGGTCCATTCCCCGTACCTTTCTAGTCAACATCAAAGTGCCGTAACTCCTTTAGAATACGCACTTACGCAAGTGTTCATTCTAAAGAACTTTAAATCCCGCAGAATGAACACTTACAAAAAACCCAGAGGGGGGTGTCCCCTGCGATTTCGCGGGTCACACATCTCACACCCATCCCAAATTGGGAATATCTTCAGCACGAGGAGCTGCAACGAGGACTTCCTACCACCAAGCAGTCTAGCTTCTCTACGGTTGCGCGGTCGGATTCGTGGTCGGAGGCGTTGCCGGCACTTCTGGCGCATGCGTCAGGCGCAGGATCAGCGTCGTGATCTGCCCGGGCCGCAGATTCACATTCTTCTTCCAGTCCGAATAGACACCCTGCGCAGATGCTCGCACGTCGTAGATATCCGCACGCAATTTCGGCACGGAGAATTTCCCCTCACCGTCCGTGCGTATCACGTGTGGCGCAATGCCTCCCCCGGATTGGTACGTCACGCTCGCATTGGCCACCGGTTTATTGTCCGGCCCCAGCACCAAACCCTCCAGGGTGGAAGTATGCTGTTGCGGCACCGCCGACGCGCTGCCACACGTCACCAGCGCCACCGTAAGCACCAGAAACAGCATCCCTTTCATCTCTTGCCTCCGCCCCAGCAATTACCGTTCAGTGTAAACCGTTCCTCGTCCGGCATTTCTTCGTCCGCCGCGCATGTGTCGTTCCAGAACCTACCTTCCGGTACAGCGGGTTTCGGCAGACGCGGCAATGCGGTCGAATATTTTGGGATTTCGCGCCATCTTGCTAGACTTCGCGTTCCACCTCCGTCGATCTACGAGGACGCCGATGCCACGCTATTTCACGCAACACACCCTGGCCTGCCTGACGCGCCAGGGCGCGGAAAATCTCGCCGAGCGCATGCAACAGGGCGGCCCCGCGCGCGCCGAACGCGTGCTGGTAAACATGCTCGAAGGCAAAATGTTCGCCGAATTTCGCGCCGAATCGCGCGAGGCGCTCGAGGCTTGGTTGCAAAGTCAGGGTATGCACTTTGACTGGCTGGTGCGCATCGAATGGGAGACCAAGGACGGCAAGCTGGAAATCGCCACTTGAATCTCCGGCCCCAGGCCATCCGTAAAATGTTGATAATACGAGGTTAAATTCGGAAATGAGAGAAAGCGCGGTGCTAACCGGAATCCCGATTAAAAAGAGGGTGATTTACCCGCCAAGCTGCGCTACTCTTTCCCAACCAATCTGGAAGGAAGGAAAACATCATGTCTGATTACGCTCACCCGGAAGTTCTTGTCACCACTGAATGGATTGCCGCGCACGCCAAAGATCCTGGACTTCGCCTTGTGGAGGTCGACGTCGACACCACCTCCTACGACCAAGGCCACATCGACGGCGCCATCTCCTGGAATTGGCAAACCGAATTGCAAGACGCCATCCGCCGCGACCTGGCGAATCCGCAGGCGTTTGAAGAGTTGCTCGGCAAAGCCGGAATTTCGCCGGAGACCACTATCGTTCTCTACGGCGACAACAACAATTGGTTCGCGGCGTGGGCTTTCTGGCAATTGAAATACTACGGTCACGAAAAGGTTTTGATCGTAAACGGCGGCCGCAAAAAATGGCTGGAAGAAAAGCGCCCTCTCACCAACGAAAAGCCGGCTGTCGCGGCGACCACTTACAAAGTGAAAGCAGCCAACGCGGCCATTCGCGCCAAGCGTGATGACGTTCTCGCCGCAGTGGAAAAGCGTTCCCACGCGCAACTCGTTGACGTGCGCTCCCCGGATGAATTCAGCGGCAAAATCATCGCGCCTCCGGGCATGACGGAAACCGCGCAACGCGGCGGACACATTCCCGGCGCGGCCAGCATTCCCTGGGCGCAGGCCGTGAACGAAGACGGCACGTTCAAATCCGTTGAGGCCTTGAAACAGCTTTACGGCGGTAAAGGCATCAGTGGCGATCAGTCGGTAATCGCCTACTGCCGTATCGGAGAGCGCAGCTCGCACACCTGGTTCGTCCTGAAATATCTGCTGGGCATCAAGGATGTGCGCAACTACGACGGTTCGTGGACCGAGTGGGGCAACCTGATCGGCGCGCCCATCGAAAAAGAAGTCTCCGTAGCCGCCGCGAAGTGATTTCGCCGTCGGTGTATAGTTGCGGAGCATGATTCTTCCGCGATCAACACCACAACGACCAAGAACGCGACGAAGATTCCTCTCGGATGCGACGACGACGCTGGCCACCGTATTCGCGGGCGCATTGCTTTTCCCCGCGCTCGACTTTGCCGAAAATGTTGGCGACGCTACCGGTGAATCCGCTGGCGAAAATGCCGGCGAAGCGGCCGATGCAGATGGTGGCCCACACATCGATTTTCCGACCGCTCCCCGCGAGCGCATCGCGATCGCGTCGTATTCGTTTCGTCAGTTCATCACGCCGACGGAATCAGGCGAACTGTCCACGCCGGTAACCTCCGGCAGTGCGCAGTCGCCGGGCACGCCAAAAATGACGCTGCAAGATTTTGCCGCGCAGGTAGTGGAAAAATTCAAGATCAATAAAATCGAGGCATGGAGCCCGCATTTTGTTTCGCGCGAACCGCAGTACCTGGCGGAACTGCGCGCCGCTTTTGACGCCGCGCACGTCAGCGTGGTGAATATTGCGGTCGAGGACGCGCATAGTATTTACGCCACGGATCCCGTGGAACGTGAGAAGGCTATCGCCGACAGCAAGAGCTGGATCGATGTAGCTGCCGCGATTGGTTCGCCCAGCGTGCGCACGCGAGTGGTGGGAGCGAAAGATTCCGGCCCGGACCTGCTGCGCGCCACGGAGAGTCTGCGGCGCATCGCGGAGTATGGCGCGTCGAAAAATGTTGTAGTGAATCTGGAGAATGGCACGCTTGTTTCGGAGGATGGTTTTTTTATCGGCAGATTGGTGGCAACCGTGAACTCTCCCTGGGTGCGTGGGCTCCCCGATTTCGCGAACAGTCTTGTGACGATGGACGCGCGCCAGGCCTCCGACGCTTTGGATGGAATGTTCGCGGAAGCATATAACATTTGCCACGTGAAGGCTGTAGAGATGAATGAAATTGGCGTCAAGTTTCACGTAGACATGTCCAAGAGCTTTGCGATTGCAAAGCACCACAACTTCAAGGGATTTTGTTCGATGGAATTCGATAGTCCCGGCGATCCGTATAGCGGGACAGCGGACTTGATCAAGCAGACGCTGCAGCATCTTTCGTGATCAGGAAGTCGCCCAGGACTAGCGCGTCCATCTGCGTGCGCAGGAAACAGTCCAGCGCCTCTTCGGGTCGGCAGACGATGGGTTCGTTGTCGTTGAACGAGGTATTCAGCACCACCGGGACGCCGGTAAGATCTTCGAAGGCTTTAATTAATTTCCAATAACGCGGATTGGCTTCGCGTGTGACGGTTTGCAGGCGGCCGGTGCCGTCGACGTGCGTAGGCGCAGGAATCTTTTCCCGCTGTTCGGGCAGCACGGAATAGGCGAGAGTCATGAACGGGCTCGGATAGGATTTTTCAAACCATTCGCCAGTGCGCTCCGCGAGGATGGAAGGCGCAAAGGGGCGAAAGATTTCGCGGTGTTTGATGCGGCGATTTAAGATGTCTTTCATTTCCGGGCGGCGCGGATCGGCCACGATGCTGCGATTGCCCAGCGCGCGCGGTCCCCACTCGGCACGCCCCTGAAACCAGCCGAGAATTTGTCCGTCGGCGATGACCGCGGCGGTGCGCTTCATTAATTCTTCTTCGGCAAGTTCCGCGACGGAGTAACCCGCGCCGCGCAGCGGTGTCTTGTCGATGGCCTGGCGAACTTCTTCGCGCGAATAGCCTGGTCCCCAATAGGCGTGATCCATGACGAAACTACGCGGCTTGCCGAGAACCTGGTGCCAGATGTAATAGGCCGCGCCAACGGCGAGGCCGGCATCGCCCGCGGCGGGGTGCACGTAGACTTGCTCGAAGGGCGTAGCGTCGAAGATTTTTCCGTTGGCGACGCAATTGAAGGCCACGCCACCAGCGAGACACACGGATTTGCTGTGCGTCTGCGCGGCCAATTTTCGCAACATGCCCAGATAGACTTCCTCGAGTCTGGCTTGCAGCGCGCAAGCCAGGTCGCGATGGCGCTGCTCAAGCGGAGCTTCCGGGGAGCGCGCAGGGGCGCCTAGTTTCTTGCCCATTTCTTCGGAGAAGAGTTTGCCAAGGACAGGAGTTTTGTCGGCTTCAGCCCAGGACATTTCCGGTCCGGCATGATGGTGAGTGAAATATTCGAGCGCGAGACGGAAGCCGTTGGCGCTGGAGCGCGGATCGAAGGTGACGATCTCGCGCATGGCGTCAAGCTGGGCGGGTTCGCCATATGCGGCGAGGCCCATGATTTTGTATTCGTCGCCAAATTTCAGAAAGCCCAAATATTGCGTGACCGCGCTGTAGAAAAGTCCAAGGGAGTGGGGAAACGCTACGGCTCCAGCAACGTTCATGCGGTTGCCCGTGCCGGTGCCCCACATGGTGCTGGCGAAATCGCCGAGGCCGTCGGCGGAGAGCAAAGCAGCTTCTTCAAAGGGCGAAACAAAGTAACTGCTGGCAAGATGCGCCTGGTGATGTTCGACGCGGTGAAATTTGGCGGAGAGTTGCGCGGGCGCGAGATCGAATGCGGCGGCGAGAGCTTCCGGGATGCCAGTGAACTTTACGAGGACCTTGGCGCGTTCGCGGGCAAAGGAAGGCATGCGCATGGCGTACCAGAGTTTGGTGGCGAGCCGCGCGTAGGGATTGCGGGGCACCGCGACGTGATGAATTTCGGCGGGTGTGAGGCCGGCTTCTTTGAGGCAATAACGAATCGCGGCGGCGGGAAATCCGGCAGCGTACTTTACGCGGTTGAAGCGTTCTTCTTCGACGGCGGCGACCAGGCGGCCGTCGCAGACGATGGCGGCAGAGGCGTTGCCGTGATAGGCGTTGATACCAAGAATGTTCATCCGATGAGGAGATAGTTTACATGAAGACGGAGGAGTACTTTGGCGAACCTCCATTCGCGAGCGCCTCAATTCAGGCTCATGTCTTTCACGCTTTTACCGACCAGCGATTTCTGTGCTAGATTCGTGCGCGTTTGAAAAGCCGAAAGACGTTTAATGATGTATTTTGACAAACAACATGAACTACGGGATAGCGTGTGAAGCCACGCGAGCTCCGAACGACAACAGGCACCTTGCCCACGAGTAACGGTCGCGCCAGCCGGCACCGCAGTTTTGGCCGCCGTTTCGGGCTGGCAATCGCCGCAGCCTCGCTAATCCCGAGCGCATTTTTTGTCGCGACGGTTGCTCGCAGTCAAAGTCCAACATCAAAAATGCAATCGAAGCAGGAGGCGATTCCGTATTGGGCCTTTGCCGTCGATCCGCCAACGGATGCGGCGGCAGCGCAAGCGGGATCTGTTGACAACACTCTGCGTCGCGTGCCGGGAAGCGCAGCGGCGTTCACCGTTTCGCAAACGCAGGATCTCTTCAACCCGCCGGATTGGCACGCAGATCATCATCCCGCGATGCCCGATATCGTTGCCCGCGGCAGGAAACCCGATGTTTTCGCATGCGGCTACTGCCACCTGCCTAATGGGCAAGGCCGTCCGAGAATTCCAGCCTGGCGGGACTCCCGGTGAGTTACATCGTTCAGCAAATGGCGGATTTTAAGAGCGGCCTGCGCAAGAGCTCAGAACCGCGTCACAAGCCAGTTGCGTTGATGATCGCCAATGAAACCAAGGCGAACGAGAAAGAGATCGCGGAGGCCGCGGAGTACTTCTCTGGATTAAGACCGAAACAGTGGATCCGCGTAGTAGAGACCGAGAGCGTTCCGAAAACGCACGTTGCGGGCTGGATGCTCGTGGTTTCAGAACCCGGCGGAACTGAACCGATCGGGCAACGCATCATCGAAACGCCAGAAAATCTGGAGCGAACCGAATTGCGCGATGATGCCTCTGGATTCATCGCTTACGTGCCGAAGGGCAGCATCAAGGAAGGTCAGGCGCTGGTCTCCACTGGAGGCGCGGGCAAAACAATTCCGTGCACTGCTTGCCATGGTCCAGACCTCAAGGGGCTGGTTAATGTGCCGTCTATCGCAGGCCGTTCGCCGAGCTATATCGTCAGGCAACTCTACGACATGCAAAGCGGTGCGCGCGCCGGTGCAGCAACGCAATTAATGAAGCCCGTGGTTACAAATTTGACCGTGGACGACATCGTGTCGATTGCGGCGTACACGGCATCGCTTCAACCGTAAAAAGCAATTCTTGATGGGGCACGAACTGGGGACAATTCCACTTGTCCGGTAGAGAACCGGCTACAGGCGATCCAAACCTGGACAGGAAAGTGTTTGGTTTGAATTAAACGGTTTTAGCTCATGGGTTCTCTACAAGTTGGCGTCGATCTAGTGTTGTGTCGACCCGTTGAATCCATTTGCAGCAGAGTCTAGCGCGACTAAGAAAGCGTCCCGGATTCTTTGGAATTCCCCAGGAGCGTACACCGGCTGCGCCACCAACCGAGGGTTAATTGGTTGGCCTTCAAATTGGTCACCGCGGTATCGGGGGAAGTAGTGCATGTGTAAGTGCGGTAGCGAGTTCCCATGGATTTCGTAGTTCAACTTCACGGCCCCCGTGGCCGCCGCTAACGCCCTGGACACGCGTCGTGCGTCACGCATGAATGCGGAAGAGACCGGCTCTGGCAGGTCATGCAATTCGACGGCATGAATTTGCGACACGAGACATGCATACCCAGGAACTGGCGCTGCTTCTTGCATCGTGACCCATGAGGCTTCCAGTTTTGCCACGATGTCCAGCGGTTCCTTGCGGCAGCATATCGGGCACGCCTCGCCGGAGCAAAGTGCTTCCCAGTGGCCCTGGTCGTTCCACGAACTCATTTTTGCTTCCCCTGCGATTGTATGGAGTCCCGGTACGGCACTTGTCCGGTAACGCGATTAACCCTGCAGTTAGGCCGTTGCACCATTCGCCAGCTGGTGTTGAAAATCCGCTTTATTGAAGTGAGCCTGCGCTTCCGCAATTAGCGCATCCTCACCCATCCGCCACTCCTCGAAGCCCTTGATGCATACGCGCTGTCCCGTACCGCCCGGCCCGGAGTTGACGCCCGTCAGCGTCCAATGAAGTTCGGCGCCCTCGCCCACGATCAAGATGTCGTCCAGAGTTATCTGCAAATCGGGAAAGGCGGTCATAAATTGCTGTACTGCCACTTCAACGGCGCTTCGCCCGACGGATGGAGCAGCACCATTCGCACAGCGCGAGCCACGTGGAGAGTAGAGGGCAGCGACGCTCGCCGCATTCTGACTGCACCACGCAGCGGCGTAACGTTCCGCGAACTCGCGCAACGAATTCAGGTCGACCCCGTAAGCATGGGCATCGTTTCCAGCACGCAACGTTTCCATAAGGCACTCCCGAATTCCCCAGTATTCTACCTGACCGGGGCCGAAAGGCACTCGTCTGGAGTTTTGGACAACATTCGCACCCCGATTCGCTGCCGATTTAGACGCACTGTTTAAAATGGGGGTTGGCTTGACCGGTAATTTACGAGGTGTATTATCGAGCAGACTGGAGGTAACTATGCCGCGTAGTACCATGCTTCGCAATCACATATTGCGGCTGGCGCTGCCGCTGGCGTTGTTCGCGGCTTCCACCTCACTCCTTGCCGCTCAAGAACCTTTTGCAGCGACGCGCCCTTCGGGAAAGAATCCCGACGTGGCCGCACATCCCGGCGTAGAAGATATGTACGTTCCACCCAAGCCCGGCGAGCCATTCACGGGGAAATCGGTGGTGACGTGGACGAACAAGGATGGGTCTGCGTCGCATTTCGCGTTTCTGAGCATGTTGGCGCGGGACTCTTCAGGAAAACTCTACTTTGAGAGTCGGCGGAGAATGACGGAATCAGGTGAGGTGCAAGCCAGATGGAACTTCGTTATCATTGACCCGAAGGAAAAGACGCGAACGACGTGTTACGTTGCGACGAAGGCGTGCCGGATTAACGCGTTTCGACATACCGTCTATGAGGAATCGGAGATGAGCGAGGCTCCGCCGCGGGCCTCGACGATGGAGTCGGTGAGTTTGGGGACGAGTGTGATGGACGCTCTGACCGTTGAGGGGACACGCGAGACCACGTCCGTGGCTGCGGGAGCTTACGGAAATTCGAAGCCGCTGGTGATCACCAGAGAATTGTGGCATTCGCCGGAACTGGATTTGGATGTCTCGATCACGAAGACCGATCCGCGCAGCGGAACATTCACGCGGAAGGTCGAGATTCTTGGCCGTGCGGAGCCCGATCCGGAATATTTCACGATTCCTAGCGATTACACGTTTTTGGACAACCGGCCGATGCCGAAGAAGTAGGACGAACCGGCAATCCGTTCTGCAACCTACGCCCCACGCTTTCCTTGCATCTTCTTCCGCTGACTGGCACGCGATTGCTTTCGCCCCTAGCAGATCAGACTCACATTGCTGTTGACACTCAACGAATTCCGTCGTATGTGTAGAACTTCTAGGTATCAGAGCCTCCGCCAAGGAGCAGCGCGAAAATGAACTGGCTCCGCCGCCTCCTCCACAAATCGCGCAGCGAAAGCCAGCTCGACAAAGAACTGCGCTTTCATCTGGAGCAGCAAATCGCCGACCATATCGCTGCAGGCGCCAGCCCCGAAAAAGCGCGCCGTCAAGCGCAACAAGAATTCGGCGGAATCGAGCGGGTGAAAGAAGAAGTGCGCGACACGCGATGGGAAACCCACTTCGAAAACCTTTTCCGCGATTTTCGCTACGCTTTTCGCACCCTCCGCAAAGACCGGCGTTTCTCCCTCATCGCCGTCTTCGCGTTAGCCCTCGGCATTGGCGCTTCCACGATCGTCTTCAGCGTGGTGTACAACGTCTTCTTCCACGCGGTCCCGTATAAGGAATTCAATAGGTCGGTCGTGGTCGGCATCGACAAGCCAGGAAGCATTGGCAGGGAGAGAACTCGCCAGTACTTCTCTGCCGCGGAGGTTCGCGCTTTTCGCGAACAGAATCACGTATTTGAAGAAATAATTACCTACGCCAGAATGCGCCCAACTTATGACGATGGCAAATCGGTTCGTTTCTTTGCGTTTGGCGCGACGGTGTCGGCGAATACGTTTGACTATCTGGGAGTTCCGCCGCTGTTGGGGCGTGTGCTCACGCTCGAAGATGGAAATTCCGGCGCCCCACCCGTATTCGTAATGAATTACAGATTGTGGCAGCGAGAGTTCGCGGGAGATCCGAAAATCCTCGGCACGGTCTTTATTTTGGACGGCACTCCAACGACGCTGGTTGGAATCATGCCCTTACGATTCAACGCTTTCGACGCGAATTTCTGGTTGCCAGTCAGTCTCGACAAGGCCCATGGATCTATCGTGGGCCGCCTCAAGCCTGGTGTCAGCATAAGCACCGCCGGAGCGGAGCTTGATGCTATCGCACACCGCATGCATAGGCCGAACCCCGGCGGGGTTTTTCCAGAGGATAACTTCGCCATCGTGTCGGAGACCTCGCTCGACCGTCTGATCGGAACGTTCAAGAAAACGCTCTATGTGTTGGTCGCGGCGGTGTTGCTGCTGCTTTTGATCGCTTGCAGCAACGTCGCGAACCTTTTGCTGGCTCGCGCCACGGCGCGGGAACGAGAAATAGCCATGCGCGCAACGCTGGGCGCAACCAGAGGCCGTCTAATCCGGCAGCTGGTGGTGGAAAGTTTTATCCTTGGTGCAGCGGCTTCGCTTGCCGGCTGCGGGTTGGCGTACTTCGGTTTAAAAGTTGTCGTGGCGCTCATTCCCGCCGGCACCCTCCCGGAGCAAACCGTCATTAGCCTGAATGCGCCGGTCCTTTTTTTGGCGCTGGGGATGAGCATTCTGACGACGCTACTGTGCGGCCTAGCGCCCGCGCTTCACGTCGTTGGCCGCGACGTGCAGCCGCGTCTCTCGGGCACCGGCAAAGGTGTTGGGGGAAGCTTTCGACACGGAAAACTTCGCGCCGCTTTGGTGGTCAGTGAAGTTGCGCTTTCCGTCGTCCTATTGATTGGGGCCGGTCTTTTAATGCGCAGTTTCCTAGTTCTCACTCGCGTGGATCTGGGGTTCAATCCCCGCAATGTTCTCTACTTTGAACTCAATCTACCGCGGACGTACAGCACCGACCGGGCCGATTCATTGCAAAAGAAAAACGCGCTGACGTGGCAACTCCTTGAGCGCATGCGGGCTCTCCCAGGGGTTACCTCGGTTGCCGAAATGGCCGAACCGCCGCCGTTGCAATACGAGATCAGCAACACGATTATTCCCGGCAAGCCTCACACAGACACTTGGGAGACGCGGTTTGAAATGTGCAGCGATGGTTACTTTCGAACGCTCGGATTGCCATTGCTTCGCGGCCGGCTGTTTTCCGAAGACGATGTGTTCGCAGCGCGAGACGTGATGGTCGTGAACGAAGCATTTTCCCGCCAATATTTTCCCAACGAGGATCCCCTCGGCCGCAAAGTCAAATTAGACTATTTTGAAACCCCAGGTATTGCCAGCGCCGCGCCGCACAACACTTATTTCGAAATTATTGGAATCGTTCGTGATTCCAAGACACGCGGCTATGACAATCCGTCATGGGAAAGCTTTCCACAGGCGTTTGTTCCGTACAGCGTCGCGGGATATAACTGGCGGCTCTTCATGGCCCGGACCTCCGACGATCCTGGGTCGCTACTGAAAAACATGGGCCAGGAAGTCCAGGCAATCGATCCAGGCGTGCAGATTTCCACGTCTGGCACGCTGGAAGGTTCACTGAAAGAGTTCTACCGTGGACCGCAATTTGAACTTGCAGTGCTGGCCGCCTTCGCTTTCATCGGACTGGCTCTCGTGATTATCGGCATATTCGGCGTGATGGCCTACACCGTCTCACTGCAAACGCACGAGATCGGCATTCGCATGGCACTGGGAGCGCAGCAGAGAAATATTTTACGCTTTGCATTGATCAACGGTTTCCGATTGGTTGCCGCGGGAATTTTAACAGGAATCGCCGTGAGCCTGGCGATCACGCGTTTCCTCGCCAGCCAAATATCTGGCGTCTCGCCGACGGACCCATGGACGTTTGCCGCGGTGGTGGCGATTGTTGTGGTCGTAGGCATGGCCGCTTGCGCGGTTCCCGCGAATCGCGCCGCCAGCGTCGACCCGCTCGTCGCGCTTCGTTATGAATGACGCTTCCGCGCCCCACCACGACATACTTTGCACGCGACGACTACGGCTGGAGATGCTTTTTGCACCATTCGTTGAGGACGTAGAGGCTCCAGGGGCGAGACCAGCTGGTTTTTTCGGATAGGAAGTCGGTCCAGACATTTGTCAGGGCTTGCGGTTTTAGGAACGGCGCGAGCGCTGGTGCGGGGTCCGCGAAGCTTGCGGCTAGCCGGGCTTTTAGAGGGCCGCGGAGCCATTGCTCCCACGGCAGCGTGAAGGTGCGTTTGTGTTGCGTGAGGATTTCTGGCGGGAGCAGATCGGCTAGAGATTCGGTTAGCAGAGCTTTTTGTTGGTCGGGTTGGCGGCGGGCTTCGTCTGGCAGGGCGGCGACAAACTCTACTAACGGCGTGTCCAGCAGCGGTACGCGAACTTCCAACGAGCGCGCCATGCTTACGGAGTCTGTGTCGCGGAGTAGCGTGCTGGCCATGTAGTTGCGCATCTCCAGCCAGGAGATGCCGGCGATGGGTTCCATTTTGCGAGCTTCATCGGAGGCGCGTTCTTGCCAGCCCAGCCAGGTGGGATCCAGCGTGACGCCGTCGGCGTTGATGGTGCTGGGGCGGAAGCGCGGGTCGATTAGGGTTTGCAGTTGTCCCAGCGGGAAGAGTGCGCGCGTGAAAAAATACGGATGCGGAAGGCGATCGGGATAGGTCCACGCGGCGGCGGCTTTTCTCGCGGCGTCGGGGGAGTTTTTTTGTCCGGCTAGATTTTTAACCAGTGGAGAGATGATTGCGCGCAGAGCAGCTGGAACGAAGAATGCCATGCGTATGAGATTGGCCATGCGCGGCGTGTCGGTAAAAGTGGGATAGCCAGCGAAGAGTTCGTCGCCGCCGAGGCCTGAGAGCGCGACTTTCAGGCCGACCTCGCGCGCAGCCCAGGAGACGAAGTAAGTGTTGATGCCGTCCATGGAGGGTTGATCTAGGGCGTTTAGAGCTTCGTCGAGACGGGCCAGCATGGCGTCGCCATCGAGGGGGACTTCTTGGTGTTGCGTGCCGCAGCGTGCCGCGACGACGCGCGCCAAATCAGCTTCATCGTAAGGAGTTTTGGGAAAGGTCAGTGTGAAGCTGCGGATGCCCGGGTGGGCTTTGCCGGCTAGCGCGGCGATGGCGCCGGAGTCCAGCCCGCTGGAGAGAAAGAGACCTACGGGAACATCGGCGACCAGGTGAGATCGCACGGCATCTTCCAGCAAGGGGCGCAAACGCTTGGCGGCGTGAGCCAGATCGTGAATCTTCTTCGGGTCTTGTGCGGCGGGCGAATGCTGAGGATCCCACCAGGGACGCGCGCGCGGCGTGCGGCGACGGTCGGGAACATAGAGGAGCATTCGATGTCCCGGCGGGAGCGAGAAAACACCTTCGAGCATGCTGACAGGTTCGGAGACGCTACCGAAGAGTAGATAGGAAGTCAGGGCATCCTGAGAAAGCTTTTGCAAAGAGCGGTCGGCCGCTAAAAGCGCCCGAACCTCGGAGGCGAAGGCGAAACCGTCGGCGGTTTGCGTGTAGTACAGCGGCTTGATGCCTAGGGGGTCGCGCGCGAGAAACAGAATCGGAGAGATAGCGTAGCGTTCGCGGAGATCCAGCAGTGCGAAGGCGAACATGCCGCGGAGCTCGGTGAGGCAGTCTTCGCCCCACTCTTCCCAGGCGTGGACCAGGACCTCGGTGTCCGATTGCGTGGCGAAGCGGTGCCCGCAATTGGTGAGGCGCTCGCGGAGTTCGCGATAGTTGTAGATTTCGCCGTTGAAGATTACCGTGACATCGTGATTTTCGTTCCAGACGGGCTGATGGCCGTCAGGAAGATCGATGATGCTGAGGCGGCGCATGCCGAGGGCAAGCCCCGGAGCGCGGGGCTCGGCGATTAGGAAGCCATCTTCGTCGGGGCCGCGGTGCTGCAAGGCCGTGGTCATGGCTCTTACGCGCGATTCCGCCTCCGCGGTGCGCGCAGCGAAGGCGACGCCGCAAATTCCGCACACGCTAGCGTTCGATCTCCGGGGTCGAGAAGAACACGGCGGCGGCGCGAATAAAATGTTCGCGGAAGTGGAAGCGCGGGATCTTGAGGCGCTGGTCGGCGTACCAACCGAGATACGCGCGCAGCAAAAGAAAAAATAAAGTAGCGGTGGCGGAGAAAACCAGGACGAAGAAAGACTCGCGTTCGAGCAGCAAGCTCCAATCAAAGGCTTCGTCCCAGGTGGGAGAGATGGCTTCCAGGACGCGGCGCAGGCCCAGTCCTTGCAAGGGCAGGCGCGCAATACGGACGTGGGCGTAGCTCGAGTAGTTGTACACCGGCGGATACCCGGGGATCATGCCGATGGCTTGCGAGAATACTTCCGGTCTCTTCAAATCCTGGCGTGTCAACAGTTGGCCCTGCGGGTCGCGCATGATTACGCGAAAGGTGGGGTCGACGATAATCCAGCGATTGTCGAGCAGGACCTCGGCAACCACGTGTTTTGTGGTGCGGTCGGGAGTGAGTAAGAGCAAGCGGCGCGCGGTGAGTCCGGTGCTGCGGGAAAGGTTGAGAAACGCGTTGGTGGCGGTGCCGCAGACGGCGAGAAGTTGCTGATAGTTGAGCGTGGCTTCGGGATCGCGTTTCGAAAGCCCTTCGGGATTTGCCGCCACAGGACGCGGCGCGCCGCTGCGCATCCAGGTGAGAATGGCTTCGACCTTTTGTTCGGGGCTGGCAGCTGCAGGAACGACAGCGTCCGAGAAACCCTTGAGATACTGGCGCACGGAGTATTCCCAGCCGGCGGAATAAATTAATGAAGCGAAGACCAACGCGAGTAGAACGTTGGTACTCCACCAAGCGGTGCGAAACACGCTATGACGATCCTTGGGCAACCAGCGACTCCATGCGAGCGACGTTACCGTGCTGACCTTACCCCGTCGACCTTACCGCGTTAGTACGGGTGGCTTACCGGCGATGAGCCGTCCGTACAATTCTTCCAGCTGGCTTACGGGCGCGTCCCATCCGAGCTCGGCAGCGACGACCTGACCACCGTTCTTAAAACGTTCGCGCAACTGCGCATCCGTAAGCAGGCGCGCGACCGCGTTCGCCAGTTCGCCGGCATCGTGCGGCACCACCAAGCCGGCGCGGTCTTTCAACAACGGAGCGATGCCGCATTGCTGTGTGACAACCACCGGCGTGCCAGCCGCCACCGCTTCCGCGGCGGTGTTGCCAAAATTTTCGTTTTGCGAGGGTAACACAAAAACATCGGCGTCGCGGTAAGCAGACCACTTCGCCTCGCCAAACACCGGTCCGGTAAAATGAATGCGCGAAGAAGCCCCAAGCTGCGCGGAGACTTGCTCCAGGCGGTGGCGGACCCCGCCTTCATCCGGTCCGGTAAACGATAGATGCACTTCGTTTCCTCCGAAGTGATCGGGCAATTGTGCGAAGGCGTCGAGCAGCAAGTCCGGACTCTTCTTAGTAGAAAGACGCCCCAGGAACAGGACAAGCTTCGCGTCGCGCGGAATCTCGTGAAGGGCCCGGAACGCTCCTGGCACGGGCCAGGTGGCGGGTGCCGCAACGCCATTCAGGCGCAGCACGATTTTTTCTCGTGGCAACCCGCCGGCGGCCAATTCTTCGACTTCCTGTTGCGAAGTGGCGATTATGGCGCTTGCACCGCGCAGTAGTGATCCGCCTAGCAGCGAATGATACATCCGTTTCATCCAAAAATTTCGGACAATTGGAAGAAACATCCCAATCGGCTCGACTACGTAGGGCAGGCCTTTGCTGCGGCAGATAGCGCCGACCGCAGGGCCCAGCAAGTCGTAGAGACCGAAAATGTGAACGATGTCAAAGTTCTGCAGACGCGCGCGGCAGTAGCGCTTCACGGCGGGGTTCCAGCTGATGGCGTGATAGCGCAGCCACGAGGGGAGGTAGATAGTTGGCACGCCATTCTCCGTTAAGCGCCAGCCGAAGGGCGAGCGCTCGGCGCGGACGTCCGGGGGCAGCGAGGGCAAACGCTTCTCAATGCCCCAGTCGGCGGAAAGCACAGAGAGTTGATGGCCGCGCTGCGACAGACGCTGAGCGAGCGCGTGGACCTTGACGGGCGGTCCTCCGAATTCCAGAAAAGGAGCGTAAGTTTCAGTGACGTTCAGGATCCGCATTGTTCGCGAAGAATTTTCTTCAGGGATTTGGCAAAGACGCTGAAGCGAAATTCGTTTTCGACTCGCTCGCGGCCGCGCTCGCCCATTTTGTGCGCCAGGGCCGGATCGGAAAGCAGCGTCTCGATGCAGGTGGCAAGTTGAATGGCGTCGCCATGCTGCACCAGATAGCCGGTAACGCCATCCTGAATCACTTCCGGCGCCCCTCCATGCGCTCCTCCGATCACCGGTTTGCCAAGAGCCATGGCTTCCAAGTAGACCAAGCCGAAGCCCTCGCCGCGGCTGGGTAGAGCAAAAATATCGCACGCAGCGTAGCAAGAGGCCAATTCGGCATAGCTCAATTTGCTGAGGAACTGGACGTGCCGCTTAATGCCGTTTTTTTCGGCGAGCTCTTCCAGCCACGGGCGGTCATCGCCTTCACCCGCAAGGACAAGCTGCAGTTCGGGCCACCGCGTCAGTAGACGCGGCAGCGCGGTGATGAGCGTGTCCATGCCTTTATAACGCTCGGTGGCCAGCCAGCGGCCCACGGTAAAAATCACCGGGCTGCGGGGGAAATTCGCGGGCAGCGGGACGCGCGGCTGCGCAACAAGAGCTTCAAACTGCGGATCGAGCGCCCACGGAAGCACTCGGATGCGCTCTCTGGGAACATTTTGTATGGCCGCGACGTGGTCCGCCGTATTTTGGCTCGGCGCCAATACCAAATCGGCTTTGCGCAACGCGCGCCGCCGCAACGGCGAAAGCGGTTCCCAAACTTCCAGGCCGTGGGTACAGACAATCGTTTTCATCCGCGGCGAGACGACGTGCATGGCTTGCACCACCGGCGCGAGATTGGGATGCCCGGCCAGGACGAGTTTGGCGTGGCGGCGCGCGGCGCGAACCGCCGTGGCGGCGAGCCGTGTTTTGCTACGTTCGCATCCGGTAAAGACAAATTCGCGTTCGCCAACGCTCATGCGATGCAGCTCGCGAGAATCATTGAGGGAGAGAAAGCGACACTCAAAGCCACGGCTGTCCGCAAACTCTTTCATCACCGCGGCGATGTGGCGCCCGGCACGTTGCACACCACCCGCGGCGTCGAGTTCGGAAAAGAGACCAATCAGCACGCGCTGAGTCTGCCAAGCGCGACGACGGAACGCAAGAAAAAGCAGAGAACGATTCCGCGGCACACAGGAATTTGCGGTCGGTCGTCGCAGAGTTTTGTAGGCGCACGGCATACCCTGCCCGAGCTTGTTCGGGCGCACTAACGCAGCGCGTTACAAGAGCCCTACAGAAGTTCCGTGCGCAACAGCGGAACCAAATCGGTGAGACGGTCCAGATAAAAATCGGCGGGAAACTTGACGCGGTCGTGAATGCCGAAACCGTAGTTTACATTCGCAGCCAACGTGCCAGCGTTCCGCGCGGTCTGCACATCCACTTCAGAGTCGCCGATAAACAACCCGTCGTGGGGCGGAACCGCAAATTGCTGAAGAATCTGTTTTGCACCCAAGGGATCAGGCTTTCTCGTTTCGAAGCTGTCGCCGCCATAAATCGCGCTGAAGTATTTCGTCAACCCCAGGGACTCCAGAATGAGCGTGCTGGGCAGCAAAGGCTTGTTCGTCAGCACGGCCATGGGCATCGGAAAGAGCTTTTCCAGCGCTTCTGGAACGCCCGGGTAAGCAACCGTGTGGTCCAGTTTGTTGGCTTCGTACTGGCGCAGAAAGATTTGCAGTGCGTCGGCCTGTTCGCGTTCGTTCGCGCCCGGGCCAAGTGCGCGTGAGACCAGCTTGGCAGCGCCGTGGCCGATGAAACTCGAAACGGTCGCCGCAGCAAGCTCCAGGCGGCCCAGTTCGCGTAGCGTTGCGTTCGTGGCGTTTATCAAATCTTGCTGCGAATCAATCAGTGTGCCGTCCAGATCAAAAATGAGCGCTCGGATGTGCGAGAGATTCACGCCATCCATGATGCCTGTTTGAGGTTGGTTTCGGAAATGTCGCGCCGCCGACCGGCGGACCTCCGGGAACTGGTCTCGACCCACGGTATGCCCGCTCGCAGCGCGCTGGCCGCGCCGCAAAGCCTGCTTTGTGCGCGTGCGGCGTTCTGCTACAATAAGGAGCTTCTACACAAGCAATTTAAGCGGCTAATTTTAACGAAGCAGGAACAAATTATGGCAATGAAGTGTGAATTGTGCGGTAAAGGTCCCCAATACGGCAACGTGGTGAGCCACGCGAACAATACCCGGCGGCGCCGGTGGAATCCTAATCTGAAGCGTGTGCGCGCGGCTGTCGGAACGGCAACGAAGAGTGTGCGAGTTTGCACGGCGTGCATCCGCGCCGGAAAAGTCAAGAAAGCCGCCTGAGCCTCTGATCTTGCGCTCCCTTTCTCTGAAACTGCGCCCATCGCAACTGGGCTTGTCGCGAGTTCCTCTTGCGTTGAGCCTCGCCGGCGCTTTGATGCCGGTGGCCGCGATGCTTCTCGTGTGTCTGGCCGGTTGCAACAAGCAGTCGCAACCCTCGCCCGACGTTTGGGCCACCGTGAACGGAAAAGAGATCAAGCGCGAAGACGTTGAAAAATACTATCGCACGCGCGTCAATCCGGAAGGCCCGCCGCCTTCGCAGGAAGAAGCTCTTTCGCTGAAGCTCAATGTGCTGGATGAGTTGATCAACAACGAAATATTGATCGAGCGCGCCAAGAAGTTGAACCTGGAAGCCAGCGACGGCGAAGTGGAAGACAAATTCACGGAGCTGAAGAGCCCGTACACTGAAGATGAATTCCAGAAGCAGCTCAAAGATCGCAACGTCACGGTCGATGATCTAAAGGGTGATCTGCGGCGGCAGCTTTCCATTCAAAAATTGCTGAACCGCGAGGTGGTGGCGAAAATTTCCATCACTGATCAAGACGTGACGGATTTCTACAATGCCAATCGGGCGCAGTTCAACGTGGCCGAGCCGCAATACCGGCTGGCGCAGATTGTGGTGACGCCGCGCAAGGAACCGCAAATCCGCAATCGCAAGAACGACGATGCCACGAACGATGCGGAAGCCCAGCGCAAAGTAAAAATGCTGATGGATCGCCTGAACAGCGGCGCGGACTTTGCGCAACTGGCCATGGACTATTCCGAAGACATGAATTCGGCGGCTACCGGCGGCGATTTGGGATACGTTCCGGAGTCCGCCCTGAACCAATCCGATCCGCAACTCAAGAAAATTGTCCTGCAACTGAAGCCGGGCGAAGTGAGCCCGCCAATTCAATTGAAGGATGGCGTCAGAATATTGAAGCTGATTACCCGTGAATCGCCCGGGTTGCGCGGAATTACCGATCCGCAGGTGCAACAAACCATTCGCGACACACTGCGCAATCGCAAAGAGCAGCTCCTGCGCGCCGCATATCTGGCCATTGCGCGCGATGAAGCCCGCGTATCGAATTACCTCGCCGAACAGGTTATGGAAACCGCCGGGAAATTGCAGGATGCCTCAAAGGTCGGAAGTCCCGTCAAACCGTAAAGCATTTTGCTTTGCTGAATTTGCACGGGTGACCGCTCGTGGCGGTCGTTTTTTTTAATCCACCCACACCAGCACATCACCCGGGTTCACCGTTTCGCCTTCTTTTGCGACTATTTTTTCCACTTTGCCGCTTTTCGGCGAGCGAATCTCGTTTTGCATCTTCATGGCTTCCACCACCACCAGGCCTTGCCCCGCTTCCACCGCTTCGCCCGCTTGCACCAAAATGCGCACGATTTTTCCCGGCATCGGTGCCACCACTTGCTGCCGTCCCTGCACTTCCAGCGTGCCATGGCGGCCACGCCATTCGCGCGGATCCAGCACCTGCGCGGTAAGCTCGCTTGCGCAGATTGAATTCTCAGGTTGCCGTCCGCAAGCGGCGTAACACGCAACTCATAGGATTTGCCGTCAAGAAGAATGGAAAAAGTATGTGGAGCGACTTCCACGACGTCCGCTTCGTGCGGGTTAGCGTCGATGATGGCCCGCCAGCTGCTGCCTTCGCGGCGCAATTCCACGGTGCGTGTTTCTTTGCCGCCCGCACCCGTGAATACGATTTCGTGCTTCATGGCTGGCGATCCACCTGTTCCCGGCGGCCTGCGGATTTCCAGCGCGAGGTTTCGTCAGCGTGGTCAGCGATTGCGGTCTTGGATTCCTGCGTGGCGTACCACATCGCCGCCGCAACTGCGGCGGCATCGAATTCGCACGAAGTTTCGCTTCCGGAAGCGCGTGGACGGCGCAGCAGCTCGTCAAGCCAGGTGGTATGAATCTCGGAGCGGAGAAAATCCGGTTCGCTCAGGATACGGCGGAAGAGCGCGACGTTCGTTTTGATTCCCGTGACTGTGTATTCCTCCAGCGCGCGCCGCAGCCGCGCAATCGCTTCTTCGCGACTGTTCCCCCAGGCGATTAATTTGCCCAGCAACGGGTCGTAATCGTTTGGCACCGTCCAGCCTTCGTAGATGCCTTCGTCCAGCCGGATGCCCGGCCCACTGGGAACCGTGCGCGAAAGGATTTTCCCGGGCGAAGGGAAAAAATTGTTGTCCGGATCCTCTGCGTACAGTCGCACTTCCATGGCGTGCCCGCGCGGGGTGAGCGTTTCCCAGGCGAACGGCAGGCGATGCCCCGCGGCGATGGCGATCTGCAGCTTCACAAGGTCCAGCCCGGTCACTTGCTCGGTCACGGGATGTTCCACCTGCAAGCGCGTGTTCACTTCCAAAAAATAAAAGTTCGAATGCGCGTCCACCAGAAATTCCACCGTGCCGGCATTCACGTAGCGTCCGGCGCGCGCCAGCCGCACCGCTGCGTCTCCCATTTTTTTCCGCAAATCCGGCGTGACAATTGGCGAGGGCGCTTCCTCGATCACCTTCTGATGCCGTCGTTGCACGGAGCATTCGCGCTCGCCGAGGGAAACCACGCGGCCATGCGCATCGGCCAGAATCTGCACTTCCACGTGCCGTGGTTTTTCGAGGTATTTTTCCAGATACATACGCCCATCACCGAAAGCGTTGGCAGCCTCGGAGCCGGCATCACGAAAGGCCGCCGCGAAATCCGCGTCCTTGACAACCACGCGCATGCCTTTTCCGCCCCCGCCCGCCACGGCTTTCAGCAGCACTGGGATATCCCATGCTTTGCGCCAAAGCGTGGGCTTCTTCGATTTTCTCGATGGGATCATTTGTGCCGGGTACGGTTGGCACGTCGGAGCGCCGTGCCAACTGCCGCCCTGCGGTCTTCGCCCCCAGCGCCTCCATCGATTCCGCCGATGGTCCGATGAAGGTCAGGCCGGCTTCGCTGCAAGCGCGTGGCAAAGCGGCATTTTCGGCTAGGAAACCGTAGCCCGGATGCACCGCGTCGCAGCCCGCGCGGCGCGCCACGTCCATCAATTTGTCGATGCGCAGATAACTCTCGCGCGAGGGCGCCGGACCAATGGGATAGGCTTCGTCGGCCAGCCGCACGTGCAGGGATTTGCGGTCCACTTCACTGAAAACCACCGCGGATTGAATGCCTAACTCGCGGCATGCGCGCAAAATGCGTACGGCGATTTCACCACGGTTGGCAATCAGGATTTTCTTGAACATGTTTCGCTCGGCGACGCAGCGAAATGTTAGCACGCGCGGAGCGTGCGCCATTGGCCGCGTACGGTTTGCGTGTCCAATCGTTTGGGGTATAAACGTACGGTGATTTTCGCATCGCGGGAGCCGATGCTGATGGTGGATCCAATTATGATGTCCTATGAGAATTGGCTAGCCAGCATCGTTGGAGCCGCCCGAGATGTTGCGAGCCGGGAATTCCAGGACGAGGCGTGGTTTCCCAACGGGAGAGTCGTGTCGTCGCCCGGCGAGGTTTTCCTGGTGCTAATGGAAGACAGCACGTTTGACCTCTTCTTCGAGACCTACGGCCAGAGCTTCACTGCTCAACAGGCTCAATCCTGACGCGAATTGAGGTCGGTCTTCGAGGCATACTACGAGAAATTGCCAGCGCATCCCGATCCGCGCCGCGTCTTGGACGATCCCGAATGGGATTTGGTTCGCCAATCAGCCGAAAAGTTCGTACGGGCCTTCAGCGTAGGAGGAGCTCCCGTCGCCATGGGTTGACTAGCTGTCTATAGAATACTGTTTTTACATCCATTGCCCTTAGGTCGAGTGCCACGTGGCAGCATAAGTTCGCCTCGCAGGAGCCGATGATGATGATGAAGCGCATGAGTTTGCTGGCGGTATTTCTGTTCATGGCGGCGTGGAGCTGCCCGCGCAGGAAGCCACCATCACGCCGGCGGAAAATCTCGTCGTCGATGGCGTGCCGAAAATTCCCGCGTCTCTGGCGGAAACCGCCGGGCGCTACGGCTCCTATCGCGCCGCCGCGCTGGCCGATTGGCATCCCACGCGCCGCGAGATGCTCATCTCCACGCGCTTCGGTGATACGCCGCAACTGCATCTGGTGAAGACTCCCGAGGGCGCACGCCAGCAGCTCACATTTTTTTCCGATACCGTTGCCGCCGCGCGCTTTCATCCCACCGCCGGCGATTACATCGTCTTTTCCAAGGATATTGGCGGAGGCGAGTGGTATCAACTCGATCGCTACGATGTGAAGTCCGGCGACGTCACGCTGTTGACCGACGGCAAATCTCGCAATTTGCTTGGTCCGTGGTCCGCAAAAGGCGATCGCATTGCGTATATGTCCACGCGGCGCACCGGCAAAGATACCGATCTGTGGGTTATGGATCCCTCCGATCCCAAGACCGACCATTTGCTTACACAACTCGCGGGCGGCGGCTGGCAGCCGCTCGATTGGTCCCCGGACGATCGGCACATCCTGCTCGAGGAATATCTCTCGATAAATGAATCGTATTTATGGCTAGTGGATACCGGCACCGGAGAGAAAATCGCTCTCACGCCGCGAGATGCCGCGGAGAAAGTCTCTTACGGGGAAGCGCAATTCAGAAAGGATGGAAAAGGCGTTTACGTCACCACGGACAAGGACTCGGAATTTCACCGCCTAGCGTATCTGGAGCTGGCCGGCAAAAATCTGAAATACCTGACCACCAGCATTCCGTGGGATGTGGAAGAGTTCGATTTAACTGAAGACGGGCGTCACATCGCCTTCGTGATCGATGAAGATGGTGTGGACACTCTTCACGTGATGGAGGCCGCCAGCGGCAAGGAATTGACTGTGCCGAAGCTGCCGAATGGCGCTATCGGTACCATCCGCTGGCACCACAACAACCACGACTTGGGTTTCGCCATGAACAACGCACGGGATCCCGGCGATTGTTACTCCTTGGATGTTAATACGGGGAAACTGGAGCGTTGGACGAGCAGCGAAACGGCGGTGAAGACGGATGATTTTCCGCAGGCCGAACTCGTAAAGTGGAAAAGTTTCGATGGCAAGATGATTTCCGGCTTCTTGTACAAGCCGCCGGCGAAATTCACCGGAAAACGTCCGGTGATCGTGATGATTCATGGTGGACCCGAAGGCCAATCCCAGCCCACCTTCCTCGGCCGCAATAATTATTTACTGAATGAAATGGGCATCGCGCTGATCTATCCCAACGTCCGCGGTTCTACCGGCTACGGCAAAGCCTTCTCCCTGCTGGACAATGGCTTCAAGCGCGAGGACACCTACAAAGACATCAACGCGCTCTTTGATTGGATTGCCACGCGCGACGATCTCGACGCGGATCGCGTGGCCGTCATGGGCGGCAGCTATGGCGGACACATGACGCTGGCGGTTTCCACGTTCTACAGCGCCCGCATCCGCTGCTCCGTGGATATCGTCGGCATGTCCAATCTGGTGACTTTTCTCGAACACACCGAACCCTACCGCCAGGACCTCCGCCGCGTCGAATACGGCGACGAACGCGACCCTAAAATGCGCGAGTTCCTGGAGCACATCGCCCCCATGAACAACATCGAGAAAATCAAGAAACCGATGATCGTTATCGCTGGCAAAAACGACCCGCGCGTCCCGGTCAGCGAAAGCGAGCAGATCGTCGCCGCCCTGAAAAAAGAAGGCACGCCCGTATGGTTCCTGGTCGCCAAGGACGAAGGCCACGGCTACCGCAAAAAGCCCAACCAGGACTTCCAGTTCTACGCCACCGTGGAATTCCTCCAACAATACCTGCTCAAATAACTTTCCGCTCGAGTGGCACAGCCAATCATGGCTGTGCGCGGCTGGTCTCGCAGAAACTAACCTCGTTTAGTCTTGCGCCTGACCGTGCGCGGCTTTTAGAGGGGAATATTTCCGTGCTTTTTGCGGGGGTTCGTGTCGCGTTTGTTCTCCAGTGCCCGCAGTGCGGTGATGATTTTGCCGCGCGTTTCGGCAGGTTCGATCACCGCGTCAATGTACCCGCGCTCCGCAGCCACGAAAGGATTGGCGAAGCGC
Source organism: uncultured Acidobacteriota bacterium (assembly GCA_963798585.1). Taxonomy (GTDB): domain Bacteria; phylum Acidobacteriota; class Terriglobia; order Acidiferrales; family UBA7541; genus Acidiferrum. Next base: position 505,552 of record CAWCTJ010000006.1, read on the forward strand.
TCGCGAAATTCCGCGATCTTTTCTTCGCGCAGCGCGGCGCGGTCTTCTTCGGGAGTCTTATCCAGTTCGCGCTTGTACACGATGTTGACGGCGCCTTCCGGACCCATCACCGCAATCTCTGCGCCGGGCCACGCAAAATTCGCGTCAGTGCGAATATGTTTGGAAGCCATGACGCAATACGCTCCGCCATAAGCCTTCCGTGTGATCACCGTTATTTTCGGAACGGTAGCTTCCGCAAAAGCGAACAGCAGTTTCGCGCCGTGTTTAATGATGCCGCCCCACTCCTGTTGCGTCCCGGGCAAAAAGCCGGGCACATCCTCGAAAGTAATCAGTGGGATGTTAAAGGCATCGCAGAAGCGCACAAACCGTGCGCCCTTCACTGAAGCATTGATGTCCAGCACGCCGGCGAGAAAAGTCGGCTGATTGGCCACTATACCTACGGGACGTCCATCGAGTCGCGCAAAACCCACCACCATATTCCGTGCAAAATGCTCGTGCACCTCGAAGAAATAGGCGTCGTCCACGATGCCGTGGATGACGTCCTTGATGTCGTAGGGCTTTTGCGGATCGTCGGGCACCATGGAATTCAGCGCCTCGTCTCGACGATCAAAAGCTTCGCGGCAGGCGCGTCGCGGGGGATCTTCGAGATTGTTGGAGGGCAGAAAACTCAGCAGCTCGCGAATCATGGCCAGGCAATCGGCGTCGTCACGCGAAACAAAATGTGCCACGCCGCTTTTTTCGTTGTGCGTCATGGCGCCGCCGAGTTCTTGCTTGGTGACTTCTTCGTGGGTCACCGTCTTGATCACGTCCGGCCCGGTGACGAACATGTACGACGTCTCGCGGGTCATAAAAATAAAGTCGGTAATCGCCGGCGAATATACCGCGCCGCCCGCACAGGGTCCCATGATGGCGCTGATCTGCGGAATCACTCCACTCGCCATCGTATTGCGCAAGAAAATATCCGCGTACCCGGCCAGCGAAGCCACGCCTTCCTGAATACGCGCACCGCCCGAATCGTTCAGCCCGATCACCGGCGCCCCGGCGCGCATCGCCAGATCCATGATCTTGCAGATTTTCAGCGCATTGGTTTCAGAAAGCGACCCGCCAAATACCGTGAAGTCTTGCGCGAAAACGTAAACCAGCCGACCGTGAATGCGCCCGAATCCGGTGACGAAACCATCGCCGGCAGGTCGCTGTTCCTCCATGCCAAAATCCGTGCAGCGGTGGCGTACATATTTATCAAGCTCTTCAAAGGAATTTTCATCCAGCAGCAAATGAATGCGTTCGCGAGCCGTCAGCTTACCCGCTTTGTGCTCGCGCTCCCGGCGTTCTTCGCCGCCGCCGGCTTCAGCCTCCGCGGAAATGCGCCGCAACTCTTCCATACGGTCATGATGCTTCGGAGGCGAACTTTCGTGCGCAGTCTCGTGTGAAGTCGCCGGCGAAGTAGCTGCCGATTTTTCGTCAGGCAAGCGGTTCTCCTTGCGTACCCGAAGGCTTGTGTGTCGTCCCGTTAAGCATGAATTGCTGGCCGTTCGTTTCAGCAGTAGAGAAGATGCGCACCGCCAGATGCGTGGCCAGCCATACGGTGCCCAGTAACAGCACCACGCCCAGCAGCAGCTCGGCAATAATCGCGGCGCCCCGCTGCAACGGCGAGTCGATAGCCGTAACGTACAGCGTGGCGCGCAGCAAAATAAACATGGCGCCGAGAGTCATGGCCACGATAAGGATGGTGGTCAAAATTGAAGCGAAGATCATTTTCATGGAGTTAACGGCCGCGATGGCTCACCGCGACTCAAAGCATATCGCAACTGCTGCAAAATCAGAATGCGACGGACCCCTCGATTGGCGGGCAAGAAGGACAAGACGAATTCGCGAAGAACACGGCGCTCAGCGCAATCCGGACCAATCGTCGGCGACCAGGATGGAGTCGGTGGGATTCGAGGGATCGTATTTCACGCTGGCCGGCTGCCCAGCAACCAGCCGCTCAAAACGGATTTGCCCTTCGAGGCCGGTGATGTCCTGCGCAGTGTGGTAGGTAACGCCAGAAATCGCGTAGCTGTAAGAAACGAGCTGGCGCTGCCGCGCGTCGGCGAGCGGCTGCGACCCAGAACCAAAAAGTCCCTTGCGTGGCGCTTGCTGCTCGGGCGGATGCTCCGCCAGTTCGACGATCTGGCCTTCGGCAATCCGGCCGATTTGATTGAGGTGCAGGCGGCGTTTACGTTCGGCGCCCGCCGCGTCCTCGGCAGGCCGCAAAAAGGCGTAGGCCACCATGGCCACTGCTGCCAGTGCCGCGGCCGCCATCGACAGCGTCAATTTCCAGTCGGAAAACAGTGCATTCAACGCGGGTACTCCGTTCAAAGCCTGGATGATCGTGGTCGCCGCGCAGGCCATCGCTCAGCGCTGGACGAAACGCCGGGCTTAACCCGCCGCGTCCCACAGTTCCGTATTTTACCGAAACCCCGTGCGGGAAATGAAACTACACAGTGTGGCCGTGCACCGGGTTGCGCAACACGCCAATACCGCTAATGCAGACCTCAACCGAGTCGCCGGAAAGCAGCGGACCGACGCCCGCAGGCGTGCCGGTGGCGATCACGTCGCCGGGTTCCAGCGTCATCATGCGCGAAATCCAGCGCACCAGGAATGCGCAAGGATAAACCATCAGCGAAGTGCTGCCGGACTGCCGGAGCGCGCCGTTCACGAGAGTTTCCACCATCACGTCCGTAGGGTCGATCCCCGTCTCGATGTGCGGACCGACGGGGCAAAACGTATCAAATCCTTTGGCCCGGGTGAACTGCACGTCGCTCTTCTGCAGGTCGCGCGCCGTTACATCGTTCAGGCAGGTGTAGCCGAGCACGTACGAGAGCGCGTCCGCGGAGTCCGCAAGGTGCGAGCAGTGGCGTCCGATGACCATCGCGAGTTCGCCTTCATGCTCCACGCGCTGCGAGTAGGGAGTCAGAACGATATTCTCATCCGGCCCGATCAACGATGTCGACGGCTTCAGAAAAATCAGCGGCTCTTTTGGGACGTCGTTGCCCAGCTCGGCGGCATGCGCAGCGTAATTTCTTCCCACGCAGACAATCTTGCGCGGCTGCACCGGCGCGACCAAACGAATATCGCCCAACTTCCAGACGTCTCCAGTGCGGCTCCACGCCTCCCAAGGGGGACCGGAAATTTCGTGCACACCGGTATCTTCGATCAACCCGTACAGGAGCGTCGCAGCTTCTGCGGAACGAGTCGAGGAATTGCCGGGCCGCGCAGCGGAGGCCGTGGGGAAAAATCGGCAGAATTTCATAGGGCTATTAGCTTACAGGATGATGGCCACGCGCGAAATCCCCGGACCAGGTGCGCCCCACGACTTTGCCGAGCACGCGCCCAGTTCAGGATGCGTGGTCTAGGACTACGGTTGCGCGATTTCTGCCAAGGCCGGCGCGCTTGCAGGGCTTTCGTTGCCGGCGCGGTCGACCGCAGTCACGGTGTACCAATAGCGATGTCCCAGCTGTACCGCGGCATCGTGGTACGAGGGGGTCGGTACCAACTCAGGCGTCACAGCCGTCCCGCGCTCACCTTCCCGTTCGCTGCGATAGACGCGATATCCCGCTACGTCCGTTTCTGGGCTGATGGACCAGGATAGGTCCACGACGGGAGCTGCTGCGGCGTTGCCTTCCAGGACCGCAGCTATCAGCCCCAGCGGTGCGGACGGCGGAAAAATATCCTTGGGCGTAACGATGGCTGGAACAGAATCCGCGGATTCCTGCACACCGCCGCGCTCCGCCACGGCCGTGCGCACCACGTACACATATGTCTCATCGAATGCAAAGTCCGCGTCGCGATAGCTGTTGGTGCCGGGCGAAGCCACCAGCGCGAGAGGAGATTTCCATCGCACGTGGACCAGGTCTTTCGCCGCCGCGTCGAGCGCCGCTTGATTCACGGGATCATTCAGTTGTCCTCGATACACGCGGTAGCTGACATCGCTGAGTGGTTCTCCCCCAGAAGTTTGCGTCACCGCCGGCCAGCTCAGTTCTATAGCACTTTCCGTTACGTGTACGCCCACGTTGGCGATGCGCTGGGGAACAGGAAAAACCGCGACTTCAACAATGTTCGAATCCAGGGAAGATTTTTTTGGCGAGATCCGAGTGCGCACCAGATACGCCACTTTTTCACCGGGATGCGTCTTGATCTCTTCCGGAGCGAGCGGATCGGTAAATTCCACGCGCTTCTCCACAACATAATTCGCCACCATGGCGCTGGGGATGGCGTAGACCATCCGGAAAGAGGTTGCATCGACGGAGCCGTCCGGTTTGAGCATTCCGCGAAAAATCTCGCAAGACGGAGTTTCCGTCAAGCGCTTCCCGGTAATGGTTTTGCCAGGTAGGGTAAAAGAAAGCAATGCGCCGTCGCCGGATTGCCGAGCGGTGAGATCCGTGACAGCGTCGGGTATGGGCGGCGAAGGAGGCGTGGGCAAACCAGGCGCACCACACCCAGCCGTGAACAACGACGCGATAAACAGACACGAGAGAATGACATGGCAAGCTGCGGCGGTGCGGGCTCCAACGGTACGGACGCCAATTTGGCGGGATATTTGACGGGCTACTGGATGGGGAGTTCGCGCGGACAAACTCCGAACACGAACCTCGACGCCATTTGGCTGGGCAGGCGGCATGCGGTTCGCTTCCTTACAAAATGTAGCGGCTCAAATCCTGATTCTTTACGATATCGGCGAGTTGCTTGGTGACGTAGGCCTCGTCAATCTTCACCGTTTTTTTCTTCAAGTCCGGCGCTTCAAACGAAAGTTCATCGAGGATTTTTTCCAGGATGGTGTGCAGCCGGCGGGCGCCGATGTTTTCCGTCTGCTCGTTCACGCTGGTGGCGAATTTGGCGATGGTTTGCACCGCGTCATCGGTAAAGGTGAGTTTCACGCCCTCGGTTTCCAGCAGCGCGATGTATTGCTTGACCAGGGCGTTCTTGGGCTCGGTGAGGATGCGTACAAAATCTTCTTCCTTAAGTGATTGCAGCTCCACGCGAATGGGCAGCCGTCCTTGCAGCTCCGGGATCAGATCCGAAGGCTTGGAGACGTGGAAGGCTCCCGCGGCGATGAACAAAATGTGATCGGTACGGATCATCCCGTAGCGGGTGTTGACGGTAGTGCCCTCGATGATCGGCAGAATGTCGCGCTGCACGCCCTCGCGGGAAACGTCCGGGCCGTGTCCGGACTCCCGCCCGGCCACCTTGTCGATTTCATCGATAAAAATAATGCCCATCTGTTCGGCGCGCTCGACGGCGGTGCGTGTGACCTGGTCCATATCCAGCAGCTTGTTTTCTTCCTCCTGGATCAAGTACTCGAAAGCATCGGCAACCGTCATTTTGCGTTTCTTCTTCTGCTGGCCGAACATCCCCGAAAGCATGTCCTTGATGTTTACGTCCATCTCCTCCATGCCCTGGTTGGAGATGATTTCAAAGGACGGCATGGCGCGCTCACGCACCTCGATGTCCACCATCCGCTGATCGAGTTTGCCTTCGCGCAATTGCACGCGCAGTTTTTCGCGCGTGCGTTGCGTTTGCTCGTGTTGTGACGGGACGTTCGCGCTGGCATCCACCGAGCCTGGCATGGCTACGGGCATTGGCGACTGTGCGGAAGAAGGCGACGCGGGCGGCGCAGGCGGAAGGAGCAAATCGAGCACGCGCTCTTCCGCGGCTTGCTCGGCGCGCTCCGCCACGTCATCCAGTTTTTCCTCGCGGACCATATCGATGGAGGTCTCGACGAGGTCGCGCACCATGGATTCCACATCGCGCCCGACGTAACCCACTTCGGTATACTTCGACGCTTCCACTTTCACGAATGGGCAGCCGGCCAGGCGCGCCAGGCGCCGCGCAATCTCGGTTTTGCCCACGCCGGTAGGACCAATCATCAGAATATTCTTTGGCAGCACATCTTCGGCGATCTCGGGCGGCAGTTTTTGCCGCCGCACGCGATTGCGCAGCGCCACAGCCACGGCGCGTTTTGCCGCGGTTTGCCCAACGATGTATTTATCGAGTTCCGCCACGATTTCGCGCGGCGTCATATCGTCCAGCGCGGGCAGCAGTTGCTGCTCTTCGCCGGGCGCCACGCCATTTCCGCCGTTGGGCATATAGATCAATTCTTTGTCGGACTTGCTGGCCATCGGGTGCTCGATTCTTTATATCACTGCGTTCGTACAATTGCTCGGATGCCGAAACGGCGTGCCGCGTTTTTCACCCGATGCGACTTATATCTCTTCCACGGTGAAATTCGCGTTGGTGTAAATGCAAATTTCGCTCGCGATGCGCATTGCTTCCATGGCTATATCCTTCAAGGGCAGCTTTGAATGCTTCGCCAGCGCGCGCGCCGCAGACAAAGCATACGCCCCGCCTGAACCGATGGCCACGATGCCATCATCCGGCTCGATCACGTCGCCGTTACCGGAAAGAATGAAGGTGCCTTTCGCGTCCGCCACGATCAGCAGCGCTTCCAGGTGCCGTAGGGCGCGATCTTTGCGCCATTCCTTGGCCAGTTCCACGGCGGATTTTTGCAGGTTCCCGGAAAATTCCTGCAGCTTGCCTTCGAAGCGTTCAAACAGCGAAATCGCATCGGCGGTGGACCCAGCAAATCCCGCGACCACTTTGTCGTTGTACAGGCGCCGCGTCTTGCGCGCGGTATGTTTCATCACATGGTCGCCCATGGTCACCTGACCATCGGCAATCAACACCACTTTGTTTTCTTTGCGTACGCAGAGCACAGTAGTTCCGTGCATGGTCCCGTGCATCGCACCCTGCGCACTCCCCAAGCTGTTCGGCATCCAAACATTATACCGCGACCCGTCGCGCGGCGCATTTCGCCAAACCCGTGCGCCGAAAATACACGGCGACAATGTAGACAAGCGACATACACCGCACCGACTGTCCGGATACCTGTAGACCTGAGCGCGTGCCCGCCTAGAGTACTACCTTGACAACATGAGCGGACTATGATATAATTATGTAGAGCCGCAAGGTCGATCTCACTTCAGGGCCGTGCTGTATTGCGCGGTCCGGTTCGGTGTGACCGTCTTGGCTGATTTCAGCTTGCGAAAGGATTCCGTTATGACCACAAATACCACGGTTGCGCAAAGGCTCTACCTCTTTCAGCTATCAACCACCACCATCCTGCTGCCAACCGGGCCGCTGCACATGGGCTCGGCTTGTTATCTCATCGAAACCACGGACGGCAAGCGTGTGCTGGTCGACAGCGGAATGCCTGAGGATTTTCCGCCCGTCCCGGAAACGCCGCCATCTGAAAACAAGAAAAACGTGCTCGAGCACCTGTCCGATCTGAAATTGCGGCCCGATGATATCGATATCCTGATCTGCACCCATTTCGACGTGGACCATGCCGGATATCACGATGCCTTCATGAACGCCGAACTGGTAGTGCAGCGCGAACACTATCAACAGGCTCGCGGCGGACATCCGCGCTATGCCGTGGCGCGAACGCATTGGGATCATCCGGCGCTGCGTTACCGGATGGTGGATGGGGATGCCGAGCTAATGCCGGGGATCAGTTTGCTGGAAACCAGTGGCCACGCCTTCGGGCACCAGTCGGTATTGGTACATTTGCCGCAGACCGGGCCGGTGCTGCTGGCCATCGACGCCGTCATGCTCGAACGCCTCTTCACTCCGGCGCGCAAAGCCTGGCCGAAGGAAGACAACGAAGAACAGCTCCGCGCCAGCACACAGAAACTCTTGGATACCGTGGCGCGGGAACACGTGACCTTGACCATCTTTGGTCATGATGCGCAGCAATGGCTAACACTCAAACGCGCGCCTGACTGCTACGAGTGACACCTGGCGGGACGCATATGCACGCTACGACGGGGGTGGTGTAGGAATTTGCGGAATTTCGCGGAACGATAAAATCTTGAAAGTGACGGGGTTTTGCACCGCTTTGATCCAGCAGCTACTGTAAAAGAATCCGGTTCCGCCGCCCGACTGGTCCGACGACGACGGACCGGGAGTCGGTTGCGGCCACGGAGTGATGCCATCGTCCGCCAATGACTTTGCCACCACAACAGCTCCCGTGAACCCGGTGCCACCAGTGCTGCCGCTAACCACGGCGACCAGGTGGCCCGTCCCGATAACCAGCACGATGCCGTTCCACGAGATGCTGGGATCGTACGTAAGCGTGCCGGTAACCACCAGAATCCCGTAGCCGATGGGAGCGCCAGCACTTAACGTCAAGTCGCCATTAACCACGATGGTCACCGGATTTGCGGCCGACATGGTGGCTGGGAAAACACTCTGATCCGTCGGCCCACTTGCAACCACGTCGGCCTTCTGCGCGATGTTGAACACCAGCCCATTCAGCGCGGCAGTGGTCTGCAAGTTTGGCGGTATCGGGATAGCCACAAGATTTGGCGTCGCTACATTTCCGTTGTAATTGCCCGTGAAGCTGCCCGGATAATCCGGCCGGTGGATTGGCATTCTTGATGCCGGTCGTAATGTCCGGCAGGCTGTTGTCGGCGGTGTTCGTATATCCGATTCCAGCCACCGAGGTGTTCGACCCGGGAATGCAGTTGGGTGGTAATGAAATTGTATCGAGCCCGCTGATGGCAAACGTAGACGAAGGCGGAGCGCTAAAGAGTACATTGCCGCCGTCCAGCGTCAGCGCTGCCGGGAACGTCAGAGTTAGAGGAGCGACTACATATTGCAACATCCGTTGGCTCCCGTTGGCCATTGCCGCCAGCGAAGTGATTTCCAGCGCCTGCACCCCGGTGGATTCCGTATTCAGACGACGCCATCGTAGAACAGTGCGTTCGTGCCCAGAATTCCATCGCCGTTGATGTCCCGGTTCAAGGATTGCTCTGTGATAGCGTTAATGCGCACCCATTTGTAGATCGGTCCCGGCAGCGATAAGGCGGGGACTGGCGAAACGGAAGGCGTAGACAGCACACTTGACGGTGCGGTGGGGAATTCCTGCGCGTATTCCGTATCCGCATACGCGGATGCCGGATCCAACGGGACGATGGGAGGGTCGCTGGGCGATTGATTGATGATGTACCAAACCTGCCCCACAGCCGGAGCGCTCCCAGCCGGGAGTGCCAAGGCCGTTGGCAAGTAGTTCGGCGACTTTAGCAGCATTCGTCCCCGGCCTTCCTCCAAACCCGCCAGTGCCGCGTAGTAAACGCTGGTTGCCGAACGATAATTTCCCGTGAGCGCCGAGTCCGTTCCGGAAGCCAAAATCAGGGCCACGCCAACCACACAAATCAGCAAAAGCGCAAATAACGACACCAGTAGCGCCACTCCTGATTCCGCCCGCCGTTTTCGTGGCAAGTTCAAATTTTCTTCCGATCTGCCCGGTTGGACATTGGCCCGTTCAGCGGATTCACCAGCTCATTTCAAAGGCCTTCTTGCAGCGCCTTGTCGCAACGCACTCACTGGAATGAGTTAATGCGGCTCCCCCTGGCGGTCAGTTCCACGATACGCAGGGTGCCGGTCTTCGGGTCCGGCGTAGGAGTCTGCACGATCAGCGTTATGGTCACGCTGCGAATATTCGTAGGCACGCCATAAGGTGATCCTGCCGTGATGCAATCCTGCGGTCCCCACGGAGTGTCACAGGTGAACGTAAACACTGGAACCTGGTTTCCGCCGGGAAACATGTTCGGATATTGCGCGTTGATCTGCGCAATCTGTGCCGGACTGGCCTGATTCAGCACGTTTTGCACAAAGGGCACCAATTGGTTGTCCGGATAAGTGTCGTACGGATCTTGGCCAGTCTTTAGGTATATCCCGCGATAGAGCGTGCCCGTGGTTCCGTTGCTGCCTACATCGAGTTTGTAGCGAATAAAATACACCTGGCCGGCGGGATCTTGCGGCGTGGGATTGGTCTCGAGAAACATGCCGTAAGAGCCTGGCGTACTGCATGAGGCGCCAATCACGCAGGGTGTGGGCGGATTATTTGTGTAGCCGGGACTCCAGGCCACGGGAGTGTCGGCATAGGCCGACGGATTCGTTGGCGGGACCTCAAATTGGTTGAGCGGCGGGTAGCCGGCATCGTTCACATCGCGCACGATTTGGTCCAGCCCCAGCCGCGCTTCCTCAAAAGAATTCAGCACCTGCGATTCCGACTGATAACGCTGCTGCGAAACGCCCAGCAAGGTAAAAGCGGAGCCGCAAATCAGCATAAAAATTCCCATGGAGACCAGCATCTCCAGGAGTGTAAAACCGCGTCCGGCTTGGCCAGGCGCGCTGGTGCTGACTTCGCCCCGGCTCCCTCGCCTCTGGCATTTATCCATCATCATTTGGCCACCACCGCATCCAGGGTCACAGGTAACACGAAACTCGCGCCTCCCACTTGTCGCACGCCCACGATAAATCGCTTGCTGGTGATGGTCGTGCCATTCACCGTGGTAATCACCGCCCAGCGCACGTCCCACTGCGCACCCGAGGGATCATTGGGATCGATGTACGGGGCGGGGTAGCTGTATCCCAGGGCTGGAGTCTGCGAAAAATCGATCACCGGCCGATTGTCCACCACCAGAATCGGGCTGCCGATGAGTTGGTTCGGCTGCGTGGGATCGCCCAAATCGCAAAACTGGCCCTGCGCATCCGTAAAGCCGGGAGCGATCAGCGGCTGATTCGACATCTGGTCCAATTCACGCTGTGCCAGTACCAATGAAGAAGAGTTCGTACGATTTCCGCTGTTCAGAAGTATCGAAGCCGGCACCAGTTGCGCCACGCCCACCAGCCCGACAATCAGCACAGCCGTGGCCATCATCATCTCCAACAGGCTGAAGCCTGCGTCGCGGCGGCTTTTGATAGCTGGCGTTCTCATCATCTGTACACGCTGCAGCACAATCCTCAACTCAACTGCACAATCTCAACCCTGCTGCACAACTCAACTCACTTGTTGCCACACGCCACCCGCCGGTGCCGTCCAAACATGCACCATGCCCGAGGGCAACAGCACCACCGCGCGATATCCCATACCCGTCGTGGTGTTCCCCAGGTACAACACATACACGAACGACAAGAGGTCCACCCCGGCTGCGTTGGTGATCGCTCCCCGGGAGTCGAACGTGACCACCGCATTACTGCCAGAAATCGTGGTAAGCGTCAGGCCAGAATTACCCAGCGACGCTATGATGGGGCCGGGATCAGGCAATCCGCTGGACGGAAGCAACGTCACCACCCCGGTGATGGCGTCCTGCTTCTCGCCCGGATCCGCCTGTTGGTTGCGATTGATGTCCGCATACACCAGCCAGCCCGATGCGGTTTGCTGGATCTCGCAGTCGACAAGTTTATTTAGACGGATCGCCTCGTAACGCGTGTATTTAAGCATTCCCGCAAGCCGCGTGGCCGCGTCGTTCAGTTGGTAAGATGCAAACGCGCGTGTCAGCGTTGGCAGAGCAACGGCCGCCAATAGCAGCAAAACCGCCACGGAAACCACCATCTCGACGATGCTAAAGCCGTGGCTCGCTGTCGCATGCAGGCGAGAGAATTTTGCGCGCTGTTTCAATGCAATTTCCTCGTTTGTTCCGGGCGGCATGACGGCTCTTCGCTCGGGGCGACGACATGACATCGTGGCCGCGCACCCGACTACGAGTCTGGGCTACCAGGCTCGCTACTCATCCCGACAAGAGCAACGTTTTCTGCTGAGGGACGCTATTTTAGTACATTCAGACGCGTTGTAGGGCGCATTGTCGCCATTCCAGCAACTACCGCCCGTGGGCTTCCGGCAGCCAGCATCCACACAGTAAGCCCATTCCCTACAAGCGCATTGCCAACGCGGCGGCGTTGCGGTGCGCAATGGCCTCGATCGAAATCATGGGGTTGACTCCAGACGCAGACGGGAACGACGCCCCATCCACTACGTAAAGATTACGCGCTTCCCAGGTCTCACCATCCGGATTGGTGGCTGAATTCCGCGCCGAGCTCCCCATGCGCGCCGAGCCCATAATGTGAAACGAGAACAGCGCCAGCTGACCCGAGCGCCATCCCGCGGCATCCATATCCCGCGCGAAAGAATCCAGCGACCCGCGGCGTCCCGGTTCATACGAGCAGAATTTAGCGTGCGGAGAATAGATCAATCGCGCACCCGCCGCTTCCAGAATGCGCGCAGCTCCATGGAAGCCAGCGCGTAAGTGTGCGCGGTCAAACGCGGAGAGACGGTAGTGCGTCACGGGCCATCCTGTCCGGTCCACGTTCACACGCCCGCTATCGCGATCACGCAGCAGCACGCCGATGCCGGAAGTATGCGCCAGCTTGGCCAGCAGCGAACGATATTGCCCGGGTTCGCGCCATGGCAAAACCGCCGCGGCAATTACCGGTTGTAGCGCCGTAGTTTCGTACTTCACGCCATAATTTCCCGTCATGCGGCGATGTTCATCCGAATAAATCGCCTGCATCGTGCCTTCCCACGGACGGATTTCTTCGTCGAACACGCCGCACACATTGGAAACCGGATGCAAACGCAAGTGCCTGCCGATGTGCGCATTGCTCAGTCCCGAGCGCAGCAGCAGCGCTGGGTGTGTATCGCGCCGCATGCCACCACCACCGCTTTGCAACGCACCATAACGCGGTGTCCGGCTTTCGTTGCGCTTCCACGCCGGTGGCCGCGCCGGCATCGATGCGCACGCGTGTGGCCCGCGTATTCGCAAATATTCGCGCGCCGGCGTTCTGCGCGTCCAGCAGCCAAGTCTTGGCCGTCGATTGTTTCGCGCCAATCGCGCAACCAAGCCCGCAGTAGCCGCAAACTTTTCCCGGTCGCACCCAGTTACGTTGCGCGGCATGGCGTCCACGTGCCAGCCCAGCGCCCGCAGTCCGCGTTGCAGTACTTCTTCACGCGCGGAAACCCGGTTGTGCTCCAGATTGACGTGTAGCCGTTCGCACACCGCGTCGAGGCTCCGCGTGTACTCTTCGCTCGTGAACCACGGCACTCCAGCTGCCGCCCACTCGCTGCGCACCTCGTCCGGCGTGCGAAACGACGTGCAATAATTCACCACCGTTCCGCCGCCCACGCACTCGCCCGCCAGCAAACCCACGCTGCGGTCCGCGGTCGAGGCAAAGCCGCGGTCCGCATACAAATTATAAAAACCCTTCAGTTCCGCGCCATCAAAGTCCGCATCGTCGTAATACCCGCCCGCTTCCAGAACGATCACGTCTTTGCCAGCCGCTGCCAGCACCGCCGCCGCCGTTCCCCCACCCGCGCCGGAGCCCACCACGCAAACGTCCGCCATCAATTCCATATCGCGATCGGGAACCGCAACCCGCAGCGGACGCGCCGCGGCAGGCCTTTGCGTTCCCAGCGGTCCGGGATACTGAAATTTTGCCCACGCCGGATTCGGCCCGCCATTCGCGCCCGGCAGCATCACGTACAAATATCCGATGGCCTTGCGCAGTGCCTGAAACGCACCGCGCTGTTGCGCCAGTGCGCTATCCGCCCAACTCAGCAGCACGCGAACGCGCGCCTCCGCTGGCAGCGCAGAAAACGCCCCCGTCCGCCGTATCGTAAACAGGCTATGCAGGCGCGAATCCCAATGATTCAAAAGCTGTAGCAGTTGTTCTGGCCGTCCCGTAATCGCCGGATCGGGCAGCGCCGCCGCGATCGCATCCGCGACGCCTATTTCCGCCGCCGAGGGCCACCCATCGTGCGCGGGCGCAAACGTATCGCAAATCGCCTCCAGCGCGCGCTGCTGTCTCGCCGTCAATTTCATTTCACAATTCCCAAACGCAGCAGGATTTTCCCTTGTAGGGGCGCAACTCTATCCTGAGTCTTGAAATCCTGAGCCTCGAAGGCCTGAACCTCGAAGGGATGCTGTGCTCCAGCTTGCCACGACAGTAAGCACAAGCGACGGCTTTTTAAAACTGAGCCGAAAAATGAATGTGGATTTAGAAATGAATCCAAAAAAAATCGGGAGAGGCGGGCCAGGTCGTCCCGCGCTCTCCCATTGTCCCCTGTTAGGGGTACCGGCAAGTCTGACGGAGGGCGACCCGCCGGTCGTGCGTTGGCCTGCCTATTAAACCCGCGAAACGCCAAAAAGGTTTCATCCTCGTGCAAAAATTGACTAGAATCCCTGTGGCTCGCTTGCTGTCCGAGCCTTCGCGTGCTATTCGATGCCCAGACCTTCTCACCTAAACCCCGACGATATTCTTCGTTTTCTGCAAGTTAGCGCCGATTCCGCTGCCGCTGGCGAAATCTCTCGCGCCTTGCACCTCAGGAAGTCCGACCAGCGCGCCCTCTTCAAAATGCTCGGCAAACTAAAAAAGCGCGGCGCCATCGACGAAGTCCCCGGCGGCCGCTATCGCCTGGCGGGCCGCAAAACCGACCGCCACGCCTCCCGCGACCCGCAACATCCGTCTCCCGAACATCGTCGCCAGGGTCAAGCCGGAGCCACGCCCGCCAGCGCCGAGACTCCGCGCCCGCATAGAGAAATCCTCGCCCACGACGAAGTTCGCGGCCGCCTGGTCCTGCACCACGACGGCTACGGCTTCGTGGTCCCCGATAAACCCGTTCCCGAACTCGACGGCGATATTTTCATTCCCCGCGTGGCCATCGAAGACGCCATGCACGGCGATCACGTCGTCGCCAAGTTTCAGCGTCGCAGCGGCTACTCCGACCGCCACCGCGCCGAAGGCCGCATCGTCCGCGTTCTTGACCGCGCCCATCCCAGCGTCGTCGGGCTTTTTCGCTACGGCCCGCGCTACAACGTAGTTCTTCCGTACGACGCCCGCCTGCAGCACGAAATCGAAATCCCGCCGGGCGAAGAGCTAACGCCCGCGCTGCGCGAAAAGCTCATACAACACGATCCCGTCTTCGATCCAAAAAATCCCCACGCCCGCACCAAACGCATCCCCCGCATGGAAGAACTGGACGGCGCGGTCGTAAACATAGAAATCCTCCGCTTCCCGCGCTCCGGCACCACACCCATCGGACGCGTAATCGAAATTCTCGGCCGCCCCGGCGAGCTCGGCGTCGACACCGAAATCATCATCCGCAAACATCATCTCCCGTACGAATTTCCGCACGCTGTCCTAAGCGAAGCCGCGCAACGCGCGCAACTCCCGCAAGAAAATGAATTAGCCGAGCGCGAAGATTTCCGCCATCTCCCCATCGTCACCATCGACGGCGAAACCGCCCGCGACTTCGACGACGCCGTCTACGTTGAAAAAAATCCCGATAACACCTGGCATCTGCAAGTCCACATTGCGGACGTAGCCCATTACGTCCGCAGCGGCAGCGCGCTCGACCAGGAAGCTCGCCTCCGAGGCACCAGCGTCTATTTCCCAGACCGCGCCGTCCCCATGCTTCCCGAAGCCCTGAGCAACGGCATCTGCTCGCTAAAGCCGCAAGAAGACCGCCTGGTCATGAGCGCGCTGATCGAACTGGATCAATACGCCAACATCAAAAGCTCCCGCCTCACCAGCGGCGTAATCAAGTCCGCCGCCCGCATGACCTACACCAACGTAAACAAAATCCTCGAAAATGATTCCGAAGTAAGCGCGCAATACGCCGCGCACGTGGAAAATTTCCACCGCATGAAAGAACTAGCCCTGCTGCTAAACGCCCGCCGCACTGAACACGGCAGCATCGATTTCGATCTCCCCGAACGCGTCATCGCCTTTGACGACCAGCAGCGCATGACCAGCATCAACCGCAGCGAACGCAATATCGCCAACCGCCTGATCGAAGAATTCATGCTAACCGCCAATCGCGTAGTGGACGCCTATCTATCGCAGCGCGCCATCCCCGCGCTACATCGCGTCCACGAAAAGCCCGACGCGCGCAAAGTTTTGGAGTTCGAAGAGCTAGCCCGCGCCTTCGGCTATTCCCTGAACGTAGAAGATCTGCACCGCAAAGAAATCACCGTCCGCCACGGGGCGAATCCCGCAGCCAAAGCCAGCGGAAGAAGTAAAAGCGGCCGTGATGGGCGCGACCAACGCGGAAGGGACGGCAAAGGAAGCGGTGGACGCGGGGCCGGCGAAATGAAAGTAAGCCTCGCCGGCGCCGAAGTCGCCATCACCCCGCAGCATTACCAGCGCCTGGTGAAAAAAATCATGGGCAAGCCCGAAGAGCGCATCCTCAGCTACCTAATGCTGCGATCCCTCAAGCAAGCACGTTACGCCGCCGACCCGTTAGGCCACTTCGCTCTCGGCTTCGACGAATACACCCACTTCACCTCGCCCATCCGCCGCTACCCGGACCTGATCATCCACCGCATCCTAAAATGGGCCCTGGAAAATCCCGAAAGCAGCAAGTCTGGCATTGGTAGCGGCCGGGCTTTAGCTTGGCCTGAGCTTCGAAGGATCCCGGCGCTTCTCCCTTCATCCCCCGGCGAAGCCGTCCGTTATACCGAAATCCAACTCCGCGAAATCGCCACGGAAACCTCCGAAGCCGAACGCCGCGCCGCCGCCGCCGAACGCGAACTGATGGACTGGAAAACCGCGCAATTCATGGAAGAACACCTCGGCGAAGAATATCAGGGCCTAATCATCTCCGTGCAAAAATTCGGCGTCTTCGTGGAACTAGCCGAAGTCTTCGTCGAAGGATTATTGCCTCTAGCCGCCCTGGAAGAAGCCGCCGGCACCCGCTGCATCTACCGCGAATTCGACCACTCCATAGTCGCGTTACCAGGCGGTAGCACCATGACCTACGCCGACCGTCCCACACACCGCG
This sequence comes from uncultured Acidobacteriota bacterium, assembly GCA_963798585.1. Lineage (GTDB taxonomy): Bacteria > Acidobacteriota > Terriglobia > Acidiferrales > UBA7541 > Acidiferrum. The sequence continues at coordinate 522,215 of CAWCTJ010000006.1, forward strand.
ACAAATCCACGCGCGGCGGCCAGGCGAACGCAAAGGCCGCGGCGCCAAGCCAGCCGTACAACGCTCCTGGCACCTCGGCGACCCCGTCCACGTCCGCGCCGAACGCATCGACCCCATCCGCAAACGCGTAGAATTCGCCCTGATCGAAAGTTGAATTTACCGCCGGGAGTATCCAGCGTCCCTTTGCCCACTCCCACAAAGCTTTGTATACTTGCCGCCTCTAGCTGGGGGCCCTCATGCGCGAAGGCTGGCACCTCAACGATTATTTGATCTTTTTCGATGAACCGGAAATTACCGCCGCCTCGGATCGTTATGCCATCTCGCTTTGGCTGCCCGGCTTTAGCGTCCTCGGCCTGCGCAGTTGGGACCACCTCATCGTAAAAAACCTGGCAGGCGAAACTTTTTTCGTCCCCACCGTTCCCGTCGACGCCCAGTATCTCGCCCCGTTTGTCCCGCCCCGGATGCCGTGCTCCGCCGCGACGAACGTTTTACAGGCAAAATAAAATGGTATGCCAAGCCGATTGTGTTCGGCGGCGCCCCCGACGTCGCGGAAAATCTCGTGTGGGTCAGCCACGAGGAACACGGCAAGCTCGTCGAATGGTGGAACGAGAAAGTATCGTTCCCTCAAAGCCCATTCCACGGGCGCATAGCCGCTTCCGGGAAGTTAGCTCATCACGCCAAGCGCCGCTCTCGAGCGGTGACCGGCCGATAAAGCCGTAACCGTTTCTGCCCGTTATGGTTAACCCGAGAATCCTGATATTCCCATATGCTATCGAATATTTCTCTTGACAATCTAATTCTCATGCCATATACTTTCCCTGGTTAGACGTGTCTTTAGCCACCTTGCAAATACCCAATCAACTTCATTTCTTCTCGTCGCGAGATTGTTATGCCTGGTCGTCTTAGGCCGCATTTCAGTGTTAACTACTTGTGTATCATAAAATCGCCGTAACCCCAGTAGAATGAACACTTGCAAAACCGTATCAAAACAAAGGACTTTAACTCCCCCAGAATGAACACTTACAAAAAAACCCTAGGGGGGTCCCCCCATCCGGCCGCACCTTCCGTGTTGCCACACCTTTCCCGGCAAGCATTGACTTGGCTTCGCAGCTAGCCTAGTATCCGCCTCGGAGCAGAAGTGCGCCTCGCCAACCAAAACGCTCCGCGAACAGCGCATCGCCAAGTCGGCCAGAAGGCCAAGCAGAAGGTTAAGAAGGAAGGAAGTGCATGAGCGATTGGGTTCATCTACAGGCCAACTCCGTCGAGCAACTGACGCAGTTGCATCATTTTACGATCGTCAAGCCGCAAGCCAGCGGCAACGTCACCTTCGCCATCACCGTGAAGGAGTTCGCCACCCCGCCTCCCGGCCAGCGCCTGCGTTTTTTCGCCGAGGCCGACAAGCCCGTGAACCAGGAGACGCGCTCCCTTTTTCCCTGCGGCTGGGGCAGCTCCATTTTTTCGGCTCTCGGCGATTGCGTCCGCATGATCCGCGAGTTCCCTATGAGGGAGAGAAGGGTGCCCCCTCGTGATCCTGCATTTCAAGAAGACGAACTTTGCAACCAGGAGTGATCGCGATCGACATCCAGGGCAGCATTCACAACGGACCGGATTGCGCGCGTCTGCAGAAAGAAGTGGACGCCATGATCGCCGCCAGCGAAACGCGCATAATTTTTGACATGTCGGGCCTCACCCATGCCGACAGCGCCGCGATCGGCGTCTTCGTCAAGTGCCTAACGAAAGTGAAAAACGCTGGCGGCGCGTTGCGCATAGCTGCGGCCCATCCGATGATCGTCCACAGCCTGCAGTTGACGAGAGTGGACAAGCTGATCGAAATGTTTCCCACCGTCGATCAAGCCGCCAAGAAATTTTCCTGGGGCCGTGCAAATCAGTCGCCGCATAGTTCCAGGGTGCACGCTTGTCTACCCTGGGGAACGAGTGCGCTCATGCGATCCGTCTGGTGCGTCGCCGCGGTTATGCGTCCAGCCACGAATATGTTAATTTTCAATGTTTATGACCAAACGCATCGGCGTGCTGCTGAGCGGACGCGGCTCGAATTTCGAGGCTTTGGCGGACAGCATCGCCGCCGGCCGCATTCCCGGCGCGGAAATTTCCATCGTGGTCAGCAATCGCGAAGACGCTCCCGGGATCGCGCGCGCCCAATCGCGCGGCATCGCCAGCAAAGTGATTCCCTCGAAAGGTCTGGAGCGCGAAACCTACGACCGCCAGGTGGTCGCGGTTCTCAAAGAGCATCAGGTCGACCTGGTTTGCCTGGCCGGCTACATGCGCCTGCTCTCGCCCATATTTTGTCGCGGCGTTTCCCAATCGCATTCTCAATATTCATCCCTCGCTGCTGCCCTCTTTTCCCGGGCTCGAAGCGCAAAAGCAGGCGCTCGAATACGGCGCGAAATTCGCCGGCTGCACCGTCCACTTCGTGGACGAAAATCTCGACGCCGGACCCATCATCCTGCAAGCTGCCGTTGCCCATCGAAGACCACGACACCGAAGCTTCGCTCTCTGAAAAAATTCTGCGCGAAGAGCATCGCATCTACACGGAAGCCGTTAAACTGGTGCTCGCCGGCCAATACAAAATTACCGGGCGCCGCGTAACGCGCGCCGAAAAATAAATCCATGACTCAGCCCGCATCGCAAGCATTCAAATCCGTCGACGAACAACTCGCCTACCTGAAAAAGGGCGTCGCGGAAATTATTCCGGAAGCCGATCTGAAGGCCAAACTCGAAAATTCGCTGAAGACCGGCAAGCCGCTGCGCGTGTACCTCGGCGTCGATCCCACCGCCCCGGATATTCATCTGGGCCACACCGTGGTGCTGCGCAAACTGAAGCACTTTCAAGATCTCGGCCACACCGCCATTTTCCTGATTGGCGATTTTTCGGCCATGATTGGCGATCCCACCGGACGCTCCGAAACCCGCCCGCCGCTGACCCGCGAAGAAGTCGACGCCAACGCCAAGACCTATCTCGCGCAGGTTTTCAAACTGCTCGATCCGCAAAAAACCGAAGTCCGCTACAACAGCGAGTGGCTCGACAAACTCTCCAGCTACGATGTCGTGCGCCTCTGCGGCCACTATCGTCTGGCCCGCATGCTCGAGCGCGAGGATTTCCGTTCGCGCCTGGCCAACAACCAGCCCATCTCCGTTCACGAACTGCTGTATCCGCTGCTGACCGCCTACGACGCCGTCGCGCTCAAGTCCGACGTGGAAATCGGCGCCACCGAGCAGAAATTCAATCTGCTGGTGCACCGCGATATCCAGCGCGAATACGGCCTGCCCTCGGAAGTGGCGCTGACCATGCCCATCCTCGTGGGCCTCGACGGCCAGCGCAAAATGTCCAAGAGCCTCGGCAACTACGTGGGCATCACCGAAGCGCCCGACGAAATGTTCGGCAAGATCATGTCCATTCCCGACGAGCTGATGTGGTCCTACTACGAACTGGTCACCGATCGCACGCCGGCCGAAATTGCCGCGCTGCAAGCAGCAGGTCTCCGCCGGCAAGCTGTCCATCCCATGGATTTGAAAATGAGGCTGGCCACGGAAATCATCGCCGACTTCCACGGTCAAGCCGCCGCGCAGAAAGCCGCCGACAATTTCCAGCGCGTCTTCCGCGACCGCCAAGCTCCGGCAGAGGCTCCAGTGCACAAGTTGGCGCGCGGCCCCGCGAAAAAGTTAGCGACGCTGCTCGTTGAATTGCGGTTGGTTCCGTCGAAAAGCGAAGCCGACCGATTGATCAAGCAGAAGGGCGTAGAAATCGACAGCGTACTTGCTGAAGATCCGCGCCAGGACATCGATCTCAGCCAGCCGCGCGAATTTCTGTTGCGCGCCGGAAAGAAAAAGTTTCTGCGCATCGTTGTTGAGTAATACGGTCGAGTAATGCGGTTGACCGAAGCGGCGAGTAACGCAATCGAGCGACAGATCGAGCTGGCTAAGCCGTTGAACAAATAGCGCAGACAACTCGTTTAACGAGTAGGCCTGCAGGACTCTCGGAAGGGGTACATGGATGGGACTCTGGACGCGACGAAAGTTTTTCCTCACTTCACTGGCCGGAGGCGCCGCTGGGGCGACATCTCTTCTTGGCAAAACTCCTCTCGCCAACGCTAGCGAACTTGCTGCAAAAACTCCGGCGCCTCTGCCAGCTCACCGGCAAACGTCCCGTAATCATCTCGAGCGCCAATGGTCTTCACGCCATCGGCCACGGCATGGACGTTCTGCAAAAAGGCGGCGACACACTCGACGCCGTTATCGCGGCGGTCACCATTGTCGAAGACGATCCCAACGATACCTCGGTGGGTTTCGGCGGATTGCCCAACGAAGACGGCGAAACGGAACTGGACGCCAGCGTCATGCATGGTCCTACGCGGCGCGCGGGAGCGGTCGCCAGCGTGCGGCGCATAAAAAATGTCGCGCTCCTCGCCAAGACCGTGATGATAAAAACCAATCACGTGATGATCGTTGGCGAAGGCGCGCGCCGTTTCGCGGTGGACGAAGGTTTCATCGACATGAGCCTGACCACGGAGAAATCGCGCCTCGCGTGGCTGGCATGGAAAGCCAGCACCTCGAGAAATTGGCGCCCTGGTACCGACAGTCCCGAGTGGGACGAAAAAATGGCTGGCTTGTTCGACACTCCGGAGAAGCAAGCGTGGCGCGCGGAAATCGAACAACTGGTGGCGCATCCGCCGACCGGCACCATCAATTGCTTGGCGGTAAACGAAAAAGGTGAAATCTCCGGCACCACCACAACATCCGGCTTGGCGTGGAAAATTGCCGGGCCGCGTGGGCGATTCTCCCATCATCGGCGCGGGCCTGTACGTCGATGGCGACGTTGGCGCCGCAGGTTCCACGGGCAAAGGCGAAGAAAATATCAAGATCTGTGGCGGCCACACCATCGTCGAAATGATGCGTCAGGGCAAATCGCCCACTGAAGCTTGTCTCGAAGCACTGCATCGCATCGCGCGCAACTACAAAAACGACAAGAAGAGACTCTCCACTTTCCACATTTTCTTTTACGCACTGAATAAGGACGGCGTGCACGGCTCCGCTTCCCTCTGGCGCAACACCTACGACCGCACCAAACACTCTTCTTACGCGGTCCATGATGGCGGCGAAGCGCGCCTGATGGAATGCACGCCGTATTTTGACGAAATTGGCGGAGACGAATAGATGATCGAGCTAAAAAATGTCACGAAGGAATACGATTTACCTCCCGGCCAGCAGGGCCAACTGGTGGCCGCGGATCGCTTGACGCTGGATGTTCCCGATGGCGAAGTGTTCGGTCTCGTAGGCCCAAACGGCGCCGGAAAATCCACCACGCTGAAAATGATTTGCGGTTTGCTGCTGCCCACCGCAGGTCACATCACCGTAAACGGTGTCGACGTTGAGACGCGGACCGAAGCCGCGCAGCAGCACATTGGCTATCTCGCCGATTTTTTCAGTGTCTACGACGAGCTAAAGGTTTGGGAATACGTCGATTACTTTGCCCGTGCCTACAAACTCCCGCCGGATAAAATTCCCGGGCGCGTTCGCGAGGTCATCGCGCAGATGGGCCTCGAGACAAAATACGATTCCAACGTCGCCACCCTTTCCCGCGGCATGAAGCAGCGCCTCGGCATCGCTCGCGCCATTATCCATGATCCCCCACTGCTGGTGCTTGACGAGCCTGCCTCAGGCCTCGATCCCAAAGCGCGCCTGGAGCTGAAAGATTTGCTCCGCGCTATGCATCGTGCCGGGAAAACTATTTTTATCACTTCGCACGTGCTTCCCGACCTGGAAGAAATCTGTACTTCGCTGGCCATCCTGGAAAAAGGCAAGCTGCTGCGCCACGGAAAAATCGCCGACGTGATGCGCAGTGCCGGGCAAACCCGCCGCGTGCGCATTCGCCTGGCGTCCCCAGAGTTCGCGCTGGAATCGTGGCTCTCGGCCCATCCGGGTGTCAGCGAAGTGCTCGAAGGCTCCGGCGCCACGGAATTTATCTTCCCCGGCTCCGACGCCGATCTCGCGGCGCTCATCCGCGAAGCTATCCTCGCAGGTGCGGCGATCTACAGCGTCGAAGAAAAAACCGACTCGCTCGAAGAACTTTTCGCGCGCCTATCGACGGGCGAGGTGATGTGATGTTCAGTAATCCAGAATTCATCCGCAACGTCCGTGCGCAGTTGCGACCCGGCAAAATCGTGACCACGGCAGTCATCGCCGCCATGCTTTCGCTGGTCATCGGCTTCGCGATGATGCACATCGCCGCGCCTGCCGCGGGGCCTTCCGGCTGGGGCTTCATGCTGCTGCGTGGACTTTTCTGGCTTCAGGCGCTCATTCTCGCGGCCGGCGGAGGTATCGCCTGCGTCAACGCCATCTACAAAGAAAAAGATCAGAACACGTTCGACTATCAGCGCGTCACACGGCTTTCTCCGCTCGAGCTCGCGATCGGCAAACTCTTCGGCGCGCCCATCTTCATGTATTTCCTGTGCCTTTGCTTCGTGCCTCTCGCGATCTTCTGCGTCATAAAAGGCGGACAAAGTTTCACCTTTGTGCTCGCGGCCTATGTTGTGCTGTTCGTTGGCTCGGTGCTGGTGCACGCGTTTGCGTTGCTAATCTCGTTGCTGACGGTTCGCGGTTCGCACACTACAGCAATTATTTTTATCCTGGTCGCGCTCTGGTCGTTTTCAAATATTTTTATGATCACCGCGAACTATCTGCGTCTTGCTCCGCTGTCGCCGTTCTATGCTTCAGAAGTTGTGGTGCAGACGGCTTGGTCCTCCGCGTCATCGCCGGACGGAGACACTCTCTATAGCTCGCCAGCCTTTCGCTATCCCAATACTTCCGGAGCCACCGATACCTTGTTTGGTCATCCGGTGCAACATCTGCCCGTGCTTATTATCATCGACGCGTTGTTCATCGCCTGGTTTCTCCTGGCGCTGGCCCGCAACATCAAACGCGACCCCGACCAATATGAGCTGTACTCTCCGCTGCAAACCTTCGGCCTGACGATTTTCATCAATTTTATTTTGCTGGCCTTCGTAAACTGGAGCGCCGAGCTCATCGACGTCCAGGCCGCCCTCTTGACCCTCAATATTCTGATCCTTAGCTCGCTTGGGCTAGCGCAATTGCGTAATCGCGACCGCACGCGGCGCATTCTGCGGACCCAGCAACAAGCAGCGATCTCCTGGATGGATCTCACGTGGCCTGCGCCTTTCTTATTTGTCGCTGCGCTCACCGCCTGTTTGATGATTTTCGCCGGCGCCACCTTCGCGCGCAACTCGCTGACCGAGTGGAGCCCGGCGTTCGCCATTTTCCGCCTGCTGTTTGTTATCGCCTGGCTGCTGCGCGACATGCAGTTTCTGCAATGGATGACACTGCGTCGCGGCAAGCGTCCGCTCGTCATTGGCGTGATCTACTTAACCGTTTTTTACGTCTGCGTGTGGATCGTGCTCTCGGCTTTCGGCACCTTTCGCGATGCCGACCGCATCCCGTTCACGGCTTTTTTTCTGCCGACGCCGATCTACTATCTCGATCACGCGGCGTGGGCCCTGCGTCCGGCGATTTGGGGCGGCGCGTTCGTCGCACAATGGATTTTGCTGGCGTTCTTCATTTACGCGCAGCGCAACATAATTTTGAAATTGGCGCATCCGGCCACGCCCGAGCCTATCCCCGCCAGCGCCGATTGACGCGAATTGTCTTGTGGGGGCGCAGCTTTATCCTGCGCCTCGAAGGAATACTGCGCCCCAGCTTGCCCAGGCGCCGAAATCCGTCGACAGATCGTTTTTTGACTTGCTCTTTTCGGAGAAACTATTCGGATTTGCCAAGCGGCAAATAATACTGCGTGCCCTTAACGGGATCTTGCAACCGCCGCAGCAACTGCTGCAGATCTTCGCTGCGCTCTACAAAATCAATATCGGAGGTATTGATTACCAGCAAATCGGACGCCGCGTAGCGATAAAAGAAATGTTCGTAAGCGCGCGCCACTTCCTCGATATATTCCAGAGAAATCTGCGTCTCATCCTTCGACGCCTTTTTGGCAATGCGCGCGCGAAGCACCTCCGGCTTGGCTTGCAAATAAATCACCAGGTCCGGCTCGGGAATTCCCGCGCTCAGCAGTTCGTAATACCGTTCGTAGAGCTTCAGTTCCTCGTCGTCCAAATTCAAATTCGCAAAAATGCGGTCTTTCTCCATTAAAAAATCCGAAATCACCGGACCGGGTGATTCCACCGCCAGCGCCTCGCGCAGCCGCTTCTGCCGCTCCATTAGGAAATACATCTGCGCGCGCAGGGCGGCTCCGGGCTCTTCTTTGTAAAAGTCGGCGAGAAAGGGATTGTCTTCGCAATCGTAAACGCGGCGCGCGTGCAGCTTCTCCGCCAGTATTTTCGCCAGGGTGGTTTTGCCGACGCGCAGCGGCCCCTCGATCACAATAAAGCGCGGCGCTTCCGCAGCCCGCTGCGGATCGCGAGCACGCTTGGCCGAAGACGATTCGTGGGCAGCCATTGCGCGCGATTATAGCAGACTCAATTCTCCCCGGACGGCTACTTGCCGACCACCAGCAGCACAAACGAGCCAGGCTTCATCTTGCCGCGCCGCTCGCCTGGAGCCGGCGGGTCAAAATCCGCCGCCGGCAGAAAAATATTGTGTGTCTTCAGGTCTGGGCCCATGGTCCGCGCACTTCTCTTCGTTGGCACATTTTCCAGCACGGTAAATTTGTCCGGGGAATCTTCATGGACCACCGTCAACGTGCCTTCGCCGTTGGAGGCGAATGCCAGTTGCGTGCCGGGATCAAAGGCGGTAGCGTCCACGCCATCGCCAATCGTAACGGTGGTTACAATCCTTCCGCTGTCGGCGTCGAGCACCGGCATCATTTTTCCTTCACAGCCGGAGAACAAGCGGCGATGCACCAAATCCATTGACAGACCAGTCGGGCTTTCGGCGGGCTTGAGCGGCCACCGATGCAATTCTTTTAACGTCTGCGCGTCAAATTGCACCAGCTCCGCAGTGTCTTCGATGTTTACGTAAATATTTCCTTTGCCGTCGGCCACCGCGAACTCCGGCTTTCCGCCAAGGGCCAGCGTGCCCGCCACGCTGCCATCAGCCGCGTTGATCGCCGTCGTATCTTTGCTTGCGCCGTTGAGCGTGAACACGCGTTTCGTCGCGCCGTCGTAAACGATGGCGTCGGGATTTTTTCCAGCGTTCACCGTTCCTAATGTTTGCAGTGTTTTCAAATCGAAAATCGTGACGGTGTTGGCGCGTCCGTTGCTGGTGAATCCGCGACCTAAATCCGCGGCGATAGCGATTCCGTGCACGCCTTGCGTATCGGGAATGTCCCCGACAAGCGCGTAGGTGTCGGCATCTACTACCATCACGTGCGTGCCACGCGATACGTACACCCGCCGCGCGGCGGCATCCACCGTCAGATAATCCCAGCCTGTATCACCAGCGAGCGGAATGCTTTTGATCACGTGATATCCAGAGGCGCCCTGGGGCGGAGCAGCGGACAAATGTCTTACCGCCAAGGCTCCCACCGCCAACATCGCAGCTGCCGCCGTTGTGACGAAAAGTTTACGATTCATGATTTGCCTCAGCCTTCCGAAACATTAATTTCCGTTAAAGTGTGGCAAGCCGCTGCGCAAAGTGCAACATAAGTCCGTTCCGCCAGGCGGAAAGTGATGGCGCATTGCAAGTTCATCGGGAATAATAAATGCCCCTATGACGCTCGCCGATGCACCACTCGCGCTCAAAATCCGCCAATTGCGCAAAGTCTACGAGCAACTGGTGGCGGTAGATTCCATTGATCTGGATGTCTACGTCGGCGAATGTTTTGGCTTGCTTGGCCCAAACGGCGCAGGGAAAACGACCACCATCGAGATTTGCGAAGGTCTTCTCGATCCGGACGGCGGTTCCGTGGAATTGCTGGGCCGCAACTGGCGTACGCAAGCCAGCGAACTGCGCCAACTCCTCGGCATTCAGTTGCAGGAAACCACGTTCTCAGAAAAACTCACCGTTTCGGAAACGCTGGCTTTGTTTCGCAGTTTTTACCGCCGCAGCCTGGAAGTTCCCGAACTTTTGCGAATGGTGCAGCTCGACGAGAAGCGCGACGCGCGGGTCGGCAAGCTTTCCGGCGGACAGAAACAGCGCCTGGCGCTAGCTTGCGCGCTTATCGGCGATCCGCAATTCTTATTTCTCGATGAGCCCACCACGGGACTCGATCCGCAAGCGCGCCGCCAGATGTGGGACCTGATCAACGAATTGAAGAGCAGCGGCCGGACGATCCTGCTAACGACGCACTATATGGACGAAGCGGAGAAACTTTGCGACCGCGTGGGCATCATGGATCGCGGCCACGTCATCGCGCTGGATACGCCGCGGCAGTTGATCGCGTCACTGGGCGTCGAGCAACTCGTCGAATACGCCACTGCGGGCGCGGGGCTCGATCCCGCTACTCTCAAACAATTGCAGGGCGTGCGCGCCGTCAGTTCCTTGGGGAATCTTACGCAATTGCAGGTTGCGGAGTTGCACCACACCCTCCCAGCCCTGCTCGATAAATTAGCCGAGAACGGCATACCGCTCACCGAATTGCGCACGCATTCGGCGACTTTGGAAGATGTGTTTGTATCTCTCACCGGACGACACCTGCGCGATGAATAATTCCTCCATCTTCGGGCACCCGCTCTACCAATTGACGAAGATTCGTTTTCTAGAATTTTGGCGCGAGCCGGAAGCGGTTTTCTGGACGCTGTTCTTTCCGATTCTGCTGGCCACCGGTCTCGGCATCGCCTTTCGCAATCACGCGCCCGACGTCATCAAAATTGCCATTGTCGAGCGCGGCGCCGACTCACGGAGTATCGCCAACGCCGTCGCGCACAATCCGGGTCTCTCGGCCGAGGTCTGCGACGAACAAACTGCGGAGCGCGATTTAGCTACCGGCAAAGTGGCGCTAGTGGTGATTCCGCTTTCAGCCACTCAAGTGGTTTATCGTTTTGACCCCACCAATCCAGACGGCCGCTCCGCACACGCTCTTACAGACGACAGCGTGCAGCGTGCCGCCGGTCGCAGCGACCCGGTGCGGACTACGGACCAATTCGAGACCGAAGCCGGCTCGCGCTACATCGATTTTCTTTTGCCGGGATTGCTGGCCATGAACATCATGGGCAATGGTATCTGGGGCGTGTGCTTCCCGATCATCGATGCGCGGCGGAAAAAGCTTCTCAAGCGCATGGTGGCCTCGCCGATGTCCCGCACGCAATATCTAATGTCTTTCCTCGTTTCCCGCTTGTTGTTTCTGGTGTTTGACATTTCGATTTTGGTCGGTTTCGGGCATCTGGTTTTTGGCGTTCCGGTGCGCGGCACGCTGGCGGCGATTGTGGTGATCTGCATTCTGTCGGCGGTTTCGTTCAGCGCCATGGGCCTGCTGATTTCCGCCCGGCTCAGCACCAATGAAGCGGCTAGCGGAGTGGCCAACGCGGTGATGCTGCCCATGTGGATTCTCAGCGGCGTGTTTTTTTCGGCGCGCCGCTTTCCAGATATTGTGCAGCCGATTATTCATGCGCTGCCGCTCACCGCCGCGGTTGATGCGCTGCGCTCCGTGATGCTGGAAGGCGCGGCTATTGTTTCGCTGCGCAGTGAACTGGCGGTGTTGAGCGCCTGGCTGGTGGTTTCCTTTGTTCTCGCCGTGCAGCTGTTTCGTTGGAGGTAGGGTCTGCCAGATACGCTGAGCAGCCGATTGACTTTGCCACGCGAATCAGCACAAATGGACGATCCAGATCGCGCGAGGTCTCGGACCGACACTAGATTTTCCGGAGCAACTAGCCCATGAACATCCTGGACTTAGTGGTCGGGAAACCGATCAGAACCAGTGAAGAGCGCGCCGAACAGATTGGTCCAGGCGCCGGCATCCCAGTTTTTGGCCTGGATGCCTTGAGTTCTGCCGCGTACGGTCCGGAAGCCGCGCTCAGCCTGCTGATCCCGCTGGGCTTGCTCGGCGTGCATTACATCATTCCGATCAGCGCAGCCATCATTACGCTGCTGGTGATCGTTTATTTTTCCTATCGGCAAACCATCGCGGCGTATCCCTCCGGCGGCGGTTCCTACACCGTTGCGCGTTTCAATCTCGGCGCGTTCCCTAGCTTGCTGGCCGCTGCGGCGCTTCTGGCGGATTATATTCTCACCGCAGCTGTTGGCATTTCCGCGGGCGTGGGAGCGCTCATCTCCGCCGTGCCCTCGTTGCAACCGCATACCGTGAGTTTGTGCGTGGGAATTCTCGTGCTCATCACCATTCTAAATTTGCGCGGCATGCGCGACGCTGGAACGGTGTTCATGATCCCCACATATCTTTTTTTAGGGACGCTGCTGATCACCATTGTTGGAGGGATCTTGCGTGTGGCGGCTAGCGGTGGCCATCCGGTTCCCGTTTCGCCTTTACCGCCCGCTCCACAAGCTGCGGTTCCTTTTGTTGGTTACGCGATGATCTGGCTGCTGGTAAAAGTATTCGCCAGCGGCTGCACGGCGCTGACCGGCGTTGAGGCTGTCAGTAATGGCGTAAAAGCCTTTCGCGAGCCTGCGGTGAAAAACGCACAGCGCACCCTCACCGTCATTATTTTTCTGTTGGCAATTCTCCTCGCGGGAATTTCTTATCTGGTGAAAGCCTATGGCATCGTAGCCACGGACCCGGGCGCGCCGGGATATCAGAGTTTGCTGTCCATGCTCATCGCCGCGGTTTTCGGGAGAGGCGTTTTTTATTACGTAACGATTGCTTCGATCCTCATGGTGCTCTCCTTTTCCGCCAACACCGCGTTCGCGGATTTTCCGCGCCTGTGCCGCGCCATCGCGCAGAACAATTATCTTCCCCACGTTTTCGGGTATCGCGGCCGTCGCCTGGTATATACCTACGGAATTATGGTCCTGGCGGTGTCCGCGGGGTTTTTGCTGGTGGTCTTTCAAGGCGTTACCGACCGGCTCATTCCGCTGTACGCCGTGGGAGCATTTTTGGCATTCACGCTTTCGCAAGCCGGCATGGTACAGCACTGGCGCAAAAAGCGCGGCCCGCACTGGTTGAAGAGCGCCTGTATTAATGGCCTCGGAGCCTTCGTTACCGGCATTACCGTGATCGTGGTACTGGTCGCAAAATTTATTCAGGGCGCATGGATTACCCTGCTTTTTATTCCTGTGGTGCTGCTCATTTTTCGCCAAGTGCGCCGGCACTATCACGAGGTCAGCGTGGACACCAGTTGCCGCGTCGCGGTGGTCCCCAAGCTTGGTCACGCGCCGCCCATCGTCGTGGTGCCGTTTGACCGCTGGAGCGCCATTACCAAACAAGCCCTGGAATTTGCCTCGCGGCTTTCACCGGAAATCATAGCGCTGCACGTCGAGCCCGGCGAACATTCTGAACTACTGCATGACGACTGGGAGCGCTACGTCGTGAGCGCTTTTCGCGAAGTTAGCTGCGAGCCCCCGAAACTGGAAGTTCTGCCTTCGCCCTACCGTTTCATTATCGTGCCGATCGTTCAGTACATTCTTGCGCTGTCAGAGAAGAATCCGGACCGCAAGCTGATTGTTATGGTTCCAGAACTTGTGGAATACCGCTGGTACGAATATTTCCTGCACAATCAACGCGGCCGCTTGCTCGAATGGCTGCTGCTGATGCGCGGCAACAAGAATATCTTCACCGTCTCATCGCCCTACTATCTGGCGGCCTGGGCGCGAAATTCTGCCGCTCAGACGGCTCCCGAGCACCCTAGCGATTGATTTCCGTAGAAAGCCGCTGTAAGGCTCTTCGGAAATGTTCATCGGTAAATACCCTGATTCCGCGCGTGCACTTGCGGCGTCATGCTCTTCTTGTGAGTGTTTCGCAAAGGCGTTTTGGGAAGGCGTTTTGCGAGACCGTTTTCCGAAACAAGGGAGTACGACGATGATCAAGAAAGTTGCGGGCGGTTATAAAGTCCTCTCCGAGAAAGGGAAAGAACCTCGGCGGGCCGTACAAAACAAAGAAAGAAGCCGAAACTCGCCTAAGACAAGTCGAATATTTCAAGCATAACAAGGGTTGAAACCACGTTGACGCAGCGAGACGTGGCCCCGATCGACCAGCAGTGTCTTAAGAAAGCGCCAGCACCAGAATTTACAGCGGCTTGGGATGCGCGGCCAACGCCTCCCGGAATTGCGCGAGGTTGCTCTTGTCGACTACCGCGGTTCCCGTGTCCACGAACGTCGGAATTGGCGCTGCCGGAGCGCTCTTCCAATCTTTGTATTCGTGCACGGCGTTGTGATGCAGATCGTCGAGCAGTTTCAGGCCGTAGTAGGCCATCACGTACGGTTTTTGTGCGATGGTTGCGGTAATGGCGCCGCTCTGGATGAAGTCCAGTGTTTCGGGATCCTTATCAAAGGCAACGATGGCAACCTTCCCGGTTAGGTCGAGGCGGTGCAGAGCCTCCGCGGCGCCGGAGCCGCCAGAAGCCTCAAGACAGATGATCCCGTCAGGTTTGTCCTTGCCCGCCGCCAGCGTGGATATTTGGTCGTTGGCGCTGCGCGCGTCGCCTTTGTCGTCGATGGTGGCCACAATTTTAATCCCGGGAAATTTTTGTAACGCGTCGTTGACGCCCTTCAGCCGCTCATCGAGATTCAGCTGGCCAGGAATGCTGACAATGGCCACACGGCCCTGGCCCTTCAGAATTTGCGCCATACGGCGGCCGCTTTCCTGCCCCGCGCGGAAATTGTCAGTTCCGATAAAAAGCACCCGTTTGGTGTCCGGCGCATCGGAGTCCACGCAAATCACCGGAATTCCCACAGAAACGGCCGCGTCGATGGCGGACTTGAAGAGATCTGGGCGTGCCACGGAAACCAGAATGCCGGAGGGTTTTTCTCCAACGGCTTTCTGAAACGCTTCGAGCTCTTTGTCCGGAGCAAAACCTTCGGGTCCAACCAGCTCCGCCTTCACGCCGAGCGCTTTTGCGGAATCCTGTAATCCGGCCTGGGCCTCTTGCCAATAGGGTAAGGAAACGTTGGTGACGATCATCACGTAGCGCTCGTCCTGTTGGTGATAAGGCTCCGGCCCGCAGGAAGTGAGCGCGCTCGCCAGAAAAACCACAGCGAGCAGATGTAGCGCGAACCAGGGCCGTAGCCGCCATCGCACCGTCGCCAGGGCCGTTGCAGATGATGGCGGCACGCGGGACGACATTTTCACGAGGGGCGTTTCACTACCGTAGCGGGACATACACTTCCTCCTTCCGATTCTCACTGCACTTTTTAATGAGTCCTGCGAGCTGGAAGTACATAAAGTATTGTGCAGGAAATGCCGAGCGGTCCATTTGCTGGGCAGAGCCTACCACAAAGTTGTCTGGCCGGTTAGCGGGGGGATACTGTGCCGCGAGTAATGCTTCAGACGGCCCAGGTGACCGCGTGGCTCGCACTACCATTCGTGAGAAAAAATCTACCCCCTACTTGCTGTAACGATTCGTCACCGCGCGTCACTACCCAGCGTATTGGCTTGGCCGACCATGAATCATTCGCGCCAGGCCAGCGTCTTCGGCAGCTGCTGTTGCTGCCGGAAGAATTGTGTGGAGCGCCCTTGGGAGAGTCGCGCTCCCCACAATTCCCTAAGTGACGCATGCATTTGCCGCCATTCCCTGAGCCCTGAGCGTTTCCGGGGCATTCACTCCAGACCGAGCTGTCGTGGTACTGTTCCGTCCCATGCTGCTCTTCGATCATCCCGGGGTTCTGTTTGTTGCCCTGGTTCTCATTTTGCTAGCCGCTGTCGAACTGGGTTTCCGCGTGGGCTCGCGGATGCTCGTGAATGCCGATCCTCACCACCATGAACATGTCGTGGCTGCCCGCGATGGCATTGGCGTCCTGCTCAGCTTGCTGCTGGGCTTTACGCTGGCCATGGCGTTGCCCCGCTTCGACCAGCGCAAGCAGTTGGTGGTGGAAGAAGCCAACGACATTGGAACCGCTGCGCTGCGCGCACAGGCGCTGCCGGAACCGCTGCGCACCACGGAGTTGACGCTGTTGCGGCAGTACGTCGATGCGCGGATGGAATTTTCCGAAATCGGAGTCAGCGACGCGCAACTTCAAGCGGCGCTGGTGCGCGCCGGCCAGCTGCAGAAGGAACTCTGGCGGGCGGCCGCCACCGAAGCGCAAGTTAGGCCCACGCCCACGATGTCGTTGTACTTGCAGAGCTTGAACGCCGCCATCGACGTGAGCGAGAAGCGCGTATCGGCCCGAGAGAATCGTATTCCCGGTGCCGCGTGGTTCATGCTGATATTGATGTCTATGCTGACGTGCCTGACCGTGGGGTACAGCCTGCAGAGACGTTTTTGGTTCGTGATGCTGCTGACGCCCTTGATGATTGCCATCGTGCTGACGCTGGTGGCGGACCTGGACAGCCCGCGCAGCGGCTGGATTCGTGTGAAGCAGCCCAGCATGGAGCGACTGCGGCAAAGCTTGTACGAGGATGCCGGCCACCAGCCGTAAAATTTCAACAAGGAAAACAACAAGGAAGACAATGGCGCGACGCTTGCGGCGGTAACGGTCGGTCGCCGGGCAGAATTGTGCGATCACGCCAATTTCTATGTTGCATAGGCAACACGAATATGTTGTAATGACAACATGGAGGGAGCCATGAACCGTGTTCTCGAAGCCATATTCCAGAGAAGAGCTGTAAAGGTTTTTGCCCCGGTGGAAATCCACGATGAGGTGCGACAGCAGATCCTTGATGCGGCGCGCCTTGCGCCCTCGAGCTTTAATAGCCAGCCTTACCGCTTGTACTGGGTGCAGACGCCGGCAATGAAGAAAAGGGCAGCGGAGTTGTGCATGAACCAAAAGCCTGCGGAAACGGCGTCAGCGTTGATCGTGGCCGTAGCGGATATTGGATCTTGGCGATCGACGACGGAAGCGCATCTGCAGTGGTTCCGGAGCGCCGGATTCAGCGCGGAAGAGATTGCCGAGCAGGAGAAGAGGTCCAAATTCGCCAAATATTTTTTTGTGCAGGGCTGGCTGAATGTCTTCGGTGGCCTCAAATGGCTTGTGCTGCGCGTTCTGCACGTTTGGAAAATTGTTGGCATGGCCCCGGTGTCCCGCCAAGGGCTGTTCAAATGGGCTACCAAGAGCGCTTCGTTGGCGTGTGAGAATTTGATGATCGCCGCCGAAGCGCTGGAACTGAACACCTGCCCCATGGAAGGTTTTGATGGGCGGCGGCTGTCGAAGTTCCTAGGCTTGTCTGCGGCCCACCATGAAATTGTCATGGTCATCGCCATCGGCAAGAAGTCGCCTCAGCACATCGATCGTCCGCAGTGGCGGAGGGCGTCGAACGCCACGGTGACGGTTCTATGATCATTGTTGATAAAGCACTGATTCCGCCGGCGATTTTGCAGGACTCAGTATTGGTGCAGTTGGCAGCAACATATTTTTCCGTTGGGAAAAGGCTCGAACAGAAGACCCAGTGCTCGCAGACGCGCGGTTTCATTCTTTCCACGCTTCGCGGCGGGGCGGAGCGCAACCAGAACCAAATCGCCACGATGCTTGGTTTGGATCGCACGGTGGTGCATCGGGCGATAAAGACGATGGTTCGAGAAGGTCTGGTATCAGAGAAGAAGGCCGAATCCGGAAAAGCCATTCTGATACAACTTACGGCGAAAGGTAATCAGTACCGGGAGAGACTGATCAAGGTTCGCCGAGCTGCCGACGAGAAAGTTCGTAAGGAGTTGACCCCGGAAGAACGTGCCACGCTGCTGCGACTCTTGAAAACGGTTGCTGAGGTGGAGTTTTGAAGCACATGTGAACGAGGGCTAAGACAGCACCGAGTCGCCGCGGCGCAAGCGCTTTGTGCTCCCATGAGGCGATCGCTTGCGCCCCGAAAACCAGCCACCAGAGCGGCCAGGAGCGATTTGCACAGGCGTACACAGGGCCCCGGAAAATAATTTTTATGAGGGACTTGACGAATACAGGAATTCGCGTATACTCACAAATGGTTCGAGGCTTTCCCAAAAGCCGACAGCCAATCAGGGGATTCACAGTCGGGTCAGTGGCGGTTCTTCCGCGTAGCCGGTAAACGGTTAATCGATCCTATAGTGAGGTACCTTACGAGTTCCACGGGCTAGAATCTGTCGAGCTTCGCGCAAAGCCGCTGCTAATCAGCGGTTGTGCCCGGCGCTCGACGCCGGGTTTTTTATTTGTACGGGCCTTTTCTTGGCCGTGCAAAGTTCTCAGCGGAATGCTGAGAGGCTCTGACGGGATCAGAGTTACTGCTCTTTGACAACAGAAAGCGCTGGCAAGTTCATGCCGATAATCCTCACCCCTTCAAGGAGGGGAAGGACTCCATGGCATGGACAATTACAAGTTTTGCTCGAGTTGAGCATTACTGTGGAAAACAAAGGCGAACTTATCGATTGCCTGACGAAACATGATTGTCGAAAGCCCGGATCGCACTCCCTGGCGACTGTTACCCACGGTCGACACAGTACGAAGCACGGGAAGTATGGCGGTGATGGCAGTCAGGACGTCCTAAGCAAACACAGACGCAAGTCTGCGCAAGCAGAAGACGGATTGAGTAAGTTTTATGATTAAGCTACTAAGGGCGTACGGTGAATGCCTTGGCGCTAGAAGGCGATGAAGGACGTGGCAAGCTGCGATAAGCCTCGGGGAGCCGCAAGCAGGCTTTGATCCGGGGATTTCCGAATGGGGAAACCCGTCGAGATGAACTCTCGATACAGCCCGCTGAATACATAGGCGGGTATGAGCTAACTCAGGGAAGTGAACCATCTCAGTACCTGAAGGAAGATAAATCACAGAGATTCCGAAAGTAGCGGCGAGCGAAATCGGAACAGCCCAAACCTAACTGCTTGCAGATTAGGGGTTGTAGGACCGCATAAGTAGAGTTACCAAACCGGACATTACGTGAACCTGCTGGAAAGCGGGGCCATAGAGTGTGAGAGCCACGTAACGGAAAATGGACCGGACTCGAAGCGGCATCCTGAGTACCACGAGACACGTGTAATCTCGTGGGAATCTGGGGAGACCACTCTCCAAGGCTAAATACTCTCTAGCGACCGATAGTGAACCAGTACCGTGAGGGAAAGGCGAAAAGAACCCCTGCGAGGGGAGTGAAATAGAACCTGAAACCGTATGCCTACAAGCAGTCAAAGGGCCATGCACGGACTTCGGTCTGTGAAAGCCTGATGGCGTGCCTCTTGCTTAATGAGCCGGCTAGTTATTCTGACGTGCAAGGTTAAGCGCAAGCGAGCCGTAGCGAAAGCGAGTCCGAATAGGGCGACAAGTACGTTGGAATAGACGCGAAGCGGGATGATCTACCCTTGGCCAGGTTGAAGGTCGCTTAACCGCGACTGGAGGACCGAACAGGTGTGAGTTGAAAATCGCTCTGATGAGCTGAGGGTAGGGGTGAAAGGCTAATCAAATTCCGTGATAGCTCGTTCTCCCCGAAATGTCTTTAGGGACAGCCTTATATGAATTGCCACGGCGGTAGAGCTCTGAATGGACTAGAGGCCAACTCAGGCTATCAAATCCAATCAAACTACGAATGCCGTGGACAACTGTATAGGAGTGAGACTACGAGGGATAAGCTTCGTGGTCAAAAGGGAAACAGCCCAGATCGCCAGCTAAGGTCCCTAACTGTATGCTAAGTGGGAAAGGAAGTGTATTCGCTCGGACAGCCAGGAGGTTGGCTTAGAAGCAGCCATCCTTTAAAGAAAGCGTAACAGCTCACTGGTCAAGCGGATATGCACCAACAATCCAACGGGGCTCAAGCATACGACCGAAGCTGCGAAATGATATTTCTTCGGAAATATCTTTGGTAGGGGAGCATTGCGTGGAGTCAAAAGGTAGACCGCGAGGACTACTGAACACTACACAAGAGACCCTGCCGGCATAAGTAGCGATAAACACGATGAGAACTCGTGTCGCCGAAAGTCTAAGGTTTCCTGAGGAAGGTTAATCCGCTCAGGGTTAGGCGGGTCCTAAGGTGAGGCCGAAAGGCGTAACTGATGGACAACAGGTTAATATTCCTGTCCCGCCTGGTGACGTTTGACGATGGGGTGACGCAGAAGGATACGAGAGTCGGGTGATGGACGTCCCGATTGGCCACTATAAGCTGGATCCGATAGGCAAATCCGTTGGGTCTTAACAGTCAAAGTGGTGACGAGGTCTTACGACCGCAAAGTCTCCGATTTCACGCTGCCAGGAAAATCCTCTAAGGAGTCAACCAGGTGCCCGTACCTCAAACCGACACAGGTAGACAAGGTGAATATCCACAGGCGCTCGAGAGAACGCTCGCTCAGGAACTAGGCACATTAGCCCCGT
>CAWCTJ010000006.1:545000-764301 GCA_963798585.1 uncultured Acidobacteriota bacterium
CAGCTCAATATTGATCGCCACGAGTTGCCGCGCTATCTGTTCGTGCGCTGCGCGGAGCATCAGGTGGGTGCGCACGCGGGCTTTCACAACTGCTTCGGAAAATGGCTTATGAATATAGTCTACGGCCCCGACTTCGAAGCCTCTTGTCTCGTCGTCAGTTCCCGTTTGTCCGGTAAGAAAAATCACCGGGATATCTCGCGTTTCCGGATTTGCTTTCAGCCGCCGGCAGACTTCGTAGCCGTCCATGACCGGCATCATCACGTCGAGCAAAATCAAGTCCGGCTTGTCATCTCCCGAGGCAATAGCCAGGGCCTTCTCGCCATTGGTGGCAACCTTGGTTTTGTAAGTGTCCTTCAAAGCTGCCGAAATCACGCCAATATTGATCGGCGTATCGTCAACAATCAATATTGATTCTTGTGGTGCTGCTTTCGCCATCGTTTCACTCCAGGTTGAGGGACAATCGAGCGGCAATGTTTGAAAGAGAATTGAGTGCCGCCCCAAAATCGAAATTGCCCACCAATTCGGAGAGCGTAGTTATCTCCGCTTCGGTCAGCACCTTAGATAAGCCAGGCCGCGCATCAAGCATAAAATCCGCGGCCTCGCCGTCGTCATTCTTCAGCAATACCTTCAATCGGGTCAGTGGTTCGACCACCGTGGCTAAATCCGCGGAGGTCGCAGCAGGAGCTGCGGCGGCAAATTGTTCCTTGGGCAGCGCCGACCTGATCGCCGCGGTTACCGCCTCAAAAGAAGCTGCCAGCGAATGTAGCACCTCCTCAACACCCGCTCCCGTCTTGACCGCGGTCTCCGCCTTTGCGGCAACCTCTGCCAGCGCACCTGCGCCCAGAGTGGCAGCTGCGCCTTTCATCGAATGTGCGGCTCGTGCGGCTGTCTCAGTATCACCGGCGGCTAGAGCGGCGCGAATTTCCGCCACCACTCCTGCAGACGGTTCTGCGAATCTGCGCAACAGAGACTCATAGAGCTTGCGATTCCCGCCCGTCCGCCGCAACGCCGACTTGGTATCAATCCCCTTGATCTCCAGCGCATCGGAATCAGGACCCTTGGGGGTATCAGAACCCTTGGCCGGCGCGGGCGGGCTAGATATCAGAGGTGCGGCCTCATTCGCAACACCTTTTTCATCGCGCGGCTTGATCCAGCGGAGCAGTACAGCGAACAAAGCATCGGGATCGATGGGCTTGGCAACGTGATCGTTCATGCCCGCCGCGATGCACTGTTCGCTGTCATTCGCCATCACATTAGCGGTCATTGCAATGATCGGCAGGGTGCGAAGTTCCGGGTTAGACCGAATCGCCCGTGTCGCCGCGAGCCCATCCATTACCGGCATCTGCATGTCCATGAGCACGGCATCGTATTTGCCCCTGCCGGTCATCATGCACGGCAACTTCGTCCGTTTTCGGCCACATCAATCGAAAGATGGGCGTCCGCGAGTAGTCCTAGCGCAACCTCCTGATTGAGTTCATTGTCTTCCGCCAGCAACACGCGTGCGCCACGCAACCGGCGAAAGTTCAGGAATCGGGCCAGTCTGAGCGTCGCTGACTTCCTCCTGAGCGGCGCCCAGAACCTCGACGGCTGCGTCGAACAGCATGGATGGCGTAACCGGCTTAATCAATACGTTGGCGAAGGCGTTGTCCTCGGCCTGCTTCAGAACCTCCTCGCGCCCATACGCCGTAACCATGACCAAATGCGGCCGCACCGCGAGGTTGGGCAAGCGCGCGAATGCGTTTGCCCGTCTCGATGCCATCGAGCCCCGGCATCTGCCAGTCAATAAAAGCGATCTCATAGGGCTCGCCGATCTCAGCCGCGCGCCGCACCATCTCGATGCCTTCCAGCCCCGAGGGAGCCTCGTGCACAACAAAGGTCATGCTGTCGAGCATGCTTGCCAGTACAGCGCGGGCCTGCGAATTATCGTCGATGATCAGGACGCGACGGCCCCGCAGGTCGGGCCTGGAGGTTCGCTGCGATGGCGCGGCGCCGTTGCCGAGGCGTGCGGTGAACCAGAACGTGCTTCCCTTGCCCATTTCGCTGGTGACTCCAACATCGCCGCCCATCAACTGCGCCAATCGCTTGGAGATCGCCAGCCCCAGCCCGGTACCGCCGTGCTGCCGTGTTGTCGAAGCGTCGGCCTGCTCAAATGCCTGAAACAATCGTCCCATTTGCTCCTGGGTAAGGCCTATGCCTGTATCGCTGACCGAAAAGCGAACCAACTGGCTATCCTCATTCTTCTCCTCAACTCGCGCCTTCACCAGAATCTCGCCGCGTCTCGGTAAATTTGACTGCGTTGTTGCAGAAGTTGATGAGGATTTGTCCCAGCCGAAGCGGATCGCCCTTCAGTTGCTTGGAGACCGAGGGCTCGATATCGAAAATAAGTTCCAATCCCTTGGCCGAGGCTTTCTCGGAAATCAGATTGCTCACGTTCTCCAAGACCTTTTCCAGGTCGAAATCGATGTTTTCGACCGACAACTTTCCCGCCTCGATTTTCGAGAAATCCAGAATGTCGTTGATAATCCCAAGCAGGTGCTGGCCGGACATTTGAATTTTTCGCACGTAATCTTTCTGTCTGGCATTGAGTTCGGTCCGCAAAGTCAAATGCGACATGCCGATAATCGCATTCATGGGGGTGCGGATTTCGTGGCTCATATTGGCAAGGAAATCCGCTTTAATTTTTGTCGCTTCTTCGGCCACCTCCTTGGCGCGCCGAAGTCCTACCTCTGATTCTTCCAGCGCCTGGTTAATGGCCTCGAGTTCCACCTTCCTTGCGGTGATCTGACGTTCGGATGCGGCCAGAGCTTCCGCTTGGGCGCGCGTTTGCTCGAGTAGTCTTCTCGTCCCGATGTTGCCGGAGAGGAGTTCGGCGTTCAGCGCTGCCGCTGGCAGGAGGGCATCGAGAAAGGCCTGCTGGCGCTCCGAGAGTGGTGAGAGCGGCGCAAGTTCGATCACCGCCGCTACACCCTTTTGACTGATCATCGGCAGAAATAGCAGGTCGCGAGGCGTCGCCGTTCCCATCCCCGCCGAAATCTGGACGTGCTCCCCAGCGGTGATTGCCAGAGGTCGCCGTTCACTTGCGGCTTGCCCCACAAGTCCTTGGCCGAGGGCAAACTCCCGCGGAGTTACGGAGTCTTCCATGGCAAAAGCACCGATCCGCGTGAAGAATGTGTGGCCATCGTCCGCGAGATACAGTGCTCCGTAGAGCAGCGGGACGCACTCCGATACGCGAGACAACAAAGACTTCGCGAAGGCCTCGAAATCCTCCACTGTCTGCAGTCGCGCCAAGGTGGAGGCAACCTCGGCCTTCACCCAGCTTTGAATCTCGCGCTGCGCAGCGCCACGTTGCAGCGTGCGCAGGGCGCGGCTGATCTCCCCGATTTCGTTGCTGCGCTCTTGATAGGGGATGGGCTGGTCTAGTTTCCCTTCAGCGAGGTCCCGGATGTTGTCGCGCAGGGCCAACAACTCCCGAACGACTTCGCTTTGCACGATGTACACCGCGACCACGAAAGAACCCGCCAGGCCGAACACGATAACCAGCCACGTAAGCAGGATCGCGCGATCGGTTTTCTTCGTCAGATCGTTGGATTGCTGGTCCACCGACATGCGTATTTCTTCAACGATGTCGGCGATAGCCTTTCGTTCTCGCTGCAATTCAGCATCGATGCCCCCGCGCATCAGATTCATGGCCTTGGTGTCATCGCCGATTAAAGTTGCGGCGCGGACGGGGCGAGAATCTGATGCTACTCGGTCGAACAACGCTTCGACCGCTCTTATCTGCTTGGCGCGCTCTGGGCTACGCCGCTCCGTCTCAGCGATAAGTGTTTTGTATTCGGCGTAGGTCTGGTCCAACTGGCCGTCGATTACGCGCATTTTATCCGCGTCGGGTTCAGCAATATCCTGGTACAAGAGCTGACCAAACAAGACCGCTTGCGCTTCCGCTTGCGTCAACTGCTGCAGCGTGCTGACATCCTGTTCGAGTAACTCGCTATAGCGCGTATCGATTCTCTTGCTTTGGATCGACGCATACGGTCCCGCCACGATCACCATTAAGGCCAGCGGAGCCATGGCGAGCAGTAGTTTTCGCCGGAGTTTAAGATTTGCCAGAAAGCTGATCATGGATGCGCGCCAACGGAGGTAAAAGAGTAGCGCCAGACCGCCGAAAAAACACTTTGTTTCTGCGCAGAACCCTCAGGGGTCTTTGCTAGGCCGATACTTTCAGCAGCCCTCTTCGTCTGCGTCGCAAGCCACTGCGCCCCGCGAATTCTTTCTTGCGCCCCGGCTGAATCAGCACGCTTGCCGGAATCCCAAATTTCACGTGGAGCGCGCGGATCATCTGAATAGACAGAGGCCGCTTCCTCCGCAGCACCTCGTGAACCCGCGATCGGCCCCCAATCACTCCGATCAATGCCCGCGCATCCTTTCCCTCTTGTTCCAGCCGAAACTGGATGGCCTCCACCGGATCAGGCATATCTACCGGATAATGCTCACGCTCGTACGCCTCGATCAGTGTGGCGAGCACATCCACCTCGTCATGTCCCGCAGAGCCTTTCGGAGAATTCCACAACAACTCCACGCGCCGCAGCGCTCCTTCATAGTCGCGTTCATTCCTGATCGGCTTAATTCCCATATCTCACCGTTTTCACGTCGATTTTGTCGTACGCCGCATGCGAGCCTAGCCACTTTATGGACACGATCTGCAGTTGATATTGAATGGCCACCACCAGCCGGTAATCGTTGCCCTTGATGGCAAAGACCACGCGGTCAGCTCCCACAATGCTGGCGTTCGCATAGTCCTTTAAGACGTCCGCAGGCCTTTTCCAATCGGCATGCCGCACTTCATGAAACCAGGAGTCTAGGGCCGATTTCAGAGCCTTGTGGTCTTGCTGCCTGTGAGAGACTCAAGGAATCGCTTCAACGTGCTCCTGGCTATCACCCTCACGGCAGGTACCCACGCCACATATCGTAAGTAAGACTGTTCCCAAAATGGGTACAATCCAAAACTGGTCGCAGCTACCCGATGTTTAACTCGGGCCGTACTTCTATGCTCCCAAACTTCGCCATGGGAATCTTCCCCGCAATCTGCAGCGCCTCCTCCATGTCCCGCGCTTCGATAAATATGAATCCGCCCAGTACTTCTCTCGTCTCCGCAAACGGACCATCGGTCATCGCGATCTTCCCGCCGCGGCTCCGCACCGTCTTCGCCGTCTTCGTCGATTGCAGCGCCGAGGCCGCAACGAAATGCCCCTTTTTCACCAGCTCCTGATCGTAAGCCAGCGAATCGCGATCCAAATCCGCCCGCTCGCTGGCGGACAATCCCTGTAAATCTTTCGGCTCAAAATACACCGCGCACAGGTATTTCATGATTCCTCCAAAGGTCGAAAGTAGCAGCAAACGGCACCGTACGCTAAATAGTCGAGCGCCAGCCCTTCGATTCGACAATCCACGGCGACACGCCGGTGGAGACCTTTTGGAGTGCGGCGGTTTATCCTGAGAGCTCTGTGCCGCTTTGCCACCTGGGCCGGGCCCACCATCACCGAATCCACCATAGAACACAGATCAGGGCTCACGGATCAATCCTCATAGGGCGCCAAGACCAGCAGCATCCGAAAGGTGCATCGGAACCGCTCGTTTGCCCGGCGTACCACCGTCTGCCGTTCGACCATCGTACTAACAAGTTAGTTATTGATAAGATATTTTTCATGCGCTATTATGAGCAATGTTCCGCCCATTTGCCCTCTTAGCGCACCGCCCGTCTGCAACTGTGTCCTTTGGGACGATACAGTTATGCGCGGTTCTGACCACAAACCCTTTCCTCTCAAAACGATCCACAAGCATCCGTAAGCCCCGCAAATCCCCAACCTCGGCACCGCGCCGCGAGCGACACACCGCGCAAAACGCGAATCTTTGTTTTCAACGACTTACACGCGTTTTGCCAATTCGGAATTTGCGCATATCTCTTTTATTTTGTTACGACTCTGCACGTTTTGCCAAAAACACACGGGGGTGGGGTATGTGCGCTATTCTAGTCACCACCGCGCGAGTAGCGATCTCAGGAGAAAATTATGGATGTATTTAGAAAGGGCCGGAACGACGATGAGCCCGCGTTCACCATGCGGCCGGCGATTCCCGGATTGAAGGCCATCGTTATTGGGATCGCGGTCCTGATTGGTGCGCTGATTTTGTTCTCGTTGCTGTTACGCGTGACCCGCATCGAAGCCGGTCACGTAGGCGTGGAAATAAATCTGGCGGGGCAGCAGCGCGGCGCTTCGCAAATTCCCATCCGTACCGGATGGGTGGTCTATTCGCCGCTGACCACCCAGATCATCGAGTTTCCCACCTACGTGCAGACGGTGAAGTGGACCAAAGACGTCAACGAAGGCCATCCGATCAACGAAGAGATGGGGTTCAACTCCAAGGAAGGTATGGAGATCTTCGTGGACGTGTCGCTTTCGTACGCGATTGAACCGTCGAAGGTGCCGGACTTTTACGTGAAATACCGCGTCGACGATCTGGACCGTTTTACACATGGCATCTTGCGCGATATCGTACGAAACTCGCTCAACGAAGTAGCTTCCAAGTACGTGGTTGAAGATATTTACGGTGAGCACAAGGCGGATTTCTTGAACGAAGTAGAAAGCCAGATTCAGTCGAAGCTCACGCCCGTCGGCGTGGGCGTGCAACAATTTGGTTTCATTGGAGCGCCGCGCGTGCCTGCAGTGATCGCTACTGCGATCACCGCGAAGGCGCAGGCGATTCAGCAAGCCGAACGCGCGCGCAACGAACTGGCGACCACGCAAGCCGAGGCCGCGAAGAAAATCGCCGAAGCCGAAGGCGACGCGAAATCGCTGGTAACGCGTGCGCAGGGCGAAGCAGACGCCAACCGCATCCGTCAGAGTTCGCTGACGCCGCAACTGCTCGAATTGCGGCGGCTGGAGAACAACAAGGCGTTGATCGACAAATGGGACGGCCGCTTGCCGACGGTGCAAGCGGGCCAGGGCAGCGGAATGATCCTGCAGTTGCCCAAGCCGGAGTAGCAACGCCGCAGTAACCGGGCCGAAGTAACCAAGCAGATGTAAATGGGGTTTAGGCGTGAGCGAAGCAGCGAAAGCAAAACCGGTGGTCTTGCTCACCGGCGCGACAGACGGCTTGGGACGCGCGGCGGCGTTGCTGTTGGCGCAGCGCGGCTATCGTGTGTTTGCCGCCGGCCGTTCCGCGGAAAAGCGTGCGCAATTGGATGACTTGGCGCGCGAAAAAAAATTGCCACTCGCAACCCTGCAACTGGATGTGCGCGATGAATCCTCTGTGGAACGGTCCGTCGCCGAGGTCCTCTCCAAGGCTGGGGCGATCGATGTGCTGATCAACAATGCCGGCCTGTCGTACATGGCGACCGTGGAAGACATGACCATGGAGGATTGGCGCGATCAGTTTGAGACTAACTTTTTCGGCGTGATTCGCCTAACGCAAGCGGTCTTGCCGCACATGCGAGAACGGCGCAAAGGACGCATTGTGATGGTCAGCTCGGTATCGGGGCTGGTGACGCCGCCAACGCAGGGCGCTTACAGCGCGTCGAAACATGCCATCGAGGGACTCAGTAATGCCTTGCGTCACGAGTTGTACCCCTTCGGCATTACCACCGTGCTGATCGAACCTGGCTATATCGTGACGGGAATTCAGCAGGCTTCAAAAGAGCTCGCAAAACCTTACCAGGAAAAAATCGCGAGCGGGCCGTACGCCAAACTTTACGCCGCGGCGTTGCAAGGCGCTAGTGACAGCCGGGCAGCGTCGAGAACCACTCCAGAAGATTGTGCGCAAGTAATTCTTAAAGCGGTGGAAGCGAAAAATCCGAAAGCGCGCTACGGCGTCACGCCGCTGGCCACGATGGTGAAATGGGCCAAACGCGTATTGCCGGACAGGGCACTGGACGGCATGATTCGCCGGCGTTACGGAATCACACGCGGCCTCACCGGCGCAAATTGAAGCGCGCTACGGATTGGAAATCTGGAACGACAAGCTGTTTTCGCGCTCCGCTTGCCATTGCTTGGACCACGCATCGTGCACCGGGCTTTCCGCGTAGTCGGCGGCGGCTTCGGCACTGGTGAATTCGATGGCGTAGACGCCGCTGAAATCTTTAATCTGGTTGCGTTCCGTCTTCAGCCAGATGTTCTTGATGCCGGGAATTTTGCCCGCCATGCCCTTGATGCCGTCGATAGCGATCTCGCGGTCGTTGTTCGAGACATTGTCTTTGAACTTGTAGATGACCACGTGCAGCACGGTTTTTGGCTGTCCAAAATGATTTACGACCGCGGCGGAGCGGGCGTGAAGCTGGCCCGCGGTTACTCCGGCGATGAAAAGTGTTGCGCCGAGTGCAATTTGCCAGGCGCGTTGCTTGCTTAAAATCATGCGTGGTCTCCCGTGTTGCGAGTGATGATCTCTCACAAGCAAGTCTAGCGCCTTCGTTCCAGTTTTTGGCCAGAGAATCTGGCACCATACCTGGCTTGCGACGTGGGCTTGCGTCGCCGAGAAGGCTTTTGGAGTATTTGATGAGAATGATGCTTAGAGAGTTTTGCGTTCTTTTTGCCGTGGCAGTCGCGCTGGGCGTGAATGCCCGCGCGCAGGAGCCGCCGCCGAGGAACACTTTGGCGCACGATATTTTCAAACAGCTGATCGAAATCAATACCACAGATTCGGTGGGGAATGTGACCACCGCCGCCGAAGCCATGGCGCAGCGGCTACTGGACGCCGGCGTCGCGGAACAGGACGTGATCGTCGCGGGCCCGAATGAACGAAAGAAAAATCTCGTTGTTCGTCTGCGCGGCAGCGGAAAGCGCAAGCCCGTACTGTTTATCGGGCATTTGGACGTGGTGGAGGCGCGGCGCGAGGACTGGAGCACGGATCCTTTTAAGCTCATCGAGCAAGACGGCTTTTATTACGGGCGCGGCACCGGCGACATGAAAGAAGGCGACGCCATGCTGATCGCCAATTTCATTCGTTTGAGGAAGGAAGGATACGTTCCGGATCGCGACTTAATTGTGGCGTTGACCGCGGACGAAGAAGGCGGGAATTTCAACGGCATCGACTGGCTGCTGAAGGAGCATCGCGAGTGGATTGAGGCGGAATTTTGCATCAATCTCGACGGCGGCGAATTCGACAAGAAAGACGGCAAGCGATTACAGGCGGCAATTCAGACCAGCGAAAAAGTGTACGCCGATTTTCAGTTTGAATCGCTCAATCCCGGCGGCCACAGCTCTTTGCCAAGCCCCGACAATGCCATTTATCACCTGTCTGGAGCGCTAACGCGATTGCAGAACTTCGAGTTTCCAACGAAGATGGATGAAACCACGCGGAAATATTTTCTGGCTTCGTCCCTGCGGGCGAGCGGGCAGACAGCGGCAGATTTACGAGCAGCCGCCGCGGTGCCTCCGGACCAGCAAGCGATTCAACGCTTATCGCTGGATCCGTACTACAACTCACTACTGCGCACGACTTGCGTTGCGACGATGCTCAGCGGCGGGCATGCGCCGAACGCCTTACCGCAGACGGCCCGCGCCAACGTGAATTGCCGGATCTTCCCGGGTGAAGATCCGGAGCAGGTACGCAAGACGCTGGAGCAAGTGGTGAACGACGCAAAAGTGAGCGTCAGCTTCGTGGAGCAGAAAGCCGCGGATGGCAGCGTGGTGCCGGTGGTCAATGTGCCGGCCTCGCCGTTACTGCCCGAAGTGACCGCAGCGATGGATGAGACGCTGGCGGCCATGTGGCCGGGGATTCCGTGGGTGCCCACGATGTCCACGGGGGCGAGCGACGGTAAGATTCTGCGCATTGCGGGAATTCCGACTTATGGAATTTCCTGCATGTTTTATGAAGTGGGTGAAAATCGCGCGCACGGAAAAGACGAGCGCATCGGCGTCGAGGATTTTTACGACGGCGTGGAATTTAACTATAAGTTGATGCGCGCGTTGTCTTCCGGGAAATGAACGGGCACCGGCTCACTGGCCAGCGACTCGCAGGTATTCCAAGGCGGCAAGTTCCTTCCATGCGTCGGCCTGTTTTTCCGCCAGTGACCAGCGGTAGTCGTCATTCGTTTTACGCTCGACCATCACGCGGAGGTCGGCCGGTTTCCCTTCGAAGTCCTCGCCCCGGAACGCCATGGTCCACTGATTTCCGTCCACGAGGACCGAGCTTGCGGTAATAGAGTTCTGCGCGTCCATGTACCAAAGTTCCAGGCTTTTCTGGGTGGGATTCCAAAAGAAATTTCCGTCGTAGGTTTTGGCCGTACCTTTGTCGAAGACAAAGTGCGTGGTGAAGCGAATGTACGCATGGTTGTCCGACCACTGATAGCGCGTCTCGATGCGCTGCATTCCGGGAGCCAGTTTCGTCGCGTCGGCGGTCCAAACTCCGCCAATCACCCAACTCAGTGCGTCGATAGGTTTAGTGGCTGCTGATTTATCGGTGGACGCTTGGTTCGCGGGCTCCGCGGCTCTTGCCGGCGCCGCGCCGCCGTCCGAGGCTTTTACCGGGTCCTGCGCATTCGTTCGGCCGTGTGCCGACACGGCGCCGGATATGAGAACAATCGCTGCTGCACAGATCCACGGTTTTTTCATTACTTCTCTCCTGATTTAGTTTGCATTCCCGAAATGTTAGCGAGGTCTTCCTGCTTACGCTGCGATTCCAGCAGCTGAAAATAACCGCGCAGGTGCTCGACGGAAGCGTCGAAGGGAGCGATCTCGCGCTGGGCGCGCGCCTGCATCACACCACCTTCCATGACCGTGAGCACAAACTTGGATAACGTCTGCAAATTTGTCCCAGTCGGCAGCCGCCCGCGGGCATCCTCAAGAAAGGTCTGCACCGCAGAAGTCCAGCCGTCAAAATTATCGGCCAGGCGCTTGTGTACGCGGAACTGCTCCTCGGGAATTTCGAGCGCCAGCCTGCCAATAGGGCAGCCGTAGGTGCAGCTGGTAGCGAGCAGGTTCCCGCGGTAGAACTCCAGGATGCCGAACACGCGCTCGATGGGATCCTGGAGGCGGCTGGATACCGGGCCGACGACAATCGGTTCGAGGGTCTGCAGATAAAGTTCAAGAACGGCCAGCAGCAGCTCTTCCTTGGTCTTGAAAAAATGATAGAAGCTGCCGGCGTTGGCCCCTGAGCGTTCGAGAATTTCCGCAATTCCGGTAGCCGTATAGCCTTGAAGCCAAAAGAGATAGAGAGCGGCCTGGATGATGCGCTGGCGGGTTTTGGGAGGCGAAGTCACAATTGAGTTGAATGCTCAACCAAGAGATCAAGATTGTCAAGCAGTTTTGAAGTGTGCCCGGTCTCCCTCGCGCATTTTTTCGGCACCGATCTTTACGAGCGCGCAACAACACAAACACAGCGCAAAACGGCCCGGCGAAGATTTCTTCGCCGGGCCGTTTTTCGGAGGACGAAAGCGATTACCAGTTTATTGCGGGTTCGACGGCACCGGATCGCCGGGTTTGGGGTTGGGGTCCGCCGGAGAGACGGCGCTGGCCGCGATGGGTTTAGCGGCGGCATCGGAGCCATAGCGGGTCAGATAAGGCATGAAGGGCGTGACCTCGAACGGCATTTTTTCGCGTTCGGCAACAACGCCGACGGGCTTGCTCTTGATTAGTTCGAGCTTGTCGGTCCAGGGATCAATCTTCACGCGTCCGCCGATGGGCAGGGCCGCAATGAGTTGCGGATTCTGCTTCGGGTCCACTGGGGTGGTGGATTTGAGATCGGCGATGACCGGTACGCGATTGCCAAGGTGAGCGCTGATGAGATTGGGAACTTCCTTCTGGCGCGTCTCGAGCGCGGTGAGAAACAGACCAGCGTTGCCCAGCTGATTTTTGTATGGCGAATTGTTGAGCAGCTTAACGGCCTCTTGGTTGGCGGCATGTTCTTCTTCGGGGGTGCGCTGAAAACCGAAGTGGCGAAAAGTATCTTTTTCGTCGACGTTGATTTGATCGAAGAAAGCGTAGGTGGAATCGAGGCGGTGGCCGAGAACGATGTGGCTGAGCTCGTGCGCGAGCACTGCGGCGAGGCTGGCTTCATCGGGGAGCACGTCGATTAAACCGCGGCTCAGCACGATGGTGTGGCCCACGGTGAAAGACTCCAGCGTGGTGGTCATCATCACGCGGCAGCGAACGTCCGGTTCGATGTCCAGATTATTGGTGACTTCGAGATTGTTGATGACGGTGTCGAGAACCTTGTCAACGTCGCCCTTGGGCGAGATCAGCCCAGTGCGCTGTAGGCGGTCGATTACGTTGTCTTCCGCCTGACGATCCCAGGAACGTTGCGCCTGCACGGGGGAAAGATCGTTGGCGGTCTTGGTATCGTCCTGGACGGGCGTTTCGACGAGAATCTTGCTCAGTTCCTGCTCTTCTCCCGCGCGGCCGAGGTTGTAGCCCCACAGGCGGGTTTGCGCCTTGAAGTCCAACTTTTTGGTCAAAGCGTAGTGAAGATCCTTCTCTTCGCTATAGACGAATGCCGGGAGCCACAAGCCAGGTTGCACGTTGCTGCGCCAGCTATCGAAGTGAAAATAGAAGCTGGTGTGGCCGCCGCCGCCGTAAGCGCCGTTAAAGCGGATGATGTTGTAATCCTGATCTTCGACCCAGATGCGTCCAAGGAAGCGTCCCTTGCCGGACTTGTCTTTCGGCGTAACGTCGAACACCAGGCAACGCACTTCCCCAAGGAATTCGCGGCGGACGTAATCAAATTTATAGTGATCCTTGTCGAAGCCGTTGGTATCGATGAAGATCATCTGGAGAAAGCCATCGGGCAGGAACTGCATGGCGAAGGAGAAGAAATTGCCGACCGAGGTGAAAACCTTCTTGCCTTTCGAGTTGGTGTCGTTCAGGGAGACAAGTTGCACGCCCTTGGAGAAGTCTGCGCGGCCGAGGAAATACTTGTCACCGGCCGGAGTGTAACCCAGGTCCTTGTCCGGCTTGAGATTCTGAATATAGGTCTCGACCAACGGCGTATAGGTCTTGACCCGCGCGTCCAATTTAGCTTCATTGGCGATCACGCGGTCGATCACTTGGTCCATTGTCCTGGGCACCGGGCTGATTTGCTGAAACGTAGCCGCCTGCCCGGCGAAGGTTCCGAGGCCGCTCATGGCGAGAAGAACGATTGCTGCCAATACCTTAAACATTTTGTTTCTCCCCTTAGTACGCCATGCGAAATTGAATCCGCACGCGAGCTGGAAAATCCACCGGCTGGCCGTCGCGTTTGGCGGGCTTAAATTTAATCTGCTGTGCTGCCCGAGTTGCTGCTTCGTCAAGACCGTGTCCTAAACCACTTACCACGCTTTTCACCTGCACCGTACCGTTGGCCAGGAAAACCAAATCCAGAACCACATCGCCTTCCAGGCGCAAGCCGCGGCCTTCCGCGGTGTACTCCGGGCGTGGTTTTTCGAGGATATCCACCGGTGTGGTATTCCCCTCGGTGGAGGCCGCTACTTTCTTGGGCGCTTCGGCGCTCACGCTCTGATCGGAAAAGCCACTTTGTTGAACTCCGCGCTTGGCGGTTCCGTTGCCATAACCGGTGCTGCCCACCGTGCCGGCAATACCCTTGTCGCCGCCGGTGCCATTGCCGAAGCCTGGGCCACCAGGCAAGGCGGGAGAACCCAGCCGGTTGACGATGTTCGATTTGTTGGGATCACCTTTACCGGCCAACCCGTCGGTGGAACCGAAACCACCGGTCTGCACCTTGTTCACGGGAGCAACCACCGTAGCCGGCGCCGCACTTCCGGTATTCAGGTTGTTCATCTTGACGTCTTCTTTTGGTCTCTTCGGTTGGTTTACCGGGGTGTCGATTTTGGCGGCTTCCAGAACGGGAGTCATTTCCGGAGCTTTCACGTCCACGGTCTGAACTTTGGGTTGCACGACCTTCGGAGTTACGAAGATGTGCTGCTGCTTCGGGTTAAGCTTTGGCGGCTCGACTACTTCTGGCGTGGGCGGCTTCGGCGCGATTTTCTCGCGCAATTTCGCAGGCGGTGGCGGAGGAGGCGCGACCGGAACGATAGTGACCGGCGAGGCGATCTCTATGATGTCGAATTTAAGTGCGGTTTTCATGCGCTCCGGATAGAGAAGCGGAATCATCAGCACGAAGCCCACGATGATGATCTGGGCCAGGGCGCTGACGCCCACGCGGCCCCAGCGCGACTTTCCTTCGGGGAGCAGGGCCAGACGAGCAACAACCGGTCTGGTGCCAATGGCGCGTTTCCACGCTTCCGCATCGGCCGGACGGCGACCCTTGGCGTCGAACCCGACACCCAAGCTAGTTTTCGTTCCTGGGTCTGCAATCATGCTGGCCATTCGATTTCCGCCCTTGACAGTTTTCCGTTCTCGGGGATAAGTCGAGTCGGGAACGCCCTTGTCCATCTGGTTCGCTAGATAGATAAGGGCATGCGCTTTTGCAGTACCAGAGTACTGAGGGGGCTGAGGGACGCCGAATAGGACTTTCGTACTAACGACGCGAAGTCGCTAATGCTCCCGTGAGCGCACTTTTGCGCACCGACTTTTAACCCGGCGAGGCGGATTAGGTTGCACGGGCTAGGTGCGCAACGTGCTAATAGGATACTCCAAATG
Source organism: uncultured Acidobacteriota bacterium (assembly GCA_963798585.1). Lineage (GTDB taxonomy): Bacteria > Acidobacteriota > Terriglobia > Acidiferrales > UBA7541 > Acidiferrum. The sequence goes on from CAWCTJ010000006.1 coordinate 559,583, forward strand.
GTAGATTGGTTGCGGTCAATTTGCCGTCCGGAGCCTTCCGATAGCGGAATTTACAGATAGTTAGCATTGCCCCCTTCCTGGCGCAGGAGGGCGGTGGCGGTAAAGGTTCTGCAAGGGCCCTGCTGGGATGGAATGGACGCTAAGTCGCGGGATATCAATGGCCATGCCGGATACGACCAAAGGCCCGTTTGACCCTTCGCTGGCCGCGCGGATCGCGCAGCTAGAGTCACACTTCGATCTCATCGAAAATCTGTGCGCACCGGCGAACGTGGCACGGTTCGGCTTGAGCTTGTCCAGCCTGAACTCGTCGAGTTTAGGTTCGTCGAGCGCCACTTCGTCAAGCGCGATTTCCTCAAGCTTCGTGGCGCATTTGGCGCGCAGCGTGGCCTCTCGTTTTAAGGGGATGACGCCGTCTGCGAAGGAGCTGGAAGCTTATTTGGGCACGCTCCATTGGGAGGATTTGGCCCTGGCGTGGGCTTGCGCGGAGGGCAAAGAAGCGGCCTGGGATTTTTTCGTGAGCAACTATCGCGGTTATCTGCGGAGGTGCGCCGGGGTAATGTTGCGATGTGCCGCGGAGGCGCCGGAAGCGCGCGATCTAGCCGATTCTCTGTTCGCGGAGCTTTACGGTCTGGCCGACGGACGCCGGGGCTCTGCTTCTCTGTTTCGCTATTTTCATGGACGCAGCGCGTTGAAGACGTGGCTGCGTGCGGTGCTCGTGCAACGCCATGTGGACGGCATTCGTGCCGCGCGGCGGTTTGATTCGCTCGATGAAGGGGATGGCGCGGACCGGCTGGCTGTTGCCGACGGCGCCAGCGGAGCAGAACGCCGGGAGAAAAATTCGATTGTACGGTCGTCCGAGCCTACCTTGGGCCCCTTGGCGATTGCTCCAGATCCTTATCGTGAGAAATATATTGCGCTATTCTGTGAGGCGTTGCAGGGCGCACTACGGGAGCTGGATGCCGCGGATCACCGGCGAATTTGTTTGTACTACGCGGAAGGCAAGACTTTGGCCGAGGTAGGGCGGCTCTGTGGCGAGCACGAATCGAGCGTTTCGCGAAACCTGGAACGCATCCGTCGCGAATTGCGCATAAAGGTGGAAGAAGATTTGCGGCGGGACCCCCGCGGGAACGAAGCAGCGAACGGGGAAAGTGCCGGCGAGCAAGGGCTCAGCGACGCTCAGATAGCGCTCTGCTTGCAGTACGCGACAGAAGACGCGCCCATCGATTTCGATTTGCTGTTCCCCAGCGATTTGTTGCCCAACGATATATTGCCCAATGACGAGAGGCCCGCTCAGCCCGGCGGGCACCGGCGCGAGGTGAATCGGCGCGAAACGCATCGCCGTGTTACGCCCGAGGAGAATTCGTGATGCCGATCGCGAGCGATGCGGTGGAGTGCAAGGTTCCGCCGCTAAATCGTTCTATGGGAGGTGACCGCCATGCCGGCTGACGACTCTCTGTTTGAAAAAGCATTGGCGCGGCAAATGCGCACTGGAGCGGTTGGGAACGGAGAGACCGCGCCTGGCGAAGGGGACATTGCGCAACGGAAACTTTGCCCTGATGCGGAAATTCTTGCCGCTTATCACGAGCGTTCGCTGAGCAGCGATGAAATGAACTTGTGGAAGGAGCACATTTTTTCTTGCGCGCGTTGCCAGGAAATATTGTCGCAACTAGAGGCTACGGAGGATATTCCAGTCACTGCCGCCGAAGAAGATCACATTCCAGCCGTGTACGAAGGCGCCCGTTCTGTTGCGAGGATGCCGCCTCCGGCGGTATTTGCTGCGCGGTCGGCGGCGACGGAATTGCATTCGGCTGCGCCCCTCGCGAGTGCGCCGTCGGCGAGTGCGGCAGGCCAAGTTGCCGCAGCGGTCCCTCGGCGACGGCGATCAATGAGTTATTGGATTGCGCCAGCGGGCGCAATCGCAGCAGCTCTACTCGTCTGGATTGGGATGCATCAGCAATCAAAAAATATTTTCCGCGAAGCGGAAGTGGAGACCGCGGAAAATCGGCCGACGCCCGTTCCTACGGCAACGCCGCCAGGCTCTGGCTTGACGAGCAGCGATACTAAAGCCGCGCCACAGTCGAAAATTGATGCGGGGCTTTCGCAGGCCCTCACCGAGCAGAGTGCGCTTGCAAAAAAGAAATTACCTGCTGAAGGACCGACTCTCTCGGCGCCAAACGCTAGCGTCAAATCGGCTGGTACTCTTGCTGAAAAATCGCCTGGCAAACCGATTGGCAGGGCGGATGCCGCTGACCGACTCTCTGCCCGGGATGCGACGCAAAACGTTGAAGCATCCGGCGGAGCCGAACCCGTTTCACAAGCCCCGACTTCGGGAGCGAACACAGCGACGCTCGCGCCACAGCAGGAACTGCAAACGGCGCCAATGCCTACCGCAGCTCCTCCCGCGACGGCGCCCAAAAATGCTCAAGCGGCGAAGACCCAGGCACCTGGCTCCGATGCGGCCGCCTCGTTGATGAGATTGCAGGCACGGACGGCTACCGTTAACGCATCCCCCGGCTTGCGAGTTGTGTCGGCAGCGCGGAATGTCAGCATGATTCCCGCACCGGGAGGGAATGTTATTTGGCGCGTGGGAAAAGACGGCCTGATCGAACAGTCAACGAACGCCGGTGCCGTTTGGCTGCAGCAGAATAGTGGCGTCACGGTGACGCTCGATTCGGGATCGGCGCCCAGCGAAGCGGTCTGCTGGGTGTTTGGGCGCGCTGGCACGATTTTGTTGACGGTCGATGGCGGCGGCCACTGGACAAAAATTATTTCTCCAATTGCCGGGGATATTGGAGGGCTTCTCGCCGCAGATGCGCAGCACGCCACGATTTGGGATGCTGGCAAGAAAAACAATTTCGTCACCGCGGACGGTGGAATTACCTGGACGCGCGTCGCGAACCCTTAGGGTAGCGTGCCAACGCAAGTATTTCGGTGCAAGAAATTCAGCCGGCCCCGTTCTAACTCAAGAAGGCAATTTCCCGAGAGGTGAAACAATGAGATCCACCCGCACGAATGTAAAAACGAAAATCATTGTGGCTTTGAGCGCCGGCTTTCTTTGCGCCGCAAGTGTTGGAGTACTCGCGGGTGCGCCACAAGACCCCTCCGCACCGAAAAAGTCCGAGCAAACTAGCGCGGGAGATTCGTCTACCAGCCTAAACGACCAAACCGAGCTGGCGGTGACGGTTTATAACTCCAACATCGCACTGGTGCGCGATGTGCGGCAGATCGCCATGCCGACGCGGATCGTTTCGGCTGAAATTCATGGATATCGCCGCCACCGTGAATCCTGCGACGGTACATTTTCGTTCGCTCACCGATCCGACGAAGCTTGACGTGACCGAGCAAAACTACGAGTACGATCTGCTCGATCCCGCCAAACTGCTGCACAAATACGTCGGCAAGGAAATCACGCTGGAGCGCTCGTATTTAGACAACAACACCACCAAACGCGAGCAATACAAGGCAACATTATTGGCCGACAACAACGGAACAGTTTGGAAAATCGGCAACGATATCGTGACGAATCCGCAGGTGGAGAGTTATCACTTTCCGGATGTGCCTGCAAATCTTTATGATCATCCCACGCTGCTCATGTCCCTGGAAAATACTGGAGCACACAAGCAGCAGATCGAAACGTCCTATCTGGCTGGCGGGCTGACTTGGAATGCGGACTACGTTCTAACGGTGACGCGTGACGATAAGGCCGCGGACCTCGACGGCTGGGTGACGATTGGCAACAATAGCGGGACGGCCTTTCACAATGCGAAATTGCAACTGGTGGCCGGTGATTTGAATCGTTTGCCAGAGCCCAAAGCGATGGCAAGGATGATGACCAGTGGCGGGGCAGCAACGGTCAAAGACGCAGTTCAGTTTCAGCAGGAAAATTTCAGCGAATATCATTTGTACACGCTAGGGCGGAAAACTTCTGTCGAGGACAAAGAAACCAAGCAGATCAGCTTGCTGCAGGGCACGAATGTTCCGGTCGACAAACTTTTCGTCGTGAATGGGCAGAATTATTACTACCGCGGCCAGCAGACTCCCGGGTCACCGATCAAAGACCCCGTGATGGTCTACTACAAATTCAAAAATGCGGAAAAGGCCGGGCTCGGGATGCCGCTGCCGGCGGGGAATTTGCGCGTGTATCAGAAAGATTCGCGCGGCGGCGTGCTGTTCATCGGCGAAGACCACATCAACCACACGCCGAAAGACGAAGACATCACCGTCCACATCGGCAACGCGTTTGACGTCGTCGCCGAGCGCAAGCAGACGGACTTCAAAAAAATCGACACGCATGTGTGGGAAATGGAATACGAAATCACGCTGCGCAATCACAAGGACACGCCTATCGTCGTGCAGGTAAATGAGCCCATCGGTGGAGATTGGGAGATGCTTTCTTCCTCGTACAAATACACCAAGACTGGAGCATTTGCCGCCCAGTTCGACGTTCCTGTGGAGAAGGATGGAACTGCGGTGCTGAAATACCGCATTCGCGCCAAGTGGTAGTTTGCGAGACTAAATCACTTCGGCCACGAAAATCATTTCTGGCGAATCATCCTTTAGCGCGGAGCGGTCAAAGTCGCCAAACAAGTCCGTTACTCGAAACCCGCTTCTGGCCAGCAAGTGCTCCACTTCGTAGCGAAAGAAATAGCGAAAGGTAAAAGCGAAGACACTGCGCTGTTGGTGACCGTCGGCGTTCGTTACCTCAAACGCCATTTCCACGTCATTGCGCTGTTCGGCACGATGAAAAGCGGCGATGCGCTCAGTGAGGCGCACCTTGCGTCCGTCAGCGATTTCGTATTCCGCCACAAAATGTTCGTCAAGGAATACGGGATCGTGCATGCGTGCGGCATCGGTCTGGAAAAAATCCACGATCAGGCGGCCGCCACTCGCCAGGTGGCGGCGTGCGCAGGCAAGACACTGCAATTGCTCGTCGACGGCCATCAGGTGTTGAAAAGGGCGGAACGGAATGATGATTAGCGGAAACTGTTCGCGAAGATCGAAGCGCGTCATGTCTCCCTGCACCAACCGCACGCGTTCGCGCTCGGACGTCGAGCCCGGCACGCTTTTGTTCCGCGCGCTCTAGCATCTTAGGGGAGATATCCATTCCGGTGACGCGTTGGCCGGCCTCCGCCAGGGGCATGGTGATTCGTCCGGTGCCACAACCAAGCTCGAGGATCGGTCCGCCATAGCTCGACGCGGCGTCGACGTAAAAGTTCACATCCTGCGTGCGTCGAGCTACCAGCGGCGAGGTATCGTAAAAATCGGCGATGACCGAATCGTAGAGTGCTTCTGGCATCGCTCGGCTACGATTCGACAATGGCATCGGCTTCGATTTCGACCAGCATTTCGGCGGAGATGAGGCTGCTCACCTGTACCATGCTGGTCGCCGGGCGGATCGAGCCGAAAAACTCACCGTGCGCTCGCCCGATTTTCTCCCATTCGGCGATGTTGGTGACGAAGAGGCGCGTGCGCACAACGTCGTTAAGGGTCGCGCCGGCCTTGGCGAGCGCCGACTCAATGTTTTTTATCGTTTGTACCGTCTGCGCATAGGCGTCGCCAACGCCCACAATCTTCCCATCCGGCCCGGTGGCCGTCGTTCCCGAAACGGCGATCACATTTCCGATTTTTACCGCGCGCGAATATCCCACGATCGGCTCCCATGGCGTTCCGGTCGAAATGTTATGGCGCATGGAATCTCCTCGGTGGGCTTGGCTGCGCACCCGTCTCTCGCATGATAAACTGAAGGAATTATGACACAGTCGCAACCACGATAATGGCGGCGCAAACCGTGAGACCGCACCGGATTTGAGAAAATTAAATGAAATGTAACAACATTCTGGAAGCGATTGGCGGCACTCCGCTTGTGCGCCTCAATCGCATCAATCAGGGATTGCCGCCGCAGATCTACGTGAAAGCCGATTACACCAATCCCGGCGGCTCGGTCAAAGACCGCATCGGCATCACCATGATTGACGACGCGGAACGCCGCGGCCTGCTGAAGCCCGGCGGCACCATCATCGAAGGCACGTCTGGCAACACCGGCATGGGCCTGGCGCTCGTCGCTGCGGTGCGCGGCTACAAAATGGTTTTCACCATCACCGACAAACAGTCCAAGGAAAAAGTGGATTTGCTCAAAGCTCTGGGCGCGGAAGTGATTGTATGCCCCACCGCGGTCGAGCCAGAGGATCCGCGCAGCTACTATTCCGTGGCACAAAAGCTGGCGCGCGAGATTCCCAACTCCTACTATCCCAATCAATACGCCAACCCGATGAATCCCGAGGCCCACTACCTGACCACCGGGCCGGAAATTTGGGAAGACACGGAAGGCAAGATCACGCATTTTGTTTGCGGTATGGGCACCGGCGGCACCATCAGCGGCGTCGGCAAATATTTGAAGGAGAAAAATCCCGCAATCAAGATCATCGGCGTCGATCCGATTGGCTCGCTGTACTACGACTCTTTCAAAACCGGCGCGACTGCCAAGGCCAAGACCTATGTGGTGGAAGGCATCGGCGAAGACTTTTTTCCCACCACCATGAACATGAAGATTCTCGACGACGTCATTCAGGTGAATGATGAAGAGTGCTTCGTGGTGGCGCGCCGTCTAGTCAAGATGGAAGGCTTGTTCACCGGCGGTTCAGGCGGCGGTTGTATTTCCGCGGCGTTGCGCATGGCGAAGGATTTAGGGCCGGAAGCTTTTATCGTAGCGTTCTTGCCGGACACCGGCATGCGTTACCTCAGCAAGGTTTACAACGACGAGTGGATGCGCGAACGCGGTTATGTGGAATCCGTGGTGCGTATCACTGCGGCGGATATCATTGCCGCGAAACACAAGGCTGGCAAAGTGCGCGAGCTGGTCGTTGCACGTCCGTATCAAACGGTTTTTCATGCGCTGAAGACCATGCAGGAGCAGGACATTTCGCAGATTCCGATTTTTGAAGAAGCTGTTCCCATCGGAACGGTCTACGAGGATCAAATCCTTACCATGGCGCTGCAAGGCAAGGATCTGCGCAAGCTGGTGGTACGCGAGGTGATGAGCAAGCCGATGCCGCAAATCGCCCGCAACGCGCCGGTCGAGCGCATTACCTACATTCTCAGCCACGAAAATCCCGCGGTCTTCGTGGACATGGGTAATGCGCATTTTGAAATTCTCACCAAATACGACCTCATGAGCTCAGTTACGACGCTCATGGAACAGAAACGCTCAAGTTAGCGCCTGCAGCACAATCTAGGGACAGGAAACCGTATCCGTGAAGATTCTGGATTTTAATGCGCTGCTGAAAGACTCGATACTTATCGCCGATGGAGCGATGGGCTCGCTGTTGCACGAATCCGTGGGCGCGCAGCGCTGCTTCGACGAATTGAACTCCACCGAACCTGAAGCGGTTTTCCGCGTGCATCAGGCGTACATCGAGGCGGGCGCGCAAATTATCGAAACCAACACTTTTGGCGCGAACCGCTTCAAACTCGCGCCGCTCGGCCTGGGCGACGAAGTGCAGAAGCTTAACAGTCGCGGCGTAAAAATCGCCCGGGAGGCTCGCGAATCGGCTTCGCGAGAAGTCTTAATCGCTGGCTCCATCGGCCCACTTGGTCTGGGCGTGCAGTCCCGCCATCCCGAACCTGGTGAAATTCAAGGCATCTTTCACGAGCAAGCGTTGGCTCTCGAAGAACGTGGCGTGGATCTTTTCTGTCTTGAGACATTCTCCTACATCGAGGAATTATTGCTGGCTATCGATGCCATCCGCTCCTTCTCCGGTCTGCCGATCATTGCGGAGCTTACGTACGCGGAGGAAGGCACGATCTACGGCGACATCAGTCCCGCAGCGGCAGCGGAGCTGCTGAAAAATAAAAATGTCCAGGTGATCGGCGCGAACTGCACGCTGGGGCCACAGTCCTTGCTCCCCATCCTTGGAGAACTGGCGAAAGTTGGCGACATACGCGTCAGCGGCATGCCGAACGCCGGATTCCCCAAACGTGAAGGCGATCGCATCGTTTATCCGAAATCTTCACCGGAATATTTTGCGCTGTTTGCCAGAGAAGCCGCGGCGCTGGGCGTGAGTATTCTTGGCGGCTGCTGCGGCACTACGCCCGCGCACATTCGCGCCATGGCGGAGGCGGTAAAGTCGCTGCGGCCGGCGAAAGCTTGGGGTCGCCGGACACGCCGTGCAAGTTGCGTCGAAACCCGCGCCCATTCAAGAGCGCACTCCTGAAAGCAAATTCTGGAAAAAATTGCAGGCCAAGGAGTTTACTGTCTGCGTGGAAATCGATCCGCCCAAGGGTGTCTCGCTCGATCGTATCTACGAGCAAGTCGACAAAATCATGGCCTCCGGCAAAGCCGACGCCATCGACATCAACAGCGGCGCCATGGCTCGCGTGGGCATGGATGCACTAGTGGTCGCGGGAGCGCTTGAAGCGCGGGGCGTCGAAACCGTTCCACATCTGACCACGCGCGATTTCAATATTATCGGCTTGCAAGCGATGCTGCTTGGCGCGTGGACGGTCGGCGGCGTGCGCAACGTGCTGGGCATCACCGGCGACCCGCCCTCGGTGGGCGATTACCCGGAAACCAGCGGCGTTTACGAAGTCGATTCCGTCGGCCTGGTGAAAATTCTTCATCGCCTCAATCAAGGCACGGACTGGGCGGGCAAGACGCTCGGCGGCGCAACGAATTTCACCATCGGCGTGGCCGTAAATCCGGTGGCCGACGATCTCGACAACGAAATCGAACGCTTCCACGCGAAGGTCGAAGCCGGTGCGCATTTTGCGATGACTCAGCCGCTTTTCGATCCCGAACACTGGTATGCGTTTGTAAAAAAACTCGGAGGTCCGCCACCAATTCCCGTTTTGATCGGTGTCTGGCCGTTGAACAGCTATAAGCAGGCGCTGCGCCTGAACAACGAAGTCCCCGGCATCATGATTCCGCAGCAGGTGTTGCAATCCATGGAAAAGGCCGGCGCTGCTGCGCGAGACAAGGGCTTTGACGTAGCTCGGCAAATGCTGTCTTGGGCGCGCACCGAATTAGCCGGCGCATACCTCATCCCGCCGTTTAAGCGCTACGAAGAAATTCTGGAAATTTTGTAGCCGCCACAATTGCGCCCGCTCGCCGAGTGAAGGGGCGTATCTTCATCGCGTGCCGGGCGCCGCTTCCAACAAATAGTGCGACACCATCCACTCGCTGCCGCCGCGATAACCCCACAGTTCCGCGCAAGCCATGAAAAAAACCCGCCAACGCGCCCACCATTTTGTGGCCGCCTTCGCGCCGTACGTCGTGGCGAAGAGCGGCATCAGGCGCGACTTGTTCGCGTCCATGTTGGCCAGCCAAGCCTCCGCTGTTTTCTGGTAATGCGTACCATGCACACGCCAGTGTTCACGTACTTTCAGGTGCTTATCGAAATGCATCAGCAAATCATCGCTCGGCATCATGCCGCCGGTGAAAAAATGCTGCGCCATCCAATCCCCGGAATTCCGCACTTCAAAGGGATAGGCAAACCGGGCATGCGCAAAAATGTGAATGAAGAGCTTTGCCGGCAGGTTTCATCCACTGGCTGATCCGTTCGAGTAACGCACACCAATTGCGCATGTGCTCGAACATCTCCACAGAGACGATCCGGTCGTAACGCCCCGGCGCCGCAAACTCGTTCATATCCGCGGTGATGATTTGCACATTAGCGAAACCAAGTTTCTCTGCGCGTTGCAAAATGCTCGCGCGCTGCGAAGCGGAATTGGATACGCCGGTGATGCGGCTGTTCGGATAACGTCCAGCCATCCACAGCGTGAGCGAACCCCAGCCGCAGCCCAGCTCCAGCACATCCTGACCGTCCGCGAGTTGCGCGCGCTCGCAAGTCAGTCGCAGCATGGCATCTTCCGCTTCGCCCAGCGTGCGGGCGCCAGCTTCGTAAAACGCCGAACTGTATTTCCGCCACGGTCCCAAAACCGCCTCAAAAAATTCCGCAGGAACCTCGTAATGCTGGGCGTTCGCGGAATCGGCGCGCAAGGCGATCGCGCTGTCGTTCATTTGTGCGATAAATTGTAGTTGTCGTTGTGCGATTCTCATCGTCACTCCCGGCGTCTTCCTCAGCCAGCCGCTCGCGCAGCATTCTCCGAATGCCGGCACGAATCACCGCATCCGGCACCAGCCCGCTTTCCACAAGCGGCTCGTACCAGAAACGTTTTTCAGGCTTTTCTTGCGCAGCGGGCAGCCACTTGGCGTGGGCCGCCCGTTGCCCGGTGTCCATCAAGCGCTCGCTTTCTTGAGAGCGCCCTGCTTGGGAAACCACGGCACAAACGCGCTGGTTCTGCGCTGATATTCGCGATATTCGTCGCCGCGGGTACGCAGCGCCTGGGCTTCGGTGGCGGGAATTCCCGTAACGCCCAGCAAAAAATAAAGAATCAACACTGGAGAAAGCAGCCCTAAAAATCCCCACGGCCCGGCAATCGCGAAAGTTGCCAAGCCCATCCACATCAGCCATTCAAAAAAATAGTTCGGATGCCGCGAATACTTCCACAGACCCACGTCGCAGGTCTTACCTTTGTTCGCGGGATTTTTCTTGAAACTGTTTAACTGATGATCGGCGAGCGCTTCGCCGGCCATCGCCACGAGCCATATCCCAGCACCGAGATATTCCGCCAGGCCCAAAGGAGTGTGCGAATTCAAACACGCTAGCAAAAATGGCATCGACAGCGCCACGTCCAGCAGCGCCTGAAACTCAAAGAAAAATAAAAAGCGCAGCGGGAGATTGGTTTTCCAATCCTCGCGCAATTGCACGTAGCGGCCGTCTTCCGGCTTTCCAATCACGCGCGTGAAAAGCAGGTAGCTGGCCAGCCGCAAGCTCCAGATGCCCACCATCACCGCCATCACCCACTTTCGCGTTACATACCCGGGTCCGGTAATCGCGTAGCAAATCGCCAGTAGACCCAATCCCGCGGCCCATCCCACGTCCACGATCCCGGCGTTCTTCATCAGCAGATGGATCACCCACAAAATGAGCATCATGCCGCAAACAATCCCGGCTCCCACCACCGCCATGAACACTGCCACCGAGAGCATTACGCCGCCTCCGCCGCGGATTTCAATTGGCCGGCCCTGCATGTGCCGCAAAACGCGCCGCAACACCGGCGCCAGGATAATATAAACGATGCCTGTGATGATCGGAGCCACCACGCACCACACCACGATGGCGTGCCAGGTGGTCGTCCACAGCAATCGAATGGCGTTCCAAACGTTCGCGTGAATCAGCGCATAAATCTCTGGCACGGAGATGGCCAATCGCGGCGCGCGAAACACCCATTCCCCCAAGCGAAAGAACGGAATCAGTAGCGCGATCTGTGCCGGATACATAAAATAGTTCACGATCTGAATCGCCGGAAGATTCAGGCGCAATGATAATGCCGCAATCGCGCACAACGCCGTGGTCCAGCCCAGCGCCGGAAAGATTCCCAGCGTCACGCCCAGAGCCAGACTCAGCGCCATCTTTTCCGGAGTCACACCCTGCTTGAGCAGGTCGATAATCGGCCGCACCAATTTGCGCTGGATGAATCCGTTGCTCATGCGGTCTTTTGCCGGAACAATCCCGCAACCCCTTCATCGGGCCTTTAGCTGAAAGAGCTGGATCAGCACATAAAGCGACATAGCGATATTTCCCAACGCCATGATCAACACGAACCACACGATTTTTATAGCGAAAGCGCGTTCCCGCCACGCCAGCCAGCAGAAAAATGTGATAAATCCAAAGTACGCGTCGTAAAGCGTCGCCATCGACCACGGGCTGGCCAGGAACGCGGGCCCGCGTCCCACAAACTCTGCTGCAAGCTCGTGCGTATGGTCATCACCACCATAAAAACGAAAATAAATCCAAATAGCAATTTCAGAAACAGTTTCACGATGGAACCCCTTCGTGCATGTACGGTATCAGGTGTTCGTGACGCATATCCAGACTGCATTTTCCGACGGCCCGAAGACTGGAGGCTGGGATTGCTCCAGGAGAAAGGCTTTTCGAGAGTGCGGCTCTCATACGCCGCACATCCACCTCGCGCCCGCTATACGTATTACACTCTGGACAACTCTGTGAGTCGCATCGCCGTCATAGGATCGGGCATTTCCGGGCTCGCTTCGGCCTACTACTTGAGCCGGCAGCACGAAGTCTGCGTCTTCGAGTGCGAATCCCGCCTCGGCGGCCACACGCACACCGTAACCGTCGACTCGTCTCGCGGTCCTCTGGCCGTCGACACCGGCTTCATCGTTCACAACGACCGCACCTATCCAAATTTAATCAAATTACTCGCCGAGCTTGGCGTTCCGCGCGTCGATTCCGATATGTCTTTCGCCGTAAGTTGCCGCAAGTCCGGATACGAATATTCCAGCCGGGGGCTACGCGGTTATTTTGCGCAGCGGCAGAATATATTGCGCCGCCGTCCCTATCGTCTGTATGGCGAAATGCGCCGCTTCAATCGCGACGCGATAAAACTTCTCACGCGTCCGGGTGCGGAGAGCCTCAAGCTCGGCGACTATCTCGATGAGCATCGTTACTCCGAAGAATTTCGCGAATTTTATCTTTTTCCCATGGCCGCGGCGGTGTGGTCCTCCGCTCCCAGCGCGGTGCGCGAATTTCCCGCCGCCATGCTGGTGCGTTTTTTCGAAAATCACGGCATGCTCACCATCAACGGCCACCCGCAATGGAAGACCATTCCGGGCGGCTGCAGCCGTTATATCGCGCCGCTTACCGCGCCTTTCAAAGAGCGCATTTTTCTCAACGCACAGATTCGCAGCGTAGTTCGCGATCCCGCGGGCGTTACGTTGCGTTTCCATGAGACTCGCCCTGAAATGCGCTTCGACCACGTGGTTTTCGCCACCAATGGCGACCGCGTTCTTCCGCTGATTGAAAATCCCAGTGATGCCGAGCGCGATATCCTGCAGAATTTTCGCACCTCCGCCAACGACGTAGTTCTCCACACTGACGACGCGCTTTTGCCGCGCCGCGCGGAAGCTCGCGCCTCGTGGAATTATTTGCTGCACCTCGATTCTCGCAACGGTCAAAGCCCCGTCACCATGACCTACCACATGAACCGCTTGCAATCGCTCCCCGTCGCCGAAAATTATTGCGTCACACTCAACGCCAACAGCCAGATTCGCCAGGACAAAATTCTTCGCCGCTTCGTCTACCACCACCCGATATATACGCTGGACTCGCTGCGCGCGCAGCGCCGCTGGGCGGAGATTAGCGGCGTCAATCGCCTGCATTTCGCTGGGGCCTATTGGTTTTACGGCTTCCACGAAGATGGGGTAAACTCCGCGCTGCGCGTGGCTCGTTCCCTCGGAGTGCCTGAGGCTATGCAAGTTGATGTCCAACCCCTCGCACAGGTCAGCACCCAAGTTGGTGTGCAAGTCTAGCTATGGAATCCGCTCTCTACGTCGGCAAACTTCGTCATCGCCGCTTTAGTCCACGGCCACACGCCTTTTCTTATCCCGTATACATGGCTTTTTTGGACGTCGACCGCCTGCCGGAATTGCTGAACGTTTCCCCGCTCTCTTCCTATAACAGATGGAACGTTACCGCTTACTGCGAACGCGATCACTTCGGCGCGTGCGGCGGATCCCTTCGCACGCGTCTTGCCGCGGACGCTGCCGCGCAAGGCTTGCAACTCCCAGACGGCCAGATCTTCTTGCTAACGCATCTCCGCTACCTGGGCTACGTTTTCAATCCCGTTTCTTTCTACTATTGCTACGATCGCGCGGGGAATCTGGCCATGCTGATGGCCGAAGTCAACAGCACCTTTGGCGAGCGCCACAACTACTGGCTCACCGCGGCCTGCGAGCGTGAGTCCGCTGCCGCCAAACGCTACACCACCGCAAAACAAATGCACGTCTCCCCGTTCATGGGTATGGATCTGGATTACGACTGGATTTTTTCGCCGCCCGGCGAGCTGCTGGTAGCCCACATGAATACGCTCGCCGCAGGCCAGCCTTTTTTTGACGCTACGCTGCAACTCGAGCGCCGCCCCTGGGAAGCGCGCGCTTTGCACCGCGTGCTAGCTGCTTATCCGCTGATGACGTTGCGCGTTATCGCCGCGATTCACTGGCAAGCCTTCAGACTGTGGCTGAAAAGAGTTCCCGTCTTCACGCATCCAGCAAAGCTAGCTGCACGTAATCAAAGTCAAGCGGCACCTCAGCCAAGTGCAGTTCCGTCGAAAGGAAATTTGCTCGGATGAACCAGTGGTTCGCATCCCAGGCCAAGAGATTGTTTTTCCGCTCGTTGCGGGACCTGCGCTGCGGCTTTCTCGAAATAGTCTGCCCGGAAGAAACCTACTCGTTTGGCGACCCTGCCGCCAGCTTGCGCGCCATGGCCGTGATCCACGATCAGCGCTTCTTCGTGAGCGCACTCTCCGGCGCGGACATTGGCATCGGTGAATCCTATATGGCCGGAGACTGGACCAGTCCGGATCTGGTCTCGCTGGTGCGTTTGTGCGTGCGCAATCTCCGACTGCTTGACGATCGCAACAACTTTTTCTCTGGCGTACGCGCGTTCTTCGCCGGACTGCGGCATCGCCTGCGTGCTAACACCATCAAAGGCAGCCGCAGAAATATCAGCGCCCACTATGATCTTGGGAACGATTTTTACGAGTTGATGCTCGATCAGAGCATGCTCTATTCCTGCGCGCAATTTCAAAACGTCAACGACTCTTTAGAAGCCGCGCAGCGCCGAAAACTGGACGTCATTTGCGCGAAACTGCGCATCGTACCAGGCGACAGCGTGCTGGAGATCGGCTGTGGCTGGGGCGCCTTTGCCATGCACGCCGCACGCTATTGTGGCGCGCGCGTTACGGCCGTGACCATCAGCCAGGCGCAGTACGACTATGCCGCCGCCGTGCTCTCGCGTACCGACGTTGCGCCCGGCCACGTTAAGCTGCTACTCCAGGACTACCGCCGCGTTGAAGGTCAGTTTGACAAGATCGTCAGCATCGAAATGTTTGAGGCTGTGGGCTTCGCGCACTACGACGAATACTTCTCCGCCTGCGATCGCCTGCTCAAGCCCGACGGCGCGATGCTACTGCAAACGATCACGCTGCCGGAGCAGGAAGTGCGCGCCTACCGCCGGCGCACCGACTGGATCCAGACCTACATCTTCCCCGGCAGCGAACTGGCCTCGGTCTCCGAAATTACTCGCTCCCTCGCACGCGCCACGCATTTTGCCCTCGCAAATCTCGAAAGCATGGGCATGCACTACGCGCAGACGCTGGCCCTATGGCGCGCGCGCTTCCTGCAAAATCTGGACGCCGTGCAACGCCTGGGCTTCGACGAGCGCTTCATTCGCATGTGGGATTTTTATCTCGCGTGGTGTGAAGGCGCCTTCCGCGAGCGCTATACAAATGTGGCGCAACTCCTGCTCGCAAAACACGGCACGCAACGACAATTATTTGGCGATCCGATCGCCGCCGCGCGGGCCATGACTCCCGGCACGCTCCAGCGCTAATCGCGGAGGCAAAAAAAGGGAGCGCCCGAATCGTGCCCCCCAGCTCCCAGTTGAAAATTCTTCGTCGGCGATCTTAAGCCGCACGCTTCAGTGTGAATAATCCAACCGCAGCCAGCCCTAGCCCTGCTGCTAAAAGCGCCAAGGACGACGGCTCTGGTACATTTTTTAGCGGTAGTGGAGCGTTTTTCGTCACGGGCGTCGTGCCTTGCCCGTTCCCCACGCTCGTGGAACCTAGCGGGAACCCATAGCCGTATCCACCGAAGATCCCAGAACCTCCATAAATTGGGCCGAGGCCCTGTACGTTCTGCCTGCCCGCCATAGGACCCGCCGCCGTTCGCGTCGAACTCCGAGTTTAGGCTGACGCCATACTCATTCCAAACCTCGTCTACGTCGATTAAGTCTGGTCTTACCGATACCGACCGCTCCGATGACGCCGGCTCCGGCACGTTGCGTCGAGTGTTGCTCCAGCCCGGTAGCCCGTCAGGTTCGCTCGGCGCACTGACGCGATGTGGTTTCTGCAGGTTCGGAACCGATGAAAAGTCCTCAAAAAGTCCCTCGTTGGATCTGTGCCCCCAGTCGGCAACAATGACTCAGTCGACGGTGCTGAACAGAGGGTAGGGGTTTAGCTGCCGGGGCGAGTGACTCAAAATCCCCGTTCAAATCGCCGTACTCGTTCGTCATTTCTCTTACATTGATCGAATCTGCTTTCGCCGATACCGAGAGGCCCAAGAGCGCCAAAGCCAAAATCCCAGTGCACTGCACTTGATTCATTCTCATGGTTTTTCCTGTCGAAAAGAGGCAGTGCTTTTACGGGTGTGGCGGGGCTACGGCGGGCACCATTCCGGGGGGTACAGCTGCCACTACCAACTATACTTGGAGCTGATTTAGCATCAATCAAGTCAAGAGCTTACGAGGAGGCGTAGAACCCTGTAGAGAACGCTGTCTCCTTTTGCACACCTATGAAGACCAAATCGGTCATACGGGGCAGGAATTTGGTCCTTGCTTCGTACCATTCTTGGGGTCGGAGAGGATTCGCCACACCAGTTCTAAGGAGCTGGCACCTGGCTGGTGTGATCGTGGATGATCTTCCAGCCTTCGGGAAATCTCTGCCACACCAGCGTAAATACTCCGCCAATATCGCCTATTTCGCGTTTTAGATGCCAGTGCCCCAACACCAGCGTCGCGTCCGGCCCCAGAAAGTGGAATTCCAATTCAGAGAACTCCAGTTGCCCCATCGCCGTGCGGTCGGCATACCTCTTCTTGTAACGCTCTCGTACGCCCTCCCAGCCACGCGTAATTCCGCTGCTGCCCGAAAACGATAGCTCTGGTGAGCGCCAGTACCCCTCGAGAAACGTATCCACATCGCCGCGATTCCAAGCTGTTTGTTGCGCGTTCAATACCGCCAAGATCGCCTCGCGGTCCTTTTCTCTCGCCTCGCCACCAAAGCCCACGACGTGCCACGCCCTTGTGACGGTTGTGGCCGTAAATACTGCCATAACCACCGTTGTCACCAATAGTGCCAGCCATGCGGGTTTAGATTTACTGAAGTTCAATGACACACCTTTCGGGCCGCAATTCGGCCGCAACTCATTGATAAAACTACCGTTAATATCGGTCAACCGATCCTACCCAGCCGTACGCTTACCCCTCAGGTTTAGAAGCAGTAACGTCCTTCGTTCTACCCTGCTGGTACCCCCGAGCTATTGGCCTGCCCCTGCCGATTTCGCATACTACATGCGAGGGAAAACAAGGATGTTCGCCGCCATGCTCTTCCTAATCTCGACCGTCGCACTCGGGCAGTTCGCCGTTTACTATTGGCGTGCCGTTCTTTCTGGCGTTGCCGCGCAACCTGTTTCCATGCGCGTCCTGGAGTCCGTCCACGCCGACGGACGCCACTTGGCCGGCGCGGATTTTCCCGTACTCACCGAGCTCCACAATCTCACCGCCGAGCTGCAAACCTCCAGGCAGGGTCTGGGACTCGTTCGCGCCTACTATGCCATGATGCACGCTGCGGACAACCTCTTCGGCGAGCACTTCCCAGGGTTAGCCGCTTGGAGCGAGCAGGAGCGCGTCATCTGCGCCCGTTACGTCGCGGTCCAAATCGACCGCCGTCTGCAAGACAACCTGGCGCTCTCCGCATCACTACGTTCCTGCTAAATTCCGTCCTAAGAAACATTCCGACGAACGAGTTCCCGCCTGATCGATTCGAGTGCACGTCACCGGTGCACGTCTCGGGTCGCCACAATTATTGCTGCTGTTGTTGTTGCTGGTCGTATTCGGCCTGATCGGCGGGGCCAAATTGTTTCATGCGGATCACTGTGGCGGGCGGCAATTCCTCCGGCTCGGGAGTATCCACGGAATTGACCGTGACTAGCACGCTTAACTCGTTTTCGGGTTCGCCTTTGAAAACGCCGCGCGTGGGCGGCACATCGGAATAGTCGCGGCCCAAAGCCACACGAATGTGGCGCTCGCCACCGAGGAGGTTGTTGGTCGGATCGAAGGCCACCCAGCCCGGTTCGCCGAGATAGGCCTCGACCCAGGCGTGGGTGGCACCTGCGGGGGAACGATCCTTGTTGGCATCCTGGTGAAAGAGGTAGCCACTGACATAGCGGCACGGGATGCGCAACTGGCGCACCATGGTGATCATGATGTGCGCGAAATCCTGGCACACTCCTTTGCGCGTCTCGAGCGAATGGTCGATGGGAGAATCGACATCGGTGCTGTTGGGCACGTACTCGAAAGCGTCGTAGAGTGCGGCGTTTAGTTCGACCAGCAAGGCGTAAGGACTGCCGCGTCGTGCAATACGCAGCTCGGTGGTGAGTTTTTCGAGCAGCTCGGTGGGTTGCGCAAAATGGCTGGGCAACAGCATTTCCCAGAAATCCCCTTTGGCCACCTGCGCGTCAAGTTCGCTCCAGGTAGCGGCTTGGGAAATTTCCGGAGAAGGAAGAACGTCGACGATAGCCTGGGCGTCAACTTCGATCAGGTTGGTGCGGCCGGGAATATCGAAGTGGTGGACGACGTTACCAAAAAAATCGCGATAGACCATGACGGTGGCTTGCGGGAGCACACCCAAGGAGAAGGTCATACAGCGCTGTCGCGCGTCGGTGCGCGGTTGCATGCGCACTTCCATAACACTCTCGCGTACGGCGGGTTCGTAGCCGAACTTCGTGATGTGTCTTACGGAATAAGCCATGGCGTCCTTGCTTCGACAGTGTTCACGAGGCCATCTCGGTCTCGACGGGATAGTCAAAATATATTTGGTGAATGGCGGAGTGAATGGCGCCGCATTCGGTCCGCACGTTTTCGAGGTACGCGTGTGCGCCGCTGGCCAGGATTTCGTCGATTTGACTGAAACTCAATTGCGCGCGCAGGCGGCCGGCGATTCGCACGGGGAGTTTGGCTTTGCGTTCGGTGAGGTCACCGAGGACGTGTAAAGCGGCGTTGACGCGGTCAACCGCGAAGCGCACGGAATGCGGGAAGTCCGAATTAAGCAGAAGAAATTCCGCGGCGCGCAGCGGCACAATTTCCGCGGTGTAGGCCTTGCAATACGCTTCAAAGGCGCCGCAACCGCGCAGCAAACCCACCCAGGCGAGATATTCCCCGCTGTCGACGGCCCGGTCCGGCGCCTGCGCGATGTGCTTGAAGTGCGTCCCGGTGAGCGAAGCCATGCTTTCCGCGCGTTCCACGTAGCGGCCGATCTGAATGTATTGCCAGCCTTCTCCGTGGCTCATGGTGGAGTCGGTGATGCCTTGAAATAGGTGTGCGCCTTCCTGCACGGCACGGAAAAAACTGTGGGACTTGAGAATCCAGGATTCCTCGGGCTGATTCTCCATGACCTCAAGGTACAAGCGATTTAATTGTTCCCACATTTCGGAACTGCACTGTTCGCGGACGTGGCGAAGATTTTCTCGCGCGATGGAGATGCAGGAAACGATGGAAGAATGGTTGGCACGGCTGAAAACCAGGGTGTTGACGAGGCTGGCGGGATTTACGTTGTCGCTGGGGGCGGGAGTGCGCAGGGCTTCGAGCAGGAAGCGCCAACGCCCGGCGCCCGCTTCGGGAGATTGATCGAGCCAGAGTTGGAGCTCCACGTCGACGAGGCGGGCGGTGTGTTCAGCGCGCTCGAGATAACGGCTCATCCAGTAGAGATTGTCGGCGACGCGGGAGAGCATCCCAGCGCCGCGTTGAAAGGAGCGCACGAAAAGATTTCGCGGAGGGCGCATGGATCAGACGGGAGTGTCGGCGGGGGCTTTAGGAGCGACAAAGGTTTCAAAGCCGGCGCCGTTGCTGCCACGCAGCTCGCCTTTTTTGGTCTCGCGCAGCACCCAGGTGTCCTTGCTGCCGCCGCCTTGGGAGGAGTTGACGACCAGCGAGCCTTTGCGAAGCGCGACGCGGGTAAGGCCGCCGGGAACGATCGTGACTTTTTCGCCGAAGAGGATGTAGGGGCGCAGGTCGACGTGGCGGGCCTCGACTTCGCCGTCGATCAGGCAGGGCGCGCTGGAGAGCGCGAGCGTGGGCTGGGCGATGTAGTTGCGCGGATCGGCCTGGATGCGGGCGGCGAAACGCCTCGCGCTGCGACTGCGGTGCTGTGCGGGCCGATGAGCATGCCGTAGCCGCCGGACTCGCCGGCGGCTTTGACGACCATCTTGTCGAGGCGATCGAGCACGTGTTTGCGGTGCTTGTCGTCGGCACAGAAAGGTCTGGACGTTGTGCAGGATGGGATCTTCGTCGAGGTAGTAGCGGATGATGTCGGGGACGTAGGCGTAGACGGCCTTGTCGTCGGCGACGCCGGTGCCGATGGCGTTGGCGAGCGTGACGTTGCCGGCGCGGTAGGCGTTGAACAGGCCGGGCACGCCGAGGATGGAATCGCGGCGGAAGCACAGCGGGTCGAGGAAATCGTCGTCGACGCGGCGGTAGATGACGTCGACGCGGCGCAGACCCGGCGGTGGTGCGCATGTAGACGACGTTGTCGTGCACCACCAGGTCGCGGCCTTCGACGAGTTCGATGCCCATCTGCCGGGCGAGAAAGGTGTGTTCGAAGTAGGCGGAGTTGTAGACGCCGGGGGTGAGGAGGACGATGGTCGGATCGCTGCGCAGCGGGCAATTCGCGGCGCCAGTGCTGCGCAGCGTGGCGAGCAGAGCTTGCGGATAGTGGTCGATGGGCCGGACGCCGTAGTCCTGAAACAGGGTGGGGAAGACGCGCTTCAGGACTTTGCGGTTGGCCAGCATGTAGGAGACGCCGCAGGGGACGCGCAGATTGTCTTCGAGGACGGCGAAGCTGCCGTCGGGCAGGCGGACCAGGTCGGTGCCGCAGATGTTGACGTAGATGTCGCGCGGGACGCTAAGGCCGCGCATCTCGCGCCGGAAGTGACGGCAGCTATAGATCAGTTCGCGCGGCACGACGCCATCGTTGAGGATCTTGCCTTCGTGATAGATATCTTTCAGGAAGAGGTTGAGGGCGGTGATGCGCTGGGTCAGGCCGTGCTCGATTTGCGCCCATTCGCGCGCGGGAATGATGCGCGGGAGCAGATCGTTGGGGAAGATGCGCTCGGTGCCTTCCTTGTTGCCGTAGACGGTGAAGGTGATGCCTTCATGGAGGAAGGAAAGATCAGCGGCTTGCTGACTTTTGCGCAGCTCTTCCGGCGGCAGGCCGAGCAGGGTCTGATGTAGCGCGCGGTAGTGCGGGCGCGGCACACCAGGGGATTCAAACATCTCGTCGAAGCCCTGAGTCGCTTTGTCCAACTGATAGTTCACAAAAGAAGAATAGACTAAATTGCGCGCGGGCATGGCCGTGGTTGTCATGGCAGTTTTCCGCGACGGATTCTGCAATCCGGCTGGTGGCGCCCCGGCGAGTGGACCGCGTGCGTGATGGATCGATATCTCCTTGAAGCTTCCCACGAATTACCTCCGGCAGGAGCGGGCCGGACCCCTTGCGATGCAACGATGGTACTTAGGCATTGACTGTAGGACGGCAGCCAGGGGGAGTCCAATCGAAATCGTCGATGTTCTGAATAGCTTTTCTGCGGGCACGGAAGTTGGCGTGAAGCGAGACGCCCGGAGGAGAAATCGAGGAGCAGCCGCCAGTAGACCCCCCTAGGGGTTTTTTGTAAGTGCGCATTCTAAAGAGCTTAAAGTCCTTTGGAATGAGCACTTACGCAAGTGTTCATTCTGAACGAGTTAGAAGGCAAGAGATATAATCATCTAGTTAACGCAATTTTAAGGGCGGCGACCACTGAAAAACGCTTGGGATGGATGGGGAATAGACTTGGCGTGCAGGCACAATTCTAAACGAGACTAGTATACAGGGCGGCAATTATCTTGTCAAGATATATTTTGGATCGCCTCTTGCACGGATTCTAGGCGCGAAGGGAAGCCATGCAGGGGATGGCGAAGCGCGTTATGCTTTTGCGCTGTTGGGTAGCCTAAGGCTCAGGGGGTGCCATGCAAACGGCGGAGATTCAGTGGATTGGGGAGCAGAAATTTGTGGCGAAAGGTCCGTCGGGGCATGCCATGGTGCTGGATGCGGATCGAGGGTCGAACGTGGCTTGCGGGCCGATGGAGTTGTTGCTACTGGCGTTGGGAGCTTGTACGGCGACGGACGTGGTGATCATTCTTGAGAAAAAGCGACAGAAATTGGCAGTGCTGGAGGTGATCTGTTCTGGCGAACGCGCGACCGAGCCACCGCAGGTGTGGACGAAGATGGAACTGCTGTTTCGCCTAAGCGGAGAGATTACGGAAGATGCGGTGAAAAAAGCCATCGAATTGAGCGACGAAAAATATTGCTCGGTGTGGGCGATGCTGCGGAAGACGGCGGCGATTACATGGCGATACGAGATCTTAGATGCTAAAGATCCAGGCTAGAGAAATCAGTTGAAAGCTACCGTTTCGTTCGCTTCGTGGAGCCCGATCTAAGATGCTTAATGACCGAGCTGCGGCAGGACGAAACGTCGGGCACTCCCGGTCGGAGCCAAGAGCCCAAGGGCGCTGGTTTCGAGGCCTGCGGTCTTTGTGACCCGTGGCGCGGAAAAAGCCGCAGGGCTCAAAGACAAGCGCCCTGCGCTACAGGTGACAGTGTTGGGCGAGGGCAAAACCTTGTCACTTTGCGGCGATATCGCATAAAATCTCGGACGTAAGGATTCCCCCACGAACTCAGGGTAACGTGCGGTGATACGCTGGGTGCGGGTGTTTCGCAGTGCACCAGGAATCGCTAGGCTAGGAGAGACATGTCCCATCGCATTGCCGCCAAAATCACCGGTGTGAGCGGATACGTTCCGCCGAAGGTGCTGACCAACGCCGATTTGGAAAAGTTGGTAGAGACGAACGACGAATGGATCCGCACGCGGACGGGGATTCGCGAGCGGCACATCGCGGATGCGGGCGTAGCAACGTCGGACCTAGCGATCGAGGCAGCCAAGTGTGTGTTGCAGAAGACGGGGACAGCAGCGGCGGACGTCGAACTGATCGTGTTGGCCAGCGTGACGCCGGACATGTTCTTCCCGGCGACGGCGTGCATCGTGCAAAACGCAATCGGCGCGAAGAAGGCGTGGGGCTTCGATCTTTCGGCGGCCTGCTCGGGGTTTTCTTACGCGCTGACTGTGGGGGCGCAGTTTGTGGGCTCGGGAGCGCACAAGAAAGTGCTGGTGATCGGCAGCGACAAAATGAGCTCGATCATTAATTATAAGGACCGCGGGACGTGCGTGCTGTTTGGAGACGGAGCGGGAGCGGTTTTGCTGGAGCCGGCAAAGGATGGGGAAGGCATTGTGGATTTCGCGCACGATGTGGACGGCGCCGGTGGGCAGTTTTTGTACATGCCCGGTGGAGGATCGGCAAATCCGGCAACGGCAGAGACGGTGGCGAAAGAGATGCATTACGTACACCAGGAGGGTTCGCAGGTTTTCAAATACGCGGTGCGGCGCATGGCGGAAATGTCCGTGCATTTGCTGGAGCGCAATGGATTTACGAAGGATGATCTGGCGCTACTGGTGCCACATCAGGCTAACCTGCGGATCATCCAGGCGGCGCAACAGCGGCTGGGAATCCCCGACGAAAAAGTGATGGCCAATATCGACCGGTATGCGAATACCACGGCGGGGACGATTCCGCTGGGATTGAATGAAGCGGTGGAGCAGGGGCGGTTGCACAAAGGGGATTTGGTGCTGATCGTTACGGTGGGAGCGGGGTATACGACGGGTGGGGTGTTGCTGCGGTGGGCGTATTAGCTGTGGTGGTTTGATGGGTCGTTGAGGGTCGGGCGCGGCCTAAGTTCGCGGACCAACTGCGGTCGCAACTTCGATGATCGGATTCGGCAGCTGGCGCATGGTTCGCACGAACAATTCCACAATGGCCCCGTCAAACTGCGCGTTCGCGCAACGTTCGAGTTCAGCCAAGGCATCTACAGCGGACCGCCCCTTCTTGTAGGTGCGATCGCTGGTGATGGTGTCGTAGGCATCCGCGACGGCAATGATCCGCGCACCCAGAGGAATATTATTTCCGGACAGCGCCTCTGGATAACCCGAGCCATCGAAAAATTCGTGATGGTGCAGCACCATTGCGGCGCATCCGCGGCCAGCGGCGTGAGCGGATCGAGAATCTTCGCGCCGAAAATCACGTGGGACTTCATGATCTCCCACTCGTCCGGATTCAGCGGCCCGCTCTTGTTTAAGATGGTTTCCGGAATGCCCACTTTTCCGATATCGTGCAGAACTGCGCCGAGCCGGATCTCTTCCACTTCGGCATCGGTCATCTCCAGGCCTCGGCGATCAGCGCCGCGTAGGCGGAGACTTTCTGCGAATGGCCTTGCGTGTAGTGATCTTTCGCGTCAATGGCGAACGCCAGCGAAGTGACTGTGTCCAGGACCGCCTGCGGCAATCCCTGCGACCGAATGGCGTGGCTGAAGGCGTGCCGTTGGTGCTCTCGGTGGCCGCCAGCGATTCGCGTAAATTGCGTGAGGCGCTGGTAGATTTCTTCGAAGGCCTCGGGCCCGGTGGAGAACAGCCGCTTGAGCGTGACCCCGAGATAGGCTTCGAGCACATCGCGCTTCCACTTTTTCGCTTCGTTGGGATCGAAATGGTCCGCGGTGGAAACCGCGTTGCCGCCTTGATGCTTGGAGAGATACATCGAGGCGTCGGCGACCTGAATCAATTCCTGCGGCGAAGAGCCATGCACCGGATAGCAGGCGATGCCGAAGCTCGCGCTGATATTTTTCTCGCGCAGCAGAGGATCGGAGGAAACCCAGCCTTTCAGCTTGGTGCCAGTTGCCGGGCTTGTTCCATGGTCGTTTCCGGCATCAGGATCACGAATTCATCGCCGCCGTAACGCGCCACCACATCGGAGCGGCGGCAATTCGTTTCCAGAATGTGCCCAACGCGCTGCAACACCAGGTCGCCTTCCAAGTGGCCGTAGAAATCGTTGACAAATTTGAAGCGGTCCAAATCCATCAGCACCAGCGAAAAGGCCCGGCCGGCGCGCGTCGAGCGCTTCCATTCCGCGGAAAGCGCTTCCATGAAAAAGCGATGGGTCTTGACGCCGGTCAGGCCATCGGTAATGGCTTGCTCCTGCGCTTTCTGGAACGAAAGCGCATTGTGCAGCGCGCCGGCGATCAGATCCGCGAGCGTGCGCAGCAGCAAACTCTTCGTCGGAAAAATCCAGAGCTACCGACGATCTCGATATACAAGACGCCGTGCAGTTGATCCGCGTAAAATATCGGCAACGCCACCGCCGCCAGAGAATCCGCGAGCAGCGGTGTACGCGCCGCGTCCGCGGGCAGAAGCGGCGTGGTAGGTCGCCATCTGTCCGGTGCGCGCCACATGCCCGATCAATCCTGAATCCAGCGGAATGCGCAGTCCCAGCGTCCCGCGACGCTTCCCGGCTTCGGCCTGAATCACGATTTCGCGCGTGGCGTAATCCAGCACGCCAATCCCAATGTGGTCGTAGGTGAGCCCTTCTTCCAGTTGCTCGGTGATTTTCGCCAGCATCTCATCGGGATTGAGCGTGGCGATGGCGTTGCGGGAAATAGTGTTGAACAGCGACAGATGGCGCGCCTTGGTCCGTTCTTCGTGGAACAGCCGCGCATTTTCAATGGCAATGCTGGCCTCGCTGGCCAGCACGCGCATCAACTCCAGATGCCCTTCGTCGAAAGTTTTCTCATGATCGGAAAATACCGCCAGCGCGCCGATAACACGGTCGTAGGCCACCAGCGGCACGCCGCAAAACCAGCCCTTGTCGCGGAGCGGGTCGATGCCCAGCTTTCGCACTTCCTCCACATAGTTCTCGCGAATCAGCACCGGCTGGCGCGTGCGAATAATGTACTCGGTGATGAAATTGCCCGCCGCGCGCCTACGCTCCGGCACGCGTTCGCCGGCGATCATTTCCAATTCGAAGACAATTTCGTCGCTCTCGGCGTCAAACTCCGCAATATAGAAATTCTCCACGTCGAACAGCCGCCGCAGCTCTTCCCAAATTTTCCGCAGCAAATCTTCTTTGTTCAGCGTGGAGCTGAGCGCGCGCCCGATCTCGTTCAGCACGTGCAGTTCTTCCGAGCGCCGCGACGTCTGCTGAATCAAATAGCTATTCTCGACGGCCATGCCAATCTGGTGCCCCAGAGCCAGCAGCAGGCGCAATTCCGCGGGCGTGAATCGCCGCGAATCCGGCGTGCCCAGAAGGAGCACGCCAAAGGCCTGTTCCTTGGCTTGTAGGCTAATAGCCACCACGCTGCGCAACCCTTGTGCGAGCATCAATTCACGAAAGCGCCGGATGGAGGCTTCTTTTTCCAGCGCGTTCAAGCCATCGTCGCGCAAATCGCGGAATCCCAGCAGACCGCCGAGCCGCGCCACCAGACCCACAAGATAATCGTCCAACCCTTCGTTTTGCGCGGCGCGGCAAAAATCGTCGCTTAGGCCCACAGCCACCACGGAGGTCGGTCCTTGCGGATCACCGTGATGCAAAAAGAGGGCTCCCGCGGGCAAGCGCACCACGCCGAGCACGCGATCCAGCGCCTGCGCCAGCATGCGTTGAATTTCGCCGCCGACAAAGCTGGAAGTCGCCAGGTTCAGATTTGAAAGCGCGAGCATGTTGCGTTCGATGCGGCGCTTTTCTTCTTCATAAAGAGCCATGACCATCAGCATGGCCACGAAGGCCGATGGCACGGTGCCCGCCGCGCGAACGCCGGCGACCACCTCTCCCGAGGCATCGCTGAAAAAGTAGAACAGCCCGACGCGCAAGGCCGCCCAGGCCACGAACGAGATCGCCAGCAACTGGTCGGCAAGCGTCTCTTGCCTGCGGTTCTCTCGCCAGAAAAGAAACGCGACGCCCAGGAAAATTATGGACGAGGGAAGAACCACCGGCACCAGGGTGAACCAATGTACCGCGTTGGCCAGCGACCATAGCCCCAGTACCGCGCCAGTGGCGCACGCGGGAATGATCCACAGCGGGCGCCGCGCATAGCGTTGCGCTCCCAAAAAGAAAAAAATTCCCGCCGCGGCATACACCCAGCGATCCAGCGCCGTTGCCAGCGGGCCTGGTGGGAACCACGCCTCCAGCGCCGGGCCAAGGTAATGCAGCGCGGCGAGCACCCACGCCGCGGTCCACAGCAGCAGATAATCCTGGCGCTTGAGGTTATAGATGTAGGCAAAAAATCCGGCTACCAGTAAGGTAGCGGCTAGAAATGCCATCGCGATAATGCTGTAGGGTAACAAGACTGCGATCGGCTCCAGGTCAATCCACGAACGGCGTTTTCCCGCGAAAAATCACGGGTTAGCTAGCTAATCGGACTTCGACGAATGCCTCCGAAAGATGGCCGCGAATCCAGCAGATTCCTGGCGCGGCGCCGCCAGTGGCACACAACAAAGTACCTGTGATTATGGCGGATGAAATTTTCTGTAGGCAAGCGTACCGCCGTACCGGTAGCCAAAGAGACAGCACCGCCGCAGTTAACGGATTCCGCACACGCGGGGGTGGGAGCACGAGTCTTACGAGTGACTTAGGAGCAAGGCCGAACGAATGGGCTTCAAGCGGCGAAGTGATGCGCCTTAACCTCTAGCCAACCCAGCAATCTCCGCATTTTCCACCACCCGCTTTTCCGCGCCGTGCTTCGCGACCTGTAACATCGCGCGGCCCAATTCTTCCGTGGTGGTCATGTACTTTCCGAACGCCATGCGCAGCAAGGGATAAAGCGGCGCCACCACCGCGTATATCGCTGCATACAATCTGGTCTTCGATTTAATTCCGTGCAGCGGCTGAATGTATCCGGGCCGAAACATATAGGCCGCCTTGAATGGCAGTGCCAGCAGTGCGTTCTCGGTCGCGCCCTTTACCCGCGCCCACATGGAACGCCCCTTCTCCGAACTGTCCGTTCCCGTGCCCGAAACATAGAGGAAGGTCATATTTGGATTTGCGGCCACAAGTGCCCGGGCCGCAGCCAGAGTGAAGTCGTACGTTATGCGCCGATAATCCGCCTCGCGCATCCCCGCCGACGACACCCCCAAGCAAAAAAAGCAGGCATCATACTGGCCGAGCTGCGCCGCCACGCCCGAATAATCCGTCATATCTTTCAACACGATCTCGGATACCTTCGCATCCCGCACTCCGCTCGCGCTTCGGCCAATCAACAAGATTCTCGCTATAGACGGATCCCGCAAACATTCCCGCAACACGCCCTGCCCCACCATCCCCGTCGCACCAAAAATGATTACGTTCATCTTTGTCACCGTCCGTCTCACACTATCGAAAGTACGCTAGTGAATGCTACCTTCGGGAGTGCCAATGAATCGACGCGTTAGGCGGTAGCATGCGGTGGGAGGCATTCCATGTTTGTTTCGCTGATCCTTGCAATCATACTTAGCCAGGCTCCTGACGCACCGGTGGCGAAGCCATCTGCTGCTCCTCCTTCGAGCGCGGGGTCACTCGAGTTGCAGGGAGACAAACTGGGCGAAAGCCTTGAAACATTCATGTCTCAGCATCCCAAAGCGGAATGTGACACATCGCAAAAGCCGCGCGTGATTTGTTATCAGTGGGCGGACGTCGCGATTTTTGGACTGACCGCTTTCAACTCGCCGGGATGCACGCTGAAGAAGCGTTACGCTGCGGATTGCATACAGGGGATTACCGCAAAGTTTGCCGACTTACGCCTGGTGTCGCTGGTCTACACGGTGGCGGGACTTGATAAGACCGAGGCGACCACGGCCCTCAAGAGCAAATTGGGAACTCCACAGATGAATTCCAGCGATGGCACTATTTGGAATCACGGCGACACGACGGCCAGTGTGATGATCGGAAAAGTCTCGGAGGAGCGCGACGCTCCAACTTTAATCACCATCTCGATTTCTACTACAAACTGATTTGCCCTGGCCATGCCTTGTTGGACGCCCCTCGCCACATTCGCTAAACTGATTAATTACGTCACAGTGAAAAGCCACCATTGAGATGACTGACACCATCAACCAAGCTGAAGTTCGGGTACGTTTTGCGCCGTCGCCCACGGGTTACCTGCACGTTGGCGGAGCGCGCACCGCGCTGTTTAACTGGCTGTATGCCCGCGGCGCAGCCTCCGACGGGCGCGGCAAAATGATTCTGCGCATCGAGGATACCGACGCCGAGCGCAACAAACCGGAGCTGGTGGAGGGCATCATTTCCGCGCTCGCTTGGCTGGGCATTGATTGGGACGAAGGCCCGTTTTACCAATCGCAGCGGACGGCGCTTTATCGAGAAGCTGGCTTGAAACTTTTGGCTAACGGTAGCGCGTTCCTCTGTTACTGTCCGGCGGAAAAATATGCCGGCGGCGATCATGCTCCCGATCCCGGCACAACTGGTGCCGGCCAAGCCACGCAAGTCTCGCAAGTGCGCCGCATCACGCGGTGCTCATGCCGCGACGGCAAGCCTTCCACGCCCGGTACGAAGCCTGCGGTGCGCTTCAAAGTTCCTACCGGCGGAATTACCAAAATTCATGACGCTGTTTTTGGCGACCGCGAATTTTCTAACGACGAAATCGAGGATTTCGTTCTCTTGCGCTCTGGCAAAGGCGATGAGGACTTTGGCCAGTCCATGTATCAACTCGGCGTGGTGGTCGACGACATCGACATGCGCATTACGCACGTGATCCGCGGCGCTGACCATATATCCAACACGCCGAAACAAGTGCTGCTCTATAACGCGCTGGGTGCGCCAACGCCGGTCTTCGCTCACGTGCCGCTGATTCTCGGCGCGGATAAATCACGGCTATCGAAACGCCACGGCGCCACCGACGTTAACATGTATCGCAACGAAGGTTTCCTTCCCGAAGCCTTCAGAAATTTTCTGGCGCTCCTAGGCTGGTCTCCTGGAGCCGACGAAGAATTCCTGCGCACGCCAGAGCTGTTGCAGAAATTTTCCCTGGCCGGCGTAAGCCGCACCAACGGCGTCTTCAATCGCGACAAGTTGGAATGGTTCAATACACAATATTTGCAAAAACTGCCGATTGAAGAGGTGTTGCCGCAAGTGCAGGCGGAATTGCAACGCCACAATTTGTGGAAAGAAGAATGGGCCGCGGGCGAAGGTCACGCGTGGTTCGCAAAAACGGTGGACCTGTTGCGCAGCCGCGTACGCCTGCTGCCGGATTTCGCCACATGGTCGCGCGCTTTCTTCACCGACGATTTCCCGCGCGATCCCGCCGCCATCGCCAAATTCTGGAAAGACGAAAAGACGCGGCCGTTGCTGGAAAAATTAGCCGCCGCGCTCGCCGCGCTGCCCGAATGGAATCACGACGCCTGCGACCACGCTACGCGTAAAGTAGCGGAAGAAGGCGGCGTCAAAGCGGGCTTGCTGATCAACGCCACCCGCGTAGCCATCGTGGGCCAGGCCGTTGCTCCTCCGCTATTCGACACCATGGTGGTCCTCGGCGCAAAATCGCGTGGTTGATCGTCTAAATGATGCGGTGAAGCAGTTTTAGCGGACGCCCGTGAATTTGTCTGTGCGTCTACCTGAAATCTCCGCGCTTGCAATCCGCCGTTGCTGCGATTCAAGCTATTGCCGATCTTGAAAAACCACCGCACCAACGACCGGACGCCACGCCACACCTCGCGCCGCGATTTTCTCTCTGGTGTCTCCAGCATGGCCGCCGCTATGTCATTCGCTCCGCGTCTTGGCGCGCTGTCATTTGTGAATTCTTTCTCTGAGACGTCCGACTGCACCGGACACTCGCCGCCGACTCTCTTCGCCCGCAATTTCACCTGCTGCCCGCTGCCAACTGGATGAACGATCCCAACGGTCCCATCTACTGGCAAGGCCATTACCACATGTTTTTTCAATACAATCCCGACGCCGCTGTTTGGGGCGACATGCATTGGGCCCACGCGGTCAGCCCGGACATGATTCACTGGAAACATTTACCCGTGGCTCTCGCGCCCAGTCCCGGCGGCCCCGACCAAGACGGCTGCTTCTCTGGCAGCGCCGTCGACGATCAGGGCGTCGCGACCTTTATCTATACCGGAGTTGCAACTGCAATTCCGGAACATGCTACGCTCCGCGATGGCATGCACAATTTCCGCGAAGTGCAACTGCTTGCCACCTCCACGGATGACGATCTCCGCACCTGGAAGAAATTAGCGCAACCCGTGGTGAACCCGCCGACCGATCCATTGCTCACTGGGTTCCGCGATCCTTTTTTGTGGAAAGAAGGTACCACCTGGTATTTGGGTGTCGGCTCCGGCCAACGCAAGAAAGGTGGCCGTGTCCTTGTTTATCGGTCAACGGATTTGCGGAATTGGGAATATGTAAGCGTGCTGGCTTTCGGTGAATGGAACGGCAAAGAAACACCGGATGTGGTTGATTCCGGCGAAATGTGGGAATGTCCGGATTTTTTCCAGCTCGGCGATAAACACGTTCTGATCTATTCCACGGAACGCAGAGTATTTTGGGAAAGCGGCGAGTTGGATCACAAGGAAATGATTTTCCACTCGCAAAAGCGAGGGACTGCTCGATTCTGGCGCGTTTTACGCGCCCAAAACGCAGACCGCTGCGAACGGCGACCGCATCTTGTGGGGCTGGATTCCTGAGACGCGTCCCGAATCCGAGTACAGCAAAGCCGGCTGGGCGGGATGCATGTCGCTGCCTCGCGTCTTGTCAGCTGGGCTCTGATGGCGCGTCTAATCATGCGGCTTGCGCCGGAAGCCGCGAAGTTGCGCGGCAAGCCATTTTCTCTTCCCGCTCCAACTACCGCCAGCGGCGGAGCGCTCTCGCGCGCTGCGAGGGCTGCGTATAGAAAATCTCGCATCGGAAATTTCTTTGCGCATCCGTCCCGCGCCGTTTTCCCTAGATCTGACCGACGGACAACAAACTTTTCTTAAGGTCTCTTTCGATCCCGCGAAAACTGGCAGCGAACTAGTCGTGAATGGTGCCGCTGCAGCCTTATCTGCGGGAAATAATCAGGAGATCGCTCTGACTATCTTGATCGACGGTTCAGTAATCGAATGCTTCGCGAATGGAAATACCTGCCTGACCACTCGCGTCTATCAGATTCCGACGAGACCTCTTTCCATGGAAATTACCGAAACGGTTCTGGCGCAACGTCTTATCGCTGCAGGCTTGGCAAATGACGCCGATCTCTGCGGATCGTCTGACCACTTGAACCTGCGGGTTAGAGAAAATTTATTTCGGCGGGTTGCGCATCAACCGGCGGTTTCTTGTTTTTTCGCCAGGGTGGAAAGTCTTGTGGAAAATGGAAACGCCGAACTCAGGATTATCCCGCGTTCCAGTAATGGTGACGGGCAATTCCGTGCCTGCGCCATTCTTGCTGAAGAAAGGATCCAAGAGTTTCAGAAAATCGGATTTTGCGCCGGTTACCAGCTGCGACAACTTAGCCTGCAGGCGTATTGTCCCTTTGAAATTTAACTCGCCGCCTTGGATGCCGTAGTCGCCAGCCAAAAGTACGCTGGCCCCGGGGACGCTGAAGGTCACACTGGAAAAATGAATTACACCTTTTTCCAAGTGGAACGTGCATTTCAAATCAGAGACGGAGCTGCCTGCCTCCTGGTCCTCGGGTTTTCCTTCGGCGTGGCGGCTCAGCGATTCCAGTTTTTCACGAATCTTGGGACTGTTCCAGTGCGCGTTATCAATGGCAATTTCCGCGTCAAGCGTCATTTTCTCGATTACTTTGATCTTTCCTGGGGGCAAAAACAGTTTCGCTTTTATCTTGGCGGGACCGCTAAGCAGAGGCGTCTCATCCTTCAGCGCCAGCGCCAAAATGTCCTGGATGCGCGCGTCTGGCGCGCGAATATCCAGAGAAATGTTGTGGCCCTCGTTCGGAACTCTTACCACACTGCCTTCGGACACGATCACGGATTTAATTAGGGTGGCGCGTACCGGATGCAGATAGGTGTCTCCGTTCAAGCCGTCAACGGTGGCGGAGTATTCCGTGTGCAGCGGCACGGGTTTCCCCACGCGGTCGAGGGAAAAATCTGGCGTATCCGTTACGCCGGTAACTTCCAGTGTGTCGAGCTGTCCGCTATATTTTCCAGTTGACGATAAAATCCCGGCAATTCCAGGGAACGGTCCCAAATCCGCATCGGTGAATTCGTACGTGCCGGAGACGGGCGTCGCGCCTTTGTCGTCCAGATTCCAGGGACCAAAATTGCCTTTGGTGGCAATTTCGCCTTTAGGTTTGGCGTTCGTCAGCGTTCCGTGGAACTCCATGGATTGGTCCGCGCCAGCATGGTAGAGGTTCAGCGCGTGAATGTCCCACTCCAGCGGAAGTTTGCCGGCTTTTTTCGGCAGAATCACCAGCGTGGTGTTGTCGCAAACGATTTCGTCCACCACGATGGCCGGCAACGGTTCCGGCATTTTCGCCGCCGGCGCACTGGGATTTTTTGCAGCGCCGGTCGGTCGCTTTTCCGGGCGCGGCGGAATGGTGATGGTCATATTCCGCACGCTGACGCCGTGGATTTCGTGCGGCACGCGGAAAATGCCCAGGACGCCGAGGTGAAACGTAAATGAATCGATATGGATGAACGGGACCGCGCTGTGGTCGCGATGATAAATGGTCAAGTTGCCGCCCACGACGCTTAACTCCGGGAATGCGGAGACGTGCATATCGGCGAGCGTAACCTGGGTATCGAAACGTTCGGAAAGCGAGCGCACCACCCACTCGCGGGTGAATTCATCAATGTGCCGTGAGCGCCATAGCAGAAATCCTGAGACCAGCGCGAGGAGCGCCAGCACAGAAATCAGGATGACCCATTTTAGGGAAGAGGAACGCGTTTCCGTCATGATCTGTCAGCGCGTTGCGAAGATCTCCGCGTTAGCGGGTCTTGCTCCCGACGCTGCTACGAGCACATTGGATTCAACTGGCACGGTAACCGGGGGCAGGCAAACTTCATCGCTGCAGGCTTGATAGCGGAGTTGCAAGGTGATGTGCTGCACGCCGAGGGGCGCGGTACCCGAAGCCGTGAGCGAAAGACGCAGCGTAGTGGCGCCTTCGTAGACATTCAGCGGCTTATCTTTGGAAAAAGGAAAATTGCGCAGCGTGCCTTTGGGATAGACCACGTCGCCCGCAGTGAATCCGGCTGGGAGCGCGGCTTTGAGATCGGTGGCGATCAGGTAGGCTTCGGATTTTTCGCGCGCGTTGATGTGGAAGCCGGGACGAATTTTCAATACCACCGCGAGTTGAAAGGGAACATTGCGGGCTACGGGTTCCGCTGAAGCGTACGCGGCGGTAGTGACGACTTCTTTGCCCGAGGGCATTTGCGCGGAGGCGGTGTGCGTCAGCAGCGCGCAAACCAGGACGCTGAGCGCAAATATCCGTGCGGTAAAGAGTTTTTTCACAACGAACACCGATGCGCTGTTTTGCGCACCGCGAGAAAAGGCCGAGCTGTGCGCACGACGTTCACAGCGTTACCTGCGTGCCGACTTGCTCGGAGATCACGCGCGTCATAACTTGCAACAGATCTTCGCCGGTTTTTTCGAGTACGAAGGTGTTCCGCGATTCTGACCAGCCCAGTTTGAAGCTGGTGGAGAGCGCGGAAATCCATATTTCACGTACGGGCGTATTGGGAGAAATTACGAATTTGGTTTCTTCGGGTTCCTCGAAAAGCACTTCGAGCTTTCCGCTTTCGCCTTCGACATCGAAATCGAAGACATCGCCGGCGGTGAGCAGGCGTTTCTTTAGTTCCGTGAAGGCACTATCGGCTTTGCGTTGAAAATCCTTTTCGTCAAGCATTATGCGAGCTTATCAGAGCTGAGATTCTATAACTTTGGAGATTTCGTCCTGGCTGATGATGCCGGTAATGCGTTTGATCTGCTTGCCGTCGCGCGAGATGAGCACGCTGGTGGGAAAGCCGAGCAGGCCGCCAAATTTATCGGCGGCAGCATCGTTTCCGAGAAGAATGGGATAGCTCATCGGCGAGGGCTGACCGTTCACAGTGAATTTTTCTTTCTCGACAAAGGGCGCTACGACGCTTTTGCCTTCTTCGTCCATGGCCACGCCGAGAACCGTGAAGCCTTTGGGCCCGTATTTTTGCTGCATGTCGATGAGCCAGGGAATTTCCTCGCGGCAGGGATCGCACCAAGTGGCCCAGAAATTCACCAGCACCACTTTGCCCTTATATTGCGCCAGTGAAACATCCTTGCCGTCGAGGTCTTTGAGTGTGACCTCCGGAGCGGGCTTGTTGAGGGCGTCGCTGGCCGGCGCGACGATGCCAGCGCGATTTTTGCCGGAGAGGCGCGTGGCTTTATCTGCGAAGTACGTTCCGATGATGACGGCGATGACGATGGCGAGAATAACGGCAACTTTTTTCATTTCGGTTTCTTCCTAACGGGTGATAGTTCTCTATTTCATTGCAACTAGAGCGAGAAACGATTCAAAAACGTCAGCTTGCCGGAAAGCCATGTCAATTTGTTGACGAAGACCAGGGCGCCGACGAAGAGCAACAGCGCGCCGCTAAAAATTTCGACGGCGTGCAGATACTTCCGGAAATTCTGGTAAAAGCGCATGAACTGGCTGATTCCCAGCGCGGTCAGCAAAAACGGTACGGCCAGCCCCGCGGAGTAAATGGCGAGCAGGAGCACGCCGCGGGCAACGGTGTCGCTGGCGGCGGCTAGGGCCAGAACCGTCGCGAGGATAGGACCGATGCACGGCGTCCAGCCAAACGCGAACGCGAAACCCATGAGGAAGCCGCTCCAGATGCCGGGTTTCGCGGAAGTGTTGCGCAGATGCACATCGCGATTAAGCCAGCGTGCGAGCACCGGCCCGAAAAATCCGATGACGCTGAGCGCAAAAAAGTGCACCGCGCCGAGGCCCAGAAAGAGCGGAGCGTGGCGCAGCAGGCTGACGACGCCGAGGGCCACGAGCACGACGCCAAGGATTATGCCGACGCGCGGCGTCAGCTTGATCAGCACCCCGATAAGGTGCAGGCCGAAGAGCACGATCAACGCGCCAGCGATGGGCGCGAGAAGGCTGCGATTCTGGCGCAGAAATCCGCCGACCGCGCTGGCGGAT
The DNA here is from genome assembly GCA_963798585.1 of uncultured Acidobacteriota bacterium. Classification (GTDB taxonomy): domain Bacteria; phylum Acidobacteriota; class Terriglobia; order Acidiferrales; family UBA7541; genus Acidiferrum. Next base: position 595,511 of record CAWCTJ010000006.1, read on the forward strand.
GCGCCAAAAGAGATGAACACGGCGGAAAATCCGGCAACGAAAGCCAGCGAAGAGGCAAAGAGCCCAGAGCTTGGAACATCGCCCTTGCGAAGCTGCTCCATTCCGATGCCGGAAAGCATCGAGATGTAGCCCGGCACCAAAGGCAGCACGCAGGGAGAAAGAAAGGAGACCAAGCCGGCGAGAAAGGCGCCTGCGAGAGAAACGTCAGTCATGACGAGTACCTCGGGCTGCGAGCGGAGGCATGCCGGAGACGGGATTCTCGGGGTGACAGAACGCAGATGAACAAGCTTTATGCATATCTTCGGTAGAGCTATTGTCCCACAAAAGGTTACGAACGGTGGAATGACAAAGTCGCGTCCGGGCGGGCGTGAACGTCGCCAGGCCCACGCTGGACTTACGAAAAAAGCCGGACCACTGGATGAGCAGAAAAGCGACGGGTTGCAGTGTGGTCCCTACGGCGTATGCGAGGTTGGTTCGACAGCTTTGACGGGTGAGACGTCCCAGTGGACGTGATTTTTTCGCAGCAGGATGATCGCATAAGGTATGGGAATGGCGGCGCCTTGGGTGAGCGCGGGCACGTGCGGGACGGAAGTAGAGGGCGCTGAATTTTTAGCCGGTGTGGCCAGCGTGCTTGCGGCGGGATGCAACCAGCGGCCTTCGATAATACCTACGACCTGATTGTTGGTGAGGGAGGTCACGGGCGCGCCGCTCTGGCCGAGCTGGACTTCGTGGCTGAAAAGGAACAGGTCGGTTTGGATCTGTCGCTGAGGTGCTGCGGCTGAAGGTACGGAAGCTGGAGAAATAGGATTCAAAGCGATCGAGCGGTAATTGAGGACGGTGGCGGGATAGCTGTCGGCGATGGGCAGTTCGAACGTATGGGGATCCCTGAGGTGCGCGGGGCGTAAGGCGGTTGTTTCGACGCCCGCACCAATGGCGGGTCTTTCTTCTCCCAAGGGCAGCGTGGCGACGCTATAGGGTCCATGAAAGGGGTTTGGGGTGACGCGGAGGATGGCCACGTCGTGATCGAGGTCGGTGGCGATCACTTCGATTTTCAGAAGGCGGGGCGGGGCGGACGCGAGGCGGACGAGAATGCTGGGTTGGCCGCCGTTGCGAAACTCGGATAGGACGTGCGCAGCGGTGAGGAGATAGCCTTCGCGATTAATGAAGAAGGCGTTGCCGTAGAAGGTGTAGTGGTAGCCGCGTTTGCCAGGGGCGTCGTCGAGCTGGTAAACGACGGGGCAAACGGCGGCGGAGAGATTGTTATCAACCGGGGAGGAAAGCGCCGTCGTTGTTAGCGATCGGCTATCGCTCGGGCGCTCGTCCGCTGCGGTGGTGAGTCGCGCGAATGCAAATACGGTGAGACAGGCTACCGACTGCAGAGTTAGCTGGGTATAGCGAGGCATGGTCGTTACGTCGGCGTCGCCACAGGTGCACTTTGACGCGATCGAAGGGACCGACCATTTCAAACGAGTGGTGACACGCCGCGCATGTTCAGCATAGCGCGAGTATGGGCGGACGCAATGGCCCGCAAGGGCAGGTTTGCTGTTCGAGCTAAGTTTTTGATTGCCGCGTTGCTGATGTCAGCAAATATGCCAACGAAAATATGCCAACAAAGGCGCACGCAGAGATCCCGGAGTGGCGCGGCTAAAATGGGCACGACAAAGTGGGCGCGTGGAGAGGACGCCCACCTCGGGGATGAGCCAGCGACTAGCCGTCAGAAATGTATGCCGCCGAGCAGGTAGACGACTAACAGAATAATCAGCACGGTGCCGAAGATTCCAAGGCCGCCGCCGGTTCCCCATCGGCTGTAACCGTAGTACCCTCCACCGCCACCAAACAACAACACTAGAACAATTATGAGCAGTAACATGCGAGTCTCCTTTTGAGCGTACGTGGTTAGAGCGATTGTGCATTTGCAGCGATAGCTTCGAAGCCTGGCGAGCGCTTGTAAAACAGCCGCCGATGAAATCGCTACAGGATGTTGACGGAGATGCGGATGCCCGGATGGACTACGTCGTACATGTAGTAGCCACCGCCGTCGTAAACCACGTAGACGTTGTCGGTGTAGTACCAACCGACCGGCCATGCATCAATGAACCCGAAGGAATAGCCGCCATAGTTGAAGCGGTGATTGTTGTAGTCGCCCTGGCTGACGTGGAAATTGTGGCCACTGCCAAAACTGGCGCTGTAGTGGGCGTCAGAAATGCGGCCATGGGCGCCGCCGCCGGATTTTCCACCGTTGTTCTTTGATTGCTCTGTCGTTTGCTGCTTCTGTTGCTGGGCGGGCTTGTCTTGTGGCGCTTGTTTCACCGGCTTGCCTTCGGCGTTGCCCGGCTTAGCTTCTGGCTTTGCGGTCGGTTTCGCAGCCGGTTTGGCTTCGGGCTTAGCTTCAGGTTTCGCTTCGGGCTTGGCTTCTGGTTTGGGTTCCTGTTTTTCAGGTTTGTCGCTTTCCGGCCGATCCTGGCCCGCGAACGCGGTCGTGCTTCCGAAAAGCAAGAAGAGACTTGCGGTACCGATGGCTGCGAGTAGCTTCATAGATGCTGTCTCCATAACAGCGATTTCATAGGGCAGACACTGTCGCTCGCGCTGGATGTGCATAGGCTGCTGTGCAGATCCGATGGGCGAATGCGACGGTGTGTAGCGAAACGGAAGGTGGGATCGTTGCTGAGATTCAGGCAAAAGCTGGAAGGCTTGTTTCCCGCTTTGGTCTCTGTGCTTCCGCCACGGACTACATGTTAGAGGAGTGTCCATGGGATATCTGTCTCTTTATGGACATGTTGGAGTTTCATTCGCAGTGATGAGTCTGCTGTCGCGTCCAAGCTTATTGGGAGAAAACTCGTGGCGCCTCACTGCTCGCGAGCCCTTTCGGGCACGAAATTTGAAACCGCCCAGATCCGCGCAGCGCGGGGTTCTGAAGATGAGAATCAGCGGGAGAGGGGGTTAAAAAGTGACTTCGCCCAGGTCATTTTTTAACCGAACGTACGGTTTACCGGCGCGCCGCTGGACTGTGGCTTCGTGGCAAGCCGATTGTTTTCAGTAGGCCGCGGAAGCCTCCGATTTGGCAAGTTGCATGCTTATTTGGAATGCGTTTGTGAGGAAAGATAAACGAAATTCGAAGGGGGTTTCATCGTGGCCATCCAGAAAAAGAGCTTGAACAGCACTTCGAAGAGTGCGAATAAGGCTAAGGTTTCCGCAGGCAATTCGGTTGTGCGCAAGGGGACAGCTCGCGGTACGAAAGCCGTTAACCTCAAGACTGCGGTCTATAAGTTGCCAGCCGTTCAGTGAGATTGCTCACTAGACATGTCGCGTTGTAGCGATTCTGAAGGCTACCTCCCGGTAGCCTTCTTTTTTTTGTCGTTCCAATGTCGCGGTACTCTTGGAATAGACAGGCTACATATGCTGCAGGTTTAACCGCCACCTGCTTGCCTGAGTTGTGTCTGCGTGATTCTTGAGCTTTACTGACAACATGGAGAGAAACTTGTGAGCGCCGTTCCCGGTTTGCGCATCCGCGACGCGAATAATGCTGGGGTCCGAGGGGACGGCGAATATGTTTTGTATTGGATGATTGCAAATCGCCGGCTGGTTTATAACTTTGCGTTGGATCGAGCGCTGGAATATTGCCGGGAATTGCGCAAGCCGCTGGTGATTTTTGAGGCATTGCGCTGCAGGCATTCGTGGGCTAGTGAGCGCCTGCATCGCTTTGTGATCGATGGGATGGCGGAGAATGCGGCTGTGTGCGCGCGCTGGCATGTGACGTATTACCCGTACGTGGAACCGTGCGCAGGGGCAGGTCGAGGGTTGCTAGAAGAGTTTGCTTCACGGGCTGCGGTAGTTGTTACGGATGAGTTCCCCTGCTTTTTCCTGCCGCGGATGGTAGCGGCGGCGGGGAAAAAGTTGCGCGTAAAGCTAGAGGTCGTGGATTCGAATGGGTTGCTGCCGCTGCGAGCCACCGAACAGGTCTACTCCCGTGCGGTTGATTTCAGGCGCTATTTGCAGAAATCGCTGGGACCGCATTTGGGGGAGTTTCCTGCTCCAGACCCGCTCGCGAAAGCGGGATTCTTGGCAGCGGTGGAAATCCCCGAGACGATCTCTTCGCGGTGGCCTGCCGCTGCGAAAGCGTTGCTTGCGGCAGAAAGTGGAACGCTGGAAAGCCTGCCAATCGATCACCAAGTGAAGCCGGCTGCTTTGCGTGGCGGACACCATGAAGCATGGGACCGAATGAAGGATTTTTTTGCTAGGAAACTGACGGATTACGCGCAGCGGCGAAACCAACCGGAGATGGACGTATCCAGCGGGTTCTCGCCATATTTGCATTTCGGATTTTTGTCGGTGCATGAAGTGATGCACGAGATGGCGCGGCATGAGCAGTGGACGCCGCGGAAATTGTCTCTGCGGGCCAATGGAAGCCGCGAGGGATGGTGGAATATGAGCGCCCCGGCGGAAGCTTTTCTCGATGAGCTCGTGACATGGCGCGAGATGGGTTACAACTTCAGCGCGCACCGCGGCGATTATCAGCAGTATGACTCGTTGCCGGAGTGGGCGCGGAAGACGCTCAACCACCATTCTCGCGATGAACGGGCACACCTGTACACGCTGGAGGAATTCGCCGCTGGTGCGACGCATGATCCCTTATGGAATGCGGCGCAGATGCAGATCGTCAGAGAAGGATGGATGCACAATTACTTGCGCATGCTGTGGGGAAAGAAAATTTTGGAATGGACGCGGACGCCGCAAGAAGCGGCGGCGGTGATGATTGAGCTGAATAATAAATACGGATTGGACGGGCGAAATCCTAATTCGTACAGCGGGATTTTCTGGGTTCTCGGGAAGTACGACCGGCCTTGGGGTCCGGAGCGGCCGGTTTACGGCCAGGTCCGGTATATGAGTTCGGAAAACACTGCGCGAAAATTTTCTGTAAAGAACTACATTGCGAAGTATGCGCCAGTGGTGAACGAGCGGAGGGCAAGTCAGGCTGATTCGATGTTTTCTTAGGCGCCGCGGAGACTGGATCGCTCGCAGCGCTCAGAAGGAAGGATTGAACCAGCGCGTCGCTGTCACATGAGATGGATCAGATAGTTGCGTGCCGGGTTTAACTGGAACAAGCGGATTTGTTATACTCCACGCGGCGTCTCCGTTTGGCCGCGTTGCCCCGCCCAAGCAACCGTTCTGCGTTAATGGAGACAAGACACATTAGGAGTTTTGGGTTCGCGCCAAACAAATAGCATGAGTTCGCATGCCCCGATGCTCGCAATAGCTGAAAGGACCAAACGCTCTGCAACTCTCGTGGGGAGTCAGGGTTAGCAGGAAGCGACCCGCAAGTAACTGATTCAGGCGAAGAACATGTCCCTCTCATTCATGCCTCGTATGCCGCGCGACCGCATGCGCAAGCGGCGTTTTTTTAAGCGCATCACGAACGTAACCCTAATCTGCGTGGTGGGTGCTGGCACGGCCTATGTGATTACTCGTCCGACAGGCGGCACGGGCTTCAATCCTTCGGAAGCGGTGCGCAAAGCCCTGATGAACCGAAGCGAATCGCCATCCCATGCAGCCAGCCGCGTGGCCAAGGTAACAACGCCGCGACACCTATCGACAATCCCGTGAATTACTACGGCTATAAGCTGCGGCCGGGGCCTTATCGGCCGATAGAAGTCAGCGACATTGTACTGCACGATGCGCGACGCAATAAAGATTTGCACTTGAAGGATATTTTATCCGGAGGCGGCCGGACAGTATCCGGTGATCGTTTTTTCGCACGGTGCTGGCGGATCCCAGAATTGCTGTGAAGAGTTGACGCAGCACTGGGCGAGTTATGGCTACGTGACCATCCAGCCGACGCACGAGGACTCCGCGATACAACGGCAGGATGCCGGTGAAGAAAATGTGCGTTTCCTGCAGGCGGTGCGGGACGCGTTGAAGCAACCAGCACTGTGGGAGAGTCGCCCGCGGGATATTTCGTTTCTACTGGATTCGCTCGGCCAGCTACAAAAGCGCGTGCCGGAATTGGCGGGAAAAATTGACGAGCAACACATCGGTGTCGGAGGGCATTCGATGGGGTCATTTACCGCTGAAGCGGTCGCGGGTGCGCTGGTGGACCTGCCGACAAAGCCGGTAACGAGTTTCGCCGATGGGCGCGTGAAGGCGGTGTTGTGTTTATCGCCGCAAGGGCCGGGGCAATTCGGTTTAACGGGAGCTTCGTTTCGCTCGCTAAAGATTCCCTATCTGGGTGTGACCGGTTCGCTCGACAGCCTTGGACCGTTGGCGGACGCGGCGTGGCATGAGACACCATTCGAGTTGAGTCCCGCTGGCGACAAGTATCACGTGGATATTGAAGGAGCGAGCCACATGTCGTTCATTACTGCGCGTACACCGCTGCCGGCGAAGGCGCAGCAAGCTGACGACATCCTGGAATATACGAATTCCGCGGCGCTGGCCTTCTGGGACGCGTATTTGAAGAATGATGCGAATGCAAAGGAATATTTGCAGTCGGGCGGACTGACGAGCTTCAGCAAAGGCGCGGCAAAGATTTCCCGGCGATGAGCATGTTCCGGGGATGACAATTTGTGCCCGCTGCGCCGCGGCCGCCATCCGGAAAATAGCATAAAGAGGCTACAATCCTTCGTGAGCGAAGTATTCGTGTTTCGCAGTCGAATGCCGGCTTCCGCGGAGAAGGTGTATCGCTTTCACGCCGAGCCGGAGGCGCTGACGCGGCTGACGCCGCCGTGGGAAAATGCCACGGTCTACGAGCAGACCGGCGGAATCGAAGATTTGGGATCACGCGTGAAAATAAGTTTGCGGGTCGGACCGTTTTCGCAGACGTGGATTGCGGAGCACGCGGCCTGCGAGCCGGGAAGAATGTTTCGCGACGTGATGGTTTCCGGACCCTTCAAAAAGTGGGAACATACTCATCTATTTACACCGGATGGGCCCGATGACAACGCCAGCTGGCTTGAGGATCGCGTAGAGTACGAAATGCCCTTGGGCTGGCTAGGGAAGACTTTCGGTGGATGGTACGCGCGGAAGCGTCTGGGGCGCATGTTTGCATGGCGCCATGCCGTGACTGCCAAGGCCGTGGGCCAACGGATCTCGGCAGTGGGGAAAAGCGGAGGCGCAGGCTGATGGCTATCTTCGGGTCGAATCACATTGATCCAGAAGTGCTAGCGAGTTACCGGGCGCAGACAGGAGAAACGCTGGCGGAACTCACGGCGCAGCGTCCCCTGCTGCTCGTTTTTTTGCGGCACTTTGGCTGCACGTTTTGCCGCGAAGCGGTGGAAGAGATTTCGAAAAAGCGCGGCATCATCGAAGGCGGGGGCGTGCGGCTGGCGTTTGTGCATTTGGGAACCGAAGAGAAGGCCGCGTCGTTTTTCACGCCATATGGACTGGAAGACGCCCCGCGCATTGCCGATCCGGAAGGAAAGTTATATGAAGTGTTCGGGCTAGCGCGTGCCGAGCTGCGGCAATATTTGAATCAGGAGAGTATCCTGCGCATGCTGGTGGCCTGGCTGAATGGCCATTTTGTGGGCCTGCCGGCGGGAGATATACAACGCATGCCCGGCGCATTTTTGCTGGTAAATGGCGAAATTCGCAAGGCCTTTCGGCACAACCTGGTGTCCGACCGGCCGGACTATCTAGCGCTAGCGAAGGCTGCATGAACGACGCGGCTGGCGGGCGATCCGCGCAAGTTTGGCAATGATGTTTTAATATTTTCGATCCTTCGGAGGCGACGAGATGGCCGCAGTTCGCAAACTGGTGATGGCACTGGCAACGCTCGCGTGTGGGGTCGCAGGTACGGCGCAAGAGCAGGGACCACAAGCCACCATCGATACCGGCAAGGTCGCAGGCAAAATACAGGGAACGATTCGTACCTTTCTGGGGATTCCCTACGCCGCTCCTCCCGTCGGAGATTTGCGCTGGAAGCCGCCTGCTGCCGCGGCCAGCTGGAGTGGGGTGCGCAAAGCGACAGAGTTCGGCGCGCACTGCATGCAGGGACCGGTCTACGACGACATGATTTTTCGCGATCTGGGAGGCAGCGAGGATTGCCTCACCCTAAACGTCTGGACACCCGCGAAAGACACCGCCGCGAAGCTGCCGGTGATGGTGTGGATACACGGCGGTGGATTTCAGGCGGGAGCCAGTTCGGAGCCCCGGCAAGATGGGCAATTTCTCGCCGCTCGCGGCGTGGTAGTGGTGTCCATGAATTACCGTCTTGGCATTTTTGGTTTTTTCGCGCTGCCTGAACTGGCGGCGGAATCAGATAGAAACGCGGCCGGCAATTATGGGCTGATGGATCAGACGGCGGCGCTGCAGTGGGTGCAGCGGAATATTGCCGCGTTCGGCGGCGATCCGGCGAACGTGACGATCTTTGGCGAGAGCGCCGGATCTTTTTCCGTAAGCGCCCAAATGGCCTCTCCCTTGGGACACGGACTCTTCAACAAGGCAATCGGCGAGAGCGGTGCGGCGTTTTCCAGTTCAGGCTTGTCCTTCAAGCCGTTGGCCGAACGCGAACCGCAGGATTCCGAGTTTGCCAGTGCGACGCTGGGGACTAAGGATCTCAAGGAACTCCGGTCGATTCCCGCGGAGAAGATTCGGGATGCCGCGTTTAAGACCAGCGACCGGGGATTCAAGTTTGGACCCGATGTCGACGGATACTTTCTTCCGGAATCCGTGCCCGCGATTTTCGCCGCGAAAAAGCAAAACGACGTCACGCTGCTCGCCGGATGGAACCACGACGAAGGCGGACTGGGAGTTCCGCCCGCTGGGCATACGGCAAGCGAGGAGTTGAAGACCCAGGCAGAGCAACAGTTTGGCGCCAAGGCGGACGAGTTTCAGCGGCTCTATCCTGCTGGTGGCACGGAAGAACAGGCCAAGCGATCGTTGGCGGATTTCGCGGGAGATCACTTCATCGCATTTTCGACGTGGAAGTGGCTGGAAGCGGCATCCAGTTCGGGAACCAAGCCCGTGTATCGCTACCGCTTCGATCGTTCGCTGACCAGCGATGCGAAAGACAATCCGGATTTAGGCGCGTACCATTCGTCGGAAATCGAATACGTCTTCGGAACGCTGGATTCCAAGGCTGGCAGGGTGTGGAAGAAAGAAGACCGCGAGTTGAGCGCATTAATGCAGAAATATTGGACGAACTTCGCGCGCGCCGGAGATCCGAATGCGCCTGCGCTGCCGAAATGGCCAGTGTATCGTGCCGATGACGGATGGGAAGTGATGTATCTGAGCGCGGATTCCAAAGCCGCAAAAGACTCGCGACGCGAGCGCTATCTGTTTTTGGCCACGGCGTGGGCTAAATGACGATTGCTTCCGCGTCCATGGGAGCGCGCAGCGCCGGCGACGTGGGGCGATGCAAATTGACGTTATCCCTGCCAGAATGATAAACATAGAGGGTTGTCCGGGCGCCGACAACGGCGCAGAGTGCTGCTAGGGCGTGCGTGACTGAACTTCCCGTCGCCGCCCTGCCGGTATGGCGGCAAACGCGGTCGCCGCTTCGCGCATCTGAACTGAACACCTGAGTGTTCCAATAGCTTAAGCGAAAGACCGGCGCTGCGGATGCGTTCGCGGGCGCCAGAGGGACTAGAGAGAGTGTCGATGAAGAGGGTTTTGACAGCATTGGCTGTCGCATTCGTGGCGATTGTTGTGCTGGGCTGCAACGATTACGGAAATACCTTTCAGGCCAACACCGGCGCGCAAATTACCACCCTATCGCCGTCGAATATTCGTGCGGGGAGCCCTGCGTTCACGCTCACCGTTAGTGGAAGCGGGTTTGTGACCCAGACGTATATCAGTTGGAACGGCACCAGACTTCAAACCTACGACGTCTTGGATACTGCGGGAGACGTCTTGCAGGTTTACGCGACGATCTCAGCCGCGATGGTCGCCCAGCCGGGACAGGGTCTGATCCAGACGCACAATCCTTTTTCGGGCACCGGCAATAACGGGTTGTCGAATCCCCTGAATTTCATAATTAATCCGGAGTTTCCACCGAATCCTACGCCTTTGCTATATTCGATTAGCCCTGCGAGCGTTACCGCTGGTACCGTGGGCGCGGCAGGTTTGTCCGTTGTGCTGAAGGGAAGCAATTTTGTCGTGAACGGCGATCCAACTCAGTCGGCAATGGTGTTCTGGAACACCACATCGACGCAGCTTCCGGTAGCCGCTGGTACCGTTTCCTCGACTTCGCAGATCACCGTGACGATTCCCGCAAGCTTGCTAACCACCGCTGGGACGAACACCATTTTTGTAGTGAATCCCCCGAACAAATCGGGCAATCCTCCGGCGGGCGGCGGCGGTTCGAGCGGCCCGCTGGCGTTCACGGTCAATCCTGCCCCGCAGGCCGCAACGGCGACGACCAAAGCGCAAGCCGCGACGGAAGAAACCCCGGCCGTAAGTGCGGATGGGCGCTACGTCGCTTACACCGGAATGCAAGGTCAAAATACGGCGATACTTCTCCGCGACACCTGTGAGGGCGCTGCGACTTCGTGTCAGCCGCAAACCTCGATGATCTCCGTGAGTGCGGATGGCAACGCTGCGAACGACGACAGTCATACGCCGTCGATGAGCGCGAATGCTCGCTACGTGGCGTTTACGTCGGCGGCGACGAATCTGCTTTCGTCTTCAGCAGCTTCGGCGACGGCGGCGCTGGGATCTGGCCGGCAAATCTATTTGCGCGATACTTGCACGGGGGCGCCGTCTGGTTGCGTGCCTTCGACACAGCTGGTTTCGACTGACGCCGGCGGTCAGTTGGTGGGCACGGAGAGCATTCTGCCTTCGGTGAGCGCTTCCGGAAGGTTCGTTGCGTTCGTGGCGGTGACGCGGAGTAAATCGCCAACTGCCGGCGCAACGCAAAACAACCCATCTCCAGACACCGTCGCGAGCAATAGCGGCTTCCGCCAGGTGTTTGTGCGCGACACTTGCCTTGGAGCATCGAATTGCACCGCGAAGACCACGCGGATTTCTCTGCAGCCGGGGGACGGGACGGAGAGCGCTCCAGCTGCTGCAAGTCCCGCAGGTCCGGCACTGAGCGGCGATGCCAAAAAAATCGCGTTGACGGGCGGCGGCACGGCGGTGCTGTTTATGCGTTCGGTGGCCGTGGACGACCGCGTGTTCGTGGCCGCGCTCGGCCAATCGCCGTAAGCGAATCTCGAGGTAGCGAGTTTTTATCGACCCGCGCCCGCGGCTCTCGTGAAGCGACACCTTTCGTGAAAAAAAAGCCTTCTCCACCTCTGATGGCGTACGCGGGAGAGTGCATCCTCAGCGAAGTTTTGCCGCAGATACCGCACCAAGCGAGCGTGGCCGCGTGAAGCGAAAAATTGCCGTGCTGACCACTTCGCGCGCGGATTACGGCCATTTATATTGGCCGCTACGCGAACTTGAGAAACACCCGGAAGTACAGCTCGAATTGATCGCCATGGGCGCGCATCTCTCTCCGGAATTCGGCACCACGGTTCGGGAAATCGCAAAAGATGGCTTCGCGATTGGCGCGCAGATCGAATGCCTGCTGAGTTCCGACAGTGATGTTGCCATGGCCAAGACCATCGGCGTGGCCACCCTGAGCCTGGCGGACACGCTGGGCGCATTGCGGCCAGATATCCTGCTCTTGATTGCGGATCGCTACGAAATGCTGGCGCCTGCGTCCGTGGCGCTGGCGTTGCGAATTCCCGTGGCGCATATCGAAGGCGGAGAGATCAGCGAAGGCGCCATCGACGATGCCGTGCGCAATGCCCTGACGAAAATGAGCCACATCCACTTTACGTCCACGGAAACCGCGCGCCGCCGAATTATCGCGATGGATGAAGAAGCTTGGCGCGTGCATCGCGCGGGAGCGCCCTCACTGGATCATCTACGGCGCAGTACTTTGCTCGAACGCGCGGAACTCGAGGCGCGCCTCGAAACTCCGTTGCACAAACCCGTAATTGTGGTCGCCTATCATCCGGTAACCATTGCGCGAGATACCGTGCAAGAAATGGATGCGCTGTTCGACGCTCTGGGAAAAATGGCAGGGCAAATTCTTTTTTGCTATCCGAATGCCGATGCTGGCAGCCGCCAGTTGATCGAGCGCACCCGCGCGTTCGTGGCCGGACGCGACGATTCCCGCGTTTTCGTGAATCTGGATGCCGTAACGTACTGGAGCCTGCTGCGCCAAGCCGACTTATTCTTGGGAAATTCCAGCAGCGGCATCATGGAAACGCCGTCGCTGGCATTGCCTGCCGTAAACATTGGATTGCGGCAACAAGGCCGCGAGCGCGCGAAAAATATTATGGATGCGGCGCCGGATGCCGCGGCGATTTTAGCGGCCGTGGAGATTGCGCAAAGCGAAAACTTTCGCGCGTCGCTGCTAGGCATGACCAACCCGTACGGCGAAGGGCGCGCGGCCGAGAAAATCGTCGAGGTCCTGACCGCCGTGCCGTTAACGCAGGATTTGCTGATGAAGCGGCACCGACCGTGACGCCGCCCGGTCCGAACTTGCACAAAACCAAATCCATGAACCATCGATGGCCATAAAAATTCCATTGTCTGGACCGGATATCAGTGAGGCGGAAATCGCGTCGGTCAGCGCCGTCTTGCGGACGCCGCGATTGAGTTTCGGCGAACAACTCGTGGAATTTGAAACCGCGTTGGCGCGATTCGTGGGCAGTCCACATTGCGTAGCCGTCAGTTCGGGAACCGCGGCTTTGCATCTGGCGCTGCTGGGAACCGGCCTGCAAGCTGGTGACGAAGTCATCGTTCCATCATTCGCGTTCATCGCGGTGGCCAACGCAGTGCGCTACGTGGGAGCGATTCCAGTTTTTGTGGACATTGACGAACGCACGCTAAACCTTGCGCCTGAAGCGGTGGAAGCCGCAATTACTTCGCAGACGCGAGCGGTAATCGTTGTGCACACCTTCGGCGTGCCCGCGGCCATGAACGACATTCTGGATATTGCGCGCCGTCATCGTCTGAAAATTATTGAAGACGCCTGCGAATCGCTCGGCGGAGAATATGACGGCCGCAAACTGGGCTCGCTCGGGGATGCCGGGGTTTTTGGATTTTATCCCAACAAGCAAATTACCACCGGAGAAGGCGGAGCGCTGGTAACAAGGAATCCCACGATGGCCGCGCGTGCGCGCATGTTGCGTAACCACGGGCGTGGGGTTTCCGGAGCATGGTTCGAGCAGGAGGAAATCGGCTACAACTACAGAATTTCAGAAATAAATTGCGCGTTAGGGATAACACAACTTGGGCGCATCGCGGAAATTCTTGAGAAGCGTGCGTCGGTGGCGCAGCGTTATTTCGAGAATCTTCGCCACCATGCCGATGTGCAGTTGCCGCCGATGCACATCGCGAAAGGCAAGATCAGTTGGTTTGTCTACGTGGTGCAACTCGCGGAACGCTTTCGCGGCGCAGGGCGGGACCAGGTCGCGTCACAATTGATGGCGCGCGGAATTGCGTGCGGCCGTTATTTTGCGCCGATTCATCGGCAGCCCGCCTACCGCAATGTTCCGCATCGCTGCATGGATTTACGAGTCACAGAGTCCGTAGCGGAAAGCACGCTGGCTCTGCCGTTTTTCAACCAAATTACAAATGATCAGGTGCACGAAGTTTGCCACGCGTTGTGTGACGCGCTTGGCAAGTTTGAGAAGTAATGTTGGGAAGTAATGTTGAATAAGTTGGGAAAAACGCTCCGCCAGCTGGTCGAAAAAGCCGATGGCGGTAGCGGTCGTTCCATTAGCCCAGAAAACCCAGATTGCTGGTTTGGAAGTTGGCCAAGTTAGGAAAGATGCTGGGCATATCGCCGGCCGCCACGCCGAACCACGAAGCCAATGTCGCCGCATATTGGTCTACCGACGTGGTCGGAATCCATCGGCCGTTGCTGCCCGTATCATCGGGTCCGCCGGGCGTCAGCGTTGGCCAAGTTCCAAACATTTTATTCCCCTGCACCGCGCCACCCACAATGATTTGATGCCCGCCCCATGCGTGATCCGTGCCGCCGTTGGAGCCCGGCTGGAACGTACGGGCGAATTCCGAGAGCGTGAAGGTCGTAACGTTGCTGGCTACGCCAAGTTCCTGCGTGGCTTGATAGAACGCCGCGATGGCCGGGCTGAGTTGTGAGTAGAGACCTACCTGCGTGTCCAGTTGGTCGCTATGCGTATCGAAACCTCCCAGCGAGCAGAAAAAAATCTGGCGATTCACGCCCAGCGAGCCTCTCGCCGAGATTACCTGCGCCACTTGCTGCAATTGCGCTGCCAGCCCATTGTTCGCCGGGAATACCGTTTGAATAGCCGGAATGCTTTTCAGTGCATTTCCGAGCATCACGCCTTCTTGGATGGCCTGCGTAGTAACCGTGCTGGCAGACTGCACCATCGCAAGCCCGGTATCGAACGTAAGCAATTGTTGCAGCGCTTGAAAGCGCGCCTGGCTCTCTGCCGAGCTGTCGATACCTTGCACGCCCGGCGTGCTACCCGGATTCATGGAAAATGGCCGCGTAACATCGCCGGTGCAAAAGATCGGACTTCCGGCAACCGAGAGAATCGGCGGGAACGTCGCGCCACTATTAAATGTCGGATTGATTTTGTCGGCCACTTTCCCCGCCCAGCCGGAATTGGGCTGACCGGAAAGCTGCGTCGTTTGCCATTGGTCCTGCTGATCCGCGTGCGAGAAAAGATTTTCCGGCAGATTCTGGAATTGCTGATATTGCGCGCGAGTAGTCGGCTGCACCAGCGTGCCGACGTTGGCCAGCACCGCGAGCGATTTCTGGTTGTTAAATAATTGTTGCAGCTCGGGAAGATTGGGATGCAGACCGAAATTCGCGCTGGAACCCGTTTGCAGCGGAAGCAGCGAGCCTTGCGCTAGCGCCAGGTTGGCGCGCACGGTTTGGTAGTTCGTGTAACCCGCGGTGTCGATGGGCACGATGAAATTATTCGAGTCGTTGCCGCCAAAATAAAAAATGCACACCAGCGCCTTGTAATCCGTGCCGCCGGCCATGGCGCTGACCAGTCCGAATTTGCTCAGACCGCCCACGATCGAAGCCGTGGCTGCCGAGCAGCATGCCAGTCGCAGAAAGTCTCTCCGTGAATGAGGCGTCATTTTACAAATTCTCCCTTAGCGCCGGACTTGCCATTTCCCTCGTCAGCGCTGCACCTGATATTGCGAAGACGAAGTCACCAGGTAGATCGCGGTCTTCGCCTGATTCTTGGTGTCCGTGGCTTGCACGGCGCTCATCGCGGTCGCAACGCTCGATTGCATGTCGCTGGACATCGTCCCGTGTAGGAACAGCGTGTTCAGCCACGCCACCATCTGGTCCGGAGTGCCCGCGTTGATCACCGGAGTGAAATCCAGCGTAGTCGCGCCGCTGATTTGTCCGTACACGATGGAGTTGATGAAATTAACGCGTGCCAGGCTGGTGTTGGTATTGAAGATGGCGAATTCCGGTCCATTCAAAGTGGTCTGCGGAATCAACGATTGCGGCGGGAAGAAATTGAACACGCTGGCGGAATTGAAAAGCTCCTGCAGACATGGTCGAGCTGCGGTACGCGAATCCCGTGCCATCGGTAGCGGCGTGAAAGGCGCGGGCGATGCTTACTTCCATTACGACGGGTTCGCGAAGCTTTCCGTCGGTGCTGACGGCGGTGGACGGAGAGTCGCCGCGCCGGGCTTCCGGATCCAGCAAAATGGCGGCCAGCGTGGCCTGCATGTCGCCGCGTTTCCCCGAACCATAGCTATTGAATTTTCCGCTGGTGAAGGCTTGCGCCACGCGCTGCACGTAGGCGGGGCTGGGATTGCTGGTCACCAGCTTCTCGATCAATTGCGTGGCGACGAATGGCGGAAGATTTGGATGATTGAAGATTATCGTAAGAACGGTGTCCAGTTCCTGTTCGGCGGATTGCCCCGCGGCGACGGACTGACCGAGAAATGTCTTTGCGCGCCGCTGTCGTGGTTGGATTCGGAACCCACCACCATGTTGCCGCCGTAGTATTTTGGATTGTGTTTTGCCGAAGTCGCGCCGGGCATGGGGGATACGTCCAGCCTGTGAAAGACCGGCCGAGCGCCATCACGTCGTTTTGCGTGTACGTGGGCACCGGCGTGCCGGTGCCATCCACGACGGACGTACCGTCAGGATTCAGCTGGTTGAGGCCGAGCGTGAAAAGTTGCATGGACTCGCGCGCAAAGTTTTCGTTGGCGTGCTGGCCGGAGGCGGGTTTGTCGTTGTTCACCATATCGAGATAGTGGCCCATCGCCGGAGTCAAGGTGACGTCTTTCATCACGTTGTAGTAGTTGCCCAGCGCGTCTTTGAGTCAGCGCCGTCATGTAGTTCGAGTAGCCGGTAGGGTCGTTCACTTTGTTTTCAGATACCACCCAGATTTCGTTTAGGGCGAAGGCCACGCGCTGCCGTAATTGATCCGGGTCATTGATGGCGTTCACGAAAAAAACGTTTTGCACATTGTCGAGATTCGTGACCCCAGCCGCCGGCGTGGGATACACAGAAGCCGGTGCGGCCAGTTGGTTTTGCAGAAATGCGTCGAAGCCGGTCTGTTGCAGCTGATTCACCATTTCCGGTGTCGGGCCGAAGGTCGACTGTTCGATGAAGCGCACGGCCGCGGCAGCGGAAACGACGTTACCGCCGTTTACCACTTGTGCGTTCATTGCGGCAGAAGTAGCACCGCCGGGATCGGGATTTTGCACCGTTACCGGAACATTGCCGACTTGCGCGAGCGCTGCGGAACCATCGGCCGTCAATTCGCTGCCTGAAAGATACGTCGTGGAAAGCGTCTGCCCGCCGAAGTTGATCACCGAACCATTCACAAACCCGCTGCCGTTCACCGTTATGGTGAACGCGCCGATTCCGATACTTGCGGGACTAACGGACGTGACCACGGGAACTGGATTCACGAGCGTGATTACGGCGCTGGAAGATCTTGAGGGATCCGCGACGCTGGTGGCCGTCACGGTAACCGTGTTAGGGTTGGGTACGCTCTGCGGGCCCGAATATTCTCCTTGCGCGTTCATATAGCCGATTACTGAAGTGCCGCCGCCCTGGTTGTTGACCGACCATGTCACGGCCGTGTTAGCAGTTCCGGTGACCGTCGCGCCGAAACCCTGAGTTCCTCCGGCATGCACCATAGCGGTGGCCGGCACGATTTGTACGGATATGCCCGGGGTGTTCGTCACCTGCGCCGCCATAGAGGAGGAAGAAACGGCGCCGGGATTCGGATTCTCGACGGTGATATTTACGTTGCCAACCTGATTGCTGGTTGCCGTGCCGGTGGCGGTAAGCTGCGTGGAGGAAATACGCGTACTGTTGAGCGCCACGCCGTTTAGCTGAACCACGGCGCCGACGGCAAAGTGCGCGCCGTTGATAGTGATGGTAAACGCACCGAGGGAGATGGCCGTGGGTGAAACGGAAGTGATTTGCGGCAGAGGATTTTGCAGCGTCAGCATGGCATTCGCTGTTTTTGTACTGTCCGCCGTTTCGGTCGCCGTGATCGTTACGGAGTTTTGTGCTGGAGGAAATTCTGGGGCAGTGTATTGGCCCGAGGACGAGATCGTGCCGACCGAGGCGTTGCCACCGCTGATGCCGTTAACCGACCAGGCGAATGCTGGCGACCCGCTGGCTGTGGCGGTAAAGGCCTGGGTGGCACCGCCACGAATGGTAACCACCGACGGGGTGATGGAAATTCCTGCTTGCTGCGGGGCAGGTCCCGAACTCGACGATCCGCCGGCGCAGCCCCCAAAAAGCAGGACCGCAAATCCGGCCAGCGATAAAGCGATGCGTTTCACGACGTCCCCCGCAAATCATTGGCGAACCGAATGCCCGATGAGCTAGAAGCAGTACCGTTCAATTGAATCCTTGCGGATAAAACCCCAGGAGTTCAGTCGTATTCCGACTGCAAACCGGGTAGGAAGAGGATAGGGAATCGGCGGGGCGGGCTCTACTGGTCAGGGGGACAGATTGCGGGCAGTGGTCGAGAATAAAGGAACTGCAAAGTATCTACCAGCTAATAAATTAGAGGACTCGAATCTCCCCGCTAAACCTAAACTTTAGAATAGTTTAGTTTGTCGTTTCTGGTGGATTGGCAGACGGCGTCTGCGCGCGCATCCGAACCAGGTGAATCGTGGTTCCGTTCGGGTCCGTGGATAGTATGACGACGCGAATGTTGTCGCCACGCGCGGCCAGGAACGCGATGTCGCCGTCGGCCACATGCACATCCTGGAACGGCACGGAGAAGGGTTGCTCGGTGCTGGCATGACGCGCGAATTCCGCGCTGAGATGCTGCGCATACCAATCTTCCACTGCAAATCGATCGTCCGTGCTCCGATAGGTGACCGTTGCCACGCCTTCTTTGGCGTCCTCCAGTTCCTTTCCGGTCGAGTCATTGCCGGGCACTTCGAGAGAAGAACGCGGATACACGGGCAGGCCGGGGCCGACCTGATCTTGCTTTTCCATGCGAAAGCCGCCGGCAGGCGTGCGCAGCGTGTTCTTCCCGGTGGCGGCAGCCAAACCCAAGGAGCGAACTAGATGGCTGGCCATAAACAAGCCCCCGCCGAGCAGCACGCCAAAGCCGGCGAAAAGTGCCAAGGTCATCCACAGCAAAGATTTGGAGGTGGAGGAATTGCCCCCGCTGACCGAATCGGACATGGAAACAAAGCTCCCAAGGGGCGAAGACAGCCGACCCCGATCATAGTTTGGCAGAACTGCGGAGCGGTGGAACCAGAAAGCGCGAGGTAGGTGCCGTATGGGTTCCTGTTCTTCGGTGCAGGATTTCCCGGGCCTGATTGCGAATCTGTTTCAGGGTTGATTCGGAGTGGCTGTAGCGTCAGGGCTGGCGCGTGGGTAATTCAGCGGTTGCAAGGTTACATTGACGAGTTGTGGATCGTCGAATTCTGTGCGGTCGCCGGCGAGTTTAGCGGCCACCGGCACCAAGCTGAGCATCAGTGGTTTATGTGAGCGATACGCCGCGCTGGCGGCGTTCACAATGATGAGTTCAAGCTGAGTGCCTGAGACGTCGCCGGGCAGCGGCACAGCTTCCAGGCCTGTACTTCCGGCGGGAAAATAATCCAGCAGCGTATCGATCGTGATGCGGCCTTCGCTCCAGCGCTGCGCGAGCCGGCGGTCTTCGAGAATGGGAAGCGGTAACGCGTTGAAACCCACGTGTTTCAGTGTCAAGGCTCGCACGGCGCTGCTGATGGTTCGCGCGGCGTCGATCGCTTCCGGCGAGCCGATCTGGTGGCCGGAAAGGGTTTCGATCGCGGCGCCAATCGAATCATCTTTTGATGGTTCAGGCGAGAGATCGATGCCGACGTAGGCCCAGCCAGTGTCGCGGTCCACCCGCAAGGCGAGTTCTTCGACTTCGTAAGCGTCGCCCCCGATGGCTTCGCTGACGCGATCCTTGGCGGTTTCTGCATCGTGCGCGCCATTTACGGCGTCGGCGACGAGGTTGGCGGATTGCAGCGCGATGGCAACCTGGTGGCCGAAGCCATCGACATAGGCGGCGGGCGAACCGGGTGTGAGGGGCGGGACCATGGCGATCGCGGCGAAACGCAAGTTGCCCTGACTATTCGGCGTGCCCTCGGAAAGTTTTTTGATGATGCGCGCGGCGGCTTGCGCGGCGTTGGCGTGCACACCATCTTTGTCCGCGACGACGATGCTGCCGGTGAGAAATTTGGTGTTCAGCAAAATCGTGGTGAGCAGTTCGGCTTGCGCGGTGCCGTCGCGCAAGTGGTACATGGCCGGGCCGATGCAGATTTGGATTTTATCCTTGGCGGCGAGGGCATCGAGATCCTGGAAAAATGCCAGCGCCTGGGCGCTGGTGAGGCCCTCGGTGTATTCGGGAAAAGGCTGCGTGGCAATCTGCAGGTTTTGCACCACGTAGCCGTGCGATTCAAAAACGGTTTGCGCGTAACGCAGGGATTTGTAGGCGTCGGCGATTTGCGCCGGATAGTCCGCGTGGTCAATGTTCAGGAAAAAAGTGATGGCGCGAATTTTTGATTTTTCCGGTTCTTCAGATTGCGTTTGCGTATTGGCCGGTGCCGCCGTTGGTTGCGTTTGCGCGTGAAGCGTTGCGGCGAAAATTACGAGCGCCACAGCTGCGACGAGGCCGAAAACGGGACAACGCGCTGACTCGAATCGCAGCATGACGGTCTCCTGTGGGCGCGCAGGCCGAGCAAATGTTGCTAACCGACGAAGCCGCGCCTTTCTAAGATACAAGAATTCGCAAATGACAGCACCGAGCTGGGCCGGACGGTTTTGCGGTGACGCGGATGACGTGCACAGACACCCTGCCGGGTGTAAGCAAGAGTGTCTGTGCTACCAGAAACTACACGAAAGCGGAGATGCCGGTGATGCGTTCGCCGATAATTAATTTGTGGATGTCGTTGGTGCCTTCGTAAGTGTAGACGCTTTCGAGATTGTTCATGTGGCGCATGATGCAGTAATCGTCGACGATGCCGTTGGCGCCGAGAATGTCGCGAGCCTTGCGGGCAGTTTCAAGGGCGATGGCGACGTTGTTCATTTTCAGCATGGAGATGTGCGAGGGGTCGACCTTGCCGCTATCTTTGAGGCGGCCAACATGCAACGCGAGTAACTGGCCCTTGACGATCTCGGTGATCATCCACGCCAGTTTTTCCTGCACTAGTTGATGGCTGGCAATGGGTTTGTTGGCGAATTGTTTGCGCGTTTTGGCGTATTGCAAGGCCGTGTCGTAGCAGGCCATGGCTGCGCCGAGCGCGCCCCAGCCGATGCCGTAGCGCGCCTGATTCAGGCAGCCCAGCGGACCTTTCAGGCCGGTGATGGTGGGGAACATATTTTCCGCTGGAATTTCGCAGTCGGTGAAAGCCAATCCGGAAGTTACGGAAGCGCGCAGCGACCATTTTCCGTGGACGTCCCAGGCCTTGAAGCCCGGCGTTCCCTTTTCCACCAGGAAGCCGTGGATTTTTTCGTCGTGATCGGCGCGGGCCCACACGACGGCGACGTCGGCGATGGAGCCGCTGGTGATCCACATTTTTTCGCCGTTCAGAATAAATTTGTTCCCTTTTTTTACCGCGCGGGTGAGCATGCCGCTGGGGTTGGAGCCGAACTGCGGTTCGGTGAGACCGAAGCAGCCAATGGCCTTGCCAGACTGCAAAGCGGAAGCCATTTTTCTTTTTGCGCGTCGCTGCCGTAGGCATGGATGGGATACATCACCAGAGCGCTTTGCACGGAGACGAAGCTGCGCAGGCCGGAATCGCCGCGTTCGAGTTCCTGGGTCACGAGGCCGTAGGCGACGTTGGACATGCCGGCGCAGCCGTAACCGTGGAGATTGGCGCCGAAGAAGCCGAGTTCGCCGAGCTGCGGGACGAGATGCTTAGGAAAGGTGGCCTCGCGGCTGTACTTCTCGATGATGGGGATGATTTCGTTTTCGACGAACTGGCGCGCCGTTTGGCGCACTAGTTTTTCTTCGTCGTTGAGCTGCGAATCAAAATCGATGAAATCCACACCGCTGAATCCAGCCATCGTTTAATTGTAACAAAACGTCCGATAGCGTGGGGGCGATCGGACGCCCGGGGCCGTCGGCCAACGGCTAGCTTCACGACGAGTGACGATCCGAGCCCTGAGAGTTTTTGGAAAATCGGGTGTACCCCCACCCCCCATGTTTTTGGCAAAGAGTTCACAGTAGATTCATTCTATGAAGGTTAGAGCGAAAACTGAATTGAGAAGAGTGTGTAAGTTATTGATTCTAAAGGAGCGCGATTTTTACAGGAAAACAAGTGTTTGTAACTAGTTTAAGCTAAGCCACTTAGTTCTCGGTCGCAGTGTTTTTTTCCCTTTTGGTTGGAGACGACTTAAGGTGCGGGTAACTCGACGCGGTTATCTACAGAGGTAGAGTACCAGAGAGTTAAGAAAAAGCAAGGAAAAATCGCATCGGTTGTTTTTTTGATTCGCTGAGGTTGCCAGCGAGGGAAGCTGATCTTGGCGCTGAAGTAGCGGTCATGTACAGTCTTTTGTGCGCTGTTGGGCGCGCGCGACGGAAGACGAGCGTCGCGGTGTGAAGACTTGGCGAGCGGGTCCGTGATAGCGGCAATTTTCCGAACTCAGGGAGGTACTCTCAGATGCAGATGAAGCGCGCTCTTGTGGGGCTTAGCGTTGCGGGATTGGTTGGTTTGGCGGCACTCGCACTATTTTCCAGAGACTTGAAAGCGGAAGGGCCCGGCGACGCGCCGTGGGGATTTTCCATGAGTAATCTGGATACGACCTGCAAGCCTTGCGACGATTTCTACGAATTTGCGATGGGCGGGTGGTTGAAAAGCGAATCCGATTCCGCCGGAGTACGCGACGTGGGGCACGTTCAATGAGCTTCGCGACCAGAATCTTACGGCGATGCGGACGATTCTGGAAGCGTCCGCCAAGGCGAATGCTCCGGCAGGATCGAATGAACAAAAAATTGGCGACTATCTATGCGAGCTGCATGGACACGGCGGCGATCGAGACGGCGGGGCTGAAACCAATTTCCGGCGAACTTGCGGCCATTGACGCGATCAGCGACCGAAAATCGCTGGACGCGGCGATTGCCAAGCTGCAGCGGGAAGGGGCCAGCGTGGTGTTCCGGTTCGGCTCTGGGCAGGACATCAAGGACAGCACGCGGGTGATTGCGATGGCGGGTCAAGGCGGGCTGGGCATGCCGGACCGCGACTACTATTTGCGCGACGATGAAAAATCCAAGCAATTACGCACGGACTATGAGCAACACGTGGCAAAAATGTTCCAGCTGGCCGGCGACGCTCCAGATAAGGCCGCCGCCGAAGCCAAGACGGTGATGACTATCGAAACGGCGCTGGCGAAAGCTTCGCGCACGCGCGTGGAGTTGCGCGATCCGGAGAAGAACTACAACTTGATGACCATCTCGGAGATGAAAACGCTTACGCCGGACTGGTCGTGGGAAAGTTATCTGCACGGCATGGGCGCGCCTGCCGGTGCAGCAGGTGAACGTGCGGCAGCCGGATTTTTTCAAGGAGATGAACCAGGAGCTGGACAGCGTAGCGATACCGGACTGGAAAATTTATCTGCGGTGGCACGTGATTCATGCGACGCGCGCCGGGGCTGCCGGAGGCATTCGTGCAGGAGAATTTCGATTTCTTCGACAAAAAGCTTTCGGGGACGAAGGAGATCCTGCCGCGCTGGAAGCGTTGCGTACAATCCACGGACCGGAGCTTGGGCGAGGCGCTGGGGCAGGTGTACGTGGATAAATATTTTCCGCCCGCGGCCAAAGCGCGCGCGAAGGAGATGGTCAACAATTTGATTGCCGCGCTGCGAGCCGATATCCCCACGCTTTCATGGATGGGACCAGAGACGAAGAAAGAAGCGCTGGCCAAGCTGGAAGCGTTTAACGTGAAAATCGGGTATACGGACAAGTGGCGCGATTACTCGAAACTGACCATCGATCGCAACTCTTATGCCGGCAACGTGCGGCGCAGCGTGGAGTTTGAAACGGCGCGGCAGATCGACAAAATCGGGAAGCCGGTGGACCGCACGGAATGGGGGATGACGCCGCCGACAGTGAACGCGTATTACAACTCCAGCATGAACGAGATTGTGTTTCCCGCGGGCATTCTGCAGCCGCCTTTTTACAGTCCGAACGCCGATGATGCGGTGAATTACGGAGGAATCGGCGCGGTGATCGGGCACGAAATTAGCCACGGCTTTGACGATCAAGGATCTAAATTTGACGGCAAAGGCAATCTACACGAGTGGTGGACGGTGGACGACCGCAAAAATTTCACCGAGCGCGGCGACTGCGTGGTGAACCAGTTCAACGGTTACGAAACGGAGCCCGGACTACACCAGAACGGTAAGCTGGTGCTGGGGGAGAGCATCGGAGATCTGGGCGGACTGGCAATCGCGTATGCGGCATACGAAAAATCCATCGAGGGGAAACGGCCGAAAGATATCGACGGGTTCACGCCGGAGCAGCGATTCTTCCTGGGATGGGCGCAGGTGTGGGGCACGAATCAGAGGGCGGAGGCGGCGCGTTTGCAGACGAACACGGATCCGCATCCCTTAGCGCGATTCCGCGGGAATGGGCCGATTTCGAATATGGAAGCGTTTGCGAAGGCGTTTGGGTGCAAAAAGGGAGACGCGATGGTACGGGAGAATGCCTGCAAGATTTGGTAGGGGTGGGTTGACGGCGCACGCGTAGCACCCTGTTAAGGCGCGTTTACTTGTTCCGAATTTTGCTTTGCGCCAACCTTACCGCTGTCTCTAGTGCATCCGCGGCTTGCACCCTTATATCCGGCTCGACGCCGGTGCCTTCCCAGTCTGTCGGAGCGAACGGATTAACCGCTATGACTTCAGGAATACCCATGCCGAAGTGATCATCAATGCGGTGAAAGACTCCGGCGTGTGCACCACCACGTGTGGTCTCACCGACAAGAGTGGCGCGTTTCAGCATTTTGAGGTCGTAGCTGAACTGCTCTGCGCCAGAAAAAGTCGAGGCTGAGGTCAGCACATAGACTGGCTTATCCGCCAAACTGTTTCCCGGAACTGGGGAGCGGGTCCAGGACTGCGGTGTCGGAGATTCCCGTGGGTTGTACAGGTATTCCGGGTGGTCGAAGAGATAAGCGGCGATCAGCGCCACCATGTCCGGAGAACCGCCGGTGTTGTCCCGCAAATCAAAGATGAGGGCATCCGCGTGATTCAAAGAAACCATGGCAGCGACCACTGTGGAGCGACATACGGAAACATCTGGGAACGAATTGAGTTTTAGATAGCCGATGTTGTGCGGCAAGACGGCAACTTTTTCGACCGTGCAGTTCGTCTGTTCCATCGCACGGCGATAACCCGCCAGGCGTTCAGGAGACGGGCTTTCTGGGTGTTCGGGTATTTTGGCCTGGCTATATTCGATGATCAGGTGCATGTCTTGGCTCGTGTCCCGCATTTGCTTTGTCAGTAGAGCAGCGAAGGCTGCGCCATCGGTCGCCGTGTTGTAATCGCCGCTCTTCTCGAGCGCTAACAGCCTTGCTGTCACCTTGTTGGCAACGTCGCGATAAATGTAGTAGCGCCGCAAATTCGCGATCGCCGCATCAATCACGCGTTGGCGCTCCGCGGCATCCAGTTTCCTGTCGTCGTCGGCTGCAATCGTGGGAGGAGGTTCCGTTCCGAAGCTGGGAACCGACGGCGGTATCTCGTTCACACGGATATATCCGGCGAAGGTATTTGGAATTGTTTTTCGCGGCAGTTGATCTCTCGGCGAGAAACTATGCGGCTTGGTGCGATCCTCCATGAAGCTGCTTGCGGTGGTCATTGGCGGCCCGGACGTTATTGTTTCTTCCCCTGCAACATCCGCGGGTAGCTGCGTCGGAGGATTCCCGGCAGACGCGCGGGCGCTGGCTACGGTATGGAGTTGGCGCGACCGGGCGCGCAGTGGTCGGTGATTTCCGTCATGGCCAATTACGATCGAAATCGAACCGAACACAACGAGCGACAGAACCCCTCCGTAAAGCAACGTCACAAAACGCGGAGCTTCGTCTTCGAAGACATGGAATGCCGGTTTGCCCGCCAAATGGCCGTGTGCGGAAGCTACAATGGGCGCAGGTTGCCGATGCCAGTGCTGGTGAGGCACCGAAATAGCCAAATCGGCCAGCAGATCGCACCAGAGACGTAAGGTGGGGAGAAATCCTTTTTCATCGCGAGCACGGTCGCGGTACAGCTGGAGGGCTTCATCCCGGTAATTCTGGCGAAAACTGCGGGGAAAGAGCCGCAAGAGCCAAGAATAGATTTTTTCAGACATACTCGCCCCGCAAGATCTTCTTAGCGCGCGCGACACGCAAAAAATCGGCAAGCCGCTCGGCCTCGGCACGAGCCAGCTTGCGTCCGGCAGAGGTCAAGCGATAGTAACGGCGCCGCTCGTGGCCAAGTTTTGCGTCCTCAGAGGAGCCAACCTCTTCGACAAGCTTCTCTTCCAGCAGAGCTTGAATAGAGCTGTACAGCGTTCCGGGCCCCAAGCGCATGCGACCACCAGTCTGCTCGGCCACTTGGCGCATGATGGCGTAACCGTGCAGGTCTTCGTCAGTAAGGGAAAGGAGAATTTGGAAGGCGGCGGAAGGTAAGGGATGGAGTTTTTGTTTGGGCATGAGTGATCGATGATCAGTATATCGATAAACGACTATACTCCGATTTGATCGCGTGGCGCAATATTTTTCTGCAGGATCTGCGGTGGCGAGAATTCTTTCGGTACACGAGCAGTGGATTTCACTGCTTGGCGCTGACGAAAAGCACGGGTATGAGGACCCGCCAATACAAAAGCGGGGCGGCGAGTCTTAAGACGGGATCAGCAGCGTGAGGGCAGCGGTGGCGATTAGTGCTACGGCCCAGATGAGATCCAAATTTATCCAGGCTTTGCGCAGGACCTCCAGGCCCAGCTTTTTGTAGACGACGAATGCGATTAGTCCGGTGACCAGTAGATAGCCTAGCGTGTGGACGAGCAGCGCTGCGGAGGCGGTTGCGGGGCCGGCCAAACTTGCCGCGTGCATGTGGTGTGGGGAATCTTGCATATCCATTGCTGCGGGCGGCGCGAGACTGCGCGTGACCGACATTTTCAGAAGTATGGGTAGCAACATGAAACCGGCGCCGTGGGCGGAGGCCATTAGGAAAGACCAGATTGCTAAGTCGCGAAAACCGATTTGCATGCCGCCCCAGCGGGGGTGGCTTTTGCGGAAGAGCAGGAAGAGTCCGAAGGCCAGCAGAATGCAGGCGGCGGCAAATTTTAGGTAGCGCAAGGGCAAGACGGCGCCAGCGAGCACAGCAGCGGCGACTACCAGTGCTATAGCGAAGAAATGTCCCACAGCAATCGGCATCAAAGAATGCCACACCGCGCTGGAGTTTTTTTTCTGGAGCGCCAGAGCGACAGCGAAAAGCCAACCCATGGCTGGATTGATGCCATGCCAAGCGCCGAGAAAAAACATCGCAGCCCAAGGCCACCATGGTCCCAACGAAAAAGAAGGGAAATGGCTCACGAATAGCAATACGAGTCGGAGGAAGCGTCGCCGCCTTCTAGATGAACCTGGTGGCCGCGCAGGTTGCCAAATTCCAGGAAAAATTTGGGGTCGAGGTGCATGCCGCCTTGGGACTGGGCATCGAGCTTGACCATCCAGCTGCGGATGCCTTCGGGATAGAACTGGGCGTCCCAGGGGGCGTAGAGAGAGTTGGTGAAATAGATGCGGCGGCCGTCGCGGCTGAGTTCGACCATTTGCGGGCCGCCGTTCAGATGGGCGCGGGATGCCTTGGGATGTGCGGCTTTGCGTGACGATGCCGCCGAGATGGACGGAGCCGGTTTTTTTCGGGTGGAAGGGATCGGAGACATCGTATTGCAGGAATTCGCCGGTACCCCAGCAGGAGACGTAGAGAAATTTATCGTCGAGGGAAAGATTTATATCGGTGATGAGCGGAGGAACGGCTTTGAAGCCCTGGAGTAACGGTGGCAGCTTTTCGGGATCGGCGGCTTCGGCGGGGATGTCGATCACTTTTGTGACGCCCCATTTTCCGTTGTCGCGATGCCAGACCCAGATGGAAGCGGACAAGTCTTTCAGCGAAACGACCACGCCGAGGAATCCGTAAGCGCGGCTGGGATCGTGGGCGGGGCGCAGCTCGAGGGCCATCTGGTACTCGGCGCCGAAATCGAGAGCTTGGAGATGGCGGCGCTTGCGCAAATCCCAGACATGCAGCGAGTGGCCGTAGCCGCCCTTGAGCAAGAATTTCCGGGTTGACGCCGTTTTCCACCATGTTGGGCGTGCCCCATTCGCTGGTGATCATGGTGTCGTAGCCGAGGTGCCACCAGAAATCGTAGGCGAAATGTTGCGGGCCACGATCGATTTCCCATTTTCCCAAAATTTCGAAGCTGTCTGGATCCATGACGAAGATCCCACCGGGGCCGTCGCCTGTTGTGGAGCCCAGGGCGCTGCAGAAAATTCCTTCGGGGCCGCAGTGAACAGTGTGCGGGCGACTGTAGCCGGTGCGCTCGGCGAGGACTTCGGGTTCGATTACTTTAACGATCTTGGGATTGCGGGGGTTGGGCTTGGTATCGATGATGTGAATGCGCGAAGACTTGATGCCCGGAACGACGAGATAGCGGCGCTCGGTGTGCGGATGCGGCATGTACGGGCAGAGGCAGGCGCTGCAGGCGTTCCAGCCAAAATGGTGCAATTCGTCGCCGGCGTTGGGCATATCGACGCGGCCGAGAAGTGTGGCGTAGGTTTTGGAGGCGGGGTCGACGTCGACGACACCGAGAGCGTCGGGGCGGCCGTCGCCTTCGGCGTTGAGCATGGCGACGTAGGCGATTTTTTCCGGCGGCGCTTGCATGGCCATTTTGGGTGAAGGGTAAAACGTGGGATCAGGTTTCCAGAGTTCCATGGTCGCTCTCCTATTCTGAAAGGAATTCTATTCGTACGTTGTGCCGGGCCGCTGCCGCACTGCGCTTAGACGAATTGCAAGTGCGCGCTGGTTCTTTGTCTTACTCATTTCACTTCCGTGTAGGTGAACTCGCGAGTCCAAGCGGTCGATTGTTTGCCGTCGATTTCCACATAAATCTTTGTGAGGGCGTTGACCGGGCCATCGTTTTGCGGAGGTTGCATGATCAGGTCGCGACCCATGGACCACGTGACTCGGCGTTCGTCCAGGTTGCCAAAGTAATAGTCGATTTTGCTGGGGTCAAGGCCTTTGTAACCCGTGGCGGTGGTGAGTTCGACCAGCTTTTTATTTTTATCGGTGAGCGGGAACTCTTTGCCATAAATATTGGCGAGGGAAACGTCGAGCGGGAGCCAGCCGTAGTTGGGCGCGAAGAACTGGATCCAGCAATGATAGCTGCCATCGATTTGCACGCCGTTGAGCGTGGGCTTCAGCAGCGAACCGTAGACGAGGCGAGTGGGAATGCCCGCGGCCATGGAGAGCGAAGCGAAAAGCGAATGGAAATCCGTGCAGTTGCCGGTTTTGGTGTTGAGGCAGTATTCGGTGCTGCCGACCGGGGAAGCTTTGAGATGGTCGGGATCCTTGACCCAGTAATCGACATTCTGGAGCGTCCAATCGTAGATTTTTCGCGCGGCAAGGATGGGATTGGTTTCGCTGCCGACGATAGAGGCGGACAAGGATTTAATTTTGTCGTTGATGATGACGTGCGTGGAAGGCTGAAGATAGGCGGAGAGCGCGGCGCGCTCCGCGTTGGTGAGCGGGCGGGTTTTTGCGGGGTCGATGTTGTTGCGGATTTCCGTGCGCGTCAGGCCGAATTGTTCGGTGAGATGGATGGGTGCGTCGCTGGGGGCGTCGATTTCGGCATAGCCGACGCGGTTTCCCCAGTCGTCGCGGAAATAGTGCACGGGAAAATCGGCGGTGACGTTTAGTTCGCGGACCACGGAGGCGGCGTCTTCTTGCGGGACGGCGAACCACACGCGCACGGATTTGGCGCCTTTCGGTATCTGCACCGTGAAATCATTTTTTACCTGGAACGAGGCCTGCTTGGGTGGCGGCGGGTTGACGGCACCGCCGGCAAAGATGCGCGCGGTGACACCGAGCAAAACGCCTGCGACGACAAAAAGCAAAGACACGGACGTAAGACGAAATGGCTTGGAATGCATGACTTTTTCCTCCGTGCAGACGGAACTGCACCAATGACGGACGTGGTTAAGCGGTTGGAACGTGGGTTAGCGCAACGACCGACCGGCGTTGAGGATGAACCGTCAAGTGAAGCCGCGTTTGCAGCGGATGAGCATGCGCGTTTGGAAACCGAGGAGGCTTGTTTATAAGGCATGGGGGCAGGCCCGTCAAGCCGGGCGGCGGCTGGCCGCGCGCGTGGGCGTGCGAAGTGAATTCCGCGTTACGCGGGGATAGTTGACTAGGCCTCGCCGACGCATTCGTTCCAGAGATTGAGATGGGCGCGCTTAAATTCGGCCATCATGGCGATGCAGTCCGAGGAGGCTAGATCGAGGATGTTGAAACCTTTTTCGCGGAGCCATGCAGTGCCGCCTTGGGCGTTGACGCTGTCGCCGACGATGATTTGCTTGAAGCGGAACTGGTAGATCAGGCCGGAGCAGTACCAGCAGGGGGCTAGGGTGGTGACGAGGATTAGGTCGCGGAAGTGCGGTTGGCGGCCGGCGGCGCGGAAGGCGTCGGTTTCGCCGTGCATGGAGGGGTCGCTGTTCTGCACCAGGCGGTTGCGGCCTACGCTGATTAGGGTGCCGTCTTGGCGGAAGATGGCGCCGCCCACGGGGATGCCGCCTTCGCCCAGGCCGATGCGGGCTTGTTCTAGGGCTACGGCAAGCATGGCGTTGGCGTCTGAGGCTGGTTTCATGCGCAGAGTTTAGCACTGGAGGTAAATCGCGTGACTCAAGGGAAAGCATTTGTTGTCGAGCAATCATTCGTACATCTGGTGTCATAAGTTGCTCGGACCGCGAAAACCCACACAGCCAAGATTGGCTGTGCCACTCAACCCAGCACGTAAACTGAGTTAGATTAGGACTGCGAGGACAAGACGTTTGCGGAAGCTTGAGCGGCAGCCGGAAATTTTGATTTTTGATGTTGATGGGGTGCTGGTGGATGTGCGGGGGACGTATTGGCGGTCGGCACTGGAGACGGTGCGGTATTTGACAGGGCAGCGGGTGACTTATGCGGAGTTGCATGAGTGGAAGAGCAAGCCGGGGTACAACGACGATTGGAAGATGACGGCGGATTGGGCTACGTCGGTGGGACGGCCTACGACTTACTTGCAGGCGCAGGAAGCGTTTACAAGATTTTATTGGGGGCCACCGAACGGGCCGCTCGGGAATGTGCGAAATGAGAAGTTGCTGGTTACGCCGCGGCAGATTGAGAAATGGGCTGCGCAGTACGAGTTGGATTTATTTACTGGGAGGAATCGGAAGGAGTTTTCGTTTACGTTTGAGAAGTGGGCGGGGACTAGGTGTTTTCGGCGCGTGATTACAATGGATGACGTGAAGAGGATCAAGCCGCATCCGGAGGGTTTGCACAAGATATTGGGGAAACGCGATCCGGGGTCGGCGCTTTATTTGGGCGATAACATTGACGATGCGCTGGCGGCGAGGGATGCGGGAGTGCCGTTTATGGCGATTATCGCGCCGGGGGAGCATGGATATCGGGCGCGGGCGAAGAGATTTCGGGAGTTAGGGGCCTTGGCGTTGTTGCCGAAGGCTACGGATTTGAATGGGTGGTTGACGAAGTGACGCCGCACTCCAAAAGAATTAGCGGAGTTGGCCGGGCTCCACGCCTTTTTTGCGTGCCTCGTCGAGGAGGGCGTCGATTTTGGATTGCAGATCTTTCTTTTTGGTTTGCAGGTTGGTGATCTGCTGATCGATAGGCTGCGAGTTGTAGCTCTTGTGTCACTCGCGATCGGGGGTGGCCACCGGTTCGCCTTCGCTGAAATTTTTCAGACCCGCCAGCTCTTTGTCGGCATCGGCCATTTGTTCCTGGAGCTTTTCGATTTGTTTGCGGACGTTGGCGACGTATTGCGGATCCGCTGGGGTTTGCGCAGCATTTTTGGTTTTGGAGTTTAGCCCGTCACCGACGACTGAGATGGGGCCCTTCATACCGGCGACATCTTCGTTGGTCCAGATCTTTTTGGGTTTATCGGAGGATGTGGGCGCAACGGTGGCGGCGGAATCCGTGGTGACAGGCGAAGTCTCAGCCGAGGTGGCGACAGAAGCGGTCGGAGAAGTACCAGGAGAAATCGCTGATGGAGTGCCCGGACTCGTCGGTGCGGGTGTTTTTGTTGCGCTTTGGGCCGGCGGGGCTGGGGCGGGAGCCTGCGCGGGGCCAGCCGCGGATGCGGAAATGGTGCAGAAATGCGCCGCGATTGCGAGTTGGGCACATGCCAGGAGTAACAACAGAGGTGCGGTTGGACGATGCATTGGGCCTCCAGTCGCTCACGCGCGAGGACTTTCAGCTGGTGTAATGAGTATAAGCCGCCAATCCTAGCGCGCGTTGAAGGGCCCGGCGCGGATTGTCTTATTCGCTACTAATCGCGACCATTCGGCACGGGTCAGCACAAGTCGCGACTATTCACCATGTGGTGAGTCGCTAGCGGCTAGCTCCTGGCGGATGGCTTCGAGGGCTTCCTTGGGCGGACCGATGCGGTGGTATTTGGAATAGAAGGTGCGTTCGTGGAACGAAAAGTTGGAGAAAAGTTTTCTGCCGTCAAAATCGTACTGCGAGAAGGATGGAAACCATAAACCAGGAGCGAATTCGTAGCGCTCCTGCATGAAGTGGCTGCCTTTGTTGACCTTCGCGAGGAACATGCCGACGGAAATGTCGTCGGTGACTTCACCCTCGACGCGGGCTAACTGGTTGGACGCATCGTCAATCCAGACGTAGCCGCGAACCCTGGCGAAAATGCTGGTGGCGCGCGATGTGGCTTTGTAGGCAGGGTTGGGGTTCATGCTGTATTTCGAGAGCATGCGGTCAGCGCGGGGCTCGCGGGCAATGAAGGTAAAGATGAAAGCGGTACGCGTGGCGTCGATGAGCTCGTCGCGGTCCTTGTGCTTTTTGGCGATTTTCTCGTAGGCGTCGCGTTGCGCGCGGCTGTCTGCTACGACGAACGCCAGAGAACTGGCGAGCTTTTCCAATGCGGCGCGGTAGGCGGCCTGATCGGTAGGCAAGCCGTCGGGCCCTACCGCGATATGGGCGACGCCTGTACCTGCGGGCACGACGCGAGAGACTTTTACCTCGGGCGGAGCTTCGGCGGGGGGTTTTTTCACTTCGACGCGCTCGATGCGCTCGAAAAGGTCGATGGCGGTGTCGTTTTTCTTTTGATTTTCGACCACCAGCTCGAATTTGGAGCGTTCCGCGGGGTCGGAGATGGAGTTCGCGGCAGGGGGCTGCTGCGGCGTGGCGGGCGCCGCTGCAAATAGCAAAGTAAGTCCAATTAATAGAACTACATACAAGCGCATCGGCGCGGGCGTCTCCAGGTTGGCAACAGTGCTTCGATTCGAGAGCTGGGGACATTGTTGCATAACGGTCGAAGGGCAATGATTCCGTTGGAAATGGCCTATCGGACGCTCATCTTAGCGATTTTGTGAGTCCAGGGCACAATAAATCGTCGAGGTCGCGACAGGACAGACAACATAACCTCTCTGACGCTCCGAGAATGGGTTTACGAGAGCGACGCATTTGAGTTCAGAACGCAACGCAACCTATTGAGGAAGTGATGGTTAGAGGGGCTCACCGGGTTGATAGGAAGCCACGCGAAACGCCCCGGAGGCATCTTAAGCGGCAGTATACTAACCAAGGACTACGGTGTCCCGGCTGATCGCGTGAAAGAAAAGCGCCTAGTTATGCGTCTAACTGGTTAGAAGACTTTGGAACGAAGTGGCGGCCTGGAGCGTAGTTACTGTAGACAAAGATGGGTCGAGCGGGGAACAGTGTCCGCGACATCGCGCTGTAATGCAACGTCAAGCTGCAATCTAGAAAGCGCTAAATAGAGCTGGAGGGTGGATTGGGCATTACCCCCATGGATCGGTGGAGTGCGGTATCGAAGGCGACGGAAACTGCGCCTATCGAGCTGTCGCGGGCTGCGCGGTTGCGCGCCGGAGCGGTTACTGTTCTGGAGACTTTTCGGTTGGCGCTGGAATCGCTGCGGGCGCACAAATTGCGGAGCTTTTTGACGCTGCTAGGCGTGATTCTAGCAGTGACCACGCTAGTGACGGTGATGAGTGTGGTGACGGGAATGAACACGTACGTCGCCGATCGCATAGCGAACCTCGGCGCGAATGTGTTCCTGGTGGACCGCTTTGGCATCATCACCAGTCAGGATGAATGGGTGAAGGCGCAGAAGCGTCCGCTGATCCGGATGGAAGAGTACGAGCGTTTGCGCGACTCGATGCAGACGGCTCGTGCGGTGGCCGCGGAAGGCGACCGCCGCGTGCAGGTGCGTACCGGCAACGTGAAGATGGATAACGTTGACGTTATGGGCGTGACATACAATTTCGCCGACGTCCGCAACATCAACGTAGCGCAGGGCCGCTTCCTCACTCAAGCGGACGACACGCACCATTCGGAAGTGGTGTTTCTGGGTGCGGACGTGGCCAAGAAATTCTTTCCCAATGTCGATCCCATCGGCAAGACCATCAACGCGGAAACGCACAGCTATCAGGTGATCGGAGTTGCGGAAGCCATTGGCAGCGCCTTTGGGCAGTCGCAAGACAATTACCTGATGATGCCGCTTGGCACTTACAACAAGCAATGGACGCGACAGAGCGATTGGCTGGTTATTTTCGTCCAAGCGGCTTCGGCGGAAATGATGCCGGTAACGCAAGACGAAGCGCGAATGTTCATGCGTGCGTGGCGCCATCTGCCGTACGGTGCGAAAGATAACTTCGCAATTTTGGGATCGGATTCGATTATGAAATTGTGGCACGACCTGACGGGAAATCTGGCGGCGGTGGCGGTGACGCTGGTCAGCGTGTTTCTGGTGGTTGGCGGCATCGTAATCATGAATATCATGCTCGCCAGTGTGACGGAGAGAACGCGCGAAATCGGTATTCGCCGTTCGTTGGGAGCGCGTAAGAACCACATATTGTTGCAATTCGTGACGGAGTCCGCAGTCCTGGCATCGGTCGGAGGTCTTCTGGGTGTGGTTCTGGCGTATGCCGTGGTGGGCTTGGGGCGGGCGACGACGTCGATTCCGATGCAGACGCCACTCACGGCGGTGTTGGTTTCGCTGGGCGTATCCACGGGCGTGGGGCTATTCTTTGGAATTTATCCGGCCATGAAAGCGGCGAAGCTAGACCCGATTGAAGCGTTGCGGGCGGACGGCTGAGGAGCGGCAATGGCACAGGCGTACGGCGAAAATCTGAAACAGGCGCTGGACACGCTGCGCACGCACAAAATGCGCAGCGGCCTCACCGTCTTTGGCGTGGTGCTTGGCGTCAGCGTGATTATGCTGGTGGCCGGACTGATTAACGGTTTCGACCAAACCATTCAAGAGCAGATCAACCAGTTCGGTTCGGATACCGCGTTCATTTCCAAAATGGATCAGGGCCACAATGGCCCCCCGCAGCTCGAAGAACTTCAACGCAAGGCTTTGACCATCGAAGATCAGGCCGCCATCGTTGCCAGCGCTCCGATGGTGAAGGGCGTGACGGCGTTCATTGAGACGGATTGGATGCATCCGCACACCATTCGCACGAAGGCCGGGGAAGTGACGGCCATCGATTTCCGCGGCGTGCAGCCGAATTTCGGACAAGTGTACGCCAACGCCGCGACGCTGGAGGGTCGGTTCATTGGCGAGGGCGACGACCTGCACAAGGAAAAGGTAGTGATACTCGGCGAGAATGTGGCGCCGGTGCTATTCCCGGAGGGCCATCCGGTCGGTAAAGACGTGACCATCGATGGCGGCGACTTCCTGGTGATCGGCGTCGTCGAGAAGCCCAAGGGCGGCCTCGGGATGGGCGACGAGGATCGCCGTGTGTTAATTCCGTACAATACTTTCAAGAAGATTTATCCTGATGCGAACGAAGTCAGCATGCGTGCGCAAGCGTATCCGGGCAGGTTGAATGAAGCGGTAGACCAAATCAGAGAAATCTTGGAGCGGCGGCGCGGTGTTCCGTACGGCGGAAAAGACAACTTCTCTATCGGCACGGCGGAAGAACAGGTGGCCGAATTCCACAACATCATGGTGATGGTGTACGTCGCAACGATTGTGCTGAGCTCGATCGGGTTGCTGATCGGCGGCGTGGGAGTGATGAACATCATGCTGGTGAGCGTCACGGAACGCACGCGAGAGATTGGGCTGCGGAAAGCCATCGGCGCGCGCAACGGAGACATCACTTGGCAGTTCCTGTTGGAGGCGATGACGCTGACCGCGTCCGGAGGTTTGATAGCGCTCATCCTGGTGAATGGACTGGTTTTGCTGATCCGCCTGACGCTAGACTGGCACGGCATCGTGCCGCTGTGGGCCGTGGCCGCGGGCTTGATCGTTAGCGTCAGCATCGGGCTGATTTTTGGCGTGTGGCCGGCCACCAAGGCCGCCAGGCTCGACCCGGTCGACGCGTTGCGTTACGAATAAGGCGAGGCGAAGCAGAAGCGCTTCGAGTATTGTGATTTCTAGAAGCCGTGGATCGACGATCTATCGGCTGGCCGCTTGCCGAAATATCACCAGACATTCCGTTGAAATGGTTTTATCGAAATGCCAGCTCGCCCTGGGGGTGCTGCGATGCGGAGGTCGCTATCGGGGCGGTGGTGCTGGGCCAGACAACCTCCAGCGAGGGCTCGCGCTTCAGGAGAAGAAGTTTGGCGCGGCGACTGACGTGCACGCCCAGAAAGTTCGAGGCATCGGCCCGAATTTGTGACGTGCTTTCTTTTTCGACGAGCACGGTTTCATCAGGACGGGAAAGCACTACGCGAAGGGAATGCTCGCCGGTAGTCACGGGGCAGTCGAAGCGCAAGGTGTCTCCGATGTGTGTGGCCTGCAATGCTGTAGAGAGCAAGAGTTCATCACCCATGAAAATGGCAACGGTCTCATCGGCAACGCTGGACACGATGTCCACATGCAACAACGTTTTCTGCAGTGAACCGTTTGAGGACTTCATCGCTGCAGCAGCGTCGACGGAATTGGGTGAACCGGTAGATTGCACGGAGGAAGAAAGCGCCGCATTCGGTGCGTCCGATGCGGAATGAATTGTTTTGGGCTTGGTGCTCACCACGGGGTGCCGTTCGAATGCGTGGGTAGCCGATGGGACCGACGGAGATGAAACATCCGAGGCGTTGCCAGCGGGCGCAGAATTTGCCTCCGCAGAAAAACCCCCATCGTTGAACTGGACGGCTGTTGCGCCGTGCTGGGAGCGGCGCCGCTGAGGTCCACCGTGCCCACATTGATCAGAGGAGCGAAGGCTGCGGTGCCGAGGGCGTTGCTCGAGGCGACGTCAGTGCTGGGCGAACCGGCGGGTAGAGAAGTCTGCTTGACGAGGAATCTGGGATCTTTCGGCCACAGAAAATGCTGGCGTACGGCCTTGGCCCCGACGCCAAGAGTTGCAAGCGCCAGAAGCACCACTGCGGCGGCACGCAGATCGCTGCTCTGCATGGGGCGCTTCAACCAAAAGGAGCTGGCAGGAGGCGGCATGAGCAGCGGCTTACTATGAGCAAAAGAGTAAAGAGAAGTTCCAAGCGCCTCCGCATCGGCATAACGCCGCGTTGGATCCTTAGCCAGGCAGCGCATGACGATGTGATCGAATGCCGGTGGGAGAGCCGGATTGTGGTGTGACGGCGGCGGTGGATCGGCGGAAACAATCTGTCCACAAACCGCGCCTACCGAAGTGCCGTCAAACGGGCGAACACCTGTCGTCATTTGATAAAGAATAATTCCCAGAGAAAAAAGGTCGGAACGCGTGTCTTGTTTGTGCCCGAGGATTTGCTCGGGAGAGAGATACGCGGGGGTGCCCAGGACGCTCCCGGAGCCGGACATCTGTGTGGCAAAACGCGCGATTCCAAAATCGCCGAGCTTCAGCTGCCCTTCGTTGGTAATGAGGACGTTGGCGGGCTTAACGTCGCCATGAATGATCTTGCACTGGTGCGCGCGAGCGAGCGCGGAGGCAAGATCGACGGCCCATAGGGCAGCACGGCCGAGCGGGAGCGGACCGGCATCGAGGACGCGTTCGAGCGTTTTGCCCTCGACGTATTCCATGACCAGATACGGGAGTCCGTCGGCGTTGGTTCCCACGTCATATAGACTCACGATGCAGGGATGCGTAAGGCGCCCGATAATCTGAGCTTCGCGAAGAAATTGCGATTGCAGATCGCCGGATCCGAAGCCATGAACAAATGTCTTCACCGCTACGGTGCGGCCAATCATGGAATCGCGAGCCTTCTCGACACGGCTGGAAGCTCCGGTGCCGAGTGTGCCGATAATCTCGTAACGGTTAAACGGGGTTTTCATAACGGATAGTAATCCCCAATCACACCCTTACCCAGCTTGCCGAGTATGCCGGAGAGCGCCAGTCGTGGGAATCACCCATTAGGTCTATCTGGGGCCAAACTGTGGTACTCCCCAAAACGGGCTAAGGTAAAGACTTTAGAAGGGTTAGCGGTACGGTGGTTAAGGTGGCCAATGGGCAGGCTAGGCGGAGCGTAGCAGGCGCGTGGCCCGGCTGCGCAGCGTCGTAGGAGGTGGCGCCACTGGAGTGACAGTCTTTCGGCGTGCCAATGGATAGAGCATGTTCGCTAACTCCTCCGCCGAGGCGATGCGCGCACTCGGGTCCTTGGCCAGACAAGCGGCAACGACCTGATCGAGGCCGGCTGGAATCGAGGAATTCGCGTGGGAAGGCGGCAATGCGGTGGTAGAGAGCACGCGTTCGCAGATGGCGGGAAGAGTTTGGCCGTCAAAAGGACGCCGCCCAGTGACCATTTCATAGAGCACGATGCCGAGGGAAAACAAATCCGAGCGTGCGTCCTGCGGTTTGCCGATGATTTGTTCTGGGCACCAGTACGCTGGGGTGCCAAGAAGGGAACTGTCCATGGAATCGCGGCGCGCCAGCCGCGCCATGCCAAAGTCGGTGAGTTTTACGCGCCCATCCGCGGTGGTCAGGATGTTGGCGGGCTTGACGTCTCCGTGAATGATGCCCTTGCGGTGCGCGGCGCTCAGGGCGATAGCTACTTCCGCAACCCAGGCGCACGCTTTGGGGTAGGGAAGAGGCCCCTTCTGCAGGAGTTGATCGAGTGCCTGACCCTCCAAATACTCCATGATCAAGTAGGGAGTTTGCGTGGATTCCTCGATGCCCATGTCGTGCAAGGTGACGATGGAGGGATGCGAGAGTTGGCCAACTACGCGAGCCTCCTGTAAAAAACGCTGACGGGCGTCGCCGCGCGCGAGATCACTGGAGAGCAACTTGATGGCGACCGCGCGTCCGATCAAAGGATCGAAGCCGCGCGCGACTTTGCTCTTTGCGCCGGTGCCTACGATTTCGACAACCTGATAACGGCCGACTTGCACGAATAACCTTTCCGAGAGAAGAATGTTCCGCAGGTGGAAGAGAGGATAGCGCCCGGTACTACATGATTTAAATGAAGCAAGCGTCCTGTGACGAGAGTACGTTCGTACTAGGCCGCGAGATTTAAGAGAGTAGCGGGCACCCGTGTTTTTGAGGTTAGAGGTTTCTGAATTTGTGCCGGATCGGGTGCGGAATTCAGGCGAACTGGAAATCCCTAGTAACAGTTCGATGAACGCCGAGAAGCTGGATTGCACGCGGCAGTAGAGATGCTCGTTGATTTTTCCGGCATTGGGAATTCCATCGGTGTGAATTTTTTGTGCATAAGCCGATGCACTAGGAACGGAGTCCGCGAAGCGGCCTAAAAGAAAAATTCACAAGAAAAACTAAAGAGAAAAGAGTCGGAAACGTTTCATCTTGAGTTAGATGCGAGCCACTCAGCGAGAGGAAGTACGACGGAAGAGCCAAGCGAAACCGGGCGCGCGGGCGCAAAGGCACCACTACAAATAGACATGATGGAAATTTGTCGACGACATTTAGCGTTTTTCTCTTGACAGGAAATTTACATACGTTGATACTTCGATTCCAGATTCGGGGCACGTGGAAGCGCCAGAGCGGACCGAATCGGGGATGAGCAGTCCTCGGTCCGCGCACTGAGATCCACGAAGCAAGCCGGGTTTTAAGCGAAAAAATCGAGCGCGAACGATCCGCTGCGCGCCCGCATTTTGGGGCGCGAAGCTTGCAGTCAGGCTGCGTGATGGGTTACTTCATCGGCCGAGCGCAGAGCATTGGCGATTTGTTCCGCAAGCGTTTCGCCCACGTCGTTTGCAAGCAGCACGGGGAAAGCGACTTGGGCTGTTTTGTCATCTAATTTAAGGACGTTGCGGGCAGCGAGCCCTGGCGATGACGGCGGTAGTTTGAAAGCAAACGTGGTTAACAAGATTCGAGCCTAACGCTCACTAAGGACCCAGAGCAGTAGACGCGGTGTAGAACGGGCAGTTTGGAACAAGCGGTTTGGAACAGGCAGTGCAGAACAAAACGTAGCAACAGCGGCAGGGCTTTCTTCGAGGAGAAAGCCATCAAGTGGTTGGAGGAAGAATATGGCAACGGTGAAGCAGGCATTGCACGGCAAATCGCCGGAGATGGGAACGACACCGGAAGCGATGGGTACGGAAACCGTGAGCAGCAGCCGGGAAACAAAAGGTGCGGCGGGTAAGGGTTTGGTATTCCGGCGCTACTTCACGAGCGGAAAGATTTCGCCTTTTGACGCGGTGGAATGGGAGAAGCGAACCGCGCTGATTGGTAATGAGAAGGGCGTGACCATCTTCCGCCAGGACGATATCGAAGTTCCGAAAAACTGGTCGCAAACGGCTACCAACATCGTGGCCAGCAAATATTTTCACGGCAAGCCGGGAACCCCGGAACGTGAAGGCTCGGTGCGCCAATTGATCGGGCGGGTGGTGAACACCGTGGTGTGCTGGGGCGAAGAGGGCGGCTACTTCGCGGACACTGCCGCGCGGGACGCGTTCCGCGACGAGCTGACGCATCTGCTGGTGGAACAGAAGATGGCGTTCAACTCGCCGGTGTGGTTCAACGTCGGCGTTCAGCCCAAGCCGCAATGCTCGGCATGCTTTATCAATTCCGTCAGCGACACCATGGAATCGATCATGGGGCTGACGCGCACGGAAGGCATGCTGTTCAAATGGGGCTCGGGAACAGGCACGAACTTTTCGACGCTGCGCGGCAGCAAGGAAACCTTATCTGGCGGCGGCATTGCTTCGGGGCCAGTGAGCTTCATGAAAGGATTCGATGCCTTCGCGGGAGTGATCAAGAGCGGCGGTAAAACGCGGCGCGCGGCCAAAATGGTGATTCTGGACATCGATCATCCAGACATCGTGGAATTTATCGAGTGCAAGGTGAAGGAAGAAAAGAAAGCGCACGTGTTGATCGCCAACGGGTACAACTCGTCGATCGACGGCGATGCGTACAGCTCAATATTCTTCCAGAACGCCAATCACTCCGTGCGTGTGAACGATGACTTTATGCGCGCGGTGGAAGACGACAAAGACTGGTGGACCAAGACGGTGCTGGACGGGCAGCCCAACGAGAAACTGCGCGCGCGCGATTTGATGGAAAAGATCGCAGATTCCACGTGGCACTGCGGCGATCCCGGCATGCAGTACGACACCACCATCAATAACTGGCATACCTGCAAGAACACCGCGCGGATCAATGCCAGCAATCCATGCTCGGAATACATGTTCCTGGACGATACGGCGTGCAACCTGGCGTCGCTGAATTTGATGAAGTTCGTGAACAGCAGCGGAGATTTCGACGTGCCGGCGTTCAAGAGCGCCGTGGACGTGACCATCACCGCGCAGGAAATTCTGGTGGATTTCGCCAGCTATCCGACCGAGAAAATTGCGGAGAACTCGCACGAATTTCGTCCATTGGGCCTCGGCTACGCCAATCTTGGCGCGCTGCTGATGTCCATGGCGCTGCCGTACGATTCCGACGAAGGCCGGGACATGGCCGGAGCGATCACCGCTTTGATGTGCGGAGAGGCCTATGCGCAGTCGGCGCGGATTGCGGAGGAGATGGGGCCGTTCGCAGGCTATGCCGTGAATCGCGAACCCATGCTCGATGTGATTCGCATGCACCGCAACGCCGTGCGCGGCATCAAGCCGGAACATGTGCAGTCTGAACTTTTTTGGCGGCGCAGGGCTCGTGGGATGAAGCGCTGGCGCATGGCGAGAAGTTTGGTTACAAGAATTCACAGGTGACCGTGCTGGCGCCTACCGGGACCATCGGCTTCATGATGGATTGCGACACTACCGGCATCGAGCCGGATTGGCGTGCGTGAAATACAAGAAGCTGGTCGGCGGCGGCGTCATCAAGATCGTGAACAACACCGTGCCACAAGCGTTGTTAAAGCTGGGCTACACGCCGGAGCAGGCCAGCGAGATCGTTTCCTATATCGATAAGAACGGCAAGGTGGAAGGCGCGCCGGACTTTAATCCCGAGCATCTGGCGGTTTTCGATTGCTCGCTGGCGCCCGCGGGCGGCGGACGCTCCATCGCCTGGACCGGCCACGTAAAAATGATGGCCGCGGCGCAACCATTTCTTTCTGGCGCGATCAGCAAGACCATCAACATGCCGGAGGAATCGACAATCGAGGACATCTCGAACGCGTATATAGAGTCGTGGAAGCTGGGACTCAAGGCCGTAGCGATTTACCGCGATAATTCCAAGCGTTCGCAACCGCTGAATGCCGGCGGCAAAAAAGAAGAGAAGAAAGAGGAGAAGCGGCCGGAATGCCACTCCAGCGGCGCAGCCGCTTTTGGAACCGATGCAACACGAACTTTTCGCCCGCGCGCAGCGCGAAAAAATGCCCGTGGAGCGCGCTTCCATCACCCACAAGTTCAGCGTAGGCGGCCATGAAGGCTACGTCACCGTTGGCATGTACGAAGACGGCCGTGCCCGGCGAAGTCTTCATCAAAATGTCCAAGGAAGGCTCCACGCTTTCAGGGGTGATGGATGGCCTGGCGCTGACGCTCTCGATGGGCTTGCAATATGGCGTTCCGCTCAAGGTGCTGGTGGACAAGCTGGTCAACACGCGCTTCGAACCTAGTGGCATCACCGCGAATCCGAATATCCGCTTTGTTTCTTCGGTGCTGGATTATCTTGCGCGCTGGCTGGGGGGACGCTTTATCTCGGCGGACTATCTGAAGTTGAACGGCGCGCCACCTGCGGAAGCGACGGCCGGCGCGAGTGCGCTGACGCCATCGGCGCCGCCGGCAACTTCTCCGGCAATTATGGCCATGGCATCGGTAGCCCGGCATGCAAATGCGCCGGTTCGAATTCGCCGAGCAACGCGCACGAAGGCGCGCCGACGTGCAGCGAATGCGGCATGTTGATGGTGCCAAATGGCGCTTGTTACAAATGCGAAAATTGCGGCAGCACCAGCGGCTGCAGTTGAGCTACGGAAGCGGGCGGTGGAGCAGACCTCCACCGCCCGCTTCGACTTGGGCACAATCAGGGCACAAAGGGAGCAATGAGCGCACTTTCTTCGGGCTTGGGAGTTTCACCGCAGCTCGCTCCGGCGCCACAAAAAGCGCGGGGATTTTTGCACATCGAACGCCACGGCTCCGGGCTCAGCGCCCTATACGTGATCACCTACCATCGCATCGACTCGCAAGGCACGCGCCCCAAACCCGCGTTGGCAGAAAGCGCGCACTCGTTGATTGAATTGCTCGAGCGGATCGGCGTTGATTTTCGCGTCGCGGAAGTCCGCGGAGCCCTGGAAGATATTTTCCGACTAGGCTCCGCAAATATTCCTGATTTGTGGCTGAGCGACGAAGAGATGGTGGAAAAGGGACTGGTCGAACACTCGTAGTTCTCTTTGATTTCGCGCTGTAATCACTCCGCGGCGTTCCTCAGCACAGCATTCCGAAATTTGAGATTATCGCGGCCTTGGCCGCAGCGGCGGACGTGCTGTCAACGC
Source organism: uncultured Acidobacteriota bacterium (assembly GCA_963798585.1). Taxonomy (GTDB): domain Bacteria; phylum Acidobacteriota; class Terriglobia; order Acidiferrales; family UBA7541; genus Acidiferrum. Next base: position 638,940 of record CAWCTJ010000006.1, read on the forward strand.
CCGCGGACGCATGCGAAAACGGGGACTCAACGGCGGTGGAACATTGCGCAAAAATCTCCACAGCAGGGGCAGCGCCCGTCGTTGCCGATCGGCACCGTAAAGTCGGCGCGCATCCATTGGCCCCGGGCTTCACATTGCGCGTTGATGCACTGCACGGTGAATCCGGGCAAATATTGCATTTGCGAGTTCTCCTGAGAACCGTCCCGCCTTCCGCTCGCTCGACTGCGCGTCACGGCAGGCTCCCACGGATGGCTGCAAGGGCCCAATTGCTGCCGCGCATTTTGTCGCGCCCGTCCGTTGGTGTCAAGAGAAAAGCCACTAGATATAGTGGTGTGCTTGCTCTGTGGATTTCTTGGCGATCTTTCAGTCGTTCTTCAATTGTTTCGCAGTTGACTCGCGCGCACTATGAAAGCCACCACCAGCAGCGCGGCGCTTATCGCCAAATAAATTACCGCATAACGCAGTGTAGCGGCGCCATTCGCGGACCCTGTGTAATCAATTCCTTGCGTATGGTTGAGCGGGCCGACATAGCACATCGCCGTCAGCAACGCTTCAAAGGCTTTGCCCGAACCCGAAATCACGCCCAAGCTCATCGCCAGCGCCGGCAAAAACAATGCGCCCGCCGCCCACGCCGCGAACTCCGCGCGGTGCCCTGCGATTAGCAGTCGCACCCCAATGCCCGCCCCAGTGATCGCCGCCACCGCCACACCGGCCAGGAAGCAGGCTGGCAGTTGCCGTGCTAGAATCCCCGAAGAGGAAAACAGCAAGCCGCGCGTTGCAAAGCGCGTCTCCCGCGCGCCCATCGCCGACCAAATCAACACCGGCCAAATCCACGCCACGGCAAGCAGCGGCCCGCGCGCAGCCTCCAGCGGAGAAGAAAATTCCGCGATCAGCAAACCGGCCGCCACTACATACCACCACCAGCGTTGCCCCTGCAGCGCCAGCCTTAACTCCGCTTCAAACACTCGCCCAAACGCCCCAAATATTCCCACGCTTCGCCGTGCGAGGGGCAATGCTGAGAGGCGCAGGTGCCGTCCGCCAGCACTCCCGATTGCGGCTACCGCGGATGCGCCATCGCTCCAGAACTGGGCGCTCCAGAAACAGTCGCTTCACCGTCGCTCCCGTTCTCCGCGACCGCGGGCTTTGCTCTCGCGCCCTCGCGGCAGCGAAAAATTCAGCCCTCGCGACCCATCGAAGCGGTCAAAGAAAATCGCTGCCAGCAACGACAGCAAAATTGCAAAACCAAACCACGCCATGCGCAGTCCTACACTCTGCGCTGTCCAATCCACTCCATGCCAACGCAAACTCTTCAGCAACTGCACGTGATCCGGCGAAATATTCAGCGCAAAGCCACTCTTGTAACCCGGAATAACTTCCCGCGCCGCCGCCATCATGCTGTGCGACACCACGCCGAACCCCATCGGATCCAGCCAGGCCTTGCCGGACAGTTCCGACAGCGCCAGCCCGCCAAAGACCCAGGTAAAAAACCAGATCACGTTCCCCACACCGCCGCGCAGTATCGGCAGCATCTCGAACAGCACGGCAATCGCGGCCGTCAACGCCATCGCCGGCAACGCCACCAACACAAACGGCGACAGCAGCGCCACCGCGTCGATGTGTCGGTCTTCGCCCGCGAACAGCTGCATCCCCAGCGCGCAAATCGCCAGCACCACCACCATCGCCGACAGCACGCCAAAATTGCTCAAAAATTTCCCGAGGCAATAGCTCGCCTTGGACATCGGCGTCGCTGCCAGAATCTGTCCTACGCCCGTTTGCCGATCACGGTCTACTGAATTCTTGATAATGTAAAAACCCACCAGCGTCACAAAGCACGTGGTAATCAGCGTCACCAGCGAACCGATCCACGCCGACGTATACACTCCGCGATAACCTTCCATGTTCACGGAAATTCTGCCGGTGGCCGCGCCGTATCCCAGCGCCAGCGCGAACATCATCGTCAGAAAAAAGCTGTAGCGCCGCACCCGCTCGAGAAAATCCGCGCGCGCCAGCGCAAGAATCACGCGCCCCGTGTTCATGCCGCGGACCCGCGTGCGCTGGCCACGGCCACGCGATCGGCAGCGGAAGGCGGCCGCAGCTTCGGCGCAGTTCCGGCATCGCGCGACCGTTGCTGCGTCAAAGCGTCCAGATACGCATCTTCGAGGGACGGCTCGAGTTCCCGTGCATCAAGCGTCGGCGCGGAGTTCGCGACAACGCGCGCGTGTACACCGTCCACGCGATGCGCCGTGCTGCTGACCAGATGGTCCCGCCGCAATACCGGCAAGTCGTTGCTGCTCACCACCACTTCCCAAACGCGTCCGTTCAGCCGAGCCAGCAGACTCTCCGGAGTCCCATGTGCCAGCAACTCTCCCTGCGCCATGATCGCGATACCGCTCGCTACCGCCTCGATGTCTGAAACGATGTGCGTCGAAAGAATCACGATGCGTTCGCCGGATAATTCCGAAAGTAGGTTGCGAAAGCGCAAGCGCTCTTCCGGATCCAGCCCAGCCGTCGGTTCATCCACGATCAATAGCTGGGGGTCGTTGAGCAACGCCTGCGCGATACCCACGCGCTGGCGCATGCCGCCGGAATATCCGCCCAGCGGCCGTTTTGCCGCGGACGTCAGATTCACTAAATCGAGCAATTCAGCGATCCGCTTGCGGGAGGCCTTGGCCCCAAGCCCTTTTACGGCCGCCAGGTATTCGAGAAATTCGATGGCGTTCAAATTCGGATACACGCCGAAGTCCTGTGGAAGATAGCCGAGCACTTCGCGCAATGCGTCCGGCTTGTGCGCAATGTCCACATCATTCCACAGAACGCGTCCCGAACTGGGTTGCGTAATCGTCGCCAGGATGCGCATCAACGTCGATTTGCCGGCGCCATTGGGGCCTAGCAGACCGAGCACTCCCGGCTCCAGCGCCAGCCGCACCCCGCGCAGCGCCTGCACACCACCACGATAATTTTTTGTCAAAGATTCTACGTTTAGCCGCATATATTCCGTTCCTGAGCTCTAGCGAAAGTTGCTGCTATCTAGAGTACGCACCAGAGTGGCAAAAAGTTTGAGGAAAAATGGATTGGCGCGGCGCCTTCGAGCGCCGTGAAGAAATGTCAGGGTGAATGCCTTTGTGAGTCTCTGAACGATTCTCTGGGTCGGACTTCCGTGGGAAGCTAGGATTGGGGAGGTGTTGCAGTCTTTTCCGCCTCAGGCGCGGCGACGCCCTGCTTGCTGAGCGCTTCTTGCATGGTCGCTAAACGCGCTTTCAGATCTTCCACCTTTTGTCGATTGTTGCTGACTTGCTGCTGTATGTCTTCGAGTTTCGCTTTCCCCGCGTCGTCATGCTTATAATCTGGATTCGAATAATAGCTGTCCTGCTGCAGCGCCGATTCGCGCTGGCTCAAGTTCAAATCTTCCTCGGCTTGCGCCAATTCTGCTTTCAGTGCCACCACTTTCGCCGGATCCGTGCTCTTCAGGGGATCATCCGCGGGTGACGTTGCGGCCTTCTTATCGGCGGCTTCATCCGCGGCCACCAATGCCGCGCTTGGCGCACCGGTCTGTAACGTCGGAGCGGCGCCGACCTTCAAGCCTTCGTCTCCGGGCTTCATATTTGTGGTGCTGAGATCGTCGTCGCTGATGACTTTTTTCGCGGACGCCGCATCTTTCTTCCGTTCCCGAGCTTGTTTCGCTGCGTCCGCCACCGACGAATCATCCGTCGATTGCGCGCGCGTGGAAACCGATACGAGAATCTGCGCGGCAACCATCGCCGCCGCAATCCCAAAGACCAGCCGTAATCGCGTGCCGAACGACATAATTGCGCCCCTATTCAGACGAAGCTCTTTTCAGGCTGAGGTCCCAACCAGCATAGCTCTGCCCATTGCATCGCGGGAAGCCGAGTGCCCCCTGCGCCACCAATCCGTCAACGCTGGCGCATCTGCCAGGACAGCCACTGCTGGCGCAGTGAAAGCACTGGCCTGGGCCTTCGAATTAAGCGTAATACCTCTAACAGTGGTCCCGATTATACTTCTGCATGGCACTAAAGCTGGCCAGCGAGGGTAGAGCCATCAACGTGAAGAGAAGATTTTCCACGAGAATGTTGTGGATATCATTTGTTGTGAGCCTCGCAGGGGCGGTCTACTCGGTGGGGGCTTTCGCACAGGAACCGAGCAGCGCACCTTCGGCCGTCACACCGCCAGCGCCAGTCAGCGCGAAGGCGCTACCCGAGACGCATCGCTTTTGGGACAAGGAAAACGACTGCTTGTTCGCCGGGGTGGGCGCGTCCCGCACATTGGACTACTTCTCAACGCTGAATTTTCGCCGCCGGGGCCGCCAGGAAATATTTCTGACGGATGATTTGGTGGATAATCACGCCGCCTTCGCGGCCGTGGAAGCTGGCGCGACGGGTTTGTCCATCGGCATGTCGTACATTTTTCACCATTATGGCCACCACAAACTTGAGCGCTCGACTTCCATCGTACATATCAGCCTGACCACTGCCGGTGCGATACGCAATTACTGTCTGAAGACTGCTCATCCGGTAAGCACTGCCCCAATGTTTATAGAACCATCCGAATCCTTAAGCACGATTCCTTAAGTACGAGGAGCGAACAAACAAGAACGCCTATTTGTCGCGACCTCTAGCGGCATGTTTTTTGGCAAAGGAGGCTACCTTGTGACGATTGCCGCATACCGCCATAGCACACCAGCGCCGCCTTTTGGTCCGCGACGCGTCGTAAAACAGCAATCCGCAATCCGGATTTGCGCAGTTCCGCACCCGCGCTTCTGCGCCTTCCGCCACGATTTCTGCCGCTGACCTCGCGACGGCGGCTAGCAACCATTCCAAGCTATTTTCCCGGGCCACGAATTCGATACGCCATCGCCCCGCGTCAAGGAGCAGCTCGTCATGCCCTTCGGTAATTCGCAAAAGACCGTTGATGGCTTCGACGGCATCCTTGTTAGGTATCTCCCTGCGAACTAACGTCAAAAATATACGTCTCAAGGTGTCGCGAAACGAAGAAGCGCGTTGCAACAGACTATGCGCAGCAACCGGATCGGCTTCGGGGAGTTCGAGAAGCGCAGCACTTCGCTGGAGAGAGATGACGTGGGTGGCCTCGAGAAACAACACGAGTTCCTCCCAAGACAGCGGTCGTCGCGGCGACCCCGCGTTAGCGAAATCTACAGCCAGACGACCGCCAATGAGTGAGATAAGCTTTTCGGAGGGTTCAGGCATGAGAGCGAGACTCCGCCAGTGCACTAACCGGTTAAATCTATCATGAGGGTTAAGGGTGCGTGAGTTTTTTCTGCAGGAGTCGAAAGGGTCTTGACGGGACGCTGGCTACAAACTCCTACCGTCTAATCGTGCTGCCCGGAATTAAGCTTGTGCTACCGTAGTCTCCGGGGAAGCCTTTGGACGTCACGCTGGAATCTTCTTTTCATATTCGTCCGATATGGCGGCTGTCAGTTTATGTAGCCTCGGTGTGGCTGCTCTGGACCCTTAAGAACTTGGCCCTTGAGCAACTCCCGAGCGCTATGCTTGGCGCCGCCGATTCATTATTTCTCTTATTTGCCGAGGAAGCCCTCGCGTTCGGCGTGGTCTATGGCGCCGCGCTGATCCTGTCTCGAATCGAGCATCGGCCGGTTGGCGTCTATGGGCTGCCGGTGAATAGGATCTCCGGCAGGCAGTTCTGGCACGGATGTATTTTTGGTTTGTGTGAAATCTCCGCGTTGATCGGTTTGATCGCCGCGTTCCGCGGCTATTCCTTTGGAACGCTGGCGATTCATGGGCTGGAAATTGTGAGATGGGCTGCGGAATGGGCAGTGATTTTCCTGGTCGTTGGGCTCTTTGAGGAGTTTGCATATCGCGGCTATTCGCTGCAGACGCTGGCGCAGAGTATTGGATACTGGCCCGCTGCGCTACTGCTGGCCTTCTACTTTGGCTACGAGCATTCCCACAATCCGGGCGAGAGTTTGGTGGGAGAAGCGGGCGTAGTTGTAATCGCGCTGCTGTTTGCCCTCACCGTGCGCCGCACCGGGACGCTCTGGCTGGCGGTGGGCTGGCATGCGGCGTTCGACTTTGGAGAGACTTTTCTATACTCCGTGCCGGACAGCGGAGCCGTTTTCCCTGGTCACTTATCGAACGCAACGTTGCACGGACCGATTTGGCTTACCGGCGGGACGACCGGTCCCGAGGGTAGCGTCTTCAGTTTTTTGATAATGGGTGTGCTCGCAGTCGTGGTGCACTTTGTTTACCCGGCGAAGTTAGCGTCGCCGACTATGCCTGTGCCGCCGTTCCATGAGGTAACGGCGATCGGTGAGCCGGAACGATCCACAGCCGAGAGCAATCCAGTTCAGTGAACCAATTCCGAAACAAAGACCAGGCTGACGCCTTCGGCTTGCGCCTTGGGCAACATTTCGCGCAGCGCTTGCAACGTAGCCGGATGCGGATGCCCTATGGCGATGGCTTCTCCCTTTTCGCGCGCCCCGCGGAGCGCCAGGGCAATTTGTTTCTCGATCGCGGTTTTGTCCTCCACGTCATCCAGAAAGGGTACATTGCGAAATCCCGCTGCCACGCCGTCCTGCCGCGCGGCGTCGTACGCCACCGTAGCCGCAGTGGTACGGCTGTCCACATAAAACAAATGGCGTTCGCGTAATACCGGCATCAATTCCTTCATTAACGCCGGATCGGACGTTGCTTGTGAACCTTGGTGATTATTCACGCCTGTCACGCCGGGAATCTCCGCGAGAAATTGGCCGACCAGCGCGGAGACTTGAGAGGCCGGCATACCCGAGTGCAGTTCTTGCGCTTCAGGCTGCTCCTTGCCCACGGATTGCATGGGCAAGTGCAGCATTACCTCGAATCCGCGGCGCTCCGCCTCTTGAGCGATTTCCACGGAATGTGCGTGGTCCGGAAGAACGGAGATCGTCAGCGGGTATGGCAGAGCGAAAATCTCGTCAGCGGCGGCTCGATCGCTACCCAGATCGTCCAGCAAGATAGCAAGTTTCCCTTGGCTGGAAGGCGTTCCTTGTGGTGGCCGCGTGCCGCTCGAGATATCGGCTGGATTGAACCCGAAATGAAGATGAACGGCATGGGTCGCGCCGCCGCCGTGACGGTATAAGAGCAACAGTTCTTCCCGACTCTCAAGTGGGGCGTCTTCCGTCAAGCCCGCAGGCACGGCGACGGAGTTTAACGCCTGCACGACCCGCGATCTCTCCGCGCGTGAATACGCTTCGCCGCGGTGTGAGGGAATAGTGATGTCCAGATGATCGGTGCCGTCGGCGATACGAAATTCCGTACGGATCTGTGCGTCTGGCGGCGCCGCGGACTTTGCGGCCGCGGCGAATTCCCGCGTGATGGCGTGAATTCTTGCTAATGGCAGTGGTTTTTCAGGGTTTCTGCAACCAGCTAGGCAGGCCAATATCGCAAGGAGCCATCGAGCCGTCAGGGGGTAGATCGGAACGCGGTGAGCGTGGGATTTCGTCCGAGGCGCGAACCATCGCCGTGGCGAACTTCGGGTGGCCCGGACACATTGCTTCACAAACTCTTACGCGGCCTTTTTGGCAACCGGCGTCTGTAGCAATTCGAGAGCTTTGCGATAGATGGGATCTTCTGAGGACAACGGGCGAGGACCAAGTCCAGGCTCTTCGTTGTCAGCCGGCGCGGCGGAATCTTCGCCATCGCCGCCATCCGCGGCGTCTTCCGCCACGGAATGTACCACTTCCGTTGGCGCCACGCCTTCTTCCAGGATCGACTTGCCGCTGGGATTGTAATAATTAGCCACCGTGAGGACCATGGCCGCACCATTGTCCATGGTGATCAATTTCTGTTCAGAGGCCAGGCCAAAGGTGCGCTCTCCAACCACATCGCCGCGATGATTGGCCACGATTGCCGAGGCCAGCACTTCGGCCGCGCCGGAAGTGGTGGCATCCGTCAGCACAGACACAGGGCCCTTCCAGATCGCCTTGGTCGGCTCGGCGGAAAATACTTGCGTCGAAACGGTCTGCCCCCGGAGGGTCGCAATCGTTCCACTGGGGATAAACAGCCGCGCCGCCGCGATGCCCTCGCTAACTGGACCGCGCCCGCATTCACGCAAATCCAGAATTACTTTGTGGATTCCCTGCTTCTCGGCATCAATCAGCCGCGTACGCAACTCTTCGGCTCGTCCGGCCTCCAGCGACACCAGCCGAAGCACCAAAACATCCGGATCCGCTTTTTGCGAAATCATTTTTGTGGGGGCTACCTTTTCGCGCTGAATCTCCACATCTTCCGGCGTCGCCTTTCCGCGGCGAATCACCGCAACCTTCACATCGCTTCCCACCGGGCCCGTTAGCAGGTTTTGCGCCTGGCCCACGGACATTTCGCGCGTGGTAAATCCGCTGATCGATTCAAAAATGTCGTAGCTGTGAATGCCCGCCTTGCTTGCCGGGCTATCTGGCAAGACGGAAATTACAATCACATATCCGAAGCGTTTACTCAGCGTCAATCCAGTTTCGCCGATGCCGGGATTCTGCAATTTCTTCTTGTATTCGTCGTATTCCGGCGGCGTCAGGTAGCTTGATTCGGAATCCAGAGTTTCGAGCAGGCCATGCAGCGCGCCGGCGGTGACCAGGCGCATATTCGGTTCGTCCACGTAGTCCTGCTGAATTTTTTGCAACACTTCGCCGTAAACGGTGAGGGATTTGTAGGCGCGATCATCCGCGGTGTGTCCCAGGACGTGACCAATTCCCGCGTAACACATGATCACTACGGAAGCTACAACGACACCAACGCGAGCCGTTCGGTTCATGCCTCACCCATTTCAAAACAGTGATTTTTTGGCGGACTGCACGGAAAGATTATAGCACTCCCTGGATGGGACGCGTAGACTGCGCAAAAGGAAGCCTCACAAGCGATAAACGCTCCCGCAGCGGCCTTTGCGGGCTCACACTGAAGACACAGCGCAAGGCGAAAAGTGATGCGCATTTACCACACCAAGCCGAGGAAATCCTCCGAATCGCTAGTTAACCCACTGAAACTACGCAACAAACAGGGGCAAATTGCCTGTGCATCGTGATAACATTTCTTACCGAATCGCGAGGGAATCTTGTTTCAATCTACTATCGCCAGAGAATCATCGGCGGAAGGCGTTGGCCTACACACGGGCGTATACGGCCATGTCCGCCTAGTTCCCGCGCCCGCCGATACCGGCATCGTTTTTCGCCGCGTGGACCTCGATAATTTTCCCATCGAAGCGCAGGGCCAAAACGTCGCCCGCGTCAGCTACGCCACCAGCTTGATGAAACAAGGCGTGCTGCTCTCGACCACCGAGCATCTTCTGGCGGCGATTTATTCCTGCGGCATCGATAACATTTACATCGATATCGATTCTATCGAAATTCCCATTTTGGATGGTTCTGCTGAGCCATTCATGGCCATGCTCGAACACTCGGGTCTGCGCCGCCTGCGCCGAAAGCGCCGTTATCTTAAGGTTTTGCAGCCGCTCGAAGTCATTGAGGGCGATCGCCGCATTGGAATCTACCCGGCTGAACAATTTCGTGTGCGTTGCTATGTGGATTTTCCGCATCCCGAGGTCGGCCAGCAGCAAGTAGAACTTGCGGTAAGCCCTGAGTCGTTTCGCAATTTTCTGGCGCGCGCGCGTACTTTCTGCTTTGAGCGCGATATCGCGCCGCTTCGCGCCATGGGCCTGATTCGCGGCGGAACTTTGGATAACGCCATCGTGCTCACTGATGACGGAGTGATGAATGGCCCGCTGCGCTTTAGTGATGAGTTTGGGCGCCACAAAGCCCTGGATCTGATTGGCGACTTGGCCCTGGTGGGACTGCCGCTACTGGCGCGCGTGGAGGCCCACAAAGCGGGGCATTCTCTGCATACTCAGCTGGTTAGCCGTTTGCTTGCGGATCCGTCTCTATGGACGATTACTACCGAAGCGGCTCATCCTGAACCACTCGGACTGACGCAAAACGGCTCGGCACTGCACGCCACAAAGCCTGGCACCCCGTCAGTCACAATGCCAACTGCACATCAAAACGAGCACCCCAACACCAGCGTTGCCGTTGACCTGAATGCTGCTGCCGCGGATTGATCCGCGATGAAACATTGGACACCTCTACTCCATCACCCTGCCACCATTCTTGCCTAATATCCGCACCTCCCTCAGAATGACCGAACGCCATGTCCAATAATGATCTTGCCATCGTGATTCTCGCCGCTGGAAAAGGCACGCGCCTGAAATCCAGCTTGGCAAAAGTACTGCACCGCGCGGGTGGCCGCGCGCTCGTCGAGCACGTTCTACGCGCCTGCGCGCCGCTGAAAGCCAAGAAGACCATCGTCGTCGTCGGCCACCAGGCGGACAGTGTGACCGCGGTCGTCGAGCCGTTGGGTGCGGAACCGGTTTTGCAGCAACCACAAAACGGCACCGGCCATGCCATGAAAGTGGCGCGGCGCGCTCTGGGTCGAGCGAAGTACGCAATTGTCCTGCCCGGCGACGCTCCACTGATTCGCACGGAAACCCTGAAAGCGTTGCTGGCCGCACAGCGTTCGGCGGATGCATCCGCCGTTATTTTAACTGCGGTGCTCACCGATCCCAGCGGCTACGGCCGCGTTCTGCGGAAGTCCGCGAGCAGCGTCTCGGCCATCGTGGAAGAATCGCAGCTCACAGACAATCAGCGCGAAATCAACGAGATCAATTCCGCCATTTACTGCTTCACGCTGCAAAAATTGTGGCCCGCGCTGGCGCAGGTGCGGCCCAACAACAAACATCGTGAGATGTATTTGACGGACGCCGTAGCGGTGATGGCTGCCAACGGCGAGACCGTGCTGGCACAAGTCGCAGAAGATTCCCGCGAAGTGCTGGGCTGCAACACGCGTCTGGACCTTGCCGCCGTCGACAAAGTTTTTCGGGAGTGGAAGCGCTACTCCTTGATGGAAAGCGGCGTAACCATTCAGTTCCCGGAAACCGTGCTGATCGATCCGGACGTAACCGTCGGTGAAGACACGGTGATCGAACCCGGCGTGCAGTTGCTGGGCTCAACGGAGATTGGCGCGCGAAGCACGATTCGTACGGGAAGCGTGCTCGCCGACGCGGTTCTCGGCGATGACGTCACCGTGGAAGCGCACTCTGTGGTCGCGCAAAGCCGCATCGACTCCGGCGTCGTCATCGGCCCATTCGCCAGACTGCGCGGTGGCGCGCATCTGAAAAGCGGCTCGCGCATTGGCAATTTTGTGGAAGTAAAAAACAGCACCGTCGGCGAAGGCACCAAGGCCATGCACCTGACGTATCTGGGCGACGCCAAAATCGGTGCGAAAACCAATATCGGTGCGGGCACTATTACGTGCAATTACGATGGTTTTCACAAGCATCCGACCTCGATCGGGAATCGCGTGTTCATTGGGAGCGACTCCGCGCTGGTTGCGCCGGTTCGCGTTGGCGACAACGCCTATGTCGCCGCCGGCTCGACCATCACGGAGAATGTTCCCGCGGATGCCGCTCGGTATCGCGCGCGGCCGCCAGGTCAACAAGCCGCGCTGGGCCGCAAAAAAACGGCGCGAACTGGCGACAGCGGAAAATAGCAAGAAGTCAGCGCGCACAAAAAAGCGCGAACCGCGACGTTAGTCTTTAGTAGTACCGCACTCTCGCCTGTGTGCTCTTCACCGCAAATTGCAGAACCACGCCGGCAAGAGTGCTTGTGGTACCAACACTCCCGCCAGGCAAACACCCTGTGATAAACTGATGTTTCCGAAAGCTATCGTAGGAGCTTCGCGCGCATGAAATTTGGTGTCGTCGTATTTCCCGGATCGAATTGCGATCACGACGCCTTTTACGCCCTCGGCGAAGTTCTGCACCAGCCCGTCGAATTCATCTGGCATCAGACGCGAAGATCTCGCCGGCTTTGACGCGTTGATCCTTCCCGGCGGATTTTCCTACGGCGATTATCTGCGCACCGGCGCCATCGCGCGTTTTTCTCCGGTGATGCGGTCGGTAGCGAAATTCGCCAGTGCCGGCGGCCTGGTGCTTGGGCATCTGCAACGGTTTTCAAATTTTGCTGAAGCGGGACTGCTGCCCGGAGCGCTGATGCGCAACGCCGGCTTGCGCTTCATCTGCCGGCACGTGCACATTCGCGTGGAGGAAACGGACACGCCGTTCACCTGCGGCGCGCCCGGGCCAGGTGCTGCGAATTCCCATCGCCCACGCCGACGGAAATTAATTCTGCGACGACGCCACGCTCGCCGAACTCGAGCGCAACGAGCAGATCGTCTTCCGCTACTGCAGCGCCCGACGGAAAGATGATGCCGCCGCGAATCCCAACGGCTCGCTCGCATAACATCGCCGGCGTCTGCAATCGCGAGCGCAACGTTGCTGGGCTGATGCCGCATCCCGAGCGCGCCGTCGAATCTGTGCTGGATTCCGCGGACGGCCTGGTGATCTTTCGTTCCCTGATTGAACGTTCATCGGCGCGGCCAAAGCCGCCGCGTAAGTGAGTTAGCCGTTGTAGCACATGCGGCGTCAAAGCCTACCGGCCTACGATGGCCACTGCCAGCACCGAAATCAAAGTCACGCCGGAGATCGCTGCCGAACACGGCCTCACCGCCGACGAATACGCGCGCATCCAGAAAATTCTCGGCCGCGATCCGAACATCACCGAGCTCGGCATCTTCAGCGTGATGTGGAGCGAGCACTGCTCCTACAAATCCAGCAACGTGCATCTGAAGCGCTTGCCGACGCGCGGCCGCAGGTGCTGCAGGGTCCCGGCGAAAATGCCGGCGTGGTGGACATCGGCGACGGCCTGGCCGCCGCCTTCAAGATGGAATCGCACAATCACCCGAGCTACGTCGAGCCGTTTCAGGGCGCGGCCACCGGCGTCGGCGGCATTCTGCGCGATATTTTCACGATGGGCGCGCGGCCGATCGCCGTGCTCGATTCGCTGCGCTTCGGGCCATCACGGCGGAAGGCAATGTGGATGCGCGACGATGCTGTCGGTTCTGCGTCCGCGGCCAGACGACGTCTTCCGACCCGGCAACAATCGCCGCCAACCGCCGCCTGCTCGATGGCGTGGTGCGCGGCATCGCCTATCTACGGCAATTGTTTCGGTGTGCCGACCGTCGGCGGCGAAGTGGCCTTCGAGCCGGGCTACTCGCAAATCCGCTGGTGAACGTCTCGCACTCGGCATCGCCAAAAAAGAGGAACTTTTTCTCGCGAACGCCAGAGGCGAAGGCAATCCGGTAATCTACGTCGGCGCAAAGACCGGCCGCGACGGCATTCACGGCGCCTCGCTGCTGGCCTCCGCCGAATTCACCGAGGAATCGCAGCAGAAGCGCCCCAACGTGCAAGTGGGCGATCCGTTCCTCGAAAAGCTTCTGCTCGAGGCGTGCCTCGAAGCGATGGCCACCGGCGCCATCGTCGGCATTCAAGACATGGGCGCCGCCGGGCTCACCAGCTCCACCTGCGAGATGGCTTCGCGCGGCGGCGACGGGCATCGAGATCGATCTCGCAACGCGTGCCGCAGCGCGAGACCGGCATGACGCCGTACGAAATGATGCTCAGCGAATCGCAGGAGCGCATGCTGCTGGTGGCCGAGCGCGGCCGCGAGCAGGAAGTGCTTGCCGTGTTCCGGAAGTGGGGACTCGACGCGGTCGAGATCGGCGCAGTCACAGCCGGAGGCATCTTGCGCGTGCGGCATCATGGCCGCGTCGCCGCCGAAATTCCCGCGCACGCGCTCGCCGAACAAGGGCCGGTCTATCAGCGCCCGCTCGCCGCGCCTGCCGAGCGCAATGAAACCGCGGCCGGCAACTGTTCAAACTCTCGCCCGGAAGGCGCGGACCTGACCGGGAATTTCCGCAAGCTTGCTCGCCGCGCCGGCGATCGCTTCCAAGCGCTGGATCTTCGAGCAGTACGACACATGGTGCGCACCAACACGCTCGCGGTTCCGGGCGCGGGCGATGCCGCCGTGGTGCGCATCAAAGGGAACGACGGAACGCGGCTGACTCGCGCACTTGGCGCTCACCGACGGCAACGGCCGCTGGTGCTCGCTCGATCCGCGCGTTGGCGCGATGCACGCGGTTGCCGAAGCCGCGCGCAACGTCGCCGCCGTCGGCGCGCGCCCTGGGCCGCGACCAATTGCCTCAATTTCGGCAATCCCGAAAAGCCCGAAGTCATGTGGCAGTTCAGCGAAGCCATCGACGGCATCGCCGAAGCCTGCCGCGCGCTCGCCATTCCGATCACCGGCGGCAACGTCAGCTTCTACAACGACACGCTCGGCAAATCGATCGATCCCACGCCGGTTCTCGGCGTCCTCGGCGTGCTCGAAGACGCCTCGAGCGTGCTGAAACATGGCTTCCGCGCCGAAGGCGATGTGATTCTGCTGCTCGACGGCCGCGCGCGGACGCCGCGACGAGCACGACGCTGCCGCGTCAACTCAGACGAACGCAGCTGCGCGAGTTTTCCTCCTCCGAATACGCGCGCACGATCGCTGGCATCGTCGCGGCGCGCCACCGGCGATCGATCTCGCCGCCGAAAAGCGCCTGATCGAAGTGCTCGTGGCCCTCGCCAGCGAGGGCGTGCGTGCGTCCGCGCACGATATCAGCGACGGCGGCCTGGCCGACCGCCGTCGCCGAATCCGGCTTCGTCAGTCGCCATCGCAGGGTTTCGCAGCCTGACCTATCTCGGCGCGACCTCGACATCGAACGATACTCCGCCGGAACATCGCTCTCTTCGGCGAACGCGGCGCGCGCGCCATCGTCTCCGTCGCTCCGGAAAGCTCACTTGCCCGCGTGCTGCGACCTTGCGGCACAATGCAGTGTGGGCGCGCGCGTAATCGGAAAGCGTCACTCGCGGCCAGTTCGCGCATCCGTTATAACGGGCGCGCGGTGATCGCGACTCCCCGTCGCCGTCTCTGCGCGATCTTGGGCTGATGCGCCATCGAACGTGCCATTCTCGAAGAGTTCGATGACGAAGCAACCATCGATCTACGACGACGATCACTTTCACGATCACTGCGGCGTTTGCGGCGTCTTCGGCCATCTCCGAAGCGTCCAAGCTCACCTACCTCGGCCTCTATGCGTTGCAGCATCGCGGCCAGGAATCGGCCGGCATCGTCTCTCCGACGGCGGCGAGCTGCACCTCGAAAAGGGCATGGGCGCGGTGCAGGAAATTTTCAGCCGAGCGTGCTCGCGCGACTGCCCGGCACCTGCGCGGTCGGCCACACGCGCTACTCGACGGCCGGCGACAGCTCTGCTGAACGCCCAGCCCATCGTCATCGATTGCGACAAGGGCAAGCTGGCCCTCGCGCACAACGGCAACCTCACCAACGCCGGCAAGCTGCGCCGCAAGCTCGAACATCGCGGCTCGATTTTCCAGACCACCAGCGACACCGAAGTGATCGTGCACCTGGTGGCCCGCAGCGCGCGCGCAATCTCTCAGGCGCGCTGGGCGACGCGCTCAATCAAGTGGAAGGCGCCTACTCGCTGCTGGTCCTGACGCGCGACGAAATGTACGCCATCCGCGATCCGCGCGGATTCCGCCCGCTTTGCTGGAACTTGGCCGCACCGATCGGCGCGACACCTGGCTCGTGGCTTCGGAAACCTGCGCTTTCGATCTGGTCGGCGCCGAATACGTCCGCGAAGTCGAGCCCGGCGAAATGGTGCGCATCTCCGAAGCCGGCGTCGAATCGATCCGTTTCGCTCCGCAAAAGCCGCACCAGTACTGCATTTTCGAGCACGTCTATTTTGCGCGTCCCGACAGCATCGTTTTCGGCCGCTCCGGTGGACGCAGAGCCGCGAAGCTCTGGCGCGCTGCTGGCGCGCGAGCATCCCGCCGACGCCGACATCGTCGTTCCGGTGCCCGACTCCGGCGTTCCCGCCGCGGTCGGCTACTCGCTCGAATCCGGCTGCCGTTTCGCATGGGCCTGATCCGCAATCACTACATCGGCCGCACGTTCATCGAGCCCGACAGGCCATTCGCGATTTCGGCGTGAAGCTCAAGCTCAATCCCGTGCGCGCGACTGCTCGAAGGCAAGCGCGTCGTCCTGGTCGACGATTCCATCGTGCGCGGCACCACCAGCCGCAAGATCGTGCGCATGGTCCGCGAAGCCGGCGCCACCGAAGTGCACATGCGCATCAGTTGCCCGCCGACGATTTCGCCCTGTTACTACGGCGTGGATACGCCCACCAGCGAGGAATTGATCGCTTCGTCCAACACGCCGGAAGAAACCTGCCGCTATCTCGGCGCCGATTCTTTGGGCTATCTCTCCCTTGCCTGCGTTGCGCCAGCGGTTGGTGACCCTGCCGGCAGCTTCTGCACTTCCTGTTACACCGGCATCTATCCCACGGACTCCGTGCAGCTCGAAGTGCGCGAAGGCAGCCGGAAATGGCACACTGGGAATTGGCATGCGCGATACGTCTGAAGAGTCGCCACGCATAGAAAGGCCTGTGACGGTGGAACTGAAGTCTGATAAGCGTAAGAGAGACGCAGCGACGGAAGCGCACGTTCCCGTCGGGCACGAAAATTCAGCGTGAAATCATTGCCTGGTTTTGGGTGGCGCTGGCATTTCTGCTGATCACCGGCACCATCGTCCAGGCGCGCGTGATTCCTTCGGGGTCGATGGAGAACACGCTGCTCATCGGCGATCATTTGATCATGAGCCGCATCGGCTACGACGCCGGCATGCCGTTCACCAGCAATCATGTGCCACTGTGGCGGAAGCCGCAGCGCCAGCAGATCGTGATTTTCAGGCCGCCCATTGCCCCGGATCAGCCCGACTTACATCAAGCGCGTCATCGGCCTGCCCGGCGAAACGGTCGAAATTCGCGAAGGCGCGGTGTGGATCAACGGCAAGAAACTCGCCGAGAATTACCGACCGGTCCAAGCGAGCCCGCACCTCCGGGCCGAATCCCGGCGGCGGCCCGGATATAAAGTTTCCCTACGTGGTCCCGGACAATTGTTATTTTGTGATGGGCGACAATCGCGGCAATTCCTTTGACAGCCGTTTCTGGGGTTGCGTGCCGCGGATCAAAATCTGATCGGCACGCCAGTGTTGATTTACATGTCTGTGAAAGCGTCTGCGGAAGCCTGGCAGCCCGGACAAATTCGCGAGCGCTTCTTCGCGTATGCCAACGCCATGCTGCATCCCAGCACAGTGCGCTGGAAGCGCATCTTTCACGTTTTAATTGGCGCCGTTTTAGTGGCGCACATTTTAATTTTGTGTTTTACTGCACCGTCGCTCTGTAAGTCGAGTTCACGTGGTTTGCAGTGATCGTCCCAACCCACTGCAACGCCAGCCAAATCCGTTCCGCACCACGAACGGCGCGTGAACTTTCACTCCGCGCGAGAAACGGTATCAACAGGTGCCCTATGAAATATGCCGATGCAGGTGTCAACATCGCCGCGCCGATGACGCCAAGCAGCGCATCCGGCATCACGCCAGCCGCACCTTTACGCCCGCGGTCCTCGGCGGCATCGGCGGTTTTGGCGCGCTTTTCGCGCTGGACATCAAGCGCTGGAAAGAGCCCGTTCTGGTCTCCAGCGCCGATGGCGTGGGCACCAAGCTGAAGGTGGCCATGGCGCTGGGCGTGCATTCCACGGTGGGCGCCGACCTGGTAAACCACTGCGTCAACGACATTCTGATGCAGGGTGCCGAGCCGCTCTTCTTTCTCGATTATCTTGCGATGGGCAGCTGGACCCGCACGTCGTCGAGCAGCTCGTCGAAGGCATGAGCCGCGCCTGCCGTAAGGCTGGCTGCGCGCTGATCGGCGGCGAAACCGCCGAAATGCCGGGATTCTACGCCGCCGGCGAATACGATCTGGCGGGTTTTATCGTCGGCGTGGTGGAGCGCAACAAAATCGCTCGACCGGCGCCGTGAAGCCCGGCGACGTGCTGATCGCGCTGCCATCCTCCGGCCTGCACACCAATGGCTATTCCCTGGCGCGCAAGCTCATCTTCGAAGTGGCCAGGCTCAAGCCCGACAGTCTACGTCCCGGAAGTCGGCAATAAGATTGGCGCTGAACTGCTGATGCCGCATCGTTGCTACTGCTCCCGCGCTGAAGAACATGATTTCGCGAGGGCTGGGTATCGGCGCCTGGCGCACATCACCGGCGGGGGCATCCCCGGAAACCTGCCTCGCGTGCTGCCGCGCGGCATCCAGGCGCAGATCGATCTGGGTTCCTGGCCGGTGCCTGCCGATCTTTAAGTTATCTTGCCAAGATTGGCGAGATCGACACAGACGAACTGCTGCAGTCCTTCAACATGGGCGTGGGCATGATTCTGGTGGTGCCACCCGCCAGCGTAAAATCGGTCGAGGCCGACCTGAAGAAACGGCGCGAGAAATTCTTCCGCATCGGCCGCATTGAGCGCTCGGATTCCGGGAAAGCCCGTGTAGCCTATTCTGGCGCGCTGAATCTAACCTAAATACCTGGCGTAACCGAAACCAACGACGAAGAGTCAATCTTCGTAGCATGCACTTAGGAGGAACATCATGAAAACAACCGGAAACACAATTTTGATTACTGGCGGCGGCTCCGGGATTGGCCGCGGCTTGGCGGAGGCGTTTCACTCTCTGGGCAATCAGGTGATCATCGCGGGCCGCCGCAAAGAGTTGCTCGATCGGACCACTGCTGCGAACGCGGGCATGAAGTCCGCCACGCTAGACATCGAAAACGCCGCGAGCATTCGCTCCTTCGCGGCCAAGCTGGCGGTCGACTATCCTGCATTGAATGCGGTCATTCAAAATGCAGGCATCATGCGGCCGGAAAATCTGAAGTCCCAGCCGGAAAACCTCGCCGACGCCGAAGCGATTATCACTACCAATCTTCTCGGTCCTATCCGCCTGACTGCGGCGCTTCTTCCGCTGCTGTCCAAGCAGCCGAGTTCGACGATCATGACCGTTTCTTCGGGACTGGCGTTTGTGCCACTCAGTCCGACGCCAACGTATTGTGCGACAAAGGCGGCCATTCACTCCTATACGCAGTCCTTGCGCTATCAGCTGCGAGGGACGAGCACCGAAGTTCTCGAACTAATTCCGCCGTACGTTCAGACTGACTTGATGGACGGCGCCACCGATCCGCGCGCCATGCCGCTGGACAAATATATCGCCGAAGTGATGTCCATTCTGAAAGCGCAGCCAACGCCGAGTGAGATCTGCGTGGAAAACGTCAAGCGGCTGCGCTTCGCCGCGGAAAGCGGTCACTACGATGCGGTATTCAATGGACTGAACGAGGCGATGGCCAACAGGTTCACGGCGACGGCCTGACCCGGGAATTGTGAATCACCGACCCTCGTTTAGTGACACGAGGTGTGAGGCAGGACAGCGCGGCCGCGCGTTGACAAAGCCGCGAGCGCTCGTCAGAATGTATTCAGTGTTTTTCTCTGATTGCCACGCAGTCAGAGGCATTGCACCGGTGCCCAGGTGGCGGAACTGGCAGACGCGCTAGATTCAGGTTCTAGTGGCCGCAAGGTCGTGGAGGTTCGAGTCCTCTCCCGGGCACCAATTACTTACCCAAGCGTCCCGCGGCAAAACCCATAGCAATCGCGCCGAATGGCGCATCAGAAACTCGAAGTGCAGCCTAGTCGCGGCTGTTCTTGTATATATCTTTTTCCTTCTTATTGCCCACTTCAGCAAATCTCTTTTCCAGCGCAGCTTTCGTAAAAAAGTCCGCTGGGATCCCCGAATTGTATTGGCAGCCGCTGTAAAACACCTGATAAGTGCGACGGCCATCGCGTTCGCGAGAAATTTGCAGCGGCGTCATCACGCCGCCGAGGCGCTGATAGTTCGTGTAGATGGTGGTCTCTTTGGTGCGCTGGTTGAACGTGGGGTCCACCGTAGTAATCGTACTGCGCACCAAAAGGTGGGTTGAGCGATCAACCGCCAGCCGTTGCGTTCGTTCCGCCTCCACGTCGGCGAATTCCACCCAATCCACTTCCCTCAAGTCCACCAGATCCATGCCGCCGTATCGCGGGTAGACGTCTTTGTCGTTCAAATGAAACCGCAGGATGTTGTCAATGTTGCGCTTTACGGATTCCTGAAAATCCGCCATCGCAGGCGCTGGCTCTTCGTTCACTCCGCTGCGGTCCATGGTCCAGCCATCGTCGCCGTTAAACATGTCGATGATGTTGCCTTTTTTCGCATAATCGACGCGATGCTTATCCGGATAGCGCCAGTAATCCTTGAACTCGACGTAGCCAGCGAGCTCGCCGCTGTGACCAATGTTCGCGCGCCGCCCTTCACACTCCCGCTCGCGTACTTCCATATACGAGTCTCCGCCGAGTGCGTCGATCAACTGCGCTAGAATTTCCCGCGCCTTTGCGGCACTTTGCTCCGGCGTCATAGTGTCCGGATTTTGCGCGGCAACGCGCTGCGGGAGGGCAGTACACCACACCGCTAAAAGCGCCGCCGCTACAAGATGTTTTAACCGCACAAAACCGATCCCCCGTTTACATTGATGATTTCGCCGGTAAGGAAGTTGGCCAAATCAGATGCCAGGAACAGGATCGGCCCGGCAACCTCTTCCGCCGTGGCCGGCCGTCCCAGCGGAATCACCGTTGCGGCCATCTTCTGGCCATTTTTCGTCGCGAGCACGGGATTCGACATATCCGTGGCCACCCATCCCGGCGCAACGGAATTCACTCTGATGCCGTGTCGCGCCAGCTCCGTCGCCAAACCCTTAGTAAGGCTGATAATCGCGCCCTTCGACGCCCCGTAATGCGTGTGAAACGATTCCCCGCGCTGGCCCGCGGTCGAACTTATGGGAATGATGCGGCCGGATTTTTGCTTGATCATGTGAGGCACGGCAAAGTGAATGATGGAATAGACGCTCTTCAGGTTGATGCGGATCATCTCGTCCCACTGCGCTTCGCTCATTCTTTCAATGGGGAGATCTTCCAGATTCCAAATTCCGGCATTAGCCACCAGAATGTCGAGCCGGCCAAGCCGCGCAATCGTCTGCTCGACGAGTTTTTTGTTGTCGGCATGGCGGCCAACGTCAGCCTTGAACGCTTCCACCCGCGTGCCATGTCTCCCAGCCTCTTTTTCCAGTTCCTTTGCAGCCGCCTTGGCTTTGTTGTAGTTGAAGACCACGTCGGCGCCGGCCTGCGCGAAAAGCTTTACCACTGCCGCCCCAATCCCGCGCGAGCCTCCGGTAATGAGCGCCGCCTTGCCTGACAATGAAATCATGCTGTCCCCCAGAAAGTTAAACCAAACTTGAAATTGCACCTAGCGCCGTATGCGCGGTCTTGCGTCCTTGCCAGGCCTTGGCGGATGCGCCAAGACCGCGCTTCAGCGGGTGACCAACGGCTTACCGTGATTGTGCGAGAGCACCGCGTGAGATGTGTACGGCGGCAACAAAGTCCTGAAACAGGCGCTCAGCAAATGCGTCTCGCGTCATCCGTTCCGGATGCCACTGTACCCCGACGACCCACTGGCCGTCTCCGTCCCACTCCACTCCCTCGACGATGCCGTCCGGAGCGTGCGCCGTGACGAGCAGTCCTTTGCCTGGCGCGTCGATCGCCTGATGATGACTGCTGTTGATGACGGCCTGCTCGGAACCGTTCAGCATGGCCAGTCGGCTGCCGGCAACTAACCGGGCTTTGTGCTGCAAATCACCGGCTACAGTTGCGGCAGCAAGATCCGTTTTCCCGTGCATCAGCGCGCCGGGCCGGGCCGAGGGAACGTCTTGAATCAGCGTACCGCCAACAAAGACATTCAGCGCTTGGCAACCGTAACATATAGCAAGCACTGGCTTTCCTGTTGCGAAGGCATGCGCCAAAATAGCGGCATCTGTTTCATCGCGGTTCTCGTCAATCTCCGCGGTCTTGGCATCCTTGGCGGCCCCGTAACGCTGCGGATCCACGTCCGAAGGGCTGCCCGGAAGCACAAAGCCGTCCAGTCCGCCAAGTTCCTCGGTAAGCTGCGCGGGCGAAAGCTGGAGGGAAACAGCAACGGGATCAGCGCGGGCGTGCCGCACGGCCGCGAAATAGTAGTCAAGCTTCTGCCGAGTGGCGTTCTGCTCTTCCTTCGTCGTCCGCCAGGGAATGCCAATGCGCGGACGCACGTCGGAGCCGTCTCGGTTATCTGCGGGGGTCATGGACAAAGGAATCCTAGCATCGCCAAGCGCAAGCGGCAACCAGCGCGGAGCCTGCACGAAAGAGCCCATTCGATCGAAACTAGAGCGCGGAAGCGCCGATGGAGCCGGAACAAGCCTTCAGCGATGCATCAAGGCAGAACATTGGCCTCTGGAAGAACGCCGGAAGGCCTGCCAAGCGCTCGGCTAGCAGCTTGCTGGAACTGGCATGCAGCGTCACATGTCCCAGCTTCCGACCCGGTCGCGGCGATTTCCCGTATAAATGCAGATGGGCGTCAGGGATACACAAAACCTCCGCAGGATTGGGCACTTCGCCAATCAGGTTGAGCATTGCAGAATGTCCCAGCGCCACCGTCGAGCCTAAAGGAAACCCGCACACCGCCCGCAAGTGGTTTTCGAATTGACTGGTAATCGCCCCCTCGATCGTCCAATGCCCGGAATTGTGAACCCGCGGAGCCATTTCGTTGGCCAGCAGCTTACCGTCGCACTCGAACAACTCAATCGCCAGCACGCCCACATAGTCGAGTGCTTCTAGGATGCGCCGCGCAATATCTTCCGCCGCCGCTTGCGTTTTGCCACCCAGCTGCGGGGCAGGCGCCAGCGAAAGGCGCAGGATGCCCTCTCGGTGATGATTTTCCACTGGCGGGTAGAAAACGATCTCCCCTGCACGCGACCGCACCGCAAGAATCGAGAGCTCACGCGAGAAGGCTACCATCCGCTCCAACACATACGGCGCTTCGCCAAGCGGTTCAGAAACCGCAGGCAATTCTTCCGGCATCTGCGACCTGGCCTGCGCAACATCCTCCGTGGTGCGCAACAGCCACTGTCCCTTACCGTCGTATCCCATGCGGCAGGTTTTCAGAATGGCGGGAAGACCAAGCTTCTTCGCCGCGCCAGCCAGTTCTCCGGCGTCCCGCACCGGAAGAAACTCCGCGGTGGCGATACCCAATTTCCGAAAGAGGCTCTTCTCCCGCAGCCGATCCTGCGCCGTCTCTAGCGCCAAAGGAGGTGGAAACACTGGTAGACGTTGTGCGAGCGCTCGTACGCTGTTCACCGGAACATTTTCAAACTCGTAAGTAACCAGGTCGAGGCCATTTGCAAAGCGCTCCAGCGCTTCCGCATTCGTAAAATCCGCGTTCACGCGCAACGCAATCCGCCCCACTGGCGCCTCAGGCGACGGATCGAGAAACCGGAATTGCAGCCCCAGCGGATAACCGGCCAGAGCCAGCATGTAACCCAACTGTCCGCCGCCGAGGATGCCGACGTTCACGCGGGCTTCCTTTTCTTTTTTTGCAAACCCAGGCGGGCCGGATTCGGATGCGCAAGCACGCGTTTCGTCTGCGAAGTGCGAAATTGCCGCACCGCTTCGCGCATACGCGGATATTTTATGCCTAGAATCGCCGCTGCCAGCAGCGCCGCGTTAATGGCTCCAGCCTTGCCGATCGCCAATGTCCCCACGGGAATGCCTCCAGGCATCTGCGCAATGGACAGCAACGAGTCCAGCCCCTTTAAAGCCCTGGACTCCACCGGCACGCCAAGCACCGGCAACACCGTTTTCGACGCAGTCATGCCCGGAAGATGCGCCGCCCCCCCCGCCCCGGCAATTAACACTTCAATTCCGCGAGCCTCCGCGGAGGAAGCATAGGCAAACAGCAAATCCGGCGTCCGATGCGCGGAGACCACGCGCGTTTCGTGCGGCACGCCAAGCGCCGCCAGCGTCGCCGCCGCATGCTCCATGGTTTCCCAGTCGGAGGTCGACCCCATGATGATGCCGACCAATGCCTTACCAGTCGTAGCCTTTTTTGCTCGCGCCGTTTTTACAGCCAACGTATCTCCATGTAGCAGCACGGCGTGCCGTGCCCGCTCTTATGAACGAATTCAATTCTATTCGCTATCGCCAACTTTCACGCGATTTTTCCACTGCTCGCGAAGCTGCCCTACCAAATAAAGCGAGCCGGTAATAAAAATCGCGTCGCCCGTGCCGGATTGCGCGATCGCATACTCCAGCGCCTTCTCCGCGTCGGGGATAATTCGCGAACTGCCAGCATAGTGCGCCGAAATTTCCGCCAGTTGCGGCGCAGAAATCGCCCGAGGGTTACGCGGCTCGGTAAAAATGACCTCGGTGGCCAGCGGAAAAAGAATTCCGGCAATCTCATCCACGGCCTTATCCCGCATGGCCCCAAACAGCAAGCGGATATTTCTCCCCGCAAAGTTTTCGGACAGAAACGCCGCTAATTCCCGCGCCGCGGATGGATTGTGCGCGCCGTCAAGATAAATGTCCGGCCGCGCATGCAGCTTTTCAATGCGTCCGGGCCAAGCCGCGTCATCGATTCCGCGGGTAATGGCGTCGTCCGAAATACGCAAGTCGCTCGCCACCAACAGCCGCGCCGCAGCCATCGCGTTCAATGCGTTGTACAGCTGAAATCGCCCAGGAAGCTGCGGAGCAATCTCCGCGGACCATCCGGTGGCAATTTCCGTAATTCTCGCTCGCACGCGGCCTGCGTCTATTGCCATCTCATCCACGCGATAGGCCTCGGCCGTGTCGACAATCGCGCAGCCCAACTCCTTCGCACGATCCACAATTACGCCGTGAGCTTGCGCAGATTGGCCTGCGGCAATCACCACCGGTACACCTCGCTTCAGGATCCCGGCCTTCTCGGCGGCAATCTCTTCGAGCGAGTGTCCCAAAAAAGTTTCATGATCGAAATCGATGCGCGTAAGAATGGTTACGACGGGCATAAGAATGTTGGTGGCGTCCAGCCGGCCGCCCATACCGACCTCAAAGATCCCGAACTCCACGCGCTCCTCGGCAAAAAAGGCAAACGCCATGGCCGTCACGCACTCAAAATAGGTCGGGTGCGCGCACAACCGCCCGTCCGCCAAAAGTATTTCGATCAGATCGTGGATGTGCGTGACCACGGCGGCGAATTGTTCGTCGTTGATGTCCTGCCCATTCACGCGCAGTCGCTCATTGATTTTTGCCAGGTGTGGCGAGGTGTTCAGTCCGGTGCGAAAGCCCGCGCATCTCAGTACCGATTCCAGGAATGCTGCCGTCGATCCCTTTCCATTGGTTCCCGCAATGTGGGCGCTGGGGTAAGCGCGTTCTGGATGGTCGAGCCGCTCCGCAAGAATCCGAATATTTTCCAGGTCGAACTTTGCGGCAGCAGCCTGCGTTGGAGCAGCCAGCTCACGCCCAAGAGACAGCAAGTATTGCACTGCGGCGTCGTAGTTCATCTGTCGGAGTTCATCAACTCGAGCTTTGCAACCGCGCCTTGTGGGTCGCGGCTTCAGCCGCGACATTGCCCCGTGCCCAAGCCTGGGCTTTAGTCCCTGAAGTTCATCACAAACCGCCCATCTCAGGTGAGGAGTAAATCCAGCGAACTGGCAATAAAAGCCTTCAAATCTTTCCGTGGCACAATCGCATCCAAAAAACCATGCTCCAGCAAAAATTCGCTGCGTTGAAATCCTTCCGGCAGTTTCTGTCGGATAGTTTGCTCGATTACCCGAGGCCCGGCAAATCCGATCAGCGCCCCCGGCTCCGCAATATTTAGATCGCCCAGCATGGCGAAACTGGCGGTCACTCCTCCCGTGGTCGGATCCGTCAGCAGCGAAATAAATGGCAGCTTGGCCTCATCAAAACGCGCCAGCGCTGCGGAAACTTTCGCCAGTTGCATCAGGCTGATCGTTCCTTCCATCATTCGGGCGCCGCCGGAGCAGGACACCGCTATGAACGGCTGCCGCGTCTCCAGCGCCAGCTCGATGCCCCGCGTCACTTTCTCGCCCACCACCGCGCCCATGGACCCGCCAATAAATCCAAATTCCATCGCGCACATTACCACCGGCCGTCCATTCAGCTGTCCTTCCGCGGTGATCACCGCGTCGTTCACGCCCAACTTTTTCTGCGCGTCCTTGATGCGCTTCGCATAGGGCTTCAGGTCCACAAATTTTAGCGGGTCCGTCGAGGTCATCCCCGCGTCGTGCTCCGTCCACCGTCCGTCCAGCAGCATTTCCAGCCGCTGCTGCGCGGACATCTTGAAATGAAATTGGCACTTCGGACAAACAAACAGGTTCTCTTCAAGATCTTTGCGAAAAATGATGGTCCCGCAGGATTCGCACTTTACCCAAAGCCCTTCCGTGCGCACCCGGCGATCCTCGGGCGCGGTGGTCTGCTCAATCGATTTTTTCTCGCGCTTAAACCAGGCCATAGATGTGTATAGCGTCCTTCGTTCGATTACCACGCTCGGTCAGTAATCGATTCCCCGTTGAGCCAGTATACCCTTCGTATACGGGTGTTTCACCTCGCGCATCTCCGTCACCAGATCGGCGATCTCGGTGATCTTCGCGTGCGCGTTCCGGCCGGTGCAAATCACGTGCACACGCTCCGGACGATTCTTCAGCGCTTCGGCCACCACCTCAGCATCCAGCATGCGGTAGCTGATGGTGTAGTTGATTTCATCGAGGACCACCAAATCGTATTTTCCGCCATAAATGGCGTCGCGTCCGGCCTGCCAGCATTCCTCGGCCAGCTTGATATCTTCGGGATCGGTTTCTGCCCCGCCAATTTTCACGAATCCGCGCCCCATAGGACGAATTTCAAATTTGTCGTCGCCTAGCATTTTGGCCGCATCCAGTTCGCCGTAATGCCAAGAACCTTTGATGAACTGCACCATCAGCACGCGCAAACCCTGGCCCACCGCGCGAAATGCCGTGCCCAGAGCGCAGGTCGTTTTCCCTTTTCCCGGCCCGGTATAAACAATCAGCAGTCCTTTTTCTTCTGGCATATTATTTTTGACCTAAGGATTGTTCCGGGGCACGGTGAGAAGGTAATACCAATCGCAACTCCAGGTCACGCCAAATCCAGCCGCTTCACAAATTCCTTGGCGATCGCCGCTAAGCCTCAACTGCGTCGAGTGGCACAGCGCGGTCTTGGGCTGTGCGTGCGGATCGCGTACAACAATCCACAACCCCGGCCGATACACATTGTCGTCGCCTGGACAAATCGCCCCAGTCAATTGCGCAAGCTCCAAATGCGGTGCCGCTTGCGAAGTAAAGTCCAGAGCGCTGCCTTCCTGTGCATTCGCGACATGCGGCGGATGCGCCAATAAATCCAGCAGCACCCCGCGCGCATCATCCACTAAATCGCGAAAGCCTTGCGAAACCAGCACGGCGTCGACATCGCGCGGCGTCGGTTGCTCCAGTTGTTCAAGGTCGTAATCTGGCAACGGTTTGGCCAGCGGAATTTCAATCGAGGCCGAAGGTTGCTTCTCATCTGCTGAAATGCGAATAGACATGGTGTTTATGTTTGTACACCAGCCGCGCTATTTGGGATAGGGGCTGCCGGAAAGTATGGCGAAAGCACGATAGAGCTGTTCCGCAAGCATTACACGTGCCAGTTCGTGCGAAAACGTCATCGCGCTCAACGAAATCTTCTGTTGCGCCCGCTTGCGTAGCACGTCAGGGAAACCATCCGCATCGCCGCATAGAAAAATCAATTCGCGCAGCCCGCGATCCCGGTGTTCCGCCAGCCACTTCGCGAAATTGCCGGAGTCCAGGTTTTTCCCCGAGGCGTCCAGCAACACCACAAAAGCGGCGCGGTCCGCATCCAGTCTTTTCAACGCCCCTTCAGCGTTGCGTACTTCAAGGATCTCGACCACGCAATGATGACGAACGCGTTTTACGTAATCGTCGATCACTAGCCGCAGTTCCGGCCGCCGCGTTTTCCCAAGCATTAACAAACAAATCCGCATCGCCATTTAGTTTAGCCGCTCGCGTAACTCGCATGTATCCTGGCTTTGTAGGGGCGCCGCATGCTGCGCCCCAGCTTGCCCGGCGTGATGACTAAGCCGGTGGTCGTTGTTGTTTCTGGTCACTTCAATCCGTATTTCTTCCGCTTCTCGAGCAGCGTCTTCCGGCTAATCCCCAATATCTTCGAAGACCGCGTAATCTGATAACGCGTAGCTTCCAGCGTAGCCCCAATAGCGTTCCGTTCAATCTCTTCCAGCGAAAGCAACTCCGCTCCATAGTGTGCGGCGCCGCCTGCCACGCTGCGGATAGTCTCCGGAAAATCTCGCGGTTCAAGCAGATTTTCACCGCCCTCAGTGGCCACTCCCTCCGCCACCATCGTCGAGCCGCGCGAAAACACGACGGCGCGTTCCAGGGCGTTTCGCAGTTCACGAATATTTCCCGGCCAGGCGTAAGCTTGCAGCATCCGGCGGGACGCTTCACTCAGTTGCGCCTGCCCTCGGCCATGCACCGCGCGCACGATGTTCAGCAAATGTTGCGCCAGCGGAAGAATATCCGCGCGCCGCTCGCGCAACGCCGGAACCGCCAGCGTAAGCACGTTCAAGCGAAAGTACAGATCTTCGCGAAAAGTGCCGTTCTTCACTGCCGCGGGAAGATCCACGTTGGTCAGCGCGACGATACGCGCCGTGATGTGCAGCGTTTCCGTTCCGCCAAGCCGTTCAAACGATCGTTCCTGTAGCACACGCAACATCTTGCCTTGCGCTTCGGGAGAGAGCGCCGCAACTTCATCCAGCACAATCGTGCCCGCGCCGCCCATCTCCAGCCTGCCGAGCTTGCGTTCCACCGCTCCGGTAAACGAGCCGCGCTCGTGGCCAAACAATTCGCTCTCCACCAGATGCGGCG
This sequence comes from uncultured Acidobacteriota bacterium, assembly GCA_963798585.1. Classification (GTDB taxonomy): domain Bacteria; phylum Acidobacteriota; class Terriglobia; order Acidiferrales; family UBA7541; genus Acidiferrum. The sequence goes on from CAWCTJ010000006.1 coordinate 667,640, forward strand.
GAAGACTTGCGCAATCGATTTTTAGGTAAGGCGCATCGCGCCGCGGCCCGATCTCATGCACCAGCCGCGCCAGGTGATCTTTGCCCGTACCGCTCTCACCAACGATCAGCAGCGTGGTGGCGGTAGGTGCAACTTTTTGTGCCAGTTCAAAAAGGCGGAGTGATGCCGGATCTTCCGAGACCCACGGCAATCGCTCGGAGGTCATGGGGCGATGGCGTTATCCGCGGAATGCACGTCGCGGAAAGCACTTCGACCGTGCGGCCCTTCGGGCTCATCCGCCAAAACTAATTTTGGTGCGGAGCGCCACAACCGCTCCAGGTCGTAAAAGCGCCGCGCCTGCTCGCCAAACACGTGCACGATAAACGCGCCGTAGTCGAGCAACGCCCATTCGGCGCTGCCGCGGCCTTCGCGGTGTTCGGGTGAGCGGTTCATTTCTTTGTCCAGCTGTTCTTCAACTTCGCTGCAAATTGCCTGCACCTGCGGAGTGCTGAAGCCCGTGCAGATCACAAAATATTGCGTGAACGCCCCAAGCTCTTTCAGATCGAGAACGGTAATCCCTGCAGCTTTTTTGCTTTGTGCAGCTTCAACTGCCAAGCGCACGCCTTGTGGAAGATTTTCTAGTGTCAACGGTATAAGCCTTGTTTGAGAATATATTCTTCGACGCGCGCGGAAACCAGTCCGTGAATGGACTGGCCGCGTTGCGCGCGGCGACGAATGTCGGTAGCGGAGATTTCGCTGGCTACGTTTTCCAGCAGGTAAACGCTGGTGCGCCGCAGGTGCGCCACTACCTGCGAGGGCGCCTCGGCTTCCGCGCCTCGTTTGTCGTTCGGACCAGCCAGCAGGTCCGGTGGAATCACCAAGCGTAGCGCTTCCACGCGAATTCCCGGACGGTTGGCCACGATAAAATCACACAAGCCCAGCAGCGCTTCGTACTCTTTCCACATCGGGATATCCAGAAACGCGTCGGCACCGATAATAAAAAACACGCGGTCGCCTTGGCCGTTGTTCACGTGGCGAAAATAACGCACCGTATCCACCGTGTAATGCAGCTGTGTTCCGCTGAAGTCTTCGCCGGCTTCTGCCAGCGACGGCACGAAATGCGGGTGCTCGGTGCATGCCAGCGAGACCATTGCAAAGCGGTGTGGAAATGGCGCCAGGTGCTGTTTCAGTTTGTGCGGCGGCCGGCTGGCGGCAATAAAATTCATCTCGTCAAAATTAAATCGCCGGTCTGCGGCGCGCGCTACGGCAAGGTGCCCATTGTGAACGGGGTCGAACGAGCCGCCAAAAAGAGCGATGCGACGGGGTTGATGTTTAGCGGCGGTGCGATGAGCCTGCGCCTGCGCGGTCGTCAATGCGCCTCCCGGGAGGGTTGCGAAGCGTCATGAATATCTTCTGCGGACTCGCCCGGCATGTCCAGCGCGGAATTGTGCGCGCGCGGAATTTTGTCCAAAGCATCAGCGATCGAACGCACCAGTTCGCGGATCCCTTCGCCAGTCGCGGCCGAGATGGCGTGGAACTCCAGCCCATGCTCTGCGCAAAAAGTTCGTAGCTCTTCCATTCGCGTGCGATCGGTGGTCGCGTCCAGTTTGCTGGCCACCACAATCACCGGCTTTTCCGCGAGCAGCGAGCTGAAAGACGAGAGTTCCCCAGCGACCACGCCATAGGACTGCACGGGATCGGCGTCCGTGCTATCGCTCGTGTCAATCATGTGCACCAGCAAGCGCGTGCGTTCCACGTGCCGCAGAAAGCGAATGCCCAGCCCGTGGCCTAGATGCGCGCCTTCGATTAGTCCCGGAAGATCGGCAACCACGAAGCTGCGTCCGATCTTGTGAGCCTTCTTTGCCATCCGCATTCACCACGCCGAGATTTGGCTCCAGCGTGGTAAAGGGATAATTGGCGATTTTCGGACGCGCCGCGGAAATCACGGAAATCAGCGTCGATTTTCCGGCATTCGGGAAGCCCACCAGTCCAACGTCCGCCAGCAATTTCAATTCAAAACGCAGGTGGCGTTCTTCGCCAGGAAAGCCTTCTTCATGTTCCCGAGGCGCTTGATGCCACGGCTTGGCAAAATTCTGATTGCCGCGCCCGCCCCGTCCGCCATGCGCCACCAGCACGCGTTGGCCGGCCGTGGCTAAATCCGCTAGGGTGCGGCCATGCTCATCAATCACCAGCGTGCCAATCGGAACCTGCAAAACCATGTCGCTACCGGAGTGCCCCGTGCAGTTGGAACCTTCGCCGTGCCGCCCGCGCTCCGCCTTGAATTCCCGGTTGTAGCGATAGCGCAAAAGTGTGTTGTCGTTGGGATTGGCTTCCACAAAAATGCTTCCGCCGTTCCCGCCGTCTCCGCCGGACGGTCCGCCGCGCGGCACAAATTTCTCCCGCCGGAACGCCACGCAGCCGTTCCCGCCGTCCCCGGCTTTTACCAAGATTTTTGCTTCGTCGACAAACACGCTGCTTACCCCTTACACCAAGACGATCGCGATCCGCTTATTGGATGCTCACAGAAACAAAAAGCGGCCCCGGCTAGCCAGGACCGCTTGAATAGAGTCGGACGCTGCGCACCACGTTTTTGCTACAGACGTCGCGCTAATTTACCGCGGCGGTAGTTTCGGCCTGCGGGGCTACGCTGATTTCGCGTCCGTGCCGCCCGCGATCCGTAAACTTCACGTACCCGGTCACCAGCGCGTACAGCGTGTCGTCCTTGCCCTTGCCCACGTTTTCGCCCGCGCGGTGCTTGGTGCCACGCTGCCGAATCAATATCGTCCCAGCGTTAACCAGTTGCCCGCCAAATCGCTTGACGCCCAGCCGCTGCCCATGTGAATCGCGGCCGTTTGTAGAGGAGCCGCCGCCCTTTTTGTGTGCCATTGCGCAATCCTTTTTGTATGAATCTGCCGGGCTAAAGCCCGTATCGAGAGCCACTTACAGCTTGATTTCGCTGACCTTCACAGAGGTATAATTCTGCCGATGCCCCCGCCGGATCTTGTACTGGTTGGTCTTCTTGAACTTCAGCACAATCACCTTCTTGGCGCGATCCTGTGCCACAATCTTGCCCGTCACGGTCGCTTTTCCGGCGTCTGCACCATGCAAAATCTTCTTTTCCCCATCGTGCACGGCAAGAACAGAGCCAAAGGTAACATCTTCACCAATTTGGCCGTTCACCCGCTCGATGCGAATGGTGTCGCCCGGTGCGACGCGATACTGCTTTCCTCCGGTCTTTATGACTGCGTACATCATTCCTCCAAAGCTAAAGACAAACCACAAGTATAGGGTGAATTCCGACCATCGTCAATTAAGGAATAACGCCATGGAACGAACCTCCGCCAACCGTGCCCCGTCAGCACCCGGCTCGGCAAATCCAATCATCCAACCCACTGCAACTACTTACCGTTGCTACTCGCGGGCATTCCTGAGGTGAAAGCGTGAACGACAAAGCGCAGCAGCACGCGAAAGGCCAAGTAGAGAACGACAAGTCGAAGTTCGACTGGGTAGCAGGGCGTTTCGCATGTTCACTGGCCAGCGTGTTCAAAACCCTCCGTTTGCAGGTAGAAGAGGACATCAAGACGCGCAACGACCTGCGTCCTCCGAACTCTCCGTACGAGTTTTCCGTGGCGGATATGGATGACGGCTTTACCGTCGCCCTGGCATCGAAAGAACTGCGAAAGGCCGTAATGTTCCATTTGGCAGAGCATGCAATTCTGGTGCGCGACGATAAACACGACCTTATGTTTGAGGTGACCCTGGCCTTCAGCGACCAGGGCGACTGCCATCTGCAGGTCCATCACGAGCAGCGCGAATACTGGCAAGTGCGCCGTATGGCTCTCGAAGGACTGATGTTCTCAAGCTACTGAATCCGCACCACGCCTGCGCTAGCACAAGCAGCGCAGCCGCTAGTGTAGACTGTGCCCTATGAAAACATTTTATCGCGTTACGCTGCTGGCCTTTGTGATTGGCTTGGCGCTGGTTTGCTGCTTTGTGCCGTGGACCACCACGCCCGCGGGCAGTTCTGCAGCGCATGACACGGTGGGGTATGCACCCATCTGGTCCCGGCGCTTCGCAGCGGTTCCCGGCGCGCGGGTGGACTACGGCGCCTTTGCACTGCTGGCCGGAGGAGTGGCGTTTTTCGCCATCGTGATCGGCGGCGCGTCTTATTTTTTCCGCGACGATCGCGGCTCGGAACGCTCGGACACTTGAAGCCTTCTCTCGAACTGATTCTGATTTGAACCTAAAATGAAATTAAGAAAGAGCGTAAATTACGCGCGAGCTATGGAAGTTGCAGTGTGTGGTCGTAGCCCGTCAGCTCGAGGTATCCGACACCTCTCAAAGGTTGCGTGCCGCGAGCGCCGGTTAGTGTGATCGCGCCTTCCCAGTAGCTTGGTGCCAGTTTGGATTGGCCCGTCAATTCCTGTGAAGGCAACGCGGTTTTCGCCTCCAGGCTTATGGCGAGTTGCGGGACTTGCACTCTCCAGCTGACCGGATACGTCGCTTGCGTCGTCGGACTCTTCCAGGTTTCTCCAGAAGCCACTAAAGTGAAATCTGTTGCGCGCAGATGCGTGGTTTTGCCTTGGGCATCAATGTACGTGCCAGAGGAATATGGATCCGCTGTGCCGTCTTTGCGCCGGAACCGGTACAGCATCAATTCTGTGTGGTCCGTAAGTTGGATGCTTAACCAGTCCCAACCTTCTTGAGTCGAGTCTTGCTGTGCCGGGTCGAGCTGGGCAGAGTCCAGCTGCGTGGTAAAGAATTCGTGATCCATCCAACTGAGACCTTCCACCGCGTACGACTTCCCGTGTAGCGTGATTTCTCCTTTTGTGCTCAGACGCGTCAACGAAATGTAATGCGAGGCGTGCCCCGCTCCTGCGGATTTTTGGCTGACCCCGTTTTCGCCGTGGATTACCGGAGGTTTCTCGGGGTGCAAATTTAGATTTAACGTAAAGTCCCTATCGATGGCCTGCAATTCTTGATCTTCTCCATTCCACTTTACTTGCCAGTTGCCATTCCAGACTTTTCCTTGCGCTTCGCTCGCACCGGCGATTTCTGGCCCTCGCCGATTTAAGCGTTCGGTGTGGTAGAACTTGTCGCCGTCCAAATCGCTGAGCGCTAAGTGCGCCAGGTAAAGGTCCTGCACATCCCAGGTTTTGTCCTTCGCCGCATCGCGGTCCGTACCTTGCCGGAAAAAAGTTAGCTCGAAGCCGAAGTGATGGCCATCAGCGGACGTTACGTTGCCGGTGTAATACCACCATTCGGTTTGATACGCCGAGTGATCAAAATGATCGCGAGGGAATTGGTACACGTAACCCGGTCTGGCAGCTTCGTAAGAAGATTGAGCTTGTGCGAAGAGACTTATGGTCAGCAGCAAGAATAGACTTCCCCCGGCGCTCCTGTGTGGCCTATTCATCGTGCACTACCTCTAGCGGGTTCAGCCGCACCGCGACCTCTGCGGGATACAGCCCCGCGATCACCGTAGCCGCATACACTGCCGAAAGCGCGCCGAGCAAAACCGCCACCGGCCAATGGAACCGAATCGTCCACCCAAACGATTGCTTGTTGATCACAAAAATCAGCACCAGCGAAATGGCGAATCCCAGAATCACCCCGGCGATGTTCGCCAACAGACCGAGCAGCGCCGCTTCCACCACGATCAATTTGCGAATCTGATTTTTCGAAGCGCCCAGAAAACGCAGCAGCCCAAGTTCCCGCCGCCGGTCAATCACCAACGCCAGCAGCGCGCCCGCCACGCCCATCACCGCCACAAGGATGGCTACCGCCTCGAGCGCATAGGTAATCGCAAAGGTGCGGTCGAAAATACGAATGGCCTCCCCGCGCAAGTTGGCGTTGGAAAAAATCAGGATGCGGTGTCCGGCCGCGGCCTGCACGATTTCCGCGCGCACTTCGGCCACGCTGCTTGGTGGCGCAACGAACACTGCCAGGTTGGACGGCGCCGGGTCCGGCAGATAGCGCAGCAGGGTGTTGCGGTCCATCAGGATGTTGCCGCGCTCGCTCGAATAATCGTAGTACACGTCGACGATTTTAAACGCTGCCTGCGCGCCGCCCAGCGCCAGTCTCAGCGTGTCGCCGGTTTTCACGCCATGTTTGCTCGTGAAGGGCTCGCTGACTACCACGTTGTTGGTGTTGCGCAGGCCGGCGAAAACCTCGCCCGTCGCGCGGCCGGAGAGAAACGCGGAGTCTTTGTCCGGGCGAATGCTTTGCAGGTCGGCCGCCGCCAGCGTTGCGGGCAGGCCGTCGTAGGTGATCTCGTACGTGCGCAGCCGTTCCACCCCGGCGACGCCGGGAAGTTTGGCGATGGCGTCGGCCAACTCTACCGAGAGTGTCGGGTGGCGGTCGGCGCTGGGGCTTGAGGCCGGGCGAATATACAGGTCGGCGGGAAGTTGCGCGCCCATCCACAACACCACCGTTTCGCGGAAGCTGCCCACCATGAGGCCCACGGAAGTCATCATCGCAATGGCCGTGGACAGCGCTCCCACCAGTACCGACGTGCGGCGCAACGACGCGCGGAGACTGCGTGACGCCAGCAGCGCTTCCACGCCCACAGTGCGTTGCAAAATCTGTGCGCTGGCGCGGCTCACCGCGTCCACAAATGCCGGAATCGCCAGCGCCGAAGCGATAATCAGCAGCAGGGCTGAAAGATATCCCAGCAATGGCTTGCCAGCGATGGCCGGCGCGCGAGAAGCACCCGCGGCAACGATCACAAACGCCGCAGCGATTCCCAAGTCGAGCGACTTATTTACTCTGACGTCATATTCGCGTCGCCCGCGCGCCATCGCTTCCACTGGGGAGACTTGCGCAGCTTCGCGTGCCGGCGCGAACGCGGACGCCACAGAAACGCCGATGCCGATCGCGAAGGCTGAAAGGATTGCAGCAGCGTCAAGCACGATCGGGCCGGGGCGGCTACTCACGTACAGCGCGTCCACTGTCGTGGCCATTAGCTTTACGGCACCGGTGGCCATCACTCTGCCAAGTGGCAAACCCACCGCCGCGCCGATCAGGCCGAACGCGGCGGCCTCGCCAATGAAGGCGGACAGCACCATATGTCGGCTGGCGCCCAGGGCGCGGACGATACCAATTTCGGCGCGGCGACGGACGACGGACACAGAGATGGTGTTGTAAATCAGGAATGCGCCGACTACCAGCGAGATGTAACTCAGCAGGCGAAGATTCCATCGAAAGGCTTCCAGCATGCGGCGATTTTCCGTGGTGCTGGTGCCTTGCGGGCGAACTTCCAAGCCTGGCGGCAGGACCGATTGCAGGCGTTGCCGCCAGATTTCCAGCGACGGCGTATCGGGAACTTTGATCAGGATGCGATCGACGCGGTCAAAGCGCGTTAGCGCGCGCTGCGCCGCCGCGATGTCCATAACGATGGCAGATTCATTCCCATTCGCATCAGGGTACATGCCACGGATCGTGTAGGTTTTACTCTCGTCGTTGATCAGCAGTTGGATATGCTCGCCGATTTTGTGACCTAGACTGGCGCTCACGTAAACGGTGTCCGGACTTGCAAGATCGCGCAGCGCTTCCTCGCGATCCTGCGTGATGGTTCCGCGAAAGTTTGCAGGGGAGTTCGCGGCGGTGAACTCGCTGCCTTCGCCGATCAGGTCGAGGCCAATTAAAGGCAGCGTTTGCTTGGTGTCGGGGAGCACCGCGTAGTCTTCGATGCGCGGCGAAATCCGCAGCAAAAACGGGAGTTGCGAAAGCGTGCCTACGGCGGATTCCGGAACGCCTCCCGTGGCCACGACCTCCAGATCGTTGTCGCCGGCAAGTGTTTCCATCGAGGCGCGGAAGGATCCGGTGGCGGCGGTGCCAGCCAGATCGATCGCCAGAACTACGGCTACGCCGAGCGCGATGGCGAAAACCGTTAGCGCGGTGCGCACCGGTTCGCGAAATAGCGGCCGGAGCAGCAAGCGGTAGAAGAGCAGTAAGCGGGACATTTCAGCGCCGGACGATTTCTTCGATTTTGCCGTCGCGCATGCGCACGACGGTGTCAGCCAGGGCTGCGGCTTCCACGCTGTGCGTGGCCATGATGGTGGCCGTGTTTTGTTCGCGGGTTAAGCGTTGGAGAAGCGTGAGGATCAGGTTGCCGGTCGTGGTGTCGAGGTTGCCGGTGGGTTCGTCGGCTAGCAGAATTTGCGGCGAATGGATCAGCGCGCGGGCGATGGCTACGCGCTGCATCTGGCCGCCGGAAAGTTGGTGCGGAAAGCGCTCGCCGAGGCCGTCCAGTTCCACGGTGGCCAGGCTCGCTTGTGCCGCGTCGCGTGCGCCGGATTTTCCGGCTAGCAAGAGCGGGAGTTCCACATTTTCGTAAACCGTCAGCGTGTGCAGCAGTTGGAACGATTGAAAGATGAAGCCGACTTTTTCACGGCGCAAAACGGTGAGTGTCGGCGTCGCCCGAGAGACGAAGTAGAAACGCCGCCGAGCAGGACCTCGCCGGAGGTGGGGAAGTCCATCGCGCCGGCAAGATTTAGCAGCGTGGATTTGCCGCACCCGCTGCGGCCAACCAAGGCAACGAACTCGCCGGGAGAAACTTCAAGCGTGATCGCGTCGAGAGCGCGGACGGTTTGCCCGTCACTGCGATACTCCTTGCTGACAGATTGCAGGGACAGAATCGGCATTTGCTCCGTGGCTGACGCGACGCCCGATGCGGCCCGATGCGCCGTTGTGGCTGATGAGTCCGATGAGATTGACGCGTGGCGCGGTTCCCCGCATCACTCGACGACGAATATTTAGTGTCCGGTCTTGCCCAAGGCCGCCTCGATGGCCGATATCACTTGCGGCGAATCGGGAGTCACGTTTGGCTCAAAGCGCGCGAGAATGTGCCCGTCCGGGCCGATGAGAAATTTCGTGAAGTTCCACTGGATGTCGCCGCCGGTTTGCGGATTGATCGTTTTGTCGGTGAGGAACTGGTAGAGCGGGGCCTCATCGCTGCCTTTGACGCTGATCTTGGACATCATTGGAAAGGTGACGTTGTATTTGCTGGAGCAAAAGGTCTTGATTTCCTGGTTCGTCCCAGGCTCTTGCGAGCCGAAATTATTGGCCGGAATACCGACGATTACCAGGCCGCGATCGCGGTATTTTTCGTAGACGGATTCAAGCGCCGCGTATTGCGGCGTGAAGCCGCACCGGCTGGCGACGTTGACGAGCAGGACCACTTTGCCTTTGTATGCGGAAAGCGGCGCGGGCTGGCCATCGATGGTATTGAGAGTGAAATCGTAGACGGATTTATCGGCGGCCATCGCGGCGGCCGCGGCGAAGAAGAGTAGGAAGCAAAGAAACTTGATCATCATTCCCCCGAAAGTGGTCGCAAGAGTGTAAGCGTCCAAGCATCGAGCGCGCTGAGCGAGCCCGGTCACTTATTGTAGCGGGAAACCGCCGCCCGCGAGCCAATTTTGGAGTCCGCCGACTTGACGCCGGTTTGCCGCGCAACGCGAGGCCCAGCCGCAACCATTCAGCACCAGCACATCCGCCGATTCGGATATTGAGACTCGCAGGAGGCTGGTATAGACTTCGCCGGGCCGCTTTTCCGGCGGTCCAGCACGCCAGAATCCTACTGCTGTCAGGCGCCGCTTGCGGTACGTCGCGCCGCAGCGCGGAAAGCAGCGAATCTGGTTCCGGCGCATGCCGGAGAATTCCTGGAGAGACGGATGCTGCTTGCATCGTCGGTGGCGGTAACGAATCGCGTTTTGCAGTCGGTAGACATCGCCATCATTGCCATTTATTTCCTCATTATTTTTGGCATTGGATTTTATTTCGCGAAAAAAGGCCGCAACTCCGAAGAGTACTTTTTGGCGGGCCGCAATATCGGATGGTTCGCGATCGGGGCCTCGCTATTCGTTTCCAATATTTCCACGGAACACTTTATCGGGCTGGCGGGTTCCGGCGCCTCGTCCGGATTGGCGGCGGGGAACTTCGAGTGGCAAGCCTGCCTGATGCTGCTCCTGCTCGGATGGGTCTTCGTTCCGTTCTATCTGCGCTCCAACGTGTTTACCATGCCGGAGTTTCTGGAGCGGCGCTTCAATCGCAACTGCGCGAATTATCTCGCAACGATTTCAGTGATCGCTTACATCTTCACCAAAATTTCTGTGCACCTCTATGCCGCGGCCATCGTGTTGCAGCGGGTGGTGACCTGGGATCAATGGACCGTGGCGATTGTTTTGCTGGTGGCTACGGGTATCTACACGATCGCGGGCGGGCTGGCGGCCGTGATTTACACGGATTTGGTGCAAACCATTATTTTGCTGTTGGGCGCGCTGGCGCTGACGTTGATCGGCCTGGATAAAGTCGGCGGGTTTGCCGGGCTGCGCGCCGTGATACCGGACAGCTATTTCCACATGTTCCGGCCAATTCACGACAGCGAGTTTCCGTGGACAGGTATTGTATTTGGCGCGCCGATTCTCGGCTTGTGGTACTGGTGCACGGATCAGGTGATCGTGCAGCGCGTGCTTTCCGCCAGAGATGAGGGACACGCGAAAGCGGGAACGATTTTCGCGGGATTTCTGAAAGTGTTGCCAGTGTTTTTGTTGGTGGTGCCGGGCCTGATTGCGTTTGCACTGTATCCGCAGATCTTCACCCTGGTGGACGGAAAAGTTACCAACGGAAATATTGCTTTTCCCTCTTTAATCGTCAATCTGTTGCCCACCGGGAGTTGTAGGACTGATGATTGCGGCACTCTTGGCGGCGCTGATGGGCGCGATGAGTTCGGTATTTAATTCGGCGTCGACGATGATCACGCTGGATTTTTATAAAAAGATCCGGCCCGCGGCCAGTGAAAAGCAGCTAGTGCTTTTTGGACGTATTGCTACCGGCGGGATGGTGTTGCTCGGCCTGTTGTGGGTGCCGTTCATCGACCGCCTGAGCACGCAGTTGTGGATTTATCTGCAGAGCGTGCAGGCGTACATCAGTCCCCCAATCGCGGTGTGTTTTATCTTTGGGATCTTGTGGCCACGCATCAATGGCGAAGGAGCGATCAGTTCGCTACTGATTGGCTTCGTGCTTGGAGCGGGGCGCTTCATCATGGAAGTCCTGGACAAGACGGCGCATTACCAATCCGGATTTATCCGCACGCTGGTGGACGTTAATTTTCTGCACTACTCGATTTTTATGTTCGTGGTTTGCACGGTGGTGCTGATTGCCGTGAGCATGATGTTTCCCGCGCCGTCGCGTCAGAAACTGGCGGGACTGACGTTCGCCACGGTGGACGAAAAAATGGAGACATTCGGTGTGGCTCCGCCGCACTTGACGCGGGAAACGCCGCGCGAACGGAAGATGAACATCGCGTTTTCACTTTTGTTGATCGCCACCATTACCGTGTTGTGGATTCACTTCCGGTAGTTCGGATGAGACAGGATCGTGCATGGACTCCGCAACGATCCTTACCCTAAAACCCAACGTGACGTGGGAAGAAGCCTTGCGCAAGTTTTCCACTGGTGCGTCCGCGCGTTTCTGGAGAATGCGTGTTGGGGCGCTGCAACGGATTGCTGACGCCTACGTGCCTTATTGGGGATATCGCGTGCGATACGACATGGCCGGAGCCATGCAAACGCGCTGTTTGGCGCTGGATGCCGTGAGTGGTTCGCTGGATCTTTTTCAATTTCCAGTCTTACCGAATGAGGGACAACTGCTTTCCGTGCAGACGCGAAATCATTTGCCCGCGGCGCTAACGGCGGAGCGCGCGGAAGAGTTGTTGAGAGAAAAAGCGCTGCGCGTGATTTTTCAGCAGGGCTTCTTCAAGCTGCGCGGCGGGAAAATCGACGTCACGCGCGAGGGCACGGAGTTCCACGTTCCTTACTGGCTCGGTTTTTACGGTGACGCGAATGGCGCGCGCTGCCGCGTGTTCGATGCCGTGCGCCGCCGCGTGGAAGGCGCTAAGGCGTCCGCGTTTTTTGAGGAGTGGCTCGCCGCGTAACCCCAGTGCCAATGTGGCCGCTACAGTTGTTAGAACAAATTGAAAATTGAGATGGATTGCGCGGGGAGGGTGAGGCGCAACTCGCCGGTGGTTATTTCTGCTGTGCCTTCGCCGAAAAGCGACCTTGCAGCTGGGAGCGCCTGCAGCGGCGTATCGCGCACGTTGATACGCAGAGTGCGCGGCACGGCGTCGTTGTTAACGGCCACTAACAGATGCTCTTCGTCATTGTCGCGAAGAAAGACGTAGGACGACTGGTCGGAAAATAAATGCCAGAGACGGCCGGTTTGCAACGCGACGTGTTCGCGGCGCAGCTGCAGCAGCGATTGTACGTAAGAGAACAGTTCCTGCTGTTGCGCCGAGCGACCGGAGGACTGGAAGGCGTTCTGGCGGTCATCGGGCCAGCCGCCGGGGAAGTCGCGGCGATTGTCTGGATCGGCTCCGCCAGGCATGGCGATTTCATCGCCGTAATAGAGTTCGGGGATTCCGCGCAGTGTGAGCACCAAACCGAAGGCCAACTTCTGTTTCGCCAGCGAACCTCCCGCCGCGCTGGCGAAACGCGGGACGTCGTGGTTGCCAAAGAAGGTGATCAGATTTTCCGGATGGGGATAAAGTTCGTCCTGGCGAAGTATGCCGGCGATTTTGGCGGTGGCGGCGTCGCGCAGTAGAACATCTCGCAACGTGGAATATAGCGGGAAGTCGAAGACCGTGGTGACGCCGGAATCGATACCGTCAAATCGACGTTGTCCGCCAGCAAAAAACGACGTCACCGTGGGATCGGAATGGAAGACTTCGCCGATGGTGGTGAGATAGGGATAAATCGCGCGCAATCCAGCGTTCCACGTGGCCCAGAAGCGCCGAGGAACGTAGGGAAAAGTGTCAACGCGGAAACCATCGAGTCCGGAAGTCTCTGTCCACCAGATGGCATTTTGCAGCAGGTATTGCGCAACGATGGGGTTTTCCGTGTTCATATCGGGCAATACGCCAGGATAACCAGCCATCGGTGAGATTGCGGCTGAGACTTGCGGGGGCATGCGGATCGACGAGCGTCTCGAAAAGGTCGTTGGTTTTTGGAACGCTTGCCGCGTCACCGTAGAAAGACGTTTCTGAAGGTGAAGAAGTGCTGACGATGGTGTTGCAAGTGTGCCGTGAAACCAGTCCGGCAGAGGCGGATTCTTTACCCACGGATGCAGCGGGCCCACGTGATTCGGGACGATGTCGAAAAAAATCTTCATTTTCTGCTGATGAGCTTCGGAGACTAATTGGCGATAGTCGTCGAGGGTGCCGAGGTGCGGATCAATGGCATAGAGATCGACGGCGGCGTAGCCGTGATAATCCTCAGGCGCGCCATTCCTTACGATGGGCGTAAGCGACAGCGTGGTGACTCCGAGATCCTGGAGGTAGGCAAGATGGTCGCGAATGCCACGCAAATCGCCGCCGTGATAGACGCGTGGTTTGGCGCGATCGAAAGTCTGCACGTAGGCCGTGGCTGGCATTCGCTGCCGCGTCATTTGATCTTGAAGCGGGTGATTGTGAACTGAGCGATTGCGAATCAGGCGGTGGCGAATCGTGAAGTTTCGGCTCGTCGTTGGTGGGATCACCGTTGGCAAAGCGGTCCGGCATGATCAGGTAGAGGACGTCGCGCGGGGCCAGGCCCTGGAATTTGCCGAGAGTCGGTTGGCGATTCGCTAGCGGTAGCTCGAAGGAGGTTTCTCCGGTGGCGGTGGTGACGCGGCAAATGACGGTGCCAGAGCGGGCGTCGGCAGCAATTTTCAGCCACACAAAAAGATAGTCGCCGCCCGCCGTGGCTTGGGTGCGGGAAATATGGACGGTGTTGAGGTTGCAGACGACGTGAGTGGCCTCGAGCTTGTGGCCGGAAATTAGAAGCATGAGCTCGGGCGTTAGGCCAATCCACCAATTGGGCGGCTCGACTTTGGTGACCAAGGGAGCGTCTGGTGCCGCGGCTTGCGGACGCGAGATGCCGACCGGGGCGGTGGACAGCAGCGCGGCCAGTCCAAGACACAGGGCTAAGCAGATTCGCGGCATGGGTGATTTCTAATTTGTACTACATCTGATTCAAAGATATGGGCTTAATCTTCTCCTATGGATTGATGGAGTATTGCGCGGAGGGTTTTTGGGTTGCGTAGGTGTTGCAGCCGCTCGAAAGGCAAAACCGCGCAGCATACTGTGCCACTACAAAAGCTGGCGAGCGAGTGCAAAAGCTCGCGAACGGGTGTGGGTACCCCCCTAGGGGTTTTTTGTAAGTGTTCATTCTGATGGAGTTAAAGTCCTTTGTTTTGATACGGTTTCACAAGTGTTCATTCTAATCGAGTTACGACAAAAATAAGATTATAAAGTAGTTACTGGGTCATAAGGATTTGGAAACGAACGACGGCTGAGGGAGGTCGGGCACACTTCTATACACTGGAAGATTAACAAATCGGTAGGTATCTTGTCAAGATATATTTGAAGAAAAGCTTTGAACCGGGAGGGCGGTCGGCGGCTGGGCTGGATTCCGGAGCTAACTAACTATTACTGCTGAACATAAGCTGGCCGAAGACGGCGGGGACGTGGAAGTTTGGGACTGGCGTGTGGGTGGGGCTCCAGGCGGAGTAGAAGCGGGGCTCGGCTGGACCCTCGACGCGGAAGAAATTGACGCGCCAGATCGCAGTGGGGTCGAAATCGTGGAGTCAAGCTCTTCATGGGGAGGGCGAGTTCCGCGACCCAGAACTGTTGCGAGGGCTCCATGGCGACGCGGCGACGAAGACCACTGTGCAAATCCTGCGTGTCGCCATGCGCGATATCGAGATCGATCCACATGCCGTTGGGGCTGACTTCGAATTCTTTGTAACGCAGCGGATCCGAGGGATCGGGCTGGAGAAAGACTTCGGCGACGTCGCGGTCCCAGAGGTGGTCGCGGCGGCCGGAGGGTTCGGCATCGGGAAAGACGGTGATGGTGCGATAGCGGGCATGGAACCTGATGAACAGCGTTTCTGGCGACCAGAGGAGACGGACTTCGGTTTCGCGCCGGGCGTCGGCATTTTCGCCGCGCCAGTCCGCGCTGAAGCGCAACGGTGTGGCGGCGACCCATTGGGATGCGGATGGGAAGCCATCCTTATCGGTCTCACGTGGTAAGCGAGCGGCGACAGCCACGAAAGAAGTTGATTTTGTGTCGGCGATGGCGAGACTCCGTGAAACGCTGCTGGGAGAATATCTTCAGGATAGCTACTGTGAGGGAAGACGGCAATTGAGTGGAGGAGCGCCCTCGGAAATCCACTTGTCCGGTAAGCGTGGTGGTCTCAATGGGTCGACGCAACACTAAGCTCGAACCTCCCTTCCAATGAAAACAAAGGCTGAAATCGCTCGCTAGGGTTAGTTCAGCCGGAATGCTGCCTGACTAGGTTTTGACCGAATACAGCCAAACAGAAGAGTTCTTCTAGGAAGGCATAAGCGAATCAACGTATTCAAGGGTGTTGCGTCGACCGGTTGAGCCGGCAGTGTTAATCAGGCATGTGCATTACTTCTGCATGGCTTGTTACATGGGCAAATTCAGCAGCTACAGGGGGTCCGCTTGTCTCTTGTAATATCCTTTCAAGAGCCCAATTCGAGTTCGTCGAAGCGGCGCCACTTGTAGAAAGCAATCGAGACGATCCAGCTCAATGCGAAGAGTCCCACAATAAAATAACCGAGCGTGCCGAAGTTGTTGTTGAGCGTGACCACTTGGTCCCAGAACCATCCTTGGAAATGGAAGTGTCCGGCCAGCAACCCGAGAGCTTCAATGCCGCCGACAACCAGCGCGACGATTACCGAGATACAGGTAATCGTCATGTTGTAATACAACTTGCGAATGGGTTTTACGAAAGCCCAGCCATACGCGCCGAGCATGAGAATGTTGTCGGTGGTATCAATCAGCGACATTCCTGCGGCAAAAAGAATCGGAAAGACGAGGATCGCCCAAAACGACAGACCTTTGGACGCTTCGGCAGCAGATATCCCGAGTAACCCAATCTCCGTGGCGGTATCAAATCCCAGTCCAAACAAGAAGCCTAGCGGGTACATGTGCCAGCTGCGTTTAATCATTTTGAACATCGGACGAAACAGCCGCGCAAGAAGGCCACGATTCCCCAGCAGCAGGTCGAAATCCTCTTCCACGTACGGTTCGCCACGACCAACCTTAATAAAGGTCCGGTAAATCGATCTGAGAACGATTAAGTTGACGATCGCGATGGCAAAGAGAAAAAACGCCGATACCAGCGTGCCAATGACCCCGCCAATGTTCCGGAATCCATCGAAGCGATGTTGTAGCACGAGCGCCGTACCAGCTATGGTCGCAGCCCCCAGGAAGACCACCGTTGAGTGACCCAGTGAAAACATCAAGCCAACGGCAATTGGACGCTTACCTTCCTGCATCAACTTGCGCGTGACGTTGTCGATGGCAGCGATATGATCGGCATCCACGGCATGCCGCAGCCCAAAGCTATACGCGAGGAGCGCAGTTCCTAAAAGCAAAGGGTAGTGATGGAACGCGATCCCAGCCCAGGCCCAGGCGCCGAGATTGAAGACCAGGAGAATGGTGTAGATTGCAACGATTCTGCCGCGAAGATCATCCGCTGCGTCGTTGAATAAAAATCGTAATCGGTGTATTACCGTCATAAATGCCATGCCTGGGAACGCGGCCGGCGGCTTCTACCTTTCTGATCGTGTTACATTGTTGATGAGTTGTGCTAACAGCGAGGCCTTCATGGGAACCCTCAGTCGCATCGGCGTATCGTTAGATTCGGAACTTTTGCACCAGTTTGATTCTTTCATCGCAGACAAAGGCTACGAGAACCGTTCGGAAGCATTTCGTGATTTGATTCGCGACCGGCTCGTCGGCTCGGTCGTGGTCTCTGGAAATGCGCTGGTCGTGGGCACGGTCACCCTCATTTACGATCACCACATTCGTCTACTGCCGGAAAAGCTCACCGATCTCCAGCACGAGTCTCACGCCATTGTCATTTCCACTCTGCACGCGCATCTCGATCATGAGAGCTGTCTGGAGGTGGTCATGCTTCGTGGCAGATCTCGAGAAGTGCAAAAGCTAGCGGACCGGCTCATCAGCACCAAGGGCGTCCAGCATGGGCGGCTCGTGATGAGTTCTCCGGAGACCGTCTCGCGCCACGCCCATTCACATCGTTGACGAAACGAAACCACGAAACCAAAGGGAATCCCCGTGGCAGGAGTCAGGGGCGGTCCCGCATAGCCATAAACTGATCGATTAGCCATCACCCGCGCTCGCCGAATTGTGTTATGGTGTGCCACGAAAGTTAGAGACGTGCTATCCAACGGTAGCACGAACCGCGAGAACATAACATGCGAAAGCATTCGCGAGGTCGTGGCAACGATGCAGGACGTGGTGTTGCGATGACCGGAACTGCAGTATTGTTCTTGTTGCTTCTCGTTCCTAACCTTCTATTTGCCCAAGGAATCGCTCAGCTATCAGGAAACGTCGCTGACACCTCTGGCGCGGTGATTGCCGGAGCTACGGTGCAGGTTCGAAACGCGAAGGGCACGGTACAAATAACGACCAAGTCGGACGCGAACGGCTCCTTCATTATTTCTGGACTCCCGGTAGGTGATTATCGACTGGTGATATCTAATCCAGGTTTTGAAACCAAAGAAATCCCCGTAACGATAGGGTCCACTGAGGCGCCGGCCCCGCTGCAAATCTCTCTCGCTGTGAGCTCCGTGAACACGACCATAAGCGTGCAGGGCCGCCAGGATAGCCTCATCGGAGTTGCCGATTCCGCCACCCAGGGAACGGTGGGCGCAACGGAAATCCAAGATCGTCCGATTCTTCGTTCGGGAGAAATTTTGGAGGCGGTTCCCGGTATGATCATCACGCAACACGCCGGGGGCGGCAAGGCCAACCAATATTTCCTTCGCGGCTTCAATCTGGACCACGGCACAGATTTCGCCATTTTCCTCGACGGTATGCCGCTAAACCTGCCGTCGCACGCACACGGCGAGGGCTACGCGGACATGAACACCGTGATCCCGGAGTTTGTGCAGCGGCTGGATTACGAGAAAGGTCCTTATTACGCGGATGTCGGCAACTATGGCTCAGCTGGGTCGGCCCATTTGGTGTTTTTCCAGACGCTACCCGAGAACTTCCTCCAGGTCGAAGGAGGCATGTACGACTTTGGGCGGGTCGTTTTCGGCGTATCGCAAAAGCTCGGCTCGGGCAAATTTGCTTTACGGCGGAGAAGCTTATCACGAGGACGGCCCCTGGACACATCCGGATAACTATTACAAAGTAAACGGCATTCTAACCTACAGCCAGGGCGGAGACGCCAATGGTTTCAGCATCACGGCCCGCGCTTACCGCGGAACATGGCACTCGAGCGATCAAATCCCCATCGACGCCATTTCCCTGGTTGGTTACTTCGGCGCACTGAACCCGACGGACGGTGGCGAGTCACAGCGTTACAGCTTGCAGGGAGAATGGCATCGCCAGGACGCAAATTCCGCAAACGAAAATTACGGCCTACGGGTTTTATTACGATCTCAATTTGTTCTCCGATTTCACATACTTCCTGAATGACCCCAATAAGGGTGATCAGTTCGAACAGCAGGACAGGCGCTGGGTGGCTGGGCTGGACGCACGCCACACGATTTTCAGCCAATGGTTTGGCCGCAAGGTGGAAAATTCGTTCGGCCTGCAGGTCCGCAACGACTGGGTCCACAACGGCCTTTACCGGACGGAAGATCGTGCGCGCACGGACAAGATTGATATCGTCGCCTGCGATACCAACCCCATTCCCGCTTGCGACCCCGACGGGACCATCAACGGAAATTATCCGATCTTGCCCGCGGACACGGATGTGAATCAATTTACCGACACGATGATCGGTTTTTATGCGGAAAATAAAATCCAGTGGACGGAAAAATTCCGCTGGTACCTGGCCCTGCGCGGCGACGAGGCAATATATAACGTCACCAGCTTGACTCCCTCTTATGTCGCCACCGAATTGCCTGGCGCTCCGGTGGTCAATTTTGCGGCAGCTCAATTCCGGCACGGCCACGAAGTTCCTGCCCAGCCCAAAAGCGAGTTTGATTTTCGGCCCGTGGTCCAAGACTGAGTTCTATGTGCAGGGTGGATTCAGTTTTCACAGCAACGACGCGCGCGGCGCAACGCAAAGGACTGAACCGATTTCGCCGGACAATCCTTTTCCAACGTCCTCCATCCCGATTTCCCGCACTGGTCCAAACCAAAGGCGCGGAAGTCGGCGTGCGCACTTCGGCCGTCCCACATCTGCAAAGCACGCTTTCGCTCTGGTATCTCCACAGTCAATCCGAACTTCAGCAGGATGGTGACACCGGAGCCACGGTCGCTTCAGCATCGCCGAGCAACCGCTATGGCATCGAGTGGGCGAACTATTACACTCCAACGGAACATTTGGTTTTTGATTTAGACATGGCGGACTCCCGCGCCCAATTTACCGAAATAGACCCAGATGATGCGGCGTATACCAACGTGGTTGGTGGCCAGTATCCTGTGCAAGGCCCGGGTGGCAAGCTTGTTCCCGAAGCGGTTAGGGTGGTGATTGCATCGGGCGCCACACTCCACGATTACAAAGGTTTTACGTCGACTATCCGCTTGCGCTACTTTGGGCCGCGCGATTTGACGTCCGACGGAATAAATCGCTCGGCGTCTACGTTATTGCTCAACGCGGGGGTCGCTTATCAATTTAATAAGCATTGGCGCATTTCGTCCGATCTTTTGAATTTGACGAATCGCCGCAATGACGACATTACCTACGCGTATGTCTCCCGAATCACGCCAACAGCCGCGCCGGAATTCACAAACGTTTTCCACCCCGCCGAGCCCTTCCAGGTGCGAGTCGGGTTGGAGTACCGATTTAAGATTAATTGATCCACTGGCGCTCGGCCCGCTCGGAGCCGCTCGGGCGCTTTTAGTACTGGCTCTACTTCGCTTCCTTAATGATCGCCTCCGCAGCGTTCCCCGCCACCACCCAGCTTGCCGACCCGGCCACTACGGCTTCATCCTCAAACCACAGAAACCCGAAGTCATCGATGCACTCCGGAAAATCCGGCTTGATGATGATGTATCCTGGAATCACGGCGCCCGGAATGTACGAATTGTCCGCGCGATTGTTGCTGTAGGTCTTCGTCTTCGACACCGTTCCCACTCCAGCCACATACGAAGTGCTGGATACCGGGTGCGTCCCAAGAATGTAGTTGACCGCGCGAAGTGTGTATTCGGGGCTGACCAGATCCGGAAAAGCCTTATGCAGGAAATACATTCGGATGGCCATGTCCACCACAGCGCCCGATCCGCCCCACGTGCCGAGACTCGGCGGGACGCCGAACGGCGTGGCGCCCAGCCGCTCGTCCAAACCCGCCATATAGTTCTTCACCGCTTCACGCATTTGATCCTTCGCGCCGGCGTCCAGATAAGGCAAAGCCCGCACTGCGCTCCAGCCGCGCGAATCCATCTGTTGCGGCGTGATCATCTGCGGGAACAATTCCTTCAGCCGGGACTTGTAAGGCTCGGCGCCATTCGTGGCAATGGTCAATTCCAGCGCCGCTGCCCACTCCAGTCCGGGATTATATCCCCCACGACCGGAGCCGGCCGGCGGAGTTGGTTGTGCGCCGGTCGTGCCCGTGCCTGCCGGAGCGCCCGCGCTGCCCGCTGCGTTACCACCGCCTTGAGCGCCAGAGACCACGCCCTGCGACGCGGCCAGCACGCCACCTCCCGGCGCGCCGCCGGAGCCGCTCCGCCCAAGCCGCCGCCCGCCGGATTCTGCGTTGGATGAGCCTTCTCCTCGTTCCAAGCCTTGATCGCGGTATCCAGGCAGTCTCTCGCTAACGCATCGTCCCAGCCTTTCAGCGTATCCGCCGCTGCAGCCAGCGCTGCAATGGCGTTCCACTGGAAAAACGGGTTGTTCGTAGTGAAGATCCAGCGATCGTCCGGCCTGCCGGAGTAGTCACCCTGCGTTTCGTTCGGGCCGAGCTTCGGATCGTAAATGCGACCGTCCGTTTTCGACGCGCCGTCGCCCACTTGGGTGTATTGCCGCAGATCTGGCTCGTGAGTGCCACGGATGGCGTGGCCGATATTGTGGAACTGCGCCAGGATGAGCAGTGCGCCATGCTTCACTTGCTGCACCGTATCCGGCACGCCATCGGGCCGGTGCATCTCCACCTCACGTGCGCTTTCATCCACCGTAAGCTCGTCGTACGTGAGATGAAATTCGCGATACGCCAGCGCCAGGCTCTGAATCACGCTCAGTTGCGCCGGCTCCTCCAGGTCGAAATCCCCGGCGTCATACCACCCGCCCACATTCATCCCAGGGATGTGATCGCCGCCTTTGTACTTCCCATCCGTCGCTGTGGCCTGGTTCCAGCCGTCAAATTGCTCCCCGACCACCGGCGCCATGCGCCCATCATCCAGGTGCGAAGCGCCATGCCACACCCGGTACCCTTCGCGAACCGCAACGTGATCCATCTGCTCCGCAAGGTGATGGTCCAGGCTGTCCTGCCAGATCTTTGCGTAGACGTCCTGCGAAATCGGAAAAGGGGCGGTGCGCTGGTCTGCATACTCGATTACATACAAGGCCGGGTTCCTTTACGGGGGTGAAGTCGAATTTCGAATACACGTAGCGCAGCCACGGCGTCGCAGGCGTGATCGGACCCTCGAACACTTGTTGGTAAGCTCCGTTTTCCGTCAGGCGCAACACTCGGGCCGTATTCGGACCGTTGTATTTCGGGTCGAGTTCGAGCACCGCCACCTTGGAGAAGCCCGGCGCATAACCCACCTGGCTGTGCGCGATCATCGGCGGCCGTGTCCAGTTCGGGATCACGTCCGGACGGATGTGCCACACGATGGCGCCCGCAGTTTTTCCCGAAGGGATCAGCGAACGCAACACGAACCAACCGTTCTGCGCGCGGTCGCGACCATCGAACAGCATCAGGTTGGCGGTATCCGATACCACGTTCACTCGGGCCAGCGCGTCGTCCACGCCCAGAGTGATGCTCTTGCCTTCGGCGAACGGCAGTGGCTGCGTGTATCCCTTGGCCTTGTCCCAGTCCTCCAGGTAATACGCCTTTTTCGGCTCATCCGCCAAGGGCAGAACTTTCGTCATTGCGTCGTTCGGCGTTCGCGGGAAGATGCCGGCTTTGCTTCCGTCCACCACGTAAGCCTTGCCCATGTAGATCGACGGCAGAAACTCCAAATTGAAGCCCGCCCGCCCCTCCAGTTTCTGCGGTAGCGGCTTATCGAGATTGATGCTGACCTTCACCCCGCCCGGCTCCGCTGCCACTTCAAGTGTGTAACTGAGGTCGAATGTGGGGAATGCGAGGTCAGCAGTGAGCCGGCTGTTCGCTTTGTCGGCACGGCGAGCTTTGAGGGTTGCTACCAAGTCCCACTGTTCCGGCGTTGGCATCAGCCGCACGTCGCCGTTGGTGGCGATGCGCTGGCCGTGGAGAATCATCTCCATGGCCGTGTTCTTTTGGTCCACAAAAACGGGGTGGTACGTGCTGTCGTACAGAAAAACGCTGAAACCTTGAGTATCAAGGTAATTCTTGTCGGTCACCTTCATGGAAAAATCCGTGCCGGACAAACCTGAGGCCGAGATCAGGACCAAGAGGGCACAAACGATTCGCGTAAGCATAAATTGGGATTGATAGTGCTCCTTTGCCCCAACATGATATGACATGCAGACCGTTTGGGCGCAATGCGAGTGGCCGCGCCAAGTGCCTGATAGGTCGGGTTACCGGACATGTGGTTTTGGGCTGATTCGTCTTACGATAGGCGCGTTGATCGGTCGCGCGCGCGAATCCGACCATTCGCCACGGAATCGATCACTTTCGGTACTGCTCGTCACTCACCTGTTCCATCCAGTCGACAACCTTGCCGTTGAGCTTTTCCTGAATCGCGATGTGGGTCATGGCCGTAGTCGGCGTGGCCCCATGCCAGTGTTTCTCGCCAGGCGGGAACCAGACGACATCACCGGGCCGAATCTCCTCAGTGGGTCCACCTTCGCGCTGGGCCCAGCCGCAGCCCGCTGTGACGATGAGAGTCTGGCCCAGCGGATGGGTATGCCATGCGGTCCGAGCGCCCGGCTCGAACGTTACGCTGGCACCTTGAACCAGCGCGGGATCGGGTGCCTGGAAGAGCGGGTCGATCCGTACTGTACCAGTAAACCACTCTGACGGACCCTTGGCGGAAGATTGCGAGCCAATTCTTTTGATCTCCATGATGGGAATCGTATCAAAAAACAGAATTACGGTACCTGCCTGATTGGTTGGATTGCCGACAAAAGCTTTCTTGAGGCAATTCCACTTGTCTGGTGCGCGTGGTTATCGGATGGTTCGTGCGATTGTTGACATTCTCGGAATTCCGGCATATACATGTCGAATGTCTAGGTATCAGTGATGGGAGCTGAGGCAAAAAGCGAACTACTGCGCGGCACGCTGGACATGCTAGTGCTCAAAATTGTGGCGCTGGGGCCGAATCACGGTTATGCCATTGCGCAGCGGCTGCGGCAAATCTCCAAAGAATTTTTCACGGTACACCAAGGCTCGTTGTACCCGGCGCTGCACCGCCTAGAGGACCGCGGCTGGCTGCAAGCGGAGTGGCGAGATACGGACACGGGCCGCGACGCGAAGTTCTACACACTCACCAAAAAAGGTCGCAAACAGCTGGAAACCGAAATTCTGGATTGGGAACAACTCTCGAGCGCGGTGGCGCGAATTCTAAGAGCCGCCGAGTAGGAGGAAAAATGCACTGGCTCCGTCGACTCCTCCACAAAACCCGCAGCGAAAGCCAGCTAGACAAAGAACTGCGCTTCCATCTGGAGCAACAAATTGACGATTACGTCGCCAGTGGAATGTCGGTAGACGAGGCACGCCGCCGAGCGCAACAGGAATTTGGCGGTATAGAGCGAGTGAAAGAAGAAGTGCGGGACACGCGATGGGAGACGCATCTGGAAAGCGTCTGGCGCGACGTTCGTTACGCGGTTCGCAATCTTCGGAAAGACTTGAGATTTTCGCTGGTGGCCATTTTCACGCTGGCCCTCGGCATTGGCGCCACCACAGCGGTGTTCAGCGTCGTCGATCGCGTGCTGTTCCGTAGCCTGCCGTATGCGCACGATGATCGCCTGGTTTCGTTTGGCTTGACGGCGCCGATCGAGAAAGAAGAATTCATGCTGGGCGCCAGCTACGTGGACTTCCGCAAAGCCCCCGGCCCGTTTGAAGCAGTGACCTCGATGCTGACGAGCGACGCGAAATGTGACCTGACGGAGCAGAGCGCGATGCGGCTAAGCTGCGCTCGCGTCGAACAGACCTTTCTCTCCACTCTAGGTGTGCAACCCATTCTCGGGCGTAACTTTACGCCGGAAGAGGATCGCCCGAACGGGCCGCGCGCGGCAATTCTTTCGTACGCGCTTTGGAAAAGCCGCTATGGAGCGGATCCCGGCGTACTTGGCAAGACACTCTCCCTCGACGACAGGGTCACGCGAATTTGCGGCGTGCTTCCGGCAAACTTTGAAATGCCCACGCTGGTCCCGGTGGATATTCTCCTTCCCGAAGCGCTCGACGAAGAGTTGCAACGGCGCTCCGCTCCCGGTGCGGTGTTGCGAACGTTCGGCCGCATGAAACCTGGCGCCACGATTTCTGAAGTTATCGTTGGACTGCAGCCCTTTCTTGAGCAGTCGTTGCAAGGTGCTCCGCCGGCATTTCGCAAGGAAATTCATCTTTCGGTTAGCTCGCTGCACGATCGGCAGGTGCGTGAAGCGCGTCTCGCTTCGTGGATATTGCTAGGTTCCGTGTTCGCTGTGCTGCTGGTGGCGTGCACAAATGTTGCAAGCCTGCTGCTTGCGCGCGCCACTGGGCGGCAACGCGAACTTGCGGTACGCGCGGCGCTCGGCGCAAGCCGCGGACGCCTGGTGCGCCAAGCGCTGGTCGAAAGCACGCTGCTCGGCTTGCTCGGAGGGGCGGCAGGCTGCTGGATCGCGCATCTCCTCTTGCGTTTGTTCGTATCGATCGCACCGGAAGGCATCCCCCGTTTACAAGAAGCAAATCTCGATTTGCGCGTGATCGCGTTCACGCTGGGGTTGGCATTTGCTTCCGTGGCAATCTTCGGTTTGGCTCCAGCGCTTTCCGATCCCGCTCCCGAGCAACTTTGTGGAAGAGAGATTCGCGTGACAACGCGGAGGTTGCTGCGTCAGATGCTGGTCGCGGCACAGATCGCCGTTTCGCTGGTTTTGCTAACCTGTGCCGGCTTGCTCCTGCGTAGTCTATGGAAACTGCATCGCGCGCCGACGGGGATGGAAACCGAGAACATACTCACGGAGACGATTTCACTCGCCGCGTACCGATACCCGCAGCAGCCGCAGCAGATTGCGTTTTTCGGCGAGCTGCAAAGCCGCTTGCAGACTTTGCCCGGCACGGTCTCATTGGCGATAAGCGATACATTGCCTCCCGCAGGAGAAATGCGCTCAACGATTCTCGCGGCAGTCGAACCGGAGGGCCACCCGCCGATTCCCGAAGGGACGGGAGGCACGGTGACGTGGCGCGCGGTGACGCCAGCTTATTTTTCCACGCTCGGTATTCCAATCCTCCGTGGCCGGGCCTTTCAAGAACATGACGCTGGCACCGCAGAAAATCCCATCATTCTCAGCGAGACGCTGGCGCGCCAGCTTTTTCCAAACGAGGAGCCCGTTGGTAAACAGCTTCGGCTATTTAAAATGCAGACGCCCTGGCGAACAGTCATCGGGGTGGCGGCGGATGTAAGAAATAATGGCTTGGTGGCAAGCTCCGATCCGGAGTTCTATCTTCCCTGGAAAAATGATCCCGTCGAATCTCTCAGCACCGGCCAGATTATTTTGCGGACGCAAATGAATCCGAACGCTGTCGCTGCCTGGATGCGAGCCGAAACCGCCAGCCTGGATCCGACGATCCCCGTGAAGATCGAAGCGCTCAGCGAACGCGTGGGCAAATTAGCAGAGCGTCCGCGCTTCAATGCGGTGCTGCTGTCTCTTTTCGCGGCGATGGGCGTCGTGCTGGCGGCGGTCGGAATCTACGGCGTTGTGGGGTTTCTAGTGGCACAAAGGACGCGTGAGATCGGCGTGCGCATGGCCCTCGGCGCAAGCGGCCGGGGTATCTTGCAAATGGTGCTGTGGAACGTAGCGCGATGGACGAGCGCCGGCGCGGCCCTGGGCATTCTCGGAGCCTGGTTCTGCGTGCGATTGCTCCAGTCTTTATTGTTCGAAGTGAACGCGCACGACCCGCTGCTGTTGGTAGCGGCGCTGTTGACGCTCCTCGTGGTAGCGCTGGTCGCCGCATGGATTCCGGCGCGCCGAGCCGCCCGCATCGACCCGCTGGTGGCCCTCCGTGAGGAATAATGCTTCCACCTAGGTTGCAGCGGCGGTTTTCGGCGGCCAGGCGATTTGTCCGGTGCCGCGGTAGGCTAGGTTGACGATGTGGCCGGCGCGGGCGGCGGCGATGCCTGTTTCGACCGGGGCGTTGGGTTCTTTGCGGGTACTTGATGCAATCGAAGAAATTCTGCATGTGGGTCGATGGTGCCGTCGCTGGAAGGTGTCGGCCTTGAGGACGGGATTGTCTTTGGTTGGCACGCCTTCGCGATAGACGCCAAATCCCCAGCGGTTGAGCTTCAGGGTGGCGTCGGTGCCACGGAACTCGAGGCCGCCGTCGTCGATGGAGGAGGCCATCATGCCCTCGTAGACGACATCGAAGCCGGGATAGCGGAGAGCGGCCTGGACCGTGTCGGGGCAATCCCATTGTTCGAAGACGTATTTGTCGGCGAGCATCTGCGCTTGGCGCGGCGTGTCCGATTTCATGGCCCAATGCACGACGTCGATCCAGTGGGTGAAGAGATCGGTCATGGCGCCGCCGCCGAAGTTCCAGAACCAGCGCCAACGGTAGAATTTTTCTTCGTGTGAAGGGCTGATCGGGAGCGCCGCCGAGCCACTGCTTCCAGTCGAGGGCTTGGGTGTCGATGGGCTTGGGCGCTAAGAGAACGTGATAGTTCTGCCACCAATAGGTTCTGACCTGGGGAATGCGGCCAAGGCTGCCGCCTTGAATGAGGTCGACGGCATCGCGGAAGTGGGCTCCAACTGCGCTGCTGCATGCCGCACTGGAGAATTTGCTTGCTGGAGCGGACCGCGTGTAGAAGCGTGGCGCCTTCTTCGATGGTGTGGGTGACGGGCTTTTCGAGATAGACGTCTTTGCCGGCGGCGAGGGCGTCGACCGCCATGCGCACATGCCAGTGGTCGGGGGACGGCGATGAAGACGGCGTCGATGGGCTGCTGGAGGACTTCGCGGTAATCCACGTGGGTGGTGGCGGCCGTGCCGTTCGGAGCGGGCTTTTGACGGCGTCGCGGCGCGGCGCGTAGACGTCGCTGACGGCGACGATCTGGTAGGTGCCGGCCTTGTCGGCGGAATTGAGCAGGTCATTCATGCGGCCGCCGGCGCCGATGACTCCGACGCGCAGGGTGTCGTTGGCGCCGAGGACGCGGGTTGCCGCCAGAGCGGTGAGGCCGGTGGCGATGATAAAGCTGCGACGATTCGGTGGATATTGCATGGCGACATCTTAACGACTCGCGGTCTAGGAGGGAAGTGACAGGACTCCGGTTGCACACGAATGACTGCGCCGGGTGAGCACGGAGTGGCATGAGCCGACAACCGATTGCGCACCAGGCACGACGTCTGTTCCAGCGTTCGCAAATTCGCGTGCTAGCATTTAGAACGAAGAAAAATCGCAGCGTGCAGGGGTTCCGGGCCCGCACGGGCCGAGAGAGGGGTCGCATGATCAAGTCAGTGAGCGTTTCGGAATTCATGACGCCGTCGGTGCGTCGCAAGCCCGAAGAGTTTGAGTTCGTTAAATTCGCGATTGATGACGGAGTGGCGAGAATCACGCTGAATCGCCCGGACCACAATCTGTTGAACGAAGTAATGCTGCGGGAAATATCGGATGCCATTACGTCGGCTGGCGAGCGCGACGATGTGAAATTACTGGTGCTCGATTCGGCATGCAAGGTTTTTTGCGGCGGGATTGATATCGGGGAATATACTTCGCAGCGCGTGTTCCAAATGCTGGATGCGTTCCACGCGGCGTTTGCGGGAATGCTGGATGTGGGCAAGCCAGTAATTTGCGTGATCAATGGACCGGCAATTGGCGGCGGAGCGGAGTTGGCGGCGTTTGGAGACTTGGTGGTCGCTACGCCGAAAGCGCGATTTGCGCAGCCGGAGATTACTATCGGAGTGTTTCCGCCCCTGGCGTCGACGATTCTTCCTTTTCTAGTGGGGCCGAAGACGGCGCTGGAGTTGGTGTTGACTGGCGAAGCGGTGACTGCCGAGCGGGCGCTCGAATTAGGGCTGATCAACAGGCTGGTGCCCGAAGCGCAACTCGAGCAGACCGTCAATGAACTGATTAGCCGGATTACCGCGCATTCCGGGCCGGTGCTGACCATGGCGAAAAAGGCAATTCTTGGCGGCATGGGATTGTCGCTGCGCGATGGGATGAAGAATTCCATGAATATTTTCTTGAATGAGTTGTACAAGCTCGAGGATTCACAGGAAGGCCTGCGCGCGCTGGTGGAGAAGCGCAAACCGAACTGGAAGAATAAGTAGTACGGTTTACTGTCTTTTCGCACGCTGATTGACTTGCCCTTGGGCGCGGCTTACACTCGAAACTCAATTTTCAGGCAAGGGCAGCGGGGAAGGCCGTGAGAATCGGCCGCGGTCCCGCCACTGTGAGCGGCTGAAGCAGCCGTGAGCCAGGCCACCCTCCCATGCCGCCGAGACGCGCGTTCTTCGCGAGAAGGAACACGGTCGATAAGCCCCCGGTGTCTCGTGGGGCTTTTTTGTTTTTTTGGCGTGCGATTTCCGTTAAGGGAAAGTATTTGGCAGGCGTTAATTACATTCGACTAATGAGCAACGGTTGCGTGGCGCTAGCCTGCGCGCTGTTGTGTGCTGGATTGCTGTGGGCGCAAGCGCCAAGTGTTCCCAGCGCACCTGGACAACAACAAGGCGAAAAGACCCCGTCGGCAAAAGCCGCACCGGAAGCCGCGTCGCCGCAGAATGCGCGTGCTTACCGGGAAGTGATCGACGAGACGGGCCGCACGGTACGGGTGCCACAGCCGGTGGGGCGCATCGTGTCGCTCGCGCCAAACTTGACGGAAACGGTTTATGCGCTGGGTTTGCAAGACCGCTTGGTGGGCGATACGGATTATTGTGATTACCCCGCCGAGGCGCAGAAAAAGCCGAAGGTGGGCGGCACCATCAATCCGAGCATCGAACAGGTGGCGGCATTGCGGCCGGACGTAGTGTTGATGGCCAGCATCAACCGTTTTGAAACCGTGCGCGCGCTGGATGATCTCAAGATCCCGGTATACGAAACAGACCCGCATAACGTGCAGGAAATCCTCGCGTCGACCATCAAGCTGGCGGATGTTCTCGGCGTGGCGGAAAACGGCGTGGCGCTGGCGGGAGAGATGCAACAACGCTTGGCGGAATTGCAGCGGCGTCTCGCGGAACACCCCGCAAGGCGCGTTCTGTTCGTCGTGTGGGCCGAGCCATTGATTAGCATTGGTAAGAACACATTTATCGCCGATGCGCTGCGAAAAGCCGGAGCTGTTTCGATTGTCGATACCACGCAAGATTGGCCGAAAGTAAGCCTGGAAGAAATTGTGAGTTTGCAGCCGGAGTTTCTGGTGTTCACCGTGCAGAATGACGAGAAAGCTCCGGACTTGCTGACGCTGAGCGCGCTGCCTGGATGGCGCAGCCTGGATGCGGTGCGCAACCATCGCTTCGTAATTGTCAGCGATGCGGTGAATCGTCCCGCGCCGCGCATCGTTTCGGCGATCGAAGATATGGCGCAGGCAGCTGCACCCGGAGGCCTTTCCCGATGGTCCCGGCAGCCAGCCGCCTTTGAGTAAAGATCCTTCGAATAAGGAAAACGTGGATAAGCCAAACATTACTCCGGAGAAAAATCCGACGCCACAGTCCGCAAAGTTGATCGAGAACGACCCGATGTTTTGCATGAGAACTGAGGACTTAGCATGCAACCGTTGACGCTGCGGCGATTGCTGCTGCGCTGCGCGGCGCTGGCGGGGGTTTTATTCGTGGTGGTGGTGCTGGCGCTCAAGCTGGGCGCCGTGCCGATATCGCTTTACGGGCTGGCGCAAGACCTGATTCGTTATGCGTTTCACCAGACCAGCGAACTTTCGAGCAATTACAGCCTCATTATTTTTGATATTCGCCTGCCGCGCATTTTTCTCGGGATCTTTGTCGGAGCGTCACTGGCAGTGGCGGGCACGAGTTTCCAAGCGCTACTGCGAAATCCGCTGGCCGATCCGTACGTGCTGGGGGTTTCCAGCGGCGCTGCGGTGGGTGCGATTCTCGCGGTGATGCTTGAGCCGCACCTGGCGCTCGCGCCGGATACCGCGGTGTTGCTTACTCCGCTCGGCGCATTCTTGGGCGCCATGGTGACTATCGCAGGAGTGTATGTGCTGGGCCGCAGAGACGGCGAGATCGACAGCACCACGCTTTTGCTGGCCGGAATTATTACCGCCTCTTTTCTGAACGCATTGATCATGCTGTTGTTAAATCTGATTTCCGGGCGCGATCATGGCGGGATGGCGTTCTGGCTGATGGGTGATCTCTCAACGCCATTGCAGAGCAATCTGCATTGGGTCATTCGTATTGGTTTTTTCTGGCCGCTGGCGCAATCTACACCACGGCATCGGATCTTAACTTATTACTTTCAGGTGAAAAAGAGGCCATGCATCTGGGAGTGGATGTACCGCGTGTGCGTATCGTGGTTTACGTTGCGGCGTCTATCCTAACGGGGCTGGCGGTGGCCGTGAGCGGGGCCATCGGCTACGTTGGTTTGCTCGTGCCGCATGTGATGCGGCTGATTTTTGGCTCCGACCATCGCATTTTGCTGCCGGCCGCGGCCTTCGGAGGCGCGATCGCCGTGGTCATCGCCGACATGCTGGCGCGCACGGTGGCTGCTCCGAGCGAACTGCCTGTGGGGGCGATGACGGCGTTGGCGGGGGCGCCACTCTTTATCTATTTGCTGCGAAGGAGAATGACGTGAGCAGCGCAGCGCGAAATTTAGCCACGGCGTCACCACGCACCAACGTAACACTGAGCGTCGAGCAGGTCAGCTATGCGTACTCGTCCAATTCTTCGCAGGCGCCCCTTTTCACGTTGGAGGCGATGAGTCTGCAGGCGCGCTCGGGCGAAATTCTCGCCGTTCTGGGACCCAACGCCTGCGGCAAATCCACGTTGCTGAATTTAATTGCCGGCGTGCTCGCGCCGCTTTCCGGCCGCGTGTTGCTGGATGATTTGGTTACGCACACGATGACGCCGCGCATTCGTGCGCAGCGTATCGCCATGGTGCAGCAGGAAAGCCGGCTGCTGTTTCCGTCGCGGGCGTGGGAATTTGTCGTGCAAGGGCGGCATCCGCATGGCCGCAGCTTGCGTTTTGAGACGGCCGAAGATCTTAGTGTGGCGCGCAACGCGTTGGCGCAGGTTGGCGCAGAACATCTGGCGGATCGTTGGATGGATAAAATTTCTGGTGGTGAAAAACAACGCGTGATATTGGCGCGCGCCCTGGCGCAGCAGCCGGTAATGCTGCTGCTGGACGAGCCGACCCTGCACCTAGACATCGCGGCGCAGGTAGATTTTCTGGATGCTCTACGCCGACTAGCTTCCGTCAACCGTTACATCGTGGTGGTGGTGACGCACGAGCTGAATCTCGCGGCCGAATATGCCGATCAAGTGGCGCTGCTGCAGCGCGGGCGGTGCTTGCGTGTGGGGCCGCCATCCAGCGTGTACCAGCGCGAATTGCTGGAACAAGTTTTTCAGACGCCGCTTACCGTGGAGACCGGGCCGTCAGGCCGGCCGCACGTGAATGTGTGGTCCGGAACGGCGACGGAACGACCTTGATTTTTTAGAAGTAACTTCACCCTGCGGCCAGAAATGGCCGCGGATCTGAATAATCAACAGAGGGCACAGGGCGCCTCCAGGCGTCCGTGCCCCCGACAATCACCGCAGACTTCGTGCTCGGGAAGACGGGCAACCGCATCGCGGTTGCACTCGCAAGAGAAGCCGTCGCCGCCGCGCGACTGTATGGCGTGGGAGTCGATCGCATCGCGATCGCACTTCGAGAAATGCTGGCAGGCCACTGCAGCGTAGGGTTCGTCGCAAACGACGGGCAGCGCCGCGGGAAGGTTGTCGGCAAGCAACACCGCCAAGCCAGGAGACCGGCGAAGTCCGCAGCCTTCGTGATGTGCCACGTCACGAGGGACAACCTTCAAACTCCCGCGCGTGAGGGAGCGGAGGAACCATGAAAACATACGCTTTTAGATTTGCTGTCTTTGCCGTTTTTCTCTTCGTAGTGCATTTTTCTTCGCAAGCTCAGGAACATTCCTCAGACGCTCATATTTCCGGCACGCTAGTGGATTTGAGCGGCGCGGGTGTCGGCGGGGTGCAGATTACCGCGCGGCTTGAAGCTGACGCCGGCGCCCAGGTTTGGAAAACAAGCTCTTCTGGGGATGGCACTTACAGTCTGGCGATTCCACCGGGCCGTTATCTCGTATGGATCGCGCTAGCGCCTTTCATTCCACGCGACTTCGTGTTGGACTTGGGCGCGAATGAGCAGCGCAGGCTCGATCAGAGCCTCGAACTCTCGCCGCTCTCCTCCAGTGTCGTTGTGACGGCGGAAACGGAACCCATTCTGGCGGATCAAACCACGGCTTCGGTTTCCGTGATTACAAGAGAAGAAATCGATGCCCGGCAATCGGTTATGGTGACGGATGCGCTGCTGTTTGCTCCGGGCGTAGCCATCGGGCGCACCGGACCGGAGGGCGGAACCGCGTCCACCTTTATTAATGGCGGCAATTCCAATTTCACCAAGGTGCTGGTGGACGGCACGCCGATTAATCCTCCGGGCGGGGCCGTGGATTTTTCTACGCTCACGCTCGACAATATCGACAAGGTGGAAATCGTGCGCGGAGCGGAAAGCGCAATTTACGGCACCGACGCGGTTTCCGGCGTGATTCAACTGTTCACGCACCGCGGCGAGACGCGCGTTCCGGAGTTCAGCGTATTTGCCGAAGGTGGGAGCTTTTCTTCGGGCCGTGGCGGTGGAGACATCAGCGGATTGTTGGGCGCGTTCGACTATTCCGCCGCGGCGTCTTACCTCTCGACCGACGGGCAGGGGCCAAACGATGCGTTTATCAATCGAACGGAGTCCGGCAATTTTGGTTACCGCATCAGCGACAACGATCAACTCCGCCTGACGCTGCGCAACAACGACAGCACCGCGGGTATCGCCGGACAAACTGTGTTCGAGCCGCCCAGCCTCTACCAGCGCTATGTGCAGCATATTTTCAGCGTGAATGGCCGATGGGATTTTGCCACCGGCAAACACTGGCGCAACGAGATCAGCGGAGGAGAATCGTATACCTACCAGAATACTAACAATCCGCTGCAAAGCTTTTACGCCACCGATCCCAATGCGTTTTGCCCGCAGACCAATCCGACCGCCGTGGCCACCGCGGACTTTTGCGATTTCACGGGGGAAAGCCGCTTTCAGTACAACCGCGCCAATGTCACCGCACAGACGAGCTACGTGCTGGAAAATTTCGCCGTCACCGCCGGCTATGAATTCGAAGTTGAGAATGCCTTCCTTTCGTCGATCAATGTGCCGCACGCACGGCGGAACAATCAGGGAGTATTTCTGGATTTCCGCTACCGGCCGCAGCGCCGCGTTTCGCTGAACTTCGGCGGCCGTGCGGAAGATAATGCCAATTTTGGCACGCGCGTTGTCCCGCGTGTGGGGGCGGCCGCGGTGTTGCGCTATGGAAAGGGATTTTGGGGTGAAACGCTGTATCGCTTTTTCTACGGCCAGGGCATCAAGGAGCCGCGCTTCGACCAGACTTACGGCGACAACTTCGGTGATTTCGGAAATCCGTATCTGAGGCCGGAAGAAAGCAAGACCACAACTACTGGTATCGAGCAAAAATTGCTTAACGATCGCATCATGGTGTCCGGCGATATTTTTACAGCCTTTTCTACAATATCGTTAGCTTTGAGTTCTGCACGGCCAATCCGCCGCCGGATACCGGCAACAGCTGCGGCATCACGATTCCCGGCGCGGGGCCGAATTTTGGGTACTACTTCAATACCGACATTGCTCGGGCACAGGGACTCAATCTCAGTGGACAAGCCAGATTGGCGTGCTGGCTGAACCTGGCAGGGAACTACACTTACGACAATAGTCTGGTGATCAAATCGCCCAATGCGTTCGACCCTTCTGAAATTCCGGGGAATCGGTTGCTGCGGCGGCCGGCGAACTCGGGTTCGTTGACGTTGAACAGTTCGTTCCGTCGACTGAACGTTACATTAGGCGGATATTTTACTGGCGTCCGGACTGACAGCGATTTTCTTGGATTGGGATTTATACGCAATCCCGGTTACGCGCGGTTCGATATCGCCGGCAGCTATCGTCTTGGCCACGGCGTTTTGTTGTACGCCCGGGCGATGAATCTTTTCGACAAGCAGTATCAAGACGCGCTGGGCTATCCAGCCCTTGGGAGAGACGCACGGGTTGGCGTGAAATATACGTTCAGCGGGCGAAACTGATTTTTCCCTCGATGAGGTGCGGCTGTATCGGCACTGCATCGAGGCTCCGCCGTTTTAGGGGCGCGACATGTTGCGCTCCTACAACAGCAAAATCCAATGCGCTCGGAGTGCTAATTGACGGCATCTGAATCCATCCTCTTCTGCTGGAGTGGCGGCAAAGACAGCGCTATGGCGCTGCACACGCTGCTGACGCAGAAGCAGTATCGGGTAACAGCGTTGCTGACGACCGTGACGGAAGGATACGAACGCATCAGCATGCACGGGGTGCGCCGTGAACTTCTACAGCAACAGGCGAAATCGATCGGCTTGCCGCTGCACGAAGTACGCATCCCTCCAAATTGCAACAACGCAATTTACGAAGGCCGGATGGAAGAAGCTCTTGCGACGCATTTTGCGAAAGGCGTTCGCACGGTTGCGTTCGGGGACATTTTCTTGGAAGATTTGCGCGCCTATCGAGAAAAGAATCTCGCCCGCGTGGGAATGACGGCGCTTTTTCCCATCTGGAAGAGGGATACGCGTGAGCTGATCCAATTCTTCCGCGCGCAGGGATTTCGTTCAATTGCGGTCTGCATTGATGGCAAAGTTCTGGCGCGGCGCTTCGCCGGCCGCGAACTGGACGATGCCTTCTTCGCTGAACTTCCCCCGGGCGTTGATTTTTGCGGGGAAAACGGTGAGTTCCACACCTTTGTGTTCGACGGGCCGATTTTTCAGAGCCCGCTCCGCGCACGCACCGGAGAGATCGTAGAGCGGGATTCCTTTATATTTTGCGATCTCTTACCGATGCTATAATTTTCGTTCCACCATGGCGAAGACTACACCTGAAGAGACCGCCCTCTCGCCGGAAGTCCTGGCGAAATACGAGCCCGTGATCGGGCTGGAAGTCCATGTCCAGTTGCTGACCAACACCAAAATCTTCTGTGGGTGTTCGACGCGATTCGGTGACACCCCCAATTCCAATACTTGTCCCGTCTGCCTGGGCCTTCCCGGGTCGTTGCCCGTGCTCAACAAGCGCGTGGTGGAAATGGCGGTGCGCGCTTCACTGGCGCTGAACTGTACCGTCCACGAACACTCGCGTTTTGCGCGGAAGAATTATTTCTATCCCGACCTGCCGAAGGGCTATCAAATTTCGCAATATGAATTGCCGCTCGCCACAGGTGGCTGGATCGAGATCGATCATGCTACCGCACGCAAGCGAATCGGCATCACGCGGCTGCATCTGGAAGAAGACGCCGCGAAAAACCTGCATGAAGGTTTCGCGGACTCGGAGACCAAAGCCTACATCGACTACAACCGTTGCGGGTCGCCGCTGAGCGAAATTGTTTCCGAGCCGGACATGCGTGCTCCAGAAGAAGCGCATGCCTATCTCACTGCGCTGAAACAGATCCTGCTGTATACCGGGGTCAGCGACTGCAACATGGAAGAAGGCTCGCTGCGATGCGATGCCAACGTGAGCGTGAGGCTGCGCGGCGCAAAGGACTTTGGCACCAAGGTGGAAGTAAAAAATCTGAACTCTTTCCGGTTTTTGCAAAAAGCCATCGAATACGAAATCGAGCGTCAAATCGGCGTGCTCGAAAGCGGCAACCGCGTTCCACAAGAGACTCGGCTCTGGAATCAAGTGGAAAGCCACACCGTGGCGATGCGCTCGAAGGAAAAAGCGCACGACTACCGCTATTTTCCCGAGCCCGATCTTTTGCCGGTGCACGTGAGCGCGGCGTGGCGCGAGGCTGCGGCTAAGAGTTTACCGGAATTACCGGAGGCCAAACGCGCGCGATTTGCGCGGGATTTTGCGATCACGCCGTATGACGCCGAAGTGCTGACGGCTTCGCAGTCGCTCGCCGATTATTTTGAAGCTGCGGTAAGAGCCGGTGCGCCGGGAAAAAGCGCCGCGAATTGGATGCAAACCGAGCTGCTGCGTCGTCTGAAAGATGCGGGAAAAGAGATTGACGAAAGTCCCATTTCACCGGCCGCGCTGACGGAACTTGTAAACCTGGTAGAGTCAGGAAAAATTACTGGCGCCATTGGGAAAAAAGTGTTTCTCATGATGTTTGAGTCAGGCCGCGGCGCGGCGGAAATTGTAGCTTCAGAAGGCTTGGCACAGAGCAGCGATACGTCCGCGATTGAAGCCATCGCTCGCGAAGTGATTGAGAAGAATGCGGAGAATGTGGCCAAGTTCAAGGCCGGAAACGAAGGCGTCTTCAAGTTCTTTGTGGGACAGGTCATCAAGGCGACGCGCGGCCAGGCGAACCCGCAAGTTGTAAATGATCTACTGCGAAAATTGCTCTCCTGATTCTGCGCTCGCTAAAGGCTGATTATGGCAACGGCCGCATTAAAGGTTGGCGACAAAGCTCCGGACTTCACGTTGCAGGACGCGACCGGGAAAGATGTGTCGCTCAAAGATTTTAAGGGCCAGAGTGTGGTGATTTATTTCTATCCCAAGGCCAACACTCCCGGTTGCACCATCGAGGCCTGTGAGTTTCGCGATTTGCGGCAGAAGTTCGTCAAGCGGGATGTGGCGGTGCTGGGTGTGAGCGCCGATGCACCGAAAATGCTCGCGGGATTTGTTGCGAAACAAAAGTTGAATTTTACGCTACTCAGCGATCCGAAACACAAAATGATCGAGGCTTACGGCGCCTGGCGCATGAAGAAATTTATGGGACGGTCGTTTATGGGTATCGTGCGCAGTTCTTATTTGATTGGGCCGGATGGGAAGATCGCGCAGGTCTGGGACAACGTGAAAGCCAAGGGCCACGCTGAGGAAGTGTTGGACGCGCTTAAATAAAGAGAACTTCCTGCGTGGTGTTAGCGACGCGCTTCCGTTCTCATTCGAACACTCACAGATGGAAGAGAAAATTACTGGAGCCATGTTCTTCGGGCTCGACGAGCATATTGTCAATCAGACGAGTTTTGCCGAGATAAGCCGCGAGCAGGATGTACGAAGATCGCGTGATGTGCGCGACAGGCTCGAACGAATCGGCGTCGACGACTTCAACATAGTCAATTTTCACGCCGGGTTCTGCGTCTAGCACACGCCTCATGGTGTTTTGCAGCCGGAGCACATTGTGTTCGCCAGCCGCCAAGTCTTCCCGGGCAGCGACGAGAGCGCGATGCAACACCGTCGCCGCGATCCGCTCTAGGTCCGTCAGATAGGCGTTACGCGAAGACATCGCCAGCCCATCGCTCTCGCGCACAATCGGACCGAGAACAATTTCCGTATCGAGGTTGAGATCACGCGCCATGGTGCTGATCAGTTTTGCCTGCTGCGCATCCTTACGCCCAAAATAGGCAAAGTGCGGTTGCAGGATTTCCAGCAGCTTTAGCACCACGGTGGTGACGCCGCGAAAATGTCCCGGCCGCGTGCGCCCTTCGAGGCGTTCGCTTAAGCCTTCTACATTTACGTAGGTGGCGAAACCAGGAGGATACATTTCAGTCGCTTCTGGCAGGAAAAGCGCATGCACTCCAGCCTCGGCGAGCTTTTCCGCATCTTTTTCAATCGTTCGCGGATACTTCTTAAAATCTTCCTGCGGCCCAAACTGTTTCGGGTTTACAAAGATGGACGCGATGACCGGATCGCAATCGCGCCTGGCGCGCGCCACCAGTGATAAGTGGCCCGCGTGCAGCGCCCCCATGGTAGGGACAAATCCAATGATGCGGCTCTCCGCCCGCGCTTGCCGCGCGGTTTCTTTCATCCAGGCGATGGTTCGGATGGTCTCCAAGGAATGTGCCGGCGCGTCAGGCCGCGGCCGCGGAACGCTCGCGATAGAAGTGCATGAGATCAGTCAAGATGGGCTTCGCACCCAATTGACGAAGCAGCGTGGTGACTTGGCCACGATGATAAGTTCCGTGATTTACGACGTGCTGCATGGATTGCCACAGCGGATTGCGATACACGCCGAATTTAAAGGTCGTGTATTCCATCACGCGGTCGAGATCTTCTCGCGTTAGCCTGTTCACGAACGTCAATAGCGTCGCCTCGTGCGCGTGCCAATGGTTGCGAAGGTCGGCCGCCGTCCCGAATTTCTGGACATCCGGAAATGCCGACGGCGATCTACCTTGAAAGCGTTCCGTCCAGACCCATTCCGCTGCGCAGATGTGCGCCAAGGTGTCACGCACCGAAGAAAAGCTCGAGCCCAGCGAGTGCGTGAATTGTTCAGTGGTTAGCGCCGCTGCCGCGTCCAAGGCGCGGTGATTGGCCCAGGCATTGTAGTCATACAGCACGCATATCTCTTCCGGCGTCATCGCGGCCTCAAGAATCTCTTGATGCAAGATTTATCAAGCGACGGGAACTGTTTTGCGCTGCTGCGCAATCTGCCCCGAGTGATAGGACTCGGCATCGGAGGGAAAACTGCCCTGCCGAACATCATCACAATATTCCTTCACGGCGCGGCTGATGATCTCTCCAATGTTCGCGTACTGCCGCGTGAACTTGGGCGTGTGGCCAAAATTCAAACCCAGCATGTCGTGAATTACCAGAACTTGACCGTCGCAATCCGGCCCGGCGCCGATACCAATCGTCGGAATGCGCAATTCGCGCGTGATTTGTGCCGCGAGTTCCCGCGGCACAGCTTCCAGCACCACGGCAAAAGCGCCGGCAGCTTCCACGGCGCGCGCATCGCGCAGCAACTGTTCCGCGGCATCGACGGTTTTGCCTTGCACGCGGTAGCCGCCCATCGCGTTCACAGATTGCGGCGTCAAGCCCACGTGGCCCATCACGGGAATTTCGGCCTCGGTTAGGCGCACGATCAATTCCAGTCGGCGCTCGCCGCCTTCGATTTTGACCGCTTCAGCGCCCGCTTCCTTGATGAAGCGCACGGCATTGCGCAACGATTCGGCGTTGTCCGTGTGATAGCTGCCGTAGGGCATGTCCGCAACGACCAGCGCTCGCTTCG
This sequence comes from uncultured Acidobacteriota bacterium, assembly GCA_963798585.1. GTDB lineage: Bacteria > Acidobacteriota > Terriglobia > Acidiferrales > UBA7541 > Acidiferrum. The sequence goes on from CAWCTJ010000006.1 coordinate 707,114, forward strand.
TGCCGCGCCGCACGGCTGCCGTATGGTGCAGCATATCTCCGAGCGTCACGGGCAGCGTGTTCTCGTGGCCAAGCACCACCATGCCCAGTGAATCGCCGACCAGCAAAACATCCACGCCAGCTTCATCGAGCAGGCGCGCCGTCGGGTAATCGTACGCGGTAAGACAAGTAATTTTTGCGCTTGCGGAGTTTCGTATTTCGGATTTTCGCTGCAGCAGTTCGGGAACGGTAACTTTTCCGTTGCCTTCGCGGGGAAGTGCGCTCATGGTGGCCTCCGGTGCCGCTCCCTAACTGCAGGATGCAGCCCTGTACCTTCGCGAAGCATAACAAATTTGCATGTCTAAAACCACAGTTTTTGCTACAAGGCCGAAGTGACGTCAGACTAAATCGTCACGATTCCGCTGGTAGGACTCTCTGCTGTTGCTGCTGCGGCGGTGCTTCCGTCCCCACACCATGCCAACCCACCGGCCGGCCGCTCACCGCCTCTTTCACCGAACGGAACAGCACCACATACATTAGCTGCCGGTAATAAAATCGCTGCAGCAGCACGGGCACCAGCAGCGACCAGTCTTCGTCGCGTTCCAGCGCAAAAGCAATCACGCAGGTCAACACATCGATCAGCAAAAATCCTAGAAAGAACAGCACGGACCGCATTAAATCGTCGGTTGAAGAATGAATCTGCGGGATGTACGGAAAATGCCATTTTTCCAATGCCCAAAGAATCACGGCGCCGAGAAACAGAAGATCGATCACCGGCGAAATCAGTGGTAGCAGTACCTGGAACAGGAAAATATTCGGCAGCGCAATCCAGCCCAGCGTCCCATATTTCGGGCGGAACAGCGTGTCTTTGTGCTTCCAGAAAGATTGCAGCGTCCCAAACGTCCAGCGAAAACGCTGGCGGATCAGCACGCCGGGAGTTTCCGGCGCATCCGTCCAGGCGATGGCTTCTTCGTCGTAGCTGATGCGCCAGCCCAGGCGGCGAATCGCAATGGTCAAATCGGCGTCTTCCGCCACGGTGTCCGCCGTAATTCCTCCCGCGGCTTCCACGGCAGTTCGGCGCCACGCGCCCAGCGCGCCAGGCACCACGGTGATGCAATTCAGCAAATCAAATGCGCGCTTCTCCATATTCTGGCTGGTGATGTATTCGAGCGCCTGCCAGCGCGTGAGCCAGCGCGAGCGATTGCCCACCTTCACGTTGCCGGCCACCGCGCCCACTTGCGGATCCGAAAAATGGCGTACCAGTTTGCTGATGGCGTCCGCCTCGATTTCCGTATCGGCATCGATGGTTACCAATATTTCGGTATCCGCTTTCGCCAGGCCGGCGCTCAAGGCCGCGGGCTTGCCGCGATTTACTTGATGAATGATTTGCACCCGCGGATCGCTGGCGAAATGTTCATCCAGGAGCTCGCCCGTGCTGTCGGTCGAGCCGTCGTTAATGACGATCACGCGCAAGGCTGCGAAATCCGAAGCCAACACGGAATTCACCGTCCGCACGATCACCGTTTCTTCGTTGTGCGCCGGGATCAACACGCTGACGGTCGGCGGCGGATTCGAGAGCTTGTGGTGATCCGGGCGGCATTTCTCGATCAACGCCAGCACTCCAATGATCAGCGCGCGGCCGCTGACGAGCACGATGCCAACGATAAATATCGTGGCGATACCCAGCCGGAACCAGTGATAGAGTCCGAAAATAAATCCGTCCGCGCGAGCTTCTAGTTGCTCCTGCGTCGAAAGTGGCAGCATCACCTGCGCGCGCGTCTTGCCCAGCAAGTCGGTTACGGAAACGAAGGAATATCCTTTTGCCCGCAGCGTATCAATCACCTGCGGTAACGCTGCGAGTGTCTGCGTGCGGTCGCCGCCGCCGTCGTGAAACAAAATAATATTTCCATCGTTGGCCTGCTGCACCACCTCATCGACAATTTCCTGCGCCGGATTTGGTTTTCCATTCACCAGTTGCCAGTCGTGCGGATCGATTTTCTGCCCAATGATCAGATAACCCATGTCCTGCGCCAGCGGCAGTTGCGCCACTTCCTCGGCGTATTCCGGCTGATGGTCGATGCCATACGGCGGCCGAAACAATATCGTTTTTACGCCCAGGGTGCTTTCGATCAGGCGCTGCGTCAGGTTAAGTTCCCAGCGCGCCTGCGTTTTTGAAATGTCGTCCCACGCGGGATGCGTGTACGTGTGATTGCCGATTTCGTGTCCCTCGGCATATTCGCGACGCAGGATCTCCGGATGCTGGCTGGCCTCCACCCCGATCACAAAAAACGTGGCGGGTACGCCTTTGGCCTTCAAGATATCCAGGATCTTTGGAGTCCATCGCGGATCCGGTCCGTCATCAAACGTAATCGCCAGTTTCTTATTCGCCCCGCCGATTTGATCGATGTTGTAAGAGAGTGGATAAGCGTCGTATTTTTCACTCGTAAAAAGATCCGTATTCGGATCGTAGTTAAAACTGCGCTTGCCATTTTTCGGCGTATCCACAAAATGCCAGATGTCGCCATTGCCTTCGAGGATCAGGTCCGGTCCCGGTGGCAGGTCCGTCAGTTTGTTGCGCGTCGCGTCATCGGGCCGCGTGGCGTCCCATATCGGCCAGATACGACGTGTCCGCAGACCCGAGTCTCCACAGCGCCGTTCCTTGCACGCCTAGGCGCTCGCTGGCGCGCAATTCGTTGTACGCCGTGACCGCATCCAGCATCCACACTTGATGCACGTGATTTTGTTCGTCCGAATAGGAATAGTGCGGATTCAACGACGTGGTGTCGAATTCTACCGGCGCTTCCGACTCAAACGCATGCAGCAGTGCCTCTTGAATCGTCAACGTTTCCGCGGTGACCGGCTTGTTCTTGACGGTTTCCGTCCAGTCATAGGCATAGCTGCCGATCGTCACCACGATTTTTTGCGCCGGAACTTCTTCGAGTACCTGCCGCAGATTTTCTACGAACCAATCTTGCGACGCGATCGGACCTGGAGCCGAAGTTAGCCAATGCTCATCGTAGTTCATCAGCACGATGGCGTCGGCCTGCTTGCCGAAAAATCCGTAGTCGTAGGCATCGTCTCGCGCCGGCAGCGCGACCATCAGTTTCAGCTTCGCGGCATGCATTCCCTCGGCTAGTTCCGCCACAAATTCGCGATAGTGTTTTTGGCTGTCGTCCGGTACTTCTTCAAAATCCACTACCAAGCCCGCTTCGTGCGATTGCACCGCGAATTCCACCAAATCCCGCGAAAGGTTGTGTCGCGCCGCGGGACTCGCGAACATCTCCGCCATTTCCTTGATGCGCCAGCTCACGCCGTCGTAATTGTTTAGCAGGCCCATCATCGGCAACTCAACGTTGGCCAGCTTCATCCATTGATGCAGCTTGTCATCCTTCAGAATTGCGACGGCCTCGGCGGGCGTGGCTTTTGCGGTGCGTTGTCCGCGCTCATAGTCCACGATGGTGATGGCGCCGTCGGCGCTGACCGCGTGTAGCTGTTCCGGCAGCAGCAAATCCAAATCTTTGTAATGTTTTCTCAGCGAAGCCAGGCTGTTCGGGTCCCAGCTGACAAAAAACGCCGCCCGCAAAGGATCGTAGCTGGCCGGAACAGTTCCCAGATGGGACACCCGACGTTGCCGGCCTTCGCGCGCAGGCAAAGGCTTCTTCTTCATCTTTAGCGCGTGCAGGCCGGGATTCGTGCTGGGTAGCAACCCCGCAGGAAGTTCCACGCTGACCGCGATGGTCACAAAAAAATAGGCCAGCAGCAGCGTCAGCAGTGCGCCCGAAATCTCCAGTACTCGCCGGGTGCGGCGCCAACGAACTCGTTCCTCGTCATAAAATATCGGTCGGCGTTCTTTCATGAATCGCTGTGGCGGCCCAAAGTACGGCCGTTCTCCGTCGTCTCGTGGACTACCTGTACTTCATTGCCCTTACTTCATTGTAAGATGCGTTTCATCGATGAAGCGAATTTTCTCCACCCTCATTCCACCATTGCTCCTGGGCCTCGCTTTGCGGCTGCTCTTCGTCCTCAAATTTCCCGCCAATTCCGGCGACACCATTCTCTACGAACAGATGGCCACCAACTGGCTGCAACATCACGTCTATGCCATGAACATCAACGGTGCCGTCACGCCGGTGGACCTGCGCATGCCCGGCTACCCGGCTTTTTTAGCTTTGATCTATTTGGTGACGGGAAAGACCGGCGCCGCGGCGCACGTCTTCGTCATGCTCGCGCAGATGCTGGTCGATCTTGCGGATTGCTTGGTCATCGCGGCACTTGGCGTCGCAATCTTTGCCATCGTCGATCCCCAAGTCAGGTCCAAACCTGTTTTTGTGGCCGGCGTGTGGCTTTCCGCTTTGTGCCCTTTCGTCGGAAACTATTCCGCCACGCTGTTGACGGAAACCATCGCGGTTTTACTCACCACCTTAGCGCTGTTTTTCTTGATCATGCTGGCCTCTGGCACTGGCGAATCGCCGTGGACCATCGCCAAGCAAAAGTGGAACTGGAATCTCAACTACCGCGCCGCGGCCATGCTGGCGGGATTTGTAGTTGGCGTGGGCACCCTCTTCAGGCCCGAGACGCCTTTGCTTCTGATCGCCGCGTGGATCGCCGGCGCCGTCGTTTGGTTTCCGGCGGGAAAGGTTCGTCAATGGATACGAGTCGTGATTCTAAGCAGCATCGCCTGTGCATTACCTCTGCTGCCCTGGGCGCTGCGCAACGCCGTCACTCTGCACGAGCTGCAATTCCTATCGCCGAGAAACTCTAACCTCCCCGGCGAACTGGTCCCTTACGGTTTCATGGCTTGGGAAAAAACTTGGCTATTCCGTGTGAGCGATTGCTATCAAGTCTCCTGGAAGCTGAACGACGACGTGATCGACATCGACGCCATCCCCGCGCGCGCCTTTGACACCGAGGAAGAAAAATCCCGCGTCGCCGATATCCTTGAGCAGTACAACAACGATTTGACGCTCACGCCGGAAGAAGATGCCGCCTTCGCGCAATTAGCCAGGGAACGCAACGCCAGACATCCGCTCCGCACTCACCTGATAATCCCCGCTCTACGCACCGTCACGCTGTGGTTCACGCCGCGCATTGAACTGCTACCCGTATCGGGAACGGTCTTTCCTCTAAAACAATCCTGGCTGGACGATAAGGTCGATCAATCCGTGACCGTAGGCTTTTTCTTCCTAAATATAATCTACGTGCTCCTGGGGATTTGTGGCGCCTGGCGCCTCTGGCGCTGGAACCACGCAGTCCATCCCGCAATTCTCACACTAGTAGTCTTCGTCTTGCTCCGCACCGCATTCTTGACCACCGTAGAAACGCCCGAGCCGCGCTACGTTCTCGAATGCTATCCCGTGCTCCTAGCCTTAGGCGCCACGCTATTCGGCAAGCGCAGCGCCGAATCGCCGCCGATTTTGTAGGGGCGCAGCTTTATCCCGAGAAACGAGGGAATGCTGCGCCCCAGCTTGCCCGGGCGTACGAATCAAGGCACTTCTAAGGGCCACAACCAAGGGCCACAATCAACCCGCGCTACCGCTCCTCCACCGGCTCCGGATGAATCGTCACGCGATAAATCTGCGGAAAATGTTCCTTCACGCGATCCTCCAGCGCCGCGGTCACGTCGTGCACCTGCGTAATCGCCAAGGCGCTCTTCATCGTGCAATGGCAAGTAACCACGATGCGATGCTCCACCTGCCGCACGCGCACATCATGACAATTCACCAGCTCGTGGTATTCCGACGCCAGCCCGTTCGTGAACTGTTCGATGGCGCGCGAGAGCTGCTTCATCTCCCCGGCCCCGGTATCCGGCGTGGCGATGCGTCGTCCCAGCGGCTCGATGTGAATGGTCACCTCCATCGGACCGCTGCGCAGTTCGCGGATGTCGTCCTCCAGCTCCGTCGCTTGCCGGTGCGCATCCCGCAAACTCAACTGTTCGTCCACTTCCAGATGCAGCTCCACAAAAAGTTGTCCATCCTGCTGCAGCGCCGTGATGTCATGAATGGCCAATCCCCGCTTCTGCGACACCGCGCGAATGGCCTCAAACAAATGCTCGCCTTGCGGCGCGCGCGGTTCGGCATGCACCATCACGTCCGACGGCACAATTTCTCCAATGCGTTTTTCAATCGCGTCGCTCAGCGCGTGAACTTGCTCCAGGCTTGCCGTACGCGCCACGCTCACGGTGGCATCCACAAAATGCCGGTTGCCCGCGCGCCGTACGCGAATGCGATCCACGTCCAAAACTCCGTCCATGCCGGCCACCGCGCGCGCAATCGTCTCCTGCAATCCGGCCGGCGCCACGTCCAGCAGCGCGTCCAGCGTGCGCCTGCCCAGCCGCGAGCCCACCCACAGGATCACGCCCGCCACCACCAAACCGGCGAGCGCATCGGCATAAATCAGCGACGGCACGTTCCACGTTTCGCCGGCCCACACCAGACCGATGCCGGCGATCACCACCATGGTGCTCCAGACGTCGGTGGAAAAATGCAATGCGTCAGCTTCCAGCGCTTCGCTGGCGTATTTTTTTGCCGTCCGCGTTAGCGCGCGCGACCGCGTCACGTCCACGCCCAGCGCCACGAATAGCACCAAAATCGCGGTCACGCTCGGTTGTATATGTACGTGGTGAAAAAACAGCCTGTCAAACGCTTCGTAAATAATGTACAGCGCGGTCATTACCAGCAGCGCGGTTTCCACAAACGCCGAAAAATTCTCAAACTTCCCGTGACCATAGGGATGACGATCGTCCGCCGGCTGGTCGGAAACGCTCACCGAGAGAAACGTAATGATCGCCGCCACCAGGTCCAGCGAGGAGTGCAGCGCTTCGGACAGCACGCCCAAGCTGCCCGTGCGCAGCACGAGAAAAGTCTTCAGCGACACCAGTACCACCGCCGAGCCCACGCTCAAGAGCGCAGCTCGCTTTTTCTCCAGCGCCATTTTGTTGTGTTCGGAGACCAGCATCGCCCGCCTAGACTACCTCAACTGCCCCATAATTACCGTGAAGACGGATGTTGTTGTACCGCGGCCTCAGAGTGGGTTAGAGAACTACTTTCCGAAGCGGGAGCGCCCGATCTTGCAGCGTGCCGAAGAAGTCTTGGCGTGGCTGTAACCGACATGGAGTACACGACTTTAGTCGGGCCGATAAACGGACCATCAGAAAGAGGCTTTAGCCTCTGCGGATCAACCCGCAGCTCGTGGCACGAACCGCAGCGCCGCGGAGTTCATGCAATAGCGCAGTCCCGTTGGCTTGGGCCCATCGGTAAAAACGTGCCCCAGATGCGCGTCGCACAGCGTGCACCTCACCTCGCGCAGCGCGGTGCCAAAACTCACAGATCTTTTCTCGTAGACATTTCCCGGCGCAATCGGCGCCCAGAAACTTGGCCAGCCGGTGCCCGAATCGAATTTCGTCTCTAGAATCAAACAACGCATTGTCGCAATCGATGCAGCGGTAAAGCCCGAGCCCGTACTGTTTATCCAGCGCCCCGGAAAATGCCCACTCCGTACCCTCTTCCCGCGTAACTTCAAATTCCAAAGGCGTAAGCTGCTTTTTCCATTCGCCAAGGCTTTTGCGTACCTTCGGCAAACTCGTGACCCCGATAGGCGCGCCATCCACGGAGAATTGCGCCACTTTCACCGGGCCAGCATCAACCTCGCGATCCGAGTCTGCGAAAGCCGAAGAAAGAACGCGCTGCACGCCGAGCAATAGTCCGCTGGCCACGAGCGTTGCCGCTCCGAATATGAATCCCCGCCGTGTAGTGTCATTCATGGAGTCCGACCCGCATTCGTGGCCTACTACCGCACCTTGCACCACATTAGATGCTGCGGAAGGTGGCGCGATGCCGCGGAAAGGCCGCCCGACGCGGCATGCGACTGCGCTACTTGGCCGCCATCAGCGGCGCAGGAAGCAACGGTAACCGTTTCGGTTCGCCGCGCGCCCCTCGCACTTCCAATTCCTCAAAGAGCAACGAAGGCGCCACCACGCTGGCCGGCAAGCCATTCTGCGCCGAGCCAAACGCGCTGAGAGCGGTGCCGGCAAACCCCGCCACCTGGCTCTGCATGTAGTTGTAGACAAAACTGTCGTTGCCCACTGCGGAGATATTGCGCAGCGCGCGCGCATTCACGCCGATCAAGCGCGCTCCGCGAACCAATTCCTCTCGCCCGTCATCGGGATAGACGCGGTAGACCACCAGCGGCAAGCGATCTCCGGTACCCGCTCCACCGCCAAAGCTCGCCAGCAATTCCTGAAAATCGTCCTGATGCAGCAGGCTGATCGAGGGATTGTCCATCTCGCGGACCACAATGCAGTAATTCAATTTCTCGGCGCGGCACGCATCGAGAAATTTCTTTTTCAGCTCGGCGGGTGAGATCGCCGCATTCGAGGTGAAAAATCAGATTGCTCATCGTCGGCATCGCATCGCCAAGAAACGCGGCGCGCCCGTGCCCATTGGATTCGCCAAAATCCGGTCCTGGGCGGCGCGACATCAATTCGCCTTTCAGGTTGCCGTTCTCCACCAGCGTGACCTTTTCCCCGCGCACGCCTTCCTGATCCACGGCGTAGCCGCCGAAAAGCGGCTTACCGTTGAAAATCTTTTAGCGATGGGTCGTCCACCAGCGTCACGCTGGTGGGCAGTACCCGCGCTCCAATGCGCGTTACCCAATCGCTCTTGCCGCCCAGGCCAGTGAGCAGTTGCTCCATCACCGGACTGAAGGAAATTGGCGGACTCCCGCCGTTGAGCGCCGGTCCCAGATACCTCCGCCACCAAAGGCGCAGCCGCGCGTGCTTCAAAAAGTACTGGACCGGTATAATCCTGTGCCGAGGGAGCCGCGCGCAAGGCCATCAATTCGGTTCCCGACACATTCAACGCCGCGCGCACGGCATCAGCTCCGGGCAAATCCGCCGGTTTCGGTGCGTAAGTTGCGTAAAAGTGGTTTAGCGGCACGCCGTCATCAGCCAGCGTATTCAGCGCCGATTCAATCGAAGCAAACGACCGGTTGGTGCGGATTTCCGTTCCTTCACTGGTGACCAGATATTCCGTCGCATACACCAGGTAATAGGTCACGCGCGATTCATAGAGCTGCGGAAATGCGCGCAGTGCCGCGGAAGAATCCCGCGCCTCCTGCTCCCAATTGCGATTGCTCCAGTCCGGCGTTACCAGTGGTTCCACGATGTGCAACGGCTCGGCTCGCGCAAAATCATCTATATTGGTTTGCCGCGCCAGCGTTCCCAAGTACGCCTGCTTGCGCGAATACGTTTCCGCGGCTTCTTTGAACGCCTGATCCGTGGCGATCCACAAATCCTGCCGCAGCGAGTTGTAGTCCCGATCGATGCCTACCGATCCGGTGGGACCGATAAATCCGCGAAATCCATCGTCGCTGACAAAGTTTGAGCTATCGCGTTTGTAATCGCCGACGCGCGCCGCCACGTTCATAAACCGCGTGCGCGTGTGTGTCGTGGAGAGCAGCGCCCCAAAATCTCCCACGATCTCGCGTACATCCAGGTCCAGCAAGCGATACTCGATGTAGTACGGTTTTACCGGCTGAGCGACGCCAGGAATGGTCAGACTCGAGACGCGCTTTCGAACGGTTCATCTCGTCGCGCATGGCGCTCAGCGTGTGGTCGTTGTCTTTGGGATCGTCCGCAAACGCCGCGCTCGCGCACAAAGCCATCATCGCCACGCCTACCAAAGAGAGCAACGGCATCATCCATCGCGTGGCGCGCTTCACAGCGTACCTCCGGCCTTTGCGACCAGTTGATCGTGCGCCGGCGCCGGCAAAATTGGCGGACGATCCGTGGAACTCTCTTTCTTTTGCACTTCGAGTTCACTCGTCAGAATTGCCGGCGAAGCCGCCGATACCGGCACCGAGCCGGACTCCGCTCCGCAATACCCATTAAAAACTTCCGGCGTATCGCCGGTCGCCACAATCTTCGTCAAGTGCCGCGAGCGGTGTTCCCACAATATCCACGCCGCGCACCAGTTGATCCGGACGTCCATCCGGGAACACCTTGTAGACCACCAGCGGCAAAACTTGGAATGCCTGCGGTTGTCCGCGGCCGGTAAACGTAAAGCCGCCGGCGATGTCGTCGATCAGCAACCCGTACGGTTTTCCTTGCTGCTTGATCAGCTCGATCAATTTTTCGCGCAGCTGCGCGTTGGTCACCGTTTTGCTGCTCTCCACGATTAAATTTCCCTGCCGTGAGACCGGCTCCGCGCCCAGTTGCCGGCGCCCGTGTCCGTTGGAATTAGGAAATCCGATCAGCGGAGACCGCGACATTTCAAAAGCCTTGAGTACTCCGTGATCCACGAGCGTCACGCTTTGTGCCGCCACGCCCTCATCATCAAACTGGTAGTAGCCAAGCAAATCCTGCGAACCCAGCTTTTGCATCGTGGTGTCGTCAATCACGGTTAGAAAACTCGGCAGGATCTGCTCGCCCACTTTCTTGGCAAATGTCTGGCCCTCAGAGGCATCCTTCTGCCGATGACCTTCCGCGCGGTGCCCGAATACTTCGTGAAAAAATACCGCTGCGGCTCGACCGGTCAGCAGCGCGGGGCCAACACTAGGCTCATTCAGTGGCGCGACCACCAGTCCTTCCAGCTCTTTGCGCATGGTCGCTTCCGCCGCATACACCGCCTTGTCATCCGGCGCGTCCGCAGGATTCACCCAGTCAAAGTTGTAATAGCGATCCAGGTCCATGCCATCGGAGGCCTTGCCTTGTATAAACAGCTCGAGCCGGTAACGAATCTGCCCGAACTGCAATTGCGTCCCTTCGCTGGTCACTTGAAAGTCGTTATTCGCATCCGCGGTAAACGTCACAATCGAATTGATCACCGCTGCGGAGTCGCGGAACGCCGCGGTATAGGCGCGAACCTTTGCTTCCCAAGGTTTGCGGTCCAGGTCGATGGAAACTTCTGGCCCGATAAATACGCGCGGTTTTTCTTGCGAAAAATCCGGCGCCTGTCCTTCGGCTGTCTCGACCTTCACTTCCTTGCCGGTCTTGATCTTGATGTACGCCTGCTCGGCGGCGCGATACTGTTTGTCGGTTTCCAGCCAGATCGCCCGCCGCACCACCGCGGCATCGTCATCCACGGGAACGGGAGAGCCCGGACCGCCATTCGGCATCTCTTTTTCGCCCACTTTGTGCGAATCATCCAGGTTGTAACTGCCGGTACGCACCGAAACCTCCAGCCAGCGGTTGCGGTCTTCGCTGCTGCTCAGCAACGCTCCGTTCGATCCCGAAACGTTGGCGCGCTGCGAATCGGTGATGGTGTAGCCGATGAAATACGCGGGCGGCGTCTGCATGCCAAACGTCTTGATCGAGCGGTCCAGCTCCGCTTGCATGGCCGCCAGCAGCGGAGAGCGCTTCGCCACCGTCTCCGGCGGCGCCGCTTTGGCTGCGTGCGTCGTCATCAGCAGCACGCCCGCTAAGAAAACCAGCGTGCGAGAAAGGCCATTCATTTTGTTACACGTGAAACTATTCAAGGGAATCCTCACTTAAGCTCAGGCTAGTCTGCGGAAGGTTCAGTGTACGATAGCGTTCCTAGCGGTACAAACGATCGTCGGCAGCTCTGCGCATTTAGGCACATTAGTTGGACGCTGGCGTTGCGGATACCGTTGCACCTGCCCGCCGGTCTTCCCCCGCAGGACCCAGGTATTGAAATACCGTCGCAGCCATATCGTCGTGCTGCGCGCGACCGCGCGCAAACTCCTTCACTGCGGCAAAAATGCGTTCCAGCAGCACACTGGATGGCGCTGCCGCATGCCCTTGGCAGAGGTCTCCGAGCCGCTCCGTGCCGAACGGGTCGTCCTCCGTGTTCATTGCCTCGATGATGCCATCGGTGAAGAACACCATGGCATCTCCCGGCGTCAGTTGCAGCGCGGTGGTTTCGTAGCTCGCATCCGCAAACATCCCCGGTGGCAACCCGGACAATTCCAGAATCCGGCAGCCACCCGGAAAAAGATGCAGCGGGCCCGAAATTCCGGCGCTGGCAATCTGCATCACACCGCTTGCAGGATGGAATACCGCATATTGCATGGTGGTATATCTGCGTGGAATTCCTCGTATGGTCAGCCGCCGGTTCAGGGTGTTCAAAACGGTTGCGGGCGATTGTCCTGTCTTGTGCACTCCGCGCAGCGTGCCCACCGCCAGCGCTGCGTACAGCGCCGCGGGCAATCCCTTGCCGCATACATCTCCCAGGTACAAGCCAACGCTTTCATCCGCCAGCGAAAAATAGTCCAGAAAATCCCCTCCCACTTCCGCCGCCGGCTGGAACTCGTGCGCCACCGTCACTTCTCTCGTGCACAGCGGCTCGCCGGGCAGCATCAAGCCTTGAATGCTGCGCGCCTCTTCCAGGTCCATCTCGCGAGAGCTTTCCTGCGCGGATAGCTCCGCCACCAAAACTTGTGTAGTAGTCATCACTGCTTTCCGAAAGGAAACGCTGCACCGGGAAGGGGGTTCGGCGGCAATCGCAGTCTAACAAAGAAGTGGCGTTCCCGGGCTTCCACTGCTATGCGCTGTTTTCTACTTCTACACGCCCGTCCAGGCCCGCCTTGCAACGCTGCCGCGTACGGAACAGACTCGCTTTATGCGCGCTCTTGCCGCACTACTCGTTTCCGTCGCACTGCTCTTCGGCGTGTACCAGCTTTATCTGAAACGCATGCCAGTTTCCGACGCGGGCACGGCTCCCACTCAGGCCATCAGCTTGACCGGAGTGCGCTCCGACCTTTTGCAGATCGCGCAAGCCGAGCGGATGTACATCGCCACCAACGGCAACTGTGTCACGCTCGACGAGCTGATCGCTTCGGGCTCGCTGACGATGAAAAGAACGGAACGCGACGGTTACACCTACGCGGTCTCCTGTACGGGATCGAACTTCAGTGTTGCGGCGCGCCATGCCCCGGCCCCCGCTGATTCGCCCATCCGCTATCCCAATTTCGCCATCGACCAGGACATGCAGGTCGGCGAAGTCCCTTGAGAAACTTCCCTGAGGAGTTTCCCTCGAAAGGGACACTCTTAAGGAGGTTGCATATTCCCAAAATGGTGCTTGACAAGATACCTAGCAATTTGTTAATCTCTCCCCGTAGAGAAGTGCGCCCGGCCGTTAGCCAAATTCCGACCCGAATTCTAGTAACCACTTCATAACTAAAATCGGCCTCTAACTCCCCTAGAATGAACACTTGCGAAAGGATGTGAAAACACAGGTACTTAAAGTCCCTTTGTTTTCACATCCTTTCACGAAACCCAGGGGGCTAGCCAGGTCGCGGCATTTTTGGAGTGCGGCGGTTTACCCTGAGCGCTCTGCGCGAAGGGCTTGCCGCCGCTTTCGCGCCGTACCACAGGCGCTCGCAGCTTCTCCCGCTGTGCCGTAACACCCCCAGGCTGCGCCACAGGCCCTCCTCCAGGCCCGTCCATATGGTAATATCGCTATCCGATGCATTCCGTCATACCCCGTCTAGTGGAACTCCAACGCGTCGATCATCAGGTGGCCGCCTTGCGCGCCGAATTGGACACTTTTCCCAAACGCATCCAGGAAGCTGACGCCCAGCTCGCCAGCGCCAAAGCCGCCGTAGCCTCTGCTAAGGACGCCCAGACCCGCGACATCACCGAGCGCAAGAAAATCGAATTTGACGTCCAGCAGTGGAAAGACCGCGCAAAAAAATACCGCGACCAGAGCGGCGCGGTAAAAACCAACGAAGCCTATAAAGCCTTGCAGCACGAAATCGCCAACGCGGAGGCCGAAATGGCCGCCGCAGAAGACCGCCAGCTTACCGCCATGGTCGCTGGGGAAGATGCCGAGCGCCGCGTGCGCAGAGCCGAAGCCGACCTGCGCGAATCCGAGCAAGCCGTGAACGCGGAGCGCAAACGCATTCAGGTGCTGCACGGCGAAAAGAAAAAACTGCTGGACGCGGCCCTCGCCGAACGCGCCAAAGCCCTCGAGCCGGTTCCCGAGGAATTTCGCATTCTCTACGACCGCATCGCCAAACGTCACAATGGCACCGCGGTAGCCGAAGCTCGCGAAGGCCAATGCCGCGGCTGCGGCATGCGCGTGCTCCCGCACATCGCCGAGGAACTACGCCGCGAAGATAATGAAGAAGTATTTCGCTGCGAAAGTTGTGGCTTGATTTTGTATACCCTTGAGCCCATCGTCCCGCCCGCGCCTTCCTCCGACGCGGCAAATCCGGTGCAGCCCAACTCCTGATGCCGCGCGCCAGCAAACCGCCCGCCGCGGCCGGATTATTTCCCTCGGAGCCCGCGTCCGCTCCGAAGGCCGCCTCGCACCGTGCCAATATCGACGGCGGCTCGCGCGGCAATCCCGGCCCGGCGTCTTACGGCGTGGTGATTCGCGATGCGCGCGGTGAAATCGTCGCCAAATTGAAAAAATATATTGGCCGCGCCACCAACAATGTCGCGGAATATTACGGTTTGATCGCCGCCCTTGATTACGCGCAAGCCCATGCCATTCGCGCGCTGGACGTTGAGAGCGACTCCGAGTTGCTGGTCAAGCAGATGCGTGGGCAGTACAAGGTTAAAAGCGAAGAGCTGCGCCCGCTTTTTGAGCGCGCCAAAAAAATGTCCGCCGCATTCGATTCTTTCGGCATCAATCACGTCTATCGCGAGCAAAATAAGGATGCCGACGCACTCGCTAACGAAGCCCTCGATGAAACGGCCGCCTCGCCCGCCGTTGGACCTACGAAGTCTGGAGCGGTAAGAAGTAATGCCGAACAAGCCCGCAGGAAGCGCATCAACCGCCGAAGAAAAGCCCGCCAACGTGCCTAAAGCTGCCGGCTAAGACCGCGCCCAAGCCCGACACCTCGGGCATTCCGCGGAAAGTCAGAGCCCGTTTTCGCAGCGGCATTCTCTACCCGCTCGAAGACCTCGACCTGGAAGATGGCTGTGAAGTGGAAATCTATCTTCGCGCGACACCTAAGAAGGAAAAGCTTTAGAAACGAAAACGAGGTAACGAAAGCAATCTGCGCCTGAAGTTGGGGATCATCACGGCTGCAGCGGACTTCTTCTCTTTCTTACTTCAGAACATACGAGCGATAAAGCGTATCCCGCTGCGCCGGAATAAATCCCGCGTCGGAAATAATCCGCCGCAGCTCTCCTTCATTGGTGCGATTCTTCACGCCCGCGGCAAACACCACATTCTCTTCGATCAAAATGCTGCCTACGTCATCGGCG
Organism: uncultured Acidobacteriota bacterium; assembly: GCA_963798585.1. GTDB lineage: Bacteria > Acidobacteriota > Terriglobia > Acidiferrales > UBA7541 > Acidiferrum. The sequence goes on from CAWCTJ010000006.1 coordinate 722,264, forward strand.
CCAAACTGCAGCCCAATCTGGCAGACCTTGATTCCCGGCGTTAGCCAGCTGGACTGAATGTGATCGATGTTATCGAGATACAGCCGGCTGACCGCCAGCGTCTTCAAGTAATCGACGGCCGTCGCTTCCTGAACTTTTTTCCCCAGCGGTGTATTCTCCGGCGCAAACATCCAGGGAATAAACGCCGTGAATCCGCCGGTATCTTCCTGAATGCGGCGAATGCGCTCGAAATGATTCACGCGATGCGCCAGTTCCTCGCCGCAGCCAAACATCATGGTCGCGGTGGTGCGCAGACCGAGCTTGTGCGCGATGCGGTGCACGGATTCCCAGTCATCGCTGGTGCACTTTAGCCGCGCGATCTTGCCGCGAATTTCATCGTCCAGAATTTCCGCGCCGCCGCCGGGAATGGATTGCAGTCCCGCATCCATCAAGCGGCGGATGGTATCTTCCACGCTGAGTTCGCTGACTTCCGCGATGCACAAAATCTCTGGCGCGGAAAAGCAATGCAAATGCACCGTGGGGAAGCGCTCTTTCAAAGAGCGCAGCAAATTTTCGTAGTATTCAATTTGCAGGTCCGGATGCAGGCCGCCTTGCAGCAACACGCCGGTGCCGCCCAGCTCCAGCATCTCTTCTATTTTCTTGTAAATTTCCTCGAACGGCAGGATGTAACCGTCTTTGGCGCCGATCGGGCGATAGAACGCGCAGAACGAACAGTACTCGGTGCAGAAATTTGTATAGTTAATGTTGCGGTCGATCTGGTAGGTCACCACGCGCGGATCGTTTTTCTCCATGCGCTTGGCGTGTGCCGCCATTCCGATGCCCACCAGGTCATCGGATTCCAGCATTTCGATCGCCGCTTGTTTGCTCAGTGCCATGTGCTTCTACCTCGCGATATATTTCGCAACGTAATGTGCCGTATGCGCTTCGTACTCTCAAATCCGAACCGTTTGACGCAGTGACGTTCGCATGGCCGGCCCAGTGGATCGCACTGTGCTTGGCGATCAAGCCCAATGCCGCGGCACGCGCAAAAAAATGTTCCAGAGCCGCGGCGATTTTCTTCATCCAGCGAATAATCAATGTTGCGGCGCAGATACGTGGCCATCGCCGCCGCGGGCAGCTTCAGTTCAAACGCCGCCACCTCGCTGATTTCCGCGACGTGCGCCAATCCAAAATCGCGCGAGGCTGCAAAATCTTGCAACACTTGTTCGTTCAACACGCCATTGCGCGCCGCCCACACCGCCAACACCGCCGGCAGTCCCGTGCTGCGTTGCCACTCCTCTACCATATCGTAAATATGCAGCTCGCTGGAACCTTCGAGGCCAGCGCCGTCGATACCTGCATCTGCGGGGCGGCAAACCAGACACGCCGTCCGTTTCGCGCCGTGCCGCGGCTTCCAGGGTAATCGAGAGGCGCAACGCGGGATCGCCGATCAGCAGCGCCGCATCCGCGTCTTGCAACATGGCTTCCAGATCGGGCGCCGCTTCAAAAAACTCCGGCGCAATCCCCCAGCGATCCACGCACAAAATCCGCGTAAGCGCCTGCGTGCTTCGCGAACTGCTGTCCAGCGCAACGCTGCGTACTTGGGCGATCGGCTTCTTTGCCACCAACAGCAGGCTGCGCACCTGGTTTTTTGATGCAATCGCCAAATTCGGCAGAATCACCAATCCGTCGATGCGCTGGTACTCGATCGCGGGAATGATGGCGATGTCCGCTTCGCCGGAGCGCAACGCTTCCGCGCACTGCGAAGGCACCGTGAACGAAAGCTCGTATTTGCCGGCCAGCGGGCCGTGCGTGAAGCCCCACACCAGCGGCGCCGTGTTCAAGTACTGGACAATAGAGATGCGAAGTTTGGTCACTAATAAATTTCCTAAGACAAATTTCCAGGGGGAACACTAAAAGTATAGCAGACGCGAATTCCGCGCGCCCTGCTGCCTTGTGTTATAAAGCTTTCTCCCTGTTCGGAGGCTCCGTAAATGCTGAAAGTGTCGCGCCACATCTTTCTCTTATGCGCACTCGCGATACTCGCCCCGCCTCGCTTGACGGTCGCCGCGGACGACGCGCCGCAGACCGCCACCATCACGGCAAAAACCGCCAACGCGGAAAAGCTGCCCGGTTATTTCAATCTGTACTGGGACGCCAAGCAAGGCAAACTCTGGCTGGCCGTCGACAAGTGGAACACGGAATTTCTGTACCAATCCTCCCTGCCTGCGGGCATCGGCTCCAACGACATCGGCCTCGACCGCGGCCAGCTGGGCGCCACTCGCATCGTGCGCTTTGAGCGCAGCGGAAACAAAGTGCTGTTGGTGCAAGAAAATCTCGATTATCGCGCAGTTACCACCGACCCCGACGAAAAACGCGCCGTAAGAGACTCTTTCGCCGAATCCGTGCTGGCCGGTTTCACCGTAGCCGCGGAAGAAAACGGCGCGGCGCTGGTGGACGCCACGGACTTCTTTCTGCGCGATGCTCACGGCGTATCCCTGAAACTCTGCGCCGCACGCACCAGGGCAGCTTCCGATTGGACCCCGCCCGCTCAGCGATCTATCTGCCGCAAACCAAAAATTTCCCTCTCAACACCGAAGTGGAAGCCACGCTGACTTTTTCTGGCGACGATCCTGGTCCATGGGTTCGCCAAGTCACTCCGTCACCCGAATCGATTACCGTTCGCGAGCATCACTCGTTCGTGCAACTTCCGCCGCCGGGCTACAAACCGCGCGCTTACGATCCGCGTGCCGGGTTTTTTAATGTCAGCTATTTCGACTATGCCACCCCCATAAGCGAACCCATCGAAAAGCGTCTGATCGAACGGCATCGGCTGGAGAAAAAAGATCCTTCCGCGGCGCTGAGCGAACCCGCAACACCTATCGTCTATTATCTGGATCGCGGAGCACCCGAACCAATCCGCTCCGCGCTGCTCGAAGGCGCCGACTGGTGGAACCAAGCTTTCGAGGCCGCGGGCTACAAGAACGCTTTCCGCGTCGAATTGATGCCCGAAGGCGCCGATCCCATGGATCTCCGCTACAACGTGATTCAATGGGTGCATCGCGCCACGCGAGGGTGGTCGTACGGCGAGTCGGTGGTCGATCCGCGCACCGGAGAAATCATCAAGGGGCACGTCACGCTGGGCTCGTTGCGCGTGCGACAGGATTTCTTAATTGCCGAGGGGCTGCTTGCGCCGTACGAAAAAGGCGTGCCGGTCTCGCCGGAAATGCAAGCTATGGCTCTGGCGCGTCTTCGCCAACTGGCAGCGCATGAAGTCGGGCACACGCTGGGGTTGCTGCACAACTATTCCGCCAGCACCGTCAACCGTTCTTCGGTGATGGACTATCCGCCGCCCTATGTGAAGCTGGGCGCCGACGGCATCCCCGATCTCTCCGACGCGTACGCTGTCGGCATCGGCGAATGGGATAAAGTTGCGATTACCTGGGGTTACCAGGATTTCCCTGCGAAAACAGACGAGCAGCGCTGCGCTGAATAAAATTCTTACCGACGCGTTTTCTCGCGGGTTGCGCTACCTTACCGATCAGGACGCTCGCCCGCCGGGTTCTTCCAGTAGCCAGGCCCACCTCTGGGACTCCGGCGCCAACGCCGTCGACGAACTCAATCGCATCATGCAAGTGCGCGCCGCCGCGCTGAAACGCTTTGGCGAAAATAATATTCGCGAGGGCGCGCCGCTTGCGACGCTGGAAGATGTGCTGGTTCCGATTTATCTGCTGCATCGCTACCAGGTGGAAGCCGCCAGCAAAGTGGTCGGTGGAATGGACTACACCTTTGCGCTGCGCGGGGACGGCGAAACGCCCACGCAAATTGTCGCTCCAGCCGAACAGCGCCGCGCTCTAGCGGCTATTCTCGCGACTGTGAAGCCAGAAGTCTTGGCGCTGCCCGAGCCACTGCTGAAAATAATTCCGCCCGCGCCCGCCCGACTACGAACGCGGACGCGAGAGATTTCAAAATTCACACCAGTCCGGCGTTCGACGCACTCGCTCCCGCGGAAGCCGGCGCGCAACAATCGCTGCAATTCCTGTTCGATCCGCAACGCGCCGCGCGATTGGTCGAATTCCACGCGCGCAATTCAGAAAATCCCACATTGAAAGAAATCTTCGACACTATCCTCGCAGCCACCTGGAAGGCGCCGCACGGTGACGGCTATCCGCAACAAATCACCATCGTGGTGGACAACGTCGTTTTGTTCAATCTGATGTCTCTCGCCGCCAACGATCAAGCCAGCGACGAGGTTCGTGCCATCGCCAGCCTCGAACTGCATCAACTAAAAGACTGGCTGACCTCGCAACAGAGCGCGCAGCAGGGCGCGGCAGTTAGCGCGGTTGGAAAGGACTTCCCCGAACGCGCCCATTTCTTTTACGCCGCGCAACAGATCGAGCAATTTGAAAAAGACCCCAAACACATCACCGTTCCGCCTCCGCCCCCGCCGCCGGACGGCTCGCCCATCGGCGCTCCGTTCGCCGCCGACGAGGATTGACGCTAACATTCGGTCATGCTTCTGGAATCTCGAGTTCCCAATCCCACAACCGAACCCGAAGCTATCGTCTTGCCGAAGACGTTTACGGTCTTGAGGTTTCAGCAAAATCTTTGCCCGGGGAGTACGACGACAATTTTCAGCTGCCACTGCGGATGATAAACGCGCTTTTGTCCTGAAAGTCATGCATCCCGCGCGCGAGCAATCTTTCATCGACATGCAAGCGCGTGCTCTTGAACATCTCGCGAAAAATCTGCCGCATCGCCAGCTTCCGCGGGTAATTTTCACGAAAGATGGAAATCGATTCACGACCATCACCGATGCGAGTGGCGAGCGACGTATCGTTTGGCTGCTCACCTATATCGAAGGCGCAACCCTGGCGCAAGCGAAGCCGCACGCCTCCGGAACTTCTCGAAAGCGTCGGTCAACTATTGGGAGAAATTGATTCTGCGCTGGCTGGCTTAGACCATCCCGCCGCGCATCGCGAACTGCAATGGGATTCTGCCCGTGCGGCGTGGATCGCGGACGCCCTCAAGGCGGATCGCCAATGAACATCAGCGCCCGCTGCTTAAGAAATTTCTCGCGCTATACGAATCCGAAGGTCGTTCCAGCCTTGCCACACGTGAGACGCAGCGTAATTTACGGCGACGCTAACGATCACAACATCCTGGTCGCTGACTCGTGGCCACAACCGCGTCAAGCAAAAGCCGTAATCGATTTCGGTGATATGCATTACGGCATAACGGTCTCCGAACCCGCCATCGCCGCGGCCTACGCCATACTCGGAAAGTACGATCCATTACCCGCGGCGCAAGCGATTATTTCTGGCTACCACCGTGCGCACCCACTCGAAGAATCTGAAATCAAAATCCTCTTTCCGCTGATGGCAATGCGTCTGGCGGTAAGTGTGGTCCTCAGCTCGCAGCGCAAACAACTTCGTCCCGATGATCCATACATGACCATTAGTGAAGCTCCGGCATGGCAAGCTCTCGAACGCTTGGACAAAATAAATCCCGGCTTTGCGCACTATGCTTTTCGTGACGCATGCAATTTTCCGCCCGAGCCAAAATCCGCAGCCATCGGCGACTACTTGAAACAAAAATCGGCCCATGCGGTGCCGATACTCGGCGTCGATCAGCGCACCGTTCCCGTGCATGTGTTTGATCTAAGCGTCTCTAGCAGCTTTCTCGGTGCGGACCCCGGGAACGCCGAATGCGCGACCCTTGCCGCCGCGATTGACGCCGAGCTCCGGCGCGCCAAAGCAACCATCGGCGTGGGACGTTATAACGAGCCGCGGCTGCTCTACACGTCGCCGCTATTTCAAACCACAAGCAATCCGACGGACGAACAGCGCACCATTCATCTGGGACTCGATCTGTTCGTAACTCCAGGTACGCCGGTTCACGCGCCTTTGCCCGCAACGGTAGAAGCCTTCGCCAACAACACCGCCGCCCTCGACTACGGTCCGGTGATCATCCTCAAACACGCAACGGCAAGTGGCCAAACGTTCTACACGCTCTATGGCCATCTCAGCATGAAATCCTTAGAACACCTGAAGATAGGCCAGCAAATCAAACAAGGAGAGAAATTCGCCACCATTGGCAGCGCTCAGGAAAACGGCGGTTGGCCTCCACACCTGCATTTCCAAATTGTTACCGACCTGCTCGACCTAGGGACGAATTTCCCCGGTGTGGCGTCCGCCTCCCAACGAAACATTTGGACGAGCTTGTCTCCCGACCCTAATCTTTTGCTGGCGATTCCAGAAGAATATTTCCCGCCGCGCGAACCCACACGCGAGCAAACGTTAATCGCACGAAAAGAGACCCTGGGCGCAAATCTCAGTCTCTCCTACGACCGCCCGCTGAAAATCGTGCGCGGGTGGAGGCAATACCTCTACGATGATATCGGGCCGAGCTTACCTCGATGTCTACAACAACGTGCCGTTGGTGGGCCACAGCCACCCGCGAGTAGTGCGCGCCGTGCAAGAGCAACTCGCTCTGCTGAACACCAACACGCGCTATCTGCACGATCAACGCCACGCGCTATGCCGAACGGTTGACGCAACTTCTGCCTGCCCCGCTACGCAGCTGCTTCTTGGTAAATTCCGGCAGCGAAGCCAACGAGTTGGCCCTGCGCCTCGCCCGCACGCACACGCGCCGCGAAGACGTAATCGTGCTCGACCACGCTTATCACGGCCACACCACCGCGCTCATCGACCTCAGCCCTTACAAATTTAATGGTCCGGGCGGCGGCGGCAAAAAGCCGTGGGTTCACGTTGCCCCGCTGCCTGACGACTACCGCGGTCCGTACCGACGCGACGATCCGCAAGCAGGGAAAAAATATGCGTGAGCAGGTGGCGCGAGATTCTCGAGCGGACAAAATCGGAAAGGCGCGAAATCGCCGCCTTTATCGCGGAAACGCTGCCCAGCGTCGGAGGGCAGATCGTATTTCCGCAAAATTATCTGGCTGAAACCTACCGCCATGTGCGCAACGCGGGCGCTCTGTGCATCGCCGACGAAGTGCAAGTTGGTTTTGGCCGCCTGGGAACAGATTTCTGGGGATTTGAAACGCAGCAGGTTGTTCCGGACATCGTCGTTCTCGGAAAACCGATCGGCAACGGATTCCCGCTAGCCGCGGTAATCACCACGCGCGAAATCGCCGCATCGTTTGCCAATGGCATGGAGTTCTTTAGCACTTTCGGGGGTAATCCGGTAGCCTGCGCTGCTGGTTTGGCGGTTCTCGATGTCTTGAAGGACGAAAATCTGCAGCAGAACGCGTTACGCGTTGGTGAGCACTTAAAAAGTTCGCTTGCGTATACTGCAAGAAAAATACGCGCTGATTGGCGACGTTCGCGGTGCCGGGCTCTTTCTCGGCGTAGATCTCGTCGTTGACCGCGAAACGCGTGCTCCGGCGCCGCGCCAAGCTGCGTACATCGTTAACCGCCTCCGCGACCGTGGCATTCTGACCGGTACCGACGGCCCACATCACAACGTGCTGAAACTCCGGCCGCCGCTTATCTTCACCAAACAAGACTCCGACCTTTTCGTCGCCACCCTCGATGCGATTCTCGGCGAAGATCCCGCGCAAGCTGACGCATAGGCGCCTTTGGGCGGACGAAGGGCGACGTGAGACAGCGAGGCGGGCACGACATGCCGCGCCCCTACGAATTATCAATAACTGCTACTTGACAGGTCGATAACTCTACGCATACGCTGCAACCGCAATGCAGCTCGATTCCTCCCTCTCGTGGCTAGCGATGACGCTCACGCCTGGCTTAGCCTCGCGCTTGAGTGCGCGGCTGCTGCGCCGCTTCGAGTCGCCGGAAGGGATCTTTCGCGCCACCCTGCCCCAGCTCGAGTCCTGCAATCTGCCAGCGCAGGTAGCGCAAGCGATCGTCAAAAAAGAATCTTTCAAACGCGCGGAAAAAGAATTGCAGGCCGTTCGCAATATCCCAAATTGCATGCTGCTGAATTGGACCGAGCCGGAATATCCGCAAAATCTGCTGCAGATCTATGATCCCCCGGTACTCCTTTACGTGCGTGGCAATCCGCAAATCCTGAATCACCCGGCGATCAGTATCGTCGGTACGCGCCGCCCCACTCTCTACGGCACACAGATCGCCCAGCGCCTGGGACGCGACCTCGCCGCGCGCGGCATCGTCATCGTCAGCGGCATGGCGCGCGGCATCGACGCCATTGGCCACGAAGGCGCGCTGGCCGCCAACGGCCTGGCCATCGGGGTTCTCGGCACCGGCATCGACGTCTGTTATCCCAAGGAAAACAAGAAACTCTTTGAGAGAGTTCTGGAGTGCGGCGCGATCCTCAGCGAATTCCCCACCCGCACGCACCCTGCGCCGGAAAATTTCCCGATTCGCAATCGCATCGTGGCTGGAATGCCTTTGGGGGTGGTAATCGTGGAAGGCGCGGAATACAGCGGTTCGCTCATCACTGCGCGTCTGGCGATGGAGTTCGGCAGGGAAGTCTTCGGCGTGCCCGGCAACGTGACGCAGGCGGTCAGCTATGCCCCTAACCAGCTCATCAAGCAGGGAGCAAAGCTGGTCACCAGCGCCGAAGACGTGATCGAAGAACTTCCCACTCCGGTGCGCGCCGCGCTTGTCAAAGCCGAACAGCCGCTGGCGGAGCAGCGCAATCTGCTCGCGTCCGAGGCTTTGAACCCCTCGGAAAAAACCATCTTTCTTCTGCTGAACGTTGAGGCCCCGACGGCCATCGACGACATCGTCGAGCGCTCCGGGTTGCACTCTTCCGAAGTTCTCGCTACGCTCTTCAATCTGGAGATGAAATCCATCGTCCGCCAGTGGCCTGGCAAGCAGTTCAGTAAAGTCATGCTATAAAACCGACATAGCAGCGCAAAAACGCGCGCGTCTCTGCTCGCTGCGCTCGCAGCAAAAATGAATCTTCCAGGCTATCGAGCTGCATCCTTATTAGTTAGCGTTCAGGACACAGACCGCTGTTTCCGCCCGCTGCTGACTCACATTAAGAGGTTACAACTGCAAGATGGCCCGTTCGCTCGTCATCGTCGAATCGCCCGCCAAGGCGAAGACTATCAACAAGTATCTGGGGCGCAACTTCACCGTCAAAGCGTCCATCGGCCACGTCATGGACCTGCCGAAAAAAGATATCGGCATCCGTCTGCCCGGCGAAGATCCTTCGGGACGCAAGAAGCGCAAGCCGAAAAAAGGCGCGAAGAAGGGAACGAAAGCGGAAATCTATTACACCAAGAAGCCCATCGAGCTGGACGACGACAAGATTTTCGAGCCCACGCTGCAAATCATTTCCGGCAAGGGCAAGGTCATCAACGATCTTCGCAAAGCCGCCAGCACCGCCGACGCCGTCTATCTGGCGGGCGACCCGGATCGCGAAGGCGAAGCCATTTCCGCGCATTTGGCGATGGTGCTCTCGAAGCCCGAGCGTTATATAGAGGCCGAAGCTTCCGGTCGCGCCAAAGACAAAGCCAAGGAAGGCGAAAAAGAGCCGGAGCCGGCGCTTGGCAAAAACGGCAAGCCGAAAAAGAAATACAAATCCAAGTGGGAATCCGAGCCGTTGCAAATGGATATCCCGGCCACCGATCCCAAGAAAATTTTCCGCGTGACGTTCAACGAGATCACGCCCAAGGCCATTCGCGCGGCCTTTGAAAAGCCCCGCCAGGTGGACGAAAATCTGGTGGACGCGCAGCAAGCCCGCCGCGTTCTCGATCGCATCGTCGGCTACAAAATTTCTCCGCTGCTGTGGGACAAAGTTCGCCGCGGACTTTCCGCCGGGCGCGTGCAGACCGTAGCGCTCCGTCTGATCGTCGAGCGCGAACTGGAAATTCGCGCGTTCATGCCCGTCGAGTACTGGACGATCCACGCCATGCTCGATGCTGGCCAGCCGCCGCTGTTCGAAGCCAAGCTTTTCAAGCACAAGGGCGAAGATATCGCGGTCAACGACCAAGCCGCCGCCGAAGCCATCGTCAATGCGGTAAGCAAAGCGCGAATGGCAAGTCGCCAACGTCACGCAGCGCGAGAAAAAGCGCAACGCGCCGCCGCCGTTCACCACCTCGAAACTTCAGCAGGCCGCTTACAATCGCCTGCGTTACACCGCCAAGCGCACCATGGGTCTGGCGCAGCGCTTGTATGAAGGCGTGGAACTCGGCGAAGAAGGCTCTGTAGCGCTCATCACTTACATGCGCACGGATTCCGTTCACGTTTCAAATGACGCGTTGCAGCAAGTCCGCGAATTAATTCCCGAGCGCTTCGGCTCGAGCTATCTGCCGGAAAAGCCGAATTATTACAAGTCGAAAAAAGACGCGCAGGAAGCCCACGAAGCCGTGCGGCCCACGGACGCTGCGCGCACTCCCGAAGACGTCCGGAAGTATCTCGACGACGATCTCTTCAAGCTCTATCAATTGATCTGGCAGCGTTTCGTGGCTTCGCAAATGCTCCCGGCGGTCTTCGACCAGACCACTATCGACATCAGCGCCGCGCGATTACACCTTCCGCGCCAGCGGCTCGGTGCAAAAATTTGACGGCTATCTCCGCGTCTACCAGCTTCCGGTAGCCGACGCCGATCGCGAAGACGATGAAAAAGACGATGAAGGAGAGGGCAACGCCCTGCCGCGCGTAACCGAAGGCGCAAATCCTGCGGCTCGATTCCATTCGGCCGGACCAGCATTTCACCGAGCCGCCGCCGCGCTACACGGAAGCCACGCTGGTAAAGGAATTGGAAGAAAAGGGCATCGGCCGCCCGTCCACGTACGCCTCGATCATTTCGACGATCGTCGAGCGCGAGTACGTCAGCAAGGATCAGGGCCGTTTCACGCCCACCATGCTCGGCGAACGAGTCAGCGTGCTGCTGGTAAAGAGTTTCGACGACATTTTCGACGTAACCTTTACCGCGCGCCTGGAAGAAGAACTGGACGAAATCGAAGAAGGCAAGTTGCCCTGGCGCGACGCGGTCCGCGAATTCTGGGAAAAATTTGTCGTTGACCTGGATAAGGCCGGCGACGAGATGATCTCCTACAAAGCCGGCATTCCCACCGGCAAGAAATGTGAAAAGTGCGGCGAAGGGGAACTCCTCGAACGCATCAGCCGCCACGGCTTTTTCCTGGGTTGCTCGCGCTATCCGGATTGCGATTTCATCCAAGATTGGCCCCGGAACTAGCCTCCGAACCCGGCGACGCAAATAAGATCGAGTATTGCGACAATTGCGGCAAGGAAATGGCTATCAAGCGCGGCCGCTTCGGCGTCTTTCTGGCCTGCACGGGCTATCCGGACTGCAAGACCACGCGCCGCTTGGTGGAAGGCACGCGCATCGCCCGGCAACCGGACGAACTCCTCGAAGAAAAGTGCACACATTGCGAACAGCAGCTCGTCAAAAAACACGGTCGCTTCGGCGAATTCATCGGCTGCTCTGGCTATCCAAAGTGCAAGTACATGCGCCCCATGACGATGGGCATCAAATGTCCCAAGTGCTCCGAAGGCGAATTCGTGCGCCGCGGCAGCGCCGGAAAGGGCGGTCGCGGCGGCCGCGAATTTTCTACGGTTGCTCCCGCTATCCGGACTGCGATTTCACCACGCCGTTCATGCCCATCCCGGAGCCCTGTCCGAAATGCGGCGCGCCGTTCATCGTCGAGAAGAAATCCAAAATCGGCACCGTCTACACGTGCCTAAAAGAAGGCTGCGACTGGGAAAAACTGGCTCCCGAACCTGCCGTCGCGCCCGCACCGCAACAAGAAGAACCTGTCCCCGCCGGCGCCAAATCGTAACCAGAAACCGCAATTCGCCTTTGTAGCGGCCGGGCTTTAGTCCCGGCCTTGTCTTTTGCCGTGCATCGGCAGCAGCACAACCTAAACCTATCGTGTTCCCTTTCGCCCCCACGCACCTCGCGACGCGAAACGAAAGCATTCCGCCGAACAATCCGCGCCAAACAAGCGCCCAGAACGGATTCTGCATCTATACTAGACAAGGCATTAAACCGCCCCAAATGATCCAGGCTATCGAAAAATACCTAGGTTATCTCCGCTCCGTAAAAAACTCGTCTCCGCACACCATTTCCAACTACGGCAAAGACCTCGCCCAATTCATCACCTATCTCTCACCACCGGGCCTGCAGCCCCCTGCGCTCGCGGCCGTCACTCACCACGTAATCCGCGAATTCGTCGCGCATCTTCACGATCAGGGATTACAAAAAAGCTCCATCGCTCGCAAGCTGGCCACGCTGCGTTCCTTTTTCAAGTATTGCGTGCGCGAAGGTTTGCTGAAAGAAAGCCCGGCCCGCTTGGTTCCGACGCCCAAACTTCCCAAGCGCATTCCCAGCGTGCTTTCCGCCGAAGAGATGAATGCTTTCCTGAACCAGTTAGCCCCGCCGCAATCCGGTCCCGGGAACCGCCGGCACTGTTCTCGAACTCGCGCGCGCCACAAAAAGCAAAACACCCAAAACCCGGTTAGTTGAAGAAGGGCTGCTCTTGCCGCGCGATCGCGCCTTGCTCGAGCTTCTCTACGCTGCCGGCCTCCGCGTCAGCGAACTTACTGGTCTCAACCTGGTCGACATCGACCAGCACGAACGCATGCTGCGGGTCCGCGGCAAGGGCAACAAAGAGCGCGTCGTACCTTACGGCGGCAAAGCTCAGGAAGCTCTCGATAAATACTGGCCGTTGCGCCAGGAACTTTTGCTGCAATCGGCGGGCTCGCGCGCCAGCCGCCGCGCCGCGCCGCACACCGAAGCGGTTTTTCTGAATTACGCCGGCCGCCGCCTCACGCAGCGTTCCGTGGGTCGCATCGTCAAAAAATACGTTCGCCTGGTCAATGTGAATTGGGATCTGCATCCGCACTCGCTCCGCCACGCGTTCGCCACGCATCTTTTGGCCGATGGTGCCGACCTTCGTGCCATCCAGGAACTTCTCGGCCACCAATCGCTCTCCACCACGCAAAAATACACCCATGCCTCCATCCGCCAGCTGATGGACATCTACGACAAATCCCATCCGCACGCCTGATCCGTGCGCATGCACTTGTACTCGTTGTAACCTCCAAGCCTCCGATGTACTCTAAAGCCCGATGCACTTCAGACTAACGATTGCGCTTTTGGCGCTGGCCTCGCTGGGGACCAATTCTTTGCTCCTCACGATGTGTGCCGTCCATTGCACGCCATCCTCGGGGAACGGTCACGCACATCATCACCAGATGGCGTCGCAATACAGCCCCAAGAGCATCAACCTTCCGGCTCAGAACGATGATCAAGATGCCGTTTGCACGGGATGTGCAACGGAAACGGACGTGAAGGTGATGCTATCGTCCAGATTGTTCCAGCTTGGCGCAGGTGAATGCGCTTATCGAAAGATCTTTCACTTTCGCCGCGTCACGCATGGTCGCGCACCATTCCGTACCCGAACTTCTGCCCACACGATCACGGCTAACGGATTGCCGCAGACACGCATGGCACCGTAACACTTCCGAGAACCCTAGAAGTTTCACCGACGCTCCAGTTTCTCTCCGCATCTAGAAATTACTCTTGTAGTTCGCGTCAGCCCACTTGATTCGGCGATAGTGCGCTCACGCACTTTGACATAAAGCGCGCGTCGCTAATAACTGGTTACACTTGTCGAATTTCGCTCGTTTGCCTTTGAAAGGATAAATTTATGAGCAGCAGGCGCGGCTTTTTGTGGAATGTTTTGGCGGGAGCAGGAGTGTTCGCTTCGGCCAAGGTGCTATGCGCCCAAGAAATGCAAATGTCGGGCGATATGCCCGGCATGAAGCCGACGGGAAAAAAGGAAGCTGTCCATTACGACGCCATCTCCCTTCCTGTCGACACGCCAGACTTGCCGAATCTTCCGTTCCGAATGGATGGTGGCGTAAAGGAGTTCCACCTGATTGCGGAACCGGTCAAACGCCAACTCGTTCCCTTCAAAATGATGGACGTTTGGGGCTACAACGGCACCTGCCCCGGGCCCACCATTCAAGCCAATCAGGGCGATCGCGTCCGCATCATCTTTGAGAATCATCTCCCCGAATCCACCACCGTTCACTGGCACGGCCTGGAAATTCCCATCGCCATGGACGGCCTGCCGTACGTCACGCAACAGCCGGTTCCTCCCGGCGGCCGCTTTGTCTACGAGTTCACGCTCCATCAAGAAGGAACGTACTTCTACCATTCGCACGGCGCCATGCAGGAAATGATGGGCATGATCGGCATGTTTATCCTGCATCCCGAAAAACCCTATCAGCCGCGCGTGGATCACGACTACGGAATCATCTTGCAGGAATGGGCCATCCTGCCGGACAGCACCATCCCCAATACCGCCAACATGGAATTCAATTGGCTTACGTTCAATGGTGTCTCCGCCCCTGCCACCACGCCGCTCATCGCGCGGCTAGGCAGCCGCGTGCGCATCCGCATCGTGAATCTCGGCATGGACCACCATCCAATGCATCTGCACGGTAATCAGTTTGTGGTTACCGGCACGGAAGCCGGCCGCTCGCCCGAATCCACATGGCGTCGTGAGAACACCGTACTGGTAGGTGTCGCGCAGGCGCGCGATCTCGAATTTGACGCCAAGTATCCCGGCGACTGGATGCTCCACTGTCACCTGCCGCACCACATGATGAACAGCATGTCCGATTTATTGCTGAACGGAGCGGTGGTCGAAGACCGCATGATCATGACCACCTCAACCAACGATCCCCAAGCCCTAAGTCAGATGCAAACTCTCGCAAACACCGTCGGTTTTCAACACGTTCATCACGCCCCCATAGCGGATGACGCCAATTCCGTCTCCGGCTTTCCGCAAGACGCCTTCATGGATATGGGCATGGACGAAGCGGTAGCCAAACCCGAAACCCACGGGCTGCCCAGAAACTGGAGCGCCAACATGATGGGCATGATGACCCTGGTGCGCGTGCTGCCGCCGGAAAAATATGACGAAATCATGGAACTGAAACGCCGCGGAGTAATCGACAAGCCCACACCGGTGCCAGAACATCACCACCACGAAGATCATGACGATCACGATCACCACGAGGATCACGAGCAACACTAAGCGCTAATTTGTCATTCCTCGCGAAGCGAGGAATCTGCTTTCTGCGGCGCCGCCCGGACCTCAATTGGTGTGTTCAACACGAACTCTTAGGCACGACGAGATGCGACAAGGCCTTCATTCAAAAATAACGAGGCCAGGAAAAGAATTAGGAGAACGCCGATGACCAGAATCGCCAAAATCTTGCTACTCGCCGCGGTTGTCATACCAGCGCTGCAGCCACAGCTTGCGCGCGCCCAAGACTCCGCCAAGCAAGACCCGGCCACGCAGCAGCCAGCACAGCAAGAGCCGCCACAGCAAATGATCGATGTCGAAGAAATGCACCATCACCACGGAAACATTCCCCTGGTGAAGCCCGAACTCCCGCGTATGGGCCGCTCGCAAGAAAATCCCACCGGCAAACTGATCACACTCGAAGACCTGGAGAAAATGGCCCTCGAAAAAAATCCCACGCTCGTGCAGGCAACCGCGGAAATCGCCGCGGCCAAGGCCCGCCAGCTGCAATCGGGACTTCCTCCGAATCCCACGGTCGGCTATGCCGGCGACGAAATCCGCGGCGGCGCATTTGGCGGCGGCGAGCAAGGCGCATTCGTATCGCAAGCGTTCGTCACCGGGAGCAAACTCGCGCTAAATCGCAAGGTAACCGGTCAGGATGTGCGCATCGCCGAGATGGAGTCTCACGAGCAGCAGTTGCGCGTCATGAACGCCGTGCGCATCGCCTACTATCGTGTGCTCTCCGCGCAAGAGATGCTGGACTCCAAAAAAGACCTCGTGGGAATTTCCAGTGAAACTGTAAAGACCGCGAGGCAGCTCAAAAACACCGGCCAGTCCGACGAAAGTGAAGTGCTGCAAGCCGAGGTCGCACAGCAAAAGCTTGAGATGGATGTGATGCTCCAGGAAAATATGCTGCGCCAGGAATGGCGCGCTCTCGCCGCCGTGGTGGGAAATTCCAGCCTTGAAATGGGTACGGTGGCTGGTTACCTCGACCGCGACTTGCCGGACCTCGACGAAGATAAAACCATTGAAACGCTCCTCCGCGACAGTCCGGCCGTGGCCATCGCGCAAGCTGGCGTGGACCGAGCCAATGCCGTACTCACTCGCGCCCGCCGCGAGCCCATTCCCGATCTCGAATTCCGAGCGGGTCTATCGCAAGATAACGAGTTTCTCGATCCTCCTAGTCACCGCGGAGTTGGTTTGATCGGCTTCGCCGAAGTCGGCGTACAACTACACATTTTCAATCGCAATCAGGGCAGCATTCAGGCCGCGCAAAGCGATATTCAGCGCGCGAAGGCAGAGACCACGCGGGTGGAACTTACCCTGCGCGAGCGTTCCGCGGAGGTCCTGGGCTTGTATCGCAATTCCCGGATTATGGTCGAGCAATATGCCAATCAGCTGCTTCCGCGCGCCCAAAAATCCTACGAACTAGTTTCCAATAAATATGGCTTGATGCTGGCCTCCATCACAAGTGCTAAAGATCCAGCAAACCCTCTTCGAGCTGCACGATGGTTACATCTCCGCCCTGGAAGAACTCTGGGTCAACGCCATCACCCTGCAAGGCCTTCTGCTGACCGACGGTCTGGAGCCGCCAGCCCGCCCCGGCGAAGTTGACTTGCCCATCCGCGAAATCAATCTGCCAACACGATCGAGCGAGATGCCCGGCGGCCGTCAACCGTAACGCGTCGACAACTTTGCCGCCGCATTTGTAAAAGGGCGCAGCATACTGCGCCACCGTGTGCGCTGACGTACCAATCATGCAGGATTCGTTTGCGCCGTTGCATCAGTTTGTTCGCGAGCCTGCCCCTGCCGCACAAACAGTTTCGCCACGCTGTCCAAAGTATCGATTTCCGCCACGGTCTTATCGGTACGAATGCGCACGATGCGCGGGAACCGCAACGCGTAACCGCTCTCATGCCGCCGGGACTTCTGAATATTGTTGAACGCCACTTCGAGGACGACCTTGGGTTCGACAGTCCGCCGGTATCCCTGATCCTCGACGGTGTGTTGCAAAAAATATTTTGTATACGTGCCAATCTCCGCGTCTGTCAATCCCGAATAGGCCTTTCCGATATTCAGCAGTTTCTCCCCATCACGCACTGCGAAAGTGTAATCCGAAAGCACCGCGTGCCGCTTCCCGTGCCCATATTCCACCGCGGTCACTACCACGTCGAGCGTGGCAAACGGCTCTTTCAATTTGAACCAGAAACCGCCGCGCCGCCCCGGCATGTACGGCGAATCCGCAACTTTGGCCACGATTCCTTCGTGCCCAGCGGCCAGTGCATTGCGAAACACCAGCGAAACTTCTTCCGCGGAGCGGCAAGCCGTTTGCTCCGCAACGCGCAACGCTGCAGACGCACCAGCAAAGATCGCATCCAACAAGATCTTGCGCTTCGCGAGCGGTTCGTCCAGCAACAATTCGCCATCCCGATACAACAAATCGAAGGCTACAAATTTCACCGGAATATCGTGCTCCATCCACATGTCCACGCGTTTGCGCCCGAGCCGTTTCTGCAATTCGGTGAAGGGTAAGGGTCGCGTATCGCGCCACGCCAGGATTTCACCGTCCAGAATCAATTCGCCGGGCAGCGCGGCGATGGGTTGTACCAGCTCCGGGAATTCCACTACTTCGTCGAGCGTTCGGGAAAAGATTCGCACTTTTCCATTTTTATCTTTGTGTACCTGCGCGCGAATCCCATCGTATTTTTCTTCCACCAGCAGTGCAGGACCCTCGACCTCCGCCAGCTCTTTATCAAACAGATCGCCGGCGGTTTCCACCGGAGCCGCCAGCATGAATCCCAGCGGATGAAACAGTCTTACGACTGCGCTGTCCAATCTATCTTCCGCGGCCAGCGCCAGCGTCTCCCCAATATCGCCAGTCATCATGTTCGCGCGACGCACTTCCGCGAGCGGCTGATCGAACGCTTTCGCGATAGCTTCCTCCACCAGACTTTCCTTCGATCCAATCCGCAAATCGCCAGTAATAATTTTCACGATGTATTTCGCGTCGCCGGCACTGGCGCGAGCGAAGGCTTTCGCCAGCAATTCCGTTTTGTGCGACTGCACACGCGCCGCCGCCAGCTCCGCAAAAAGTGTGGCGACCTCCGCGAGTGGCAAATCGCCATCGCGATGAGAGGCGCGCAGCAATTCTTCGGTTATGTCGCCAAGTTCCCCGTGCTTCCGGTATGCCGTTCCGAGGTTTTCTCCCGCCTTGCCGGCCGCTTCGGCGATCACACGCGAAAGATTGGCTCCTCCGACACCCAAGGTGCGCTCGTCATGACTGGCGAAGGCGTGCGCGGAAAGAAATCGCGCCGCCAGCGCGGCATCGGAAACATTCAAACCCTTAAGGAACTCGCTGATCAGACGCAGTTTTTCCAACTTCTTGGAGGTCGCGCCGACGGCGTCCGCGGTTTCGACAAATCTGCGCATTTGGGAATCGGTCCTCGAGTAAACGGCCTAACCAGCAGAAGCCTTGCGCTCTTCTGCCGCCACCATCGGCTGGCATCGCGGACACCAGAACGTGGTGCGCGCGTCCGTTCCTTGCTTGCGCGATTCGATCGGCGTGCCGCACTGGCGGCAAGGTTTGCCCCTGCGGCCGTACACCCATAAACTCTCTGCGCTTTTGGCATGCCCCGCTGTGCGGCGCATGCCGCGATACGTCACGATTCGGTCGCCCGAGGTTGCCGTGACGTTGGAGCGCAGAAATGTTCTTGCTGTGGTTACCAGGAGTTGTAGCTCTTCGAGTCTCAGAGTGTCGACGAGGCGAAATGGATTCACTCCCGACGCGAAACACACTTCGGACTTGAAGATATTTCCAATGCCCGCGATGACCGATTGCGATAGCAAAGCGACGCCAACCTCGAGGTCGCCATTCGCGCGGAGACTGTTCACAGAATGCGCGGGATCGAAATCCGCAGCCAGCACATCCTGTCCCAATGTTCTAAAGCCTTCGCGGTGCCGCAGTGTGTCCGCGGTATGAAATTCTGCGATCGGCACGTTGAACGCGACGGCCCAGATCTTTTCCGTCTTCACCACGATGCGCATATGGATGGGGCGCAATTGCCACGCTTCTCCCGGCCGGTAGATATGCCAGGCTCCGCTCATCAACATGTGCGTCAGCAAAATCAGATCGCCGGAAAAGTGCATCAGCAGCCATTTGCCCTGTGCTTCCACTTTTTCCACGGTCCGCCCGGTCACTGCGGAATCGAAATCCATGCGGGTAAGTTTTGGCAGCACGCTCTCGAAGCCGGTGACCGTTTGTCCCGCCAAGGCGCGATGCAACGTGCGCGCGGTGCGAAAAATCATGTCTCCTTCGGGCATCAGGCGCTCCCTGTAATTTCCGGTTCGTCGACTTCGTCGTCGTTGGCCGCGCCATTAGCCGCTTCTTTGATGTCGTCGGCGGCGATGGGAATCGGTGTGACACGTCGCATCTGGAATCCCCAGGTTGTGTCCACGAATCCCGCTTCCTCGAGAAACCGCGCAAGGAAGTGCTCGCGCGCTATCACGTCATTGATGGTGCCGATCAGTAATCCAGTTTTGCGGCCTTGGCGGCGAATCGCAATCTCTGCGAGTTTCTTGCCTAATTCACGGGAAAAGCGCGATAACTCCGGCTCTGACTCCGGTAGAAAAACTCTTATCGCCGGATTCTGCCGCCGGAAAAACGCAGCCAACCCTCCGTTGATCAAAATCACTCCAGCGCCGCGTGTGCGAGACATTGCAGGTAGCGACACGGAATTGGCTGCGTCGGTATTGATGAGGCCACGCACGTCCGCAGCTGTTTTCTTCGCGGGTGCAGCAGCCTTCGCAGTGAACTTTGCGCCGGCGGAGGTCTCGGAGGAAGCATCGGACGCAATTGCTGTTGTTTCGGCGCCCCCTGTGTTGTCCCCTGCATCGTCCGAATCTTTGCGTGGCCACGGGAGTAACGTGCCATACGGATTAGCAGGATCCGTGGCGGTTAGAAAAAGTGCCTCCGGCGTTTGCGGTTCGGAACGCAAACTGCGCAGCATGTCGACTGCGCTGGGCATGGCGAATTGCGCCGCGCCAAGCCCGGCAACAAACATGCCGCGGCGCACCCATCCGCCGTCTTCCATAGTTTTCAGCGCGGGATATATGGTCGGATACCCGCGAGGAATGTTTTCCGCAATGGCCGTTTCGCGCAACACGATGCCGTGGCGCACCAGCAGTTGCTGCGCGATGTTTACGCTCCACTGCGTGACGGTGATCGGTGGCGTCCCGGCAGGTAACCCGGAAACGTGCTGCCGGATCAGCGACCAGCGCCCCTGCGCCGGACCGCCTCCCGCGGTGCGCGAGCGCAGTCGCCGCAAGAATTCTGGCGAACCCGGCGCGCCGCCGCCAGAACGTCGTGCCGCGTTCGTGCTTGGTTTCGCGGGGACGCAGCAAATCGCGCAGCGGATGGAACGTGTCGTTGGTGATTTGGCCGGACCACACCAGTTCCCACAACGCGTCGCGCGTCTCGCCGGGAAATCCTCCGCCTAGCGCCGCGTGGATTCCCGTGAAAAACGATGCGCCACTCTTTGCGAGGAACTCGAGAATGTGCGTTGCTTTTTCAGAAAGTGGAACTGCTTCTCCGCGCAGCTCCTGCGGCGGCAGCAGAAGCGGCAGGGATTCGGTGAGATACAACGCCACACGGCCGTCGCGATCGCCGATCTGTTCTACGCCGACCCAGACGACCTGGCCGGAGGCCATCAGCGTATCGAGATCTGCGTGATGATAGTCGCGCGATGCGCGCTGGCAAGAATTTCGCGTTCGAGTTCGGACGCGAGCATCGCAGCGCCCTTGCAGATTTTCGACGGTGTCGAGCAGCGCATCGAGCCCGCGCCGTCGCACGCTGACGCCTTGCCAGCGCGCCGCGAGCCGCGCAAAGGTGCGCTGCTCGACTGGCTCGATTTCGCGGCGCAGACGCGCCAGGGTTTTGCGGCGGATCTGCTGCAGCACTTCGGGATCGCACCATTCGCGATGCGTGCCGCCGGGGCGGAACTCGCCTTCGAGCAATTTGCCAAGTCCATGCAGGGCGCGCAGAGCCGGTTCGACCGTGGCAGTCGGCAAGCCGTAGCGCGCCGCAATTTCGGCGGTGGTGAACGGCCCGTGCGTGCGCGCGTAGCGGCGCAGAATTTCGCGAGCGGGTCGTCGCTCTTGGCGAGAAATACCTCGGCTAGTCCCGGCGGCAGCGGAATGCCCAGGGCATCGCGATAACGCGCTGCGTACTCGACGGGGATGAATCGCGAATCGCCGGCGATGCGCACGCGGACGGCGCGACGGGAGTTGCGAGTTCCTCGATCGCAGCGGCGATTTCCGGACGTGTCGCTGCGCGCCGACGATTTCTGGGTCGGACAGATCGCCCAGTTTCAGAAGCAGATCGTGCACGCCGTCGGCATGCCGCGCGTGATAATCCGGATCGAGCGATTGCAGATGCGCTTCGACTTCGTCGAGCGCCGCGGATCCAGCAGTTCGCGCAAATCGCTGTCGCCGAGCATCTCTTCGAGCTGCGACTGGTCGATGGAAAGCGCCTGCGCGCGGCGTTCGGCGAGCGGCGCATCGCCATCGTAAATGTAATTGGCGATGTAAGAAAACAGCAGCGCCGAGGCAAAGGGCGACGGCTTCATCGGATTCGACCGTGGTGACGCGGATCGCGCCGCGCTCGAATTGCTGCGAGAATATCGGCCGCGGCCGGCAAATCGAAAACGTCGCGCATGCACTCGCGATAGGCTTCGAGCACATCGGGAACGACGGATAGCTGCGAAGCCACGGCCAGCAAGATCGGCGGCGCGTTTGCGCTGCTGCCAGAGCGGCGCGCGCACGCCCGGCGCGGCGCTTCGGCAAGAGCAGCGCGCGTCCCGCCGCTTCGCGGAATTTCGCCGCGAACAGCGACGTGCTGCCGAGCTGCCGCAGCACCAGATCGCTGCATCTCGGCTGCGAGTCGGCAGCAACATCTTCGGAGTCGGATGGTTGTCGTCGCTGTCCGGCAGGCGGATGACGAAGCCATCGTCCGACCACATGGATTCGACTTCAATGCCGCGCTCTGCGCGCAGTTTCGCCGTGACGGCCATGCACCACGGCGCATGGACGCGGCTGCCAAACGGGGTGAGCACGCAGACGCGCCAATCGCCCAGTTCGTCGCGGCAAACGTTCGATCAGGATATCCTCGGTCGCTGGGAATGCGTGCCGGTGGCGGCGGCCTGATCTTCCAGATAGCGCAGCAGATTTTCCGCCGGCGTTGGCGTCCAGGCTGTGTTCTTCGACCAGTTTGGTGAATGCCACCGGCCGCGGCAGGCGCAGCAGCTCGCGCGTCATTTCGCCGATTTTTCTGCCGAATTCGGCGGGCCGGCCGGCGGCATCGCCATGCCAGAACGGCATCTTGCCGGGTTCGCCGGGCGCGGGCGAAACCATGACGCGATCATGCGAGATTTCTTCGATGCGCCAGGTGGTCGCGCCGAGAATGATGGTGTCGCCGGTGCGGCTCTCGAAAACCATTTCTTCGTCGAGTTCGCCGACGCGCGCGCCGCGTGTTGCGCCGGCAAGAAACACGCCGTAACAGGCCGCGGTCGGGAATGGTGCCGCCATTGATGATGGCCACGCGCTGCGAACCTTGCGGCGGTTAGTTTGTTCGTTACGCGGTCCCAGGTGATGCGCGGGCGCAGATCCGCGAATTCGTCGGAAGGGTAGCGGCCGGAAAGCATGTCGAGCACGCCTTCGAAGATGGAGCGAGTTAGCGCGGCGTAGGGCGCGGCGCGAACGGACTAGGTCGAAAGAGATTCTCTACCGTCCAATCGTCCATGCGCAACCATGGCGACGATCTGCTGCGCCAGAACGTCCAGCGGATTGCGCGGATAGTGCACCGATTCGACTTGGCCCTCGATACATGGCTCGCGTGATGGCGGCGCAGGCCACCAGATCGGCGCGATATTTCGGAAAAATGACGGCGTTGCTGGTGGCGCCGACATTGTGGCTGGCGCGGCCCACGCGCTGCATCCCGCTGGCGACCGACGGCGGCGATTCGATCTGGATCACCAGATCGACCGCGCCCATATCGATGCCGAGTTCGAGAGAAGAGGTGGCGACGATGCCGCGCAGCGTGCCGAGTTTCAGGCGGTCTTCGATTTCTTTGCGCTGCGCGGCGGCGACGCTGCCGTGATGCGCGCGCACCAGCGTTTCTCCGGCGAGATCGTTGATGGCGCCGGAAATGCGTTCGGCGAGGCGGCGGCTGTTGACGAAGATCAAAGTGGAGCGATGCGCGCGAACCAGTTCGAGCAGCTTTGGATGGATCGCGCTCCAGATCGAACGGCGCACCGGACCTTGCGACGCCGGTCCGCTGGGCAGGTCTCGAGTTCGTCGAGCCGCGCCATGTCTTCGACAGGAACTTCCACGCGCAGGTCGAGGCGCTTTGGCTCGCTGGCGTCGACGATGGTGACGGGGCGATAGATGGGCGCGAACGCCGAAGACTCAAATTCCGCGAGCGCTTCTTCGGGGACGTCCGCGGCTTGCGACGCCGTGCTGGTTGTTTCGGAAGCTTGTGTTGAAGGTGAAACTGCTGTCTCTTTTGCGGCTTTCTCAGTCGTCGCATGTTGCTGCGAAAGTTTCTGTTGCGGAAAGATCGGCGCCGCCGAGAAAGCGCGCGACTTCTTCCAGCGGGCGCTGCGTGGCGGAAAGACCGATGCGCTGTAACGGCCGGCCGACAAGATGTTCGAGGCGTTCGAGGGAGAGCGCCAGGTGCGAGCCGCGCTTGGTGGGAACGATGGCGTGAATTTCGTCGATGACTACGACTTCCACCGAACGCAAAGCGTCGCGAGCGTTCGAGGTCAGCAGAAGGTAGAGCGATTCCGGGGTGGTAATTAGGATGTCGGCGGGATGGCGCTGAAAACGGGCGCGCTCGGCCGGAGACGTGTCGCCGGTGCGGATGGAAATTGCCGGCTCGTGAAAGTCCGCGCCGCGGCGCTGCGCGGCCTGCGCGATGCCCACAAGCGGAGCGCGCAGGTTGCGCTCGACGTCCACTGCGAGCGCCTTGATGGGAGAGATGTAGACAACGCGGCAGCGCTGCGCTTCGGCGGGCACTGGCGTAAACATGATGCGATTGATGCACCACAAAAATGCCGCCAGCGTTTTGCCGGTGCCGGTTGGCGCCAGAATCAGCGTGGATTCGCCGCGCGCGATCGCCGGCCAGCCGTCCAGCTGCGGCTGCGTAGGCGCAGGAAACACTGCCGCAAACCAGTCGCGCACCGCGGGGTGGAAAAGCTCTAATGCACTGGAGGCGGAAGGTACGCTTTTGAAGGCGAGTTTGTGGCGCTCAGACACGGGTAAACCGATCAATCCTCTCTAGCCCTGGTGGCCTTGCTGGCGGCAATGAGTTTAGATGCGGCGCGGTAGATTCGGTATGCGGATGACCATGGTAGGAAATGAGCGCGATCGTTGATCTTAGATAGTGAGTGGTGCATCGAATGCGGTGAAGAAGACACGAAACATCCTTACATGTTCGCTTTATATTCGCCACAGATAAATTTGTGTTCCTTCTTTCCGTAGCCGAGCAGATTTATCGTGCAGTTCGTTCGGCCAGGACGAATGGTTGGCTCCTTTGTGATGACTTGCTCTATTTTCCTGAGACTTTTCGATTTTTAGGGAAGTCTGTACCTGTTAGCATGCTGCAACCCAGGACCGGCGATTCGTAGCTGGAATCGGGAAGCCGATCTTCAATTAGAAATGAGGACGAAATGATCGGTAAATCGTGGTGGAAAACCCTGCTTTTACTTGTTTTGGCGGCCGGTGCGAGTATTGCGAATGCGCAGGTGATCGATACCGCGGCGATAGATGTGGCACGCGTGACATATCACACCGCACAGGTGGACGGACTCAAAATATTTTATCGCGAAGCAGGCCCGAAAGATGCGCCGACGATCGTGCTATTGCATGGCTTCCCGAGTTCGTCGCACATGTTCCGCGAACTGATTCCGCGGCTGAGCGACAAATATCACGTGGTGGCGCCGGATTATCCGGGATATGGCTACAGCGACCAGCCTGCCCCAGCGCAGTACGCGTATACGTTTGACCATCTGACGGATACCGTCGATCATTTGCTGGATCAGCTGGGCGTTCAGAAATATTCGATTTACATCATGGATTACGGCGCGCCGGTGGGATTCCGACTGGCCACGCGGCATCCTGAACGGATTCAGGCCATCATCACGCAGAGCGGCAATGCGTATGACGAAGGTTTGGGGCCATTCTGGGCGGAGTATTTTTATCCACTCTGGAAGGAACGCAACGCGGCCACCGAAGCTCAGACGGCGAAGTTGCTGACGTTTGCCACCACGAAATATCAGTACACGCAGGGTTTTCGCAATCCCGAACATGTGAGCCCGGATGCGTACCACTCGGATCAGGAGATTCTGGATCGTCCGGGAAACAACCAGGTGCAACTGTCGCTGGCTTATGATTACCGCACGAATCCTCCGCTGTATCCCTCGTGGCAAAAATATATGCGCGAGAAAAAGCCACCAGTGCTGATCGTGTGGGGCAAGAACGATCCCATCTTTATCGCGCCGGGCGCTCAGGCTTTCTTGCGGGATGTGCCGAACGCGGAAATCCATATGTTGGATACCGGGCATTTCGCGCTGGAAGAGGACGGTGCGGTAATTGCACTGTATATGCGAGCATTTCTGGCGAAGAACGTTCACTGACAAGTTGAAAGATGAATGTTTGCGAAGCGCGGTTTGCGGTTGCGGGCCGCGTTTTGCGGTGCGAACGTGGCTTGCGGGATCGAAAGTTGCATGAACGAGTTGCATGAACGAGGTTGCATGAGCGAAACAACTCCATTCCATGAAGGGGAATTGCGGGCCCAGAAGCTTGCCGGCGAAACGGCCGAAGGCGAATCGAACGGCGCGATGATCGGCGACAAGCTGATGATTGGCGCGCTGAATTTTATTCGTGCGCAGAAGATGGCGATTATGAGCAGTCGCGACGCCAGGGCCGGCGATGGGCATCAATTCTTCTCGGCGCGGCGGGGTTCATGGAGCCAGACGATCGCAAAACGCTGAGGATTACCGTGGACGCCGCGGAGAACGATCCTGGCGATGTGCTGTGGGGGAATTTGCGCGAGCGACGATCATATGGGAGTGTCTGATCATCCAGTTGCACAACCGTCAGAGATTGCGCGTCAACGGGCGCGGGCACTTCGAGGATGGCAAATTGACGTTGCATGTTGAAGAGTCGTATGTGAATTGCCCGAAGTACATCACGCGACGCGAGTTTGAGGTGTCCGGTGCCGCCGGTGGCGCGGCCGGGAAACGTGCCGCTTGCAGGGCCGCAAGCTGGGGAAAGCGCAAATCGCGCTGCTTAAGGCGACGGACGTTTTATTTTTGGCGACGGGGCATCCCGAACGCGGGGCGGACGCTTCGCATCGCGGCGGGAATCCAGGTTTCGTTGAAGTCGTGGATGGCACTACGCTGCGCATTCCTGATTATTCCGGGAACAGCCTGTTCAATTCGTTGGGAAATTTGCTGGTGGACGCGCACTTCGGGATGCTAGTGCCGAATTTTCGCGGCGGAAGAATGCTGCAGCTTACAGGTACGGCGCACGTGAATTGGTCGGAGAAGGATCCGGAGCATTGTTCGGGTGGCACGAGACGATTCGTGGAGTTTCAGATTGAAGAATGGCGAGATCGCCCGATGGCCGCGAAGGGGACGGAGGCCGCGCTGGAATTTTCGCCATATAACCCGACGTGTGTTTTGCCCGATGAACGCTCCGACGGTTAGGCGCGCTTCTTGAACCGGAACTGATCCGTTCTTAAATCGTTGAAACAAAACAAAAGTTAGAGCGCTTGACAAAGACGGCGCGGTAGCAGATTATTTTTCTTGTAGGCGAACAAAAAGCGAATATTGTAACTCCTCCTCTACCTCGCCTTTTCCGCCGGGATGTCCAGGAATGTGCTGAATGCCCATCAGTAGTCGAGCAGCGGCTTTGCGTTTGCAGGTGGAGACGGCGCTGGCGGGGCGCGTGGTGGCGCCGCTGGAGTATCGCGACCGATCGGTGGTGGAGACGGTATCCACCGGCATCGCAGAAATTGATGAGTTGACGGGGGGGTTGCCGCGCGGATGCTTGACGGAAATTTTTGGCGGGGCCAGTAGCGGGCGGACGAGTTTGCTGCTGGCGGCGCTGGCGGCACGCACGCGCGCTGGCGAAGTGTGCGCGCTGGTGGATGGGCGAGATGCGTTTGATCCGGCGACAGCGCTGGCGGCGGGCGTGAGCTTGCGGCAGTTGCTGTGGGTGCGCTGCAAAAATATCGAGCAGGCGTTGCGGGCCACGGATTTGCTGATTCAGGGCGGGGGATTTGGGTTGATTGCGTTAGATTTGAGCGATGTGGCGCCGCGCGTGGTGCGGCAGGTGCAGTTGAGTGTGTGGTTTCGCTTTCGCCGCGCGGTGGAAAATACGCCGACGATACTTTTTTTACTGGGGCAGGAGTCGCATGCCAAGACCTGCGCGTCGCTGGTATTGCGGATGGAGGGCGAGGCGGGCATTTGGCGTGAAACGTCGCAGGAGACGTCGCGAGAGACATCGCGCGCGCTTGACCCTGTGGCACAGCCAATCCTGGCTGTGCGCTCGTCTCCCGAGCTGGCGGGGGACGATCATGCGCGAAGAAAAAATGCACACGCGCCAGGATGCTTGCTGGAAGGCACGAAGAGCTGGGTGGAGGTGGTGCGCTCACGAATGCAGACAGAAGATACGCGAACACGCGGGAATCGAGAGACGGCGGACCGCTGGATGACGGATCGGGTGCTTTCGATTGATGCGCGGAAAATGGATGAGAAGCGGATGAATGCGACGGGGTTTGCAATTAAAACGGAATGGAATTATTTGCATGGGGAAAAAGATTAAAAAACTATTTTAATTTGCCGGAAGAAATTAAAACGAAAACATTTGATTCGTACGCCTGGACTGGGGCGCAGCATTTCCCCTACAAAGCGCGTAGGCGCGGCACAATTTAGCCCAGCGCGTGAGCGCTGGGTAACGCGTCCCCAAAACCGCAAGCACCGCAGATCCGACACATTTTTTGATTTGCGCGGCAGAGATGATTTTCAGATTGCAATATGGCATTCGCAGCTATTTACGTTCCGGAATTTATGGTGCAGGCCGTCTTGCGCGCGGAGCCTGGATTGCGCGGACGGGCCATTGCGTTGATCGATGGAAATGCGCCGCCACTGTTTAGCGTGGTGGCGGCGAATGCTGCAGCGCTCGCTGCAGGGATTTTTGTGGGGATGACCAAGGCCAATGCGGTGCAGTTTGCGGAAGTGGAAATTCGCGCGCGGTCGGTGGCGGCGGACAAGACATCGCATGCGGCGTTGCGCGATGTGGGGTGGTCGGTATCGCCGCGCGTGGAGGAGACGGCGGCAGATTTGATTATTGTGGATGTCGCAGGATTGTCGGTGCTGCTGGGTTCGGAAGAAAAAATTGCGGAATTGCTGGTGGCGCGAGCTGCGGAGTGCGGACTGCGCGTGAACGTGGCGATTGCGGAAAATATTCCCGCTGCGGAAATGGCTGCGCGCGGGTTTGCGGGGATTACGTTGATTGCCGCGGGAGAAGAAGCATCGCGGATTGGAGAGCTGCCAATCAGTGTGCTTTCACCGCCCGAGGAGATTGCGGAGACGCTGGCGCTTTGGGGAATAAAAACTTGCGCGGAGCTGGCGCGGTTGCCGGTACTGCAGCTTTCCGAGCGGATGGGGCAGGCGGGCGTGGGGTTGCGAACGCTGGCACGGGGTGCGACTTCGCGTGCGCTGGTGGTGGCTGAGGCGGAGCTGGTTTTTGAGGAAGAGATGGAACTGGATGATGCGGTGGAAGAACTCGAGCCACTGTCCTTTGTGCTGGGTCGGCTGCTGGATCAGCTTTGCACGCGTTTAACGGCACGAGCGCTGGCGGCCAGCTTGTTGCGCGTGCGCTTCGATTTGCAACCGGCATTTGAAAATGCGCTAGATGTGCGCACCGAAGTTGTGCGTGCCAAAAACTTGCCGGGAATTTACGAACGCACCATGCAGCTTCCTGTGCCGATGCGTGATTCAAAACTGCTGCTGAAATTGCTGCGACTACGCCTGCAGGCAAGCCCCCCGGGTGCCCCGATCGTAAAAGTACTGATAACCGCAGAAGCGGCGAACCCGCGCGTCACGCAGCGTGGGCTTTTTTTACCAATCTTCCCGGATGTGGAGAAGCTGGAGCTGACGTTGGCACGGCTCGCGAGCGTGGTGGGAGAAGGGAATGTGGGGTCGGCGGAAGTGGTGGATACGCATCGCCCGGGGGAGTTTCGCATCGAGCGATTTTCGCCGGAGCGTGAAGAAGCAAATTCAGCAGGCCAAGAAAAAGATTGCTAAAAACATGCGCAGTTACAAAGAAATTGAGTCAGAAAAACATTTTACGGAAAAATGCCGCAGCCATGAGCTTTCCGTGTATTCCGTCCACCTCTGCCGATCAACGGTGAACTCGCGCGAAGGGCAGCCGGCCGAAGTCTTTTTGCAAGGCCGGCGTGGAGAGGTGCAGAAAGCTTCTGGGCCTTGGCGAACATCGGGCGAGTGGTGGCGCGAAGAGCAATGGATCGAGGACGAATGGGATTTGGAAGTTCGCTTCGCGGGCAAAGACCAGCACGCAAACAGAAAAGTATTAAAACGCTAAAAGTCTGCGCTCAGCCAAAAAATATCTTCACAAAAAAATACGCGCAAAGAGAAAACTCTGTGTCGCGGAAATCGGCCGTTACCGGATTTATTTCGACGTCGTGCGCCAAAGCTGGTTCGCGCGGGGGGTGTACGATTGATGTATATCCGAACTTCATGCGCGGTCGGCATTCAGTTTTCTGGAAGGCGCGGCGATTCCGGAAGAGTTGATCGCGCGTGTGCGCGGAAAATGGAATGTCCGCGATGGCGATGCTCGATCGCGATGGCGTTTACGGCGCCGCGCGCTTTCATCTGGCGGCGGTGAAGGCGCACTCGTTCCATCAAGGCGCATATCGGCGCGGAAGTGACGGCCACGAATGGCTGGCGTTACGCTTTGCTGGTGAAATCGCGCGACAGGCTACCAAAATCTTTGCCGGCTGATCACGCAAATGAAATTGCGCGCCGCCAAAGGGGAAGGAAGCGTGCGCCGCAAGAAGTGGCGGAATTCAGCAGGGGACTGATTTGTTTAACCGGCGGAGAAGAAGGTGCGTTGGCGCACGCTCTGGAACAGCGGTGGAATGCGCGCCGCGCGCAAACGCGTCGCGCAACTTTGTGAATTGTTCGGCGCGCGAAATGTTTATGTGGAACTGCAGCGGCATTTCTGCCGCGAGAGAAGAAGCGCGTAACGCCGCGCCGTAGAAATCGCGCGGCAATTAAAATTGCCGCTGCTGGCCACCAATGGCGTGCGCCACGCGCGTCCGGAACAGCGGCAAATGCTGGATGTCTTTACCTGCTTGCGCCATCACCGTGTGCTGGCCAACGCGGGCCGTCTGCTGAGCAGGAATAGCGAGAGCCACATAAAATCGCCGGCCGAGATGATGCGGCTGTTCCGCGATTTGCCGGAAGCGATTGCGAATACGCAGGAACTTTCCGCGCGGTTGCAATTTACGTTGAACGATTTGGGCTACAAATTTCCCGAGTATCCCGTGGCGCAGGGCGAGACGCAGATGAGCTTTCTGCGCGCGCAAGCGCACGAAGGAATGCTGTGGCGCTATGGCGCGAACCACGAGAAGGCCCGACAGCAGATGGAACGCGAACTGGCGCTGATCGAAAAGCTGGATTTGCCCGGATATTTTTTGATTGTGTGGGACATCGTGCGCTTTTGCCGCGAGAAAAATATTCTGGTGCAAGGGCGCGGGTCGGCGGCCAACAGCGCGGTGTGCTATGCACTGGGAATTACCGCGGTGGATCCGGTGAAGATGGAACTGCTGTTCGAGCGATTTCTTTCCGAGAAGCGCGACGATTGGCCGGACATCGATCTGGATTTGCCCAGCGGCGATCAGCGCGAGCGCGCCATTCAGTATGTTTACGAACGTTACGGAAAGCTCGGCGCGGCGATGACCGCCAACGTAATTACCTATCGCGGGAAGTCCGCGGCACGGGAAATCGGCAAAGTGCTTTCTTTTGATGCGGAGACGCTGGCGCGGCTTTCGAGTTTGGTGGGTGCGTGGGAGTACCGCGATGCGAACGACACGCTGGAACGGCAATTCCGCGATGCGGGATTTGATCTGAAACAGCCGCGCATCCGGAAATTCTTCGAGTTGTGCCAGGCGGTGCAGGATTTGCCGCGCCATCTGGGGCAGCATTCCGGCGGCATGGTGATTTGCCAGGGGCAGCTCGATTCGATTGTGCCGGTCGAGCCGGCCACCATGCCGGGCCGCGTGGTGGTGCAATGGGACAAAGAAGATTGCGCGGACATGGGAATCGTAAAAGTGGATTTGCTGGGCCTCGGCATGATGGCGGTGCTGGAAGATTCCATCGCACATCATTCGCAGCGATTACGGCGAAGAGGTGGACCTGGGAAAATTGCCGGCGGACGATCCGCGGTTTACGGTGCGCTGCAAAAAGCCGACACCGTGGGCATGTTTCAGATCGAAAGCCGCGCGCAAATGTCCTGCCTGCCGCGGCTGAAGCCGGCGTGTTTTTACGACATCGTGGTGCAGGTGGCGATTATCCGGCCGGGGCCGATCGTGGGAAAGATGGTGCATCCGTATTTGCAGCGGCGGCAAGGGAAAGAAAAAGCGGAGTGTTTGCACCCGTCACTCGAAAAGGTATTGGATCGGACATTGGGCGTGCCGCTGTTTCAAGAGCAATTGTTGCGCATCGCGATGATCGCGGCGGGATTTTCCGGGAGCGAGGCGGAAGAGTTGCGGCGCGCGTTTGGATTTAAGCGCTCGGAAAAGCGGATGAAAGAAGTGGAAGTGAAACTGCGGGCCGGCATGGCGAGGAATGGTATTTATGGCGAGACGCAAGACCGCATCGTGCAGGCCATTGGCTCGTTTGCGCTGTATGGATTTCCGGAGTCGCATGCGGCGAGCTTTGCGCTGATCGCGTATGCCAGCGCGTATTTGAAATGCCATTACCTGGCGGCGTTTACGGCGGCGATGCTGAACAATCAGCCGATGGGGTTTTATTCGCCGGCGACCTGGTGAAGGACGCACAGCGGCATGGCCTGCGGTTTCGCCCGATCGATGTGACGTGCTCGAACTGGGAATGTCATTTGGAAAAATTGCCCGCGGGCTTTGCGGTGCGCCTGGGCATGCGTTACGTGAAAGGGCTGCGCGCGGAAACCGGCCGGGAGATTGCGCGGCAGCGCGCCATTTGCAAATTTGCCTCCATTGAAGAATTAAAACGCCGCGTTCCGGGTATCCAAAAAGCGGAGTTAACCGCACTGGCTGCGGTGGGCGCGCTCAATTTTATTTCCGGCGAACGCGGATTCCATCGGCGCGACGCATTGTGGCAGGTGGAACGCGCCGCGCGTAACGCCGGGCCGCTGCTGGAAGAGCTAGCGGGCGCGATACTGGAAAGTATGGCGGAAGAAATTCCACAAACCACGCTGGCGATGGCCGCGGAAGAAAAAAGCACAGGGAAGGCTCGCCCTTATTGCCGATGAACCCGGAAGAACGCCTGGTGGCGGATTTTCTCGGTACCGGAATGACCGTGGGCCCGCATCCGCTGGCCTATCACCGCGCGGCGTTGCGTGCGGCGGGCGTGCGTGCGGCGAGCGAATTGCCGAAATTGCCGGATGGCATACGCGTGCGCGTGGCGGGAGCGGTGATTGCGCGGCAGCGCCCGGGAACCGCCAAGGGCTTCGTATTTCTAAGCCTGGAAGATGAAACGGGAATTGCCAATGCGATCATCACGCCGCAGCTTTTTGACAAAGACCATACCGTGGTGGTGCATCATCCGTATTTGTTGATTGAGGGACGATTGCAGAATTTGGACAACGTCACGTCCGTAAAGGTGGAGCACATCGAAGCGCTGACGGTGACGCGCGCCGAGCCGGGTTCACACGATTTTCATTGATCGAAGCGCGGCTGCGTGCCGCTTCGGTCGCACTTAGTAGCACAGGCACTCTTGCCTGTGCGCTGTGCATGGACATCTGGCCAAAAACCACACAGGCAGGAGTGCCTGTGCTACATACTAAGAAGCCAGGCCGAGGTCGCTTGGCGAAGTGTGCGTGGCGGCCGGCGGCGGAATCAGGATGTCCTCGGTCATGCGGCGATCCGTCCACTTAGCACGCTGAATTTGCTTGGCTAAGTTGAGCTTTTTAAGGATCCAGATGCCATACCAGTTCAGGTCAATCTCATACCAGCGCAACCCGTGGCGCGCGGAGGTCGGATGGGCGTGATGATTGTTGTGCCAGCCTTCGCCGAAGGTGAGCATGGCGACGACAAAATTATTGGTGGAGGTGTCGCGCGTAACAAAGCGCCGCGAACCCCAAACGTGCGTGGCGGAATTTACCAGCCACGTGAAATGCAGGCCCAGCGTGGTGCGCAGGAAAATTCCCCACAGCACGCAAGAAACTCCGCCATGCACGCCGCCGCCAAACGCCGCTCCAAAGCCATACAAAAGACCGGCGACAGCGATGATCGGCATGTAGTGAAATTTGGTGATCCAGACGTGAAATTTATCCTTGGCGAGATCTGGAACGTAGCGTGAGAGCGTGGAAGTATCGTGATGCATGGACTTGCCGACCAGCAGCCAGCCGATATGCGCCCACCACTTGCCGTCGCGCGGCGAATGGGGATCGCCATCGCGGTCGGAAAACTGATGATGGATGCGATGCGTGGCCACCCAAAAAATCGGTCCGCCCTCGAGCGCCAGCGTGGCGCACAGGGTCAGAAAATACTCCACCCACTTGGGAGTTTTGTAGCCGCGATGCGTGAGCAGGCGATGGTAGCCCATGCCAATGCCCCAGCTGCCGGACATCCACCAGAGCAGCAGTGAAATGAAAAGCGCTTTCCAGGTAAAAAAGAACAGCGCGGCCACGGCGCCGATGTGAAACATGGCCATCACCGAAGTGGTTACCCAGTTGATCGATTTTTCGCCGGGCATTCTTCTCTCTAAAGCGTCGAGTTCCATGGACATTTTGATCCTTTTATCTACCGCGAAGTCCGAACTTGCGAAGCGGATGGCAGCGAAGATAGCAGTGATACGAGGGCTGATCGCCGACCATTAAATCATGGCGCAGTTGCGCGCTGCTGACAACATAAATCGCGCCAAAAGATACCTAATGAAAAGCAGGTGGCAAAGCCCATTTAACAGTAAAGTGCTAACGGACTTGGGAGCCGCGACTAAAAATCGTCGTCGCGTTTCGGCGTGTACAGATTGCGCGTGGGCTTTGGAGAATGCGTCTCGCGAAAATCATCGAGCTCGGCGCCGGTGATCTGGTAATGTACCGGCACGACTGGCGGGATTGCGCAGGCCAGTTCGGTACGCAGGCGCAGCGAGCAAATATTCGGGCCATCCTGATACCGGGCGCGGTGGGAAGCGAACGCTGCGTTTTCGATGGACAGAGTAAATTCGCGCTGTTCGGCGCCGTCGCGGACGCTGAAGGTATATTCGCGGACAAGCGGCTTGGCCTGAAAACCCACGTACTGGACTACGGTTGACGAGATCATCGGTGAGCTTGTGTTTCTGTTTCGGCTGGCACCGTAACTTTTTCCGGTTGTGGCGTGAATTTCCCCGCCAACCAGGCAGCTACGAGTCCAACGAGAATCCAAGGAAGAACGGACATAGTGACCTCTTCGACCTAACTCTTAACCGCGAGACGCCACGACTTGCCGGCCGGCTTTGCTTTGTGTAACGGGCCCGCAGAGCCTGAGGAACACTGCGCGTCTTGCGACGGATGGCGGTTTTTTCTTGCGTATTGCAACAGTGCGCTCATGTAACGAACGTGTCAAGCCGAGTTCCCGTTGGAGCGCGCAACAGTTATCGCAACATGCGTTGATGGACATTCGTTGGACAGGTGAGGCGGGCTTTTCGTAGACTCCGGTAGCCAGCATCTAAGGGGTCTTATTTCACTAGCAACGATAAAATTCTCCGAAGCTTCTCTTAGGCGCTGCAGCGAAGCGGGTAATGCAGAGTGCGGAACGGGCCGCAGAATTTGCTTGGCAGCAGGGGCGAAACGCAATAGGTTCAGGCTAGGGAATACGGAGGCAGACGCATGAAAGCTAAGGAAAGTGAAAAGACGCCTAAGGTCCTGGTGATCGACGTTGGCGGGACGAACGTCAAGATGCTGGCGACCGGCCAAAAGGAACCGCGCAAGTATCCCTCCGGGCACACGATGACCGCGGAAAAAATGGTCGAGGTCGTTAAGCAAAACACCAAGGACTGGGAATACGAGTGCGTCTCGCTCGGTTACCCGGGGCCGATCATCAACGGTCATCCGTTGCGCGAGCCGCATAATTTGGGTGGCGGCTGGATGGGATTCAATTTCCGCAAAGCGTTCGGCTGTCCCGTGAAGATGCTTAACGATGCGTCGATGCAGGCGCTGGGGAGCTACAAGGGCGGCCGCATGCTCTTTCTGGGGCTGGGCACGGGACTCGGCTCGGCGATGATTGTGGACAACATACTGGAGCCCATGGAGCTGGCGCATTTGCTCTACAAGAAGGAAAAGACCTACGAAGACTTTTTGGGGTTGCGCGGGTTGGAGTGGCTCGGCAAGAAGAAATGGCAAAAACAGGTGATTAAGATTACGGCGAAACTGAAAGCCGCGCTGGAGGCGGATTACGTGGTGCTGGGCGGCGGAAACGCCAAGAAGCTCAAGGATTTGCCAGAAGGGGCGGTCTTGGGCGCGAACGAGAATGCGTTTTTGGGAGGCTTTCGCATGTGGGAAAAGAAGCATATTGCGATCTCCGCAAAATAAACGATAGCCGTCGCCGAAAACACGCGGCTCTAACGACGCGGCGGTAAGGGCGTGATTGAAGATCGTCCCTGAATTCCGATAGCCACGGGAAATGAATTCGCCATTTGCGGCGAGCGCAGTTCTGATGCACCTTTCCAGCGGACATTTGAAAAACCAATTGTCTCAATGTACGAAACAGCAGGCATGGGCCGTGCCGCATTGGCGCAGCTTGCTTGTACAATCTCGCGGTGCGCATTCTGTTGCTCAACCTGTATTTCCCACCGGACACCTCGGCGACGGCAAAGATGGCGCTGGCGGTGGCAGAACCGCTGGCGTTGCGCCATGAGATTACCGTGCTGTGCGGACGGCCGTCGTACGATCCCACGGAACGTCGGGCTTGGCGACTTACGCAAACAGAGCAGCTGGGACGGCTCCGCGTAATCCGCGTGGGCTCGACGGACTATCCACGATTGCAGATGCAGCGACGCATCTTGAATTATTTGAGCTACGTAGCATTGGCAGTTCCGCGAGCACTCCTCGCGCCCTGCGATGTGGTGCTGGCGATGACGGACCCGCCTTTTCAGGGAATCGTCGGTGCGTTCGTGGCCCTGCTGAAGGGCAAGCCGTACATCTACAACATTCGCGATCTTTATCCGGACATGGCGCTGGGAGGCGCACTGGTGCCGCCCGGAATGTTGGCGCGGATATGGGAGCAGCTGCATCGCTGGGCGCTGAAGCGCGCTACGCGCGTGATCGTGCTGGGCGAAGACATGCGGGCGCGGATCATTCGCAAAGGAGTGGAGCCTTCGCGCGTTGTGGTGGTGCGCGATGGAGCGGAAATTCCGTCTGCGAATGCGCCGGCGGCCGCGTCAGATGCCGAGGTGATGCGGGCGATTCGCGGGGACGCCCACTTCGTGCTGGTGCACGCGGGAAATCTGGGATTCTACGGAGCTTGGGACACGTTAATCCTAGCCGCGAAAAGATTAGCGAGCGACGGCGTACGGCTGGTTTTTGTAGGCGATGGGGCACAGCGCCAGCAGGTGGAGGCCAAGGCGGCAGGAGCAGCCAACATTGTATTTCTGCCATTTTTCCCGGGTAGCAAGATTCCGTCCGTGCTTGCTGCGGCGGACGCCCATGTGATCACCATAAAGCGCGGACTTGAGGGCGTGGTGGTACCGAGCAAACTTTACGGAATTCTGGCCGCAGGTAAGCCCATCGTGGCGCTAGCGCCGAGCGAAACGGACGTGGCCGCGCTTGGGACGAAGCAGGGATTTGCCGTGTGCTGTGATCCCGACGATCCCGAAGAGATGGTGACGGCGGTGCGGGCGCTGGCGACGAATAAGTCATTGACGGACGCGATGGAAAAGGCGGCGCGGACTGCGGCGCCCGGCTACGATCGCGTGCGCGAAGCTGAGAAGTTTGAGCAGATCGTTGATGGAATTTTCTCGGCCAAGAGCGTCTAACATTAAGATGCGATTGGTTTTAAAATTGAGAGTGCATCGAGCCAATCAATCCAGGGACATTCGTGCGCCGTCGGTCAGAGACCAGAGCCAAAATCAGCGAAGAGGATCGCTGCTGAGTGAAGGATAGGGAACTAAAGGATTTTGCCAATTGTTCCGAAACCGCAACCGCAGTATGGTGTTATGGAAGTCTGAGAATCACTGCTCGAGATGTTCTAACTAACTTGTGAGCCGGAAGTCCCAGATGGCGATGCGGCAACTGTTGTATCGGCCCGCCCACGGCCGACACCGTGACAATGTAAATGCCAATGCAAATGATGATGCAATCGATAGGTTGACTGGCAAAATGGACGCAGGTCTTCTCGCTTTCTTCATCGCTCTTTTCGCTTCGCTGATGTTAACTGTGCCGGTGCGGGCGTTGGCGCTGCGCGTTGGCATGGTGGACCTGCCCGGGCCGCGCAAAGTACATCTGCAGCCAATTCCGTTGCTCGGCGGAGTGGCGATGTACCTCGCGGTGGTGCTGGCGATTTTGTTTGCGTTCCACGGCCCCGCGCGGGAACAGATCGTAGGCATTCTGGTTGGGGCGACGCTGGTCGCCGCCGTCGGAATCATGGATGACCGCGGACTTCTGCATCACCAAGTCAAATTATTTTTGGCCATGCCATTGGCGGCCGTGATTCTGCTGCTCTGCGGGATCCACGCGCAGGTTTTCAGCGTCATCATGAGCGGGCGCACTGGCAACATTCTGGATGCGGGATTAACCATCATCTGGGTGGTAGGCATCACGGCTTCGTTCAGCATTTTGGATCATATGGATGGGCTCTGCGCGGGCATCGCGGCGATGGCGTCAATTTTCTTTGCCATGATCGCGTACCTGAACGGACAAACCCTGGTGACCGTGCTGGCCGCCGCGGTGTTGGGAGCTGCAACCGGTTTCCTGCGCTGGAACTTCAAGCCGGCGAAAATTTTTATGGGCGATGGCGGGGCGATGTTTCTGGGATATTTGATGGCCACGCTCGGGCTTAAGCTGCGCGTCGAAAACGCCAGCCATCTATCGGGCTGGCTAGCGCCGCTGTTGATACTTGGAGTGACGATATTTGATACCACGCTGGTGACGATTTCGCGATCACGGCGCGGTTTTCTGCCATTCACCACTCCGGGCAAGGATCATACTGCGCACCGCCTGGCCAATCTGGGATTGGGACAGCGCGGCGCAGTGCTGATGCTTTATGTTCTGGGAGCGTTCGGCGGCGGAGTCGCCGTAGCCATCGGATATTTGTCGACCCGCGGAGCGCTGTACGTGGGATTGGCGGCCATCGTCATCATACTGGCGGGCGTGTTCTATCTGGAGCGCGCGCCGTATGAGAAGCAAATCCGTAAGATTGCGACCGCCGACTGATTTCCTGCAATCCGGCCCCAGTGGCAAATGAAATCTGCGTTAGCGCTTGGCCAATTCTTCGCGACATCTTCTTTCCTTGGTTCCTTCCTTCGTAATTGCGAATGCTTCACGTAAAATAGAGGGCTCGCTGCAGCAAGAGAGAAACATTCGGAGAACTCATGGCCCAGGTCTACCCATTTCGCGCGTTTCGCTATCACCCGGAAAACGCGCACGCGCCGTTTGATCGGTTGCTCACGCAGCCCTACGACAAGATTTCGCCGGCGATGCAGGATGCCTATTATGCCGCGGACCGGCACAACCTGATCAGCGTGGAAAAGGGCCGCGCGTATCCGGCGGACACGCCGCAGAACAACGTGTATACGAGGGCGGCCGCGGCGCTGGAGGACTGGATCGGTAAAAACGTGGTGATGCAGGATCCCGAGCCGGCGTTTTACGGCTACACCCAGGAATATACCGTTCCAGGAACCGAGGAACGCCGCACGCGACGCGGATTTATCGGCGCCGGGAAGCTGGAAGAGTATTCCGCGGGCGTGGTTTTTCGACACGAGCACACGCTGTCGGGACCCAAAGCGGACCGGCTGGAAATGTTGCGGCATACGCGGACGCACACGGGACAGTTGTTTATGCTGTATTCGGATGCTGAGCGCCGCGTGGACACGATTTTGCAGGACGCCGAGGCCAGCGCCAGCCCGGTCACGGAAATGCAAGATGAGTACGGCGTGGTGCACCGGCTGTGGATGTTCGCGGAACCGGGGCATGTGGCAGACATTCAGAAGGCCATGGCGGATCAGAAGCTGGTGATCGCGGACGGGCATCACCGCTATGAAACGGCACTGAACTATCGTAATGAATGCCGGACGCGAGCGGGACGTGTAGTACCGGATGCGTCGTACGAACGAGCGATGATGACCTTCGTCAACACGCGCAGCGAGGGTTTGACGATTCTGCCGACACATCGCGTCGTCGCGCACCTGCACGATTTCAACTGGGCGGAAGTACGGCGCCATCTGGAACCGTGGTTTACCGCAGAGAAGTTTCCTTTTACGGACGAGCACAATAAAGCCGAGGCGAGACAAGAATTCCTGAGACGACTAGCGCAAGCGCGGGAGCGCCGCGCCATCGGGGCGTATCCCGTAGCGGAGCCGGGGAAGCGCGCGTTCTATTTATTGCTGCTTCGCGAAGGCGCGGACCTCTCACGTTTGCTGCCCGGCGTGTCGCCATTGCAGCGGGAATTGGACGTGGTGCTCTTGCATGAAGGGATCCTGGAGCCGGCGCTGGGAATTACGCCGCAGTCCGTGACCGCCGAAGCCAACCTTACGTACGAGCGGGAAGCTAGCGCGGCGCTGGAGGCGGTGGATTGCGGAGCGGAAGTGGCGTTCTTGCTGAATGCCTGCGACGTGGAACAGGTGATGAAGATCGCGACGTCAGGCGAGGTGATGCCGCAGAAGTCGACGGATTTTTTCCCTAAGCTGATGAGCGGGATAACCATGTACCGGGTTGACGGCGTGGCTTAGACGGGCGCTGCGAGGGAGCCCGCGCTTACTGCGCGAAAGCGGCGTCAAGCCCTGCGCGCAAAGCGCTCAAGGTAAACCGCCGCACTCCAAAACTGCGCGACCCTTCTAAACGGAAGCGACGGCTGGGTACCCCCTATGTTTCGCGAAAGGATGTGAAAACAAAGGGACTTTAAGTACCTGTGTTTTCACATCCTTTCGCAAGTGTTCATTCTGCGGGGGTTAGAAGCCATTTTTAGTTGCAAAGTAGTTACTAGGATTCGGGCCGGAGTTTGGCGAAAGGTTGGGCGCAGTTCTTTCCGTGAGAAGATTAACAAATCGGTAGTTCACTTGTCAAGTACTATTTTGGGAATTGACGTTATCTGGTCGGTGGTTTAAGTGGAGCCGGAGTCGCCATTGCGGGCGCGCTGTCGATTGCACTGCGGTCCAGATCAACCGCGCCAATCCGCCCGCTCTCTTCGGTTTCGATAACAACGCGTACGTCTCGGGTGCTGATCGGAACTCGGACCGTCACCGGGACGCGTGTCACCATTTCCGCCAGATCCGTTGGATTCTGTGTGGAACCGGAAAGGGTGACGGTTTCCACCCTTGAAGCCAGAAGCTCTCTGCGGTCGGATAGGTAGGCTACCTCAAGAGTTATGTTCGTGGTGCTGTTTCCGTTGTCTGCCGTCTGCCAGTCCAGGTTTCTGCCTTTGAGTAGCACCGCAAATTCCGCAGATTGGGTATCAGGGTGCCGCACAATGCCTGACACTTTCAGATTCAATGCCGTGAACGGGACAGTTGACTGAGCGGCATCAGCGAGGTCGGACATCATCCGCTGACGCGGATCAACTGGCGCATTCTTGTCCGGCGCAAAATAGCCGGCCTTAGTCCCGACCCGCAGATTCCGATCGCGCACGGTTACGCGGACGCGCCGGAATTTACCGTTCTCGTCGCCGTCCTTGGGTTGATACGTCAGCGTGTAGTATTGCGACCCCAGTTGCTCCGATCGCGCGATCTCCGCGTCAACGTCGTTGCGGCTATAGAAGAGCTTGCCCCCGGTTTCTTTCACAAACACGCCGAAGTTGAAGTTATCCGCAAAAGGATTATCGCTGTCATTGGCGGCTTCGGCGTCCGCGGCACTTATCGGCACTGGCGGCTTCCCGACAAGTTTACGAAATGTCCAATCTTCAGGCCCGGATAAATAACAAAAAGGCTGATGCGCGAATCGACCAGCATGTTCGTAGTGGCGTGTAGATACTGCTGGAGCTCGCGTACCGCCGGTTCAGTGAAATTCCTTCTGCTGAAGTTCGGGCTGCCATAACCCACCCAAACAATGCTCTTTCGTCCGGGTACGCCCTTGTTCTGCAGTGCAATTTGTTGCAGCGCAGCGACGGATTGGTCAAAACGCTCCTCGTTGAAGCTATCGCTTGGCCACTTGTATGGAATGATGGGTGGCAAGTGATCGAGTGCGTAGAGCAGGTCGTCCCTGTTGCGCGTCGAGCCTTGCAGAAGCTCCAGTGATTCATTGCCGACCACTAGCAATTCCGCCGGAGAAGTTAGCTGGGCTGACTGTGCCGCCAGATATTTGCGTACCGAATAGCGAATAAACGCAAAGTCTTCAAAGCTCGAGTTCAAGAGATCGAGCACGAAGATGGTGACGGGAGCCTCCCCGCTCGCGTTCTCATCCCCGGTATCGGTACCGTTGATGTGCATCTCTGGCCCTTCGAATGAAGAAGATGCTCCTGCGGATTCTTATCCTCGGTGATGACGAAGTCGTCTTTGGTGAGCCCGCTCACGACGGGACGTCCGTTCTTGTCCAGTACCGTTACATCAAGAAAGACCAAAGATGAGGACGT
>CAWCTJ010000007.1:0-232029 GCA_963798585.1 uncultured Acidobacteriota bacterium
GGTAATTCCGGCTGACCGTCGATTCCGCGGACATCGGCGGCATCAGTTCCAGGCGCTTGAACTCCTGAATGGCCTTTTCGTGCACATCCTTGCTCATGCCCGCGGCTTCGATCTTCTTCTTCAACTCGTCGATTTCGTTCTTTTCGCCGCGTCCCAGCTCCTTCTGAATGGCCTTGAGCTTCTCGTTCAGGTAGTACTCTTTTTGCGCCCGCTCCATCTGCCGCTTCACGCGCGAATTGATGTTGCGGTCCACATTGAGCTTTTCCAGCTCGATTTCCAGAATCTCGCCATGCGGTTCAGGCGGTCCACCGGATCGAAGGTTTCCAGCAAATCCTGCTTTTCATCGACGGGAAGCTGCAGATTCGCGGCGATGGTATCGGAGAGCTTCGCCGGATCATCCACGCGCGCCGCCGCGATCATGGTGTCGTAATTCAGGCTCTGCGAGAGCTTGACATACTGCTCGAACAGGCCGGTGACTCGCCACCGCTTGTTCCACTTGCGGCGAAGGCTCCATTTGCGCGCCCAGCAAACGCACGGTAGCGCGGAAAAATCCTTCTTCCGTGGCCACGGAAACCGCGCGGGCGCGCTCCACGCCTTCCACCAGCACCCTAATATTGCCGTCGGGCAGCTTCACGCTCTGCACGATATTCGCCAGCGTACCCACCGCGAAAATTTCTTCCGGCTTCGGATCGTCCACGGAAGCGTCGTGCTGCGTCGAAAGAAAAATCTTCTTATCGCCGGCCAGCGCCTCTTCCAGCGCGCGCACGGAAGCTTCGCGGCCCACGATGAACGGCTGCATCATCTGCGGGAAAATGACCATATCCCGCACCGGCATCATCGGCACGCGCTTCATTTCCTGTTTTTCACGGCTAAACATTAGGGCCCCTGAAATTCTCTAAGCGCGCATCTCTCCGCCGCGCGCGATGCCCGAACTGCCGATTATCCCGCTTTCTCGAGCAAATTCCAGTTGATTTCGCGGTTCCGCACCATTTCCGCGGTGACCACGAAATCGCGCACCTTGCGCTGCATCGGCAGGTTATACATAAGGTCCAGCATGAGGTCTTCGAGAATCATCCGCAATCCGCGCGCGCCAACTTTGCGCTGAAGCGCCAATTCGGCCACGGTTTCCAGCGCATCGTCGGTGAATCGCAAACTCACGTTCTCGAACTCAAACAGCCGCTGGTATTGCCTGATCAGCGCGTTCTTCGGTTCGGTCAAAATCCGCATCAGCGCGCCCTTGTCCAGATCGCTCAGCACGCCCACCACCGGCAAGCGGCCCACGAACTCGGGAATCAGGCCGTAGCGGATCAAATCCGTCGGCTGCGCCTGCTCCAGCAATTCCATGTTCCGGCGTTGCGGCGCGGTCACCGGCTGCGCATCGGTGTGGAAGCCCAGCGCTTCTGTCCCACGCGCTGCTCGACAATCTTCTCCAGACCCACAAACGCCCCGCCGCAGATAAACAGATGTTCGTCGTGTCCACCGGCGTGAATTCCTGGTGCGGGTGTTTGCGGCCGCCCTGCGGAGGCACGTTGGCGATGGTGCCTTCGAGAATCTTCAGCAGCGCTTGCTGCACGCCCTCGCCGGAAACGTCGCGCGTGATCGAAGGGTTTTCGTCCTTCTTCGAAATCTTGTCGATCTCATCGATGTAGATGATCCCTGCTGCGCCTTGCTGACGTCGCCATCGGCGTTTTGCAGCAGCTTCAGAATGATGTTCTCGACGTCTTCGCCAACGTAGCCCGGCTTCGGTCAGCGTGGTGGCGTCCACGATGGCGAAGGGAACGTCCAGCATGCGCGAAAGCGTCTGCGCCAGCAGCGTTTTGCCGGTGCCGGTCGGGCCGATCAGCAGAATGTTGGACTTGGTGAGCTCCACGTCGCCCGGCTGCCGGTTCAGGAAGATTCGCTTGTAGTGGTTGTAAACCGCGACCGCGAGCTTTTTCTTGGTGCGGTCCTGCCCGATCACGTAGCCATCCAGGAAGGCCTTGATCTCCGGCGGGCGCGGCAGCCGGCGTTGACCGGGCCGGCCTGTTCGCGCTTTTCCTCTTCCAGAATCTGCTGGCAAACGCCCACGCACTCGTTGCAGATATACGCGCGCGGATAGTCCGAGGGCGAACTGATCAGCTTCTCGACTTGCTCTTGCGTTTTGTGGCAGAACGAACAGCGCAACGGCTCGTCTGGGCTAGAGTTTTTTCACCGGTGTGAACGCCTCGCCTCCGCTGGGCTTGGGGCGAAGGTACTGACGACATTGTAGGCTGATTTATCTCCGGAACGAAGCAGAAACTCCTGCCGCTGCGACCTGTTTACAACGTGCGCGTCTCGAAC
Organism: uncultured Acidobacteriota bacterium; assembly: GCA_963798585.1. Taxonomy (GTDB): domain Bacteria; phylum Acidobacteriota; class Terriglobia; order Acidiferrales; family UBA7541; genus Acidiferrum. The sequence continues at coordinate 2,320 of CAWCTJ010000007.1, forward strand.
TCTATTTCTCCTCTGAGAAACCAAGTCTGCCGCGCATTTCCGCAACGTTAAGAGAACCTTCATCCTCGCCCAACTTAAGCAGGGCCTGTCATCCGACAACTCTAGGTAGAGCAGGTCATCCCCGACCAACTATAAACCGTCATCCTGAGCGAAGCGAAGGATCTGCTTTTTGACCCAGGCTCCCACCGCGCGCTAGCGGTGCTTATGAATAATTTCGTCGATCAGGCCGTATTCCTTGGCCTGCCGGGACATGATGAAGTCGCGCTCCACGTCTTTTTCGATTTTTCCACCGGCTGATGGCAGTGATCGGCCAGCAACTGATTGATCACCGAGCGCATGCGCAGGATCTCTTTGGCGTGAATGTCGATGTCGGTGGCCTGCCCGGAAAGTCCGGACATCCACGGCTGGTGAATCAGGATGCGCGAATTGGGCAGCGAGAAGCGTTTTTTCGGCGCGCCCGCGGTCAGCAGCAACGCGGCGATCGAAGCCGCCTGGCCCACGCAGGTGGTCACCACGTCCGGCCGCACGTATTGCATGGTGTCGTAGATGGCCATGCCCGCGGTGATCGAGCCGCCCGGCGAATTCAGATACATCTGAATGTCGCGCTCGGGATCTTCGGCTTCCAGGAAAAGCAGTTGCGCGGTCACCAGATTCGCGACGTGATCGTCAATCGGCGTGCCGATAAAAAGAATGTGATCTTTCAGCAGCCGCGAATAAATGTCGTAGGCGCGTTCGCCCCGCGTGGTCTGTTCCACCACCATGGGAATGAGCGTTGTCGCGTAAGAGCGGAGCCGAATCGTTCGTTGATATTTCATTGGGTCGGATTTAAAGTTAGGTTTGAATCTGGGGAGGAAGATCTGGTCAGGAACGCTCCGGCTCGCCTTGTCAAGATCGTATCCGGGAATTCTGCTGGAGCCAGTCGAGAGTCTTGTCGCTCCGGAGCTTCGATTTCATCCTATCCAGCGCTCCTTGCTTTGTCAAGCTGGCGCGAACCGCTGCCGCGGATTCGCCACTATGCGTTCGGCCATGCGTGCGATCTCGCGCTTCCACATCTTCTTCCGTGGGTTCGATATTTTCCGCCGTGGCGATGCGATCCAGCAGCAATTCCGCCTTCACATCTTCCACGGCGCGATCGCGTTGCCGCTGGCGCATGGCCACCCAATCCACATTCACCGCGCGCGGGTCCACGCCCTGCGCCGCCAGCGTGCGCACCGCGCGCTCCAGGCGCGTATCCATCTGGCTTCTCGACCAGGGCTTCGGGAACGGGGAAGTCGTGCGCGGCGATGAGTTTGGCCAGAAACGCATCGCGCACCGCGCCGTCTGGCGCTGATCGCGCTCGGCTTCCAGCCCTCGCGCGAATTTTCGTGCGCAGCTCTTCGATCGTTTTCGAGTCGCTGATGCGCTTTGGCGAATTCGTCGTTCAGCTCCGGCAGCTTCTTCTTCCTTCACGCCCAGCACTTCCACGTCATAGTGAGTATGTTTTGCCCGCCAGCTTCGTGATCGGGATAATCCGGCGGGATAGTTCACGTCAAACGTGCTGATGCTCGCCCGCTTGCGCGCCGCGCAGATTTTCCGTGAACGCTTCCAGCGTCTCTTCCGCGCCGATGTGGCACAGCACGTTGTCGGCCTTCAGCGGTTCGCCGCCGTCCGCCGGCGTGCCCACCAGCTTAATTGCGCGTAATCGCCATTGGCTAGCGGCGCGGCCCTCCACCGGCGACATACGTCGCGGCGCGCTCGCGCGCTTCGTTGAGCTGCTTTTCCACGTCCGCATCGGTGACTCCGTCGGCTGGCACTTCCACTTCGAGATCCTTGTACGTGCCCAGCTCGAACTCCGGCAGCACCTCGAAGACCGCGCGAAATTTCAGCGGCCGGTCCTCCGCATAATCCACCTGCTCCACCTGCGGCTGCGTGACCGGCATGCAGGTTCTGATCCTTCACGGCCTTTTCGATCTGCTCGGGCAGCAGCGATTGCAGGACTTCGCCCTTGATGTCGTCGGCAAACCGCCGGCGGATCAGCGGGACGGGGGCCTTGCCCGGGCGAAAGCCCGGAACGCGGGCCACGCGCGCAAATTCGCTTGCGCCACGCTTTCCACCGCCTTCTGTCACATCTTCGGCGGGAATTTCCAGCTCAAGTTCGCGCCGGCAAGTTGCTTCAGCAGCTTCAGCCATAAAAAATCCCTCTCCCAAGCTCAACTCAATACAAACTAACGTCGCTCAAACAGCGAACTCACACCAAGGCATGTTCTCGTTGCTCGCGCCGGGGCACGCCAAAATTCGCCCTGCCAACCCCCACGCCAAAATCCAAAGTAGTGGTTTACTTAGGACGCCGCAAGAAGAACCTAACCTGGCGAGAACTCACCCAGCATCGCGATACGCCAGTATATGGGACGCCCAACCCACCGTCAATTCGACCCCAGGAGAGGTAGTGGGCTACTTTGAAATCGGAGTGCAAGGAGTGCATAACGATGCAGTGGTAAGGTCCGGCCGGCTTCCCGGGGATGCCCGCCTGCCCGACTGAGGAAAGCGCATCATGTCTCGTTGCTCGGCCGTCAGTGATTCCCAAGTCGCACGCGGAAGGTCTTCGACGTCGCGGCTGGCGTCTGCATACCAACGGCGAACATAGCGGATTGTAGCGAGCGCACGGGGCACGTCGGTCGAATTGGGCGTGCCCCGGTGCAGCGCCCACGGATGACGAATCAAGACATCGCCGATCTCCAGCAGGACGGCCTGTCCACCGATCTCGCCCGCCTCGAACGCTCGAAGCGCGTCCACCCTCGCCATGCGGTGCGTACCTGGCGCAATTTCGATAGGGCCATGCTCCAGGGCGATCCGGACCAAACCAAAACTGACAACCAAGAAGTAGATGGGGAGCGCAAGGTCAGGAGCCTCCGGAAAGAGCGGACGCTGATAGTCCACATGCGCACCCTGATATTCCGATCCGCGCAAAGGCACATCGCAGCCCCATTGGTCAGCCACAATCCGTTCATCCATCAACCCACGAACAATAGACGCAGTACGTCATCATCGAAAAAGAATTGCGGGACGAAAATCGGGGGCTCGAAAGGCATCGCGAAAGAGTGGCGATGGGACCGCGGTTCGACGGATAGCCGCTGTTAAGATGCGCAAGCAGCCGCGGCCACAACGCCTGTCCGGCAAGCCTCAACTAGAGGTCGGCGGGAAGTGGTCTCTGAGGATGCAAAAGCCCTGCTCTCTGACCTCGTTAATCTTCTCGTGAATTGACTCAATGAAGGCCATGAAAAGTTTGTTTCCCAAGACAACCGGGTTGTCTTAGCCTCGCTGGGCCGCTTTTTCGGGGACTTCGCTTTTTCGCGCAGCCGTACGATGTCGTCTCCGGCGGCTGGACCCGTTTCTTCTTAACCGTCTTTGGCTTGCTCGATTGTCGCATGCCAAAGCTGGTCCGTCAGCCCGAGCCTTTTCTCAAATTAGCCAGGAGCGCCACTCGCCCGCCATTTTCCCGAATGGCGTCTCGCACTCCACAGCGCCGACGTCGAAACTTTCAAGCGAAACACCCGGCTTTAGTGCTGGACTTTTCGGTTCATGATGGTACAATTACCGTGTAGATAACTACGCCTTCCACTAGCAAGACACCGCAAAAATACGTTTCTAAATCAGCGCCAGACGGCCGGCCCCCGGCGCCTTCGCGCCAGTGAGCTTGGGTGCCCTGCTGACCCCGGTCGCAAAATGAAACGAGAGCGTAGATCGAGTCAAAGCATCAAGAGCGTTATTTTTTAGTAACGACTGAGGGCTCATTTTCACCGTTAAACCCTTACCGGGCATACTCTTACGTGCAAATGTGAAAAAGCGTGCCTTGCGACGCTCGTAAGTCAACTAGAATGAGTACGTTATAAACCACCTATTCGCTAAACTCTTTACGGCCTATATGTTGCAAAAGCGGGAGGGGTGGGGGTACCCCTATTCTGCACCATTCGCCCGCTCCAGCTCGCGCAGTAGGTCTGCGTGGAGAAGGCGGTGAAACAGGTGCTCGCCCGCTTCGCGCCGCACCGACAATCGACCGGCAACGTACGAACTGGAACCGAGCCCGCGCTGGACGGAATCGCAGATGGCCTCGTCCTCGTCCTGCACTTTTTCGCTCACCGCGATGCTTTCGCGATTGCGTGCTCCCGCCGCTTCGCTCACGTCCGCGAAATAATAATCGAATACCACCGCGCACTTATCGACGCCCAGCGGCAAAACCAAATTCGTATCCATGACGCCTTCGTAGGCATTCAGCATGAAATTTGGATACACCCACAAATAAAACGCTCGGCCCTGCCGCGTGGCCGCGACCCCCGCTTCCGAATCTCCGTCCGAAGAGAGCGGACTCGACTGCAGACAGGCCGTAGCGAAATTCTCGATGGTATATTTCGTGTACTCAATCACGCTGCTGAGTCCCTTGTGCGCATGTGGCACGTGGTAGCCGCCATCCAGATAATTGTCTACATACACTTTCCAGTTGCAGTTTAGCGTGTAGACGCGTCGATCAAAATAATGCAGCTTGGTGGTCATCGCCAGTGGCGCAACAATCCCCGGCACCGCGCCCAAAAAATCCAGAAGCGACGCCGCCTGACCATTCAGATTCACAAAAACAAAATGCTCCCAAGTCTCAACACGTATCGGCACCAAGCCATTCTTCGCGCGGTCGAAATCACAAACCCCTTCAAACTCCACCATGCCCTTCAGCGCCCCATCGTTCCCATAAGTCCAGCCGTGATAAGGACAGCGAAATTGCTTTGCGCACCCCGCGGCCTCGGTCACCACGGCGGCGGCATGGTGCCGGCACACGTTATAAAACGCCCGCAACACGCCATCTTCTCCACGCGCCACAACGATCGGCTCTCTGCCAACGTCCGCGGTGAAAAACTGTCCGCGCTCGCGCACCTGGTCCGCGCGCCCCACCGCCTGCCAGGATGCACCGAACACGCCAGCGCGTTCCGCTTCATAAAAATCGCGATCGAAATACCACGACGCGGGAATCGTCCAAGCCTTTTCGAGCGGATCGCCCGGGTTGTAAAGATTCACCAGAGAACGCACATCGCCATGCATCCGCCACTCCTTGAGCCGAGGTGCTGCGATTTTTGTCTGGATTCTAGCATGTGCGGAAAAAACCGTGAGGCTTTGCGGGAGAAGGGAATCACGGAATCTTGGTGCGGGAGAAGGGATTTGAACCCCTATGGCCTTGCGGCCGCCAGCTCCTAAGGCTGGTGCGTCTGCCAGTTCCGCCACTCCCGCGGGGAAAAAGCTACATTTACTATACCGAATTCCTTAACTCTTGCGCCATGCCGTTAACACCGCTGGAATAACATCCTTGTGAGGCGCATAATGGTGCTTCCCGCGCAGCGTCCGGACTCCCCCAGGTCGAACGTTCTCGCGTCGTAAAACGCAACGCCGTCTTGCTGCTCTCGAGGGCAGCCGCATGATCATTCAGGAACAAGGCGAACAATTCGTCGTCATTCGCCAGACCGACCACGCCGTTCTCGCGGGCTTTTTTGCGCGCGAATGGGGCAACGAGAATTTTGTCCGCCCCGAGCCCAACGATTCCTTTCGTCTGGCTGCCGCCGAACACGACAACGGTTGGACCGAGTGGGAACGAAATCCGGAAATCGACTTCGCCACCTTCGCGCCGTATACGTTCATGTCCATCCCCACGGCGGAGCACATCGAGATCTACAAACGCGGGATCGACCGCATCGTGCTGGCCGACCCCTACGCGGGGCTACTCGCCACCATGCACGTAGCCGGACTGTACGATCGCGCGCGCGCCACGATGCCCGGCTTTTCCGCCAAGTACATTAAGGCCACGGAAACGCAGCAAGTCGCCGAATTCATCCAACGTCTCCGCCTGCAGCAACTGCGCTTGAAGGTCGATCTGCGCGCCGACGCGAGGCGAAAAGATTTCGCCGAAGAAAAATCCCTGCAAAACAATCTGCAGCGCCTCGAAGCGCTCGATCGCCTGTCGTTGTACTTCTGCCTGGCGCCGCAAGAGGACGCTACCATCGAGGCCGTGCCGCTGGACGACGAGGGACGCACCGCCGACTGGGAGCTGCGTCCGCATGCCGATAACGCAGTGACGTTAACGCCGTATCCGTTCCGCCGCGATCCGCTGGACATCAGTATCCTCGCGCGGCGCATTCCCAAACGGCGCTACGCGGATGACATCGATATACAGAAAACCCTGGCGCAGGCCTCGTTTTTCGCCAAGCACTTCACGCTCAGCGCGAGCGGCGCCGACGCACTCACGCTCGCCGCGCGCGCCTGACACTCGCTGCGACGGTCACCGCAGCATTCCGCGCAACTCATTCAAAACGAAACTTGCTTCACACGAGGAATTCCATCGCCGAGCCGCGGCAGTGTGCAGCATTTCTACTTGACTTTCCCGCGCACTGCCCGCATCGTAAAAGGCTTCGCTAGCGCCGTTTTTGTTGACTGACGATTAAGAATTAAGAAAGGTTCCTGCATTTTCTCATGACCCGGGTACGGCTCTGCTTTCACGACCGCTGCTTCGACGGCACTGCTTCGGCCGCGCTATTTTATCGTTTCTATCGCGAGCAGTTTGATAAGGCCGCGGAGTTTGGGTTCACCGGAATGACGCACCAGGCCAAACAGCCCTGGGAGCCCAATCTTTTCGACGGCAATGAAAACGTAATCGTAGATTTCAAATATTCCAACTCACCGCGACTCACCTGGTGGTTCGATCACCATCAGAGCGCGTTTCTTACTCCCGCGGACGCAGAACAATTCCGTCAGCATCCCGGACCGCACATGTATTACGACCCTACGTATAAGTCCTGTACTAAATTCATCGCTACCATCGCCAACGAAAAATTCGGCTTCGACATTTCTCCGCTCGCGGAACTCATCCACTGGGGCGACATCATCGACGGCGCGCAATACGCTTCACCGGAGGCGGCGGTGGAAATGGCGGAGCCCGCCACGCAGCTGGCGCTGGTCATTGAAGCGGCGCCAGAGGATGGACTGCCGGCGCGCATCATTCCCGAACTCGCCTATCGCTCGTTGCAGGAAATGATCCAGCTTCCCATCGTCGCGCAGCATCTCGGACCGCTGCTGAAGCGCCACCGGGAGTCGATCGAAATCCTTCGTCAGCGCTGCGAAGCCCGCGACGGCGTGGTCTTCTTTGACGTTGCTGACCTCGACCTCGAAGGCTACAACAAATTCATTCCCTATCTGCTGCATCCCGAGTGTGTGTATTCGGTGAGCGTCAGCGCCTCGAAAGTGCGGGCCAAGGTTTCGCTCGGCACCAACCCCTGGAACCTGGCGAGCGCCGACGCTAACCTGGCGTCGCTCGCGGAGCAATACGGTGGCGGCGGCCACCAACGCGTCTCCGCCATCTCTTTTGGTCCGGGAGAGATTGCCCGCGCCCGCGAAGTTGCCGCGACGCTAACCGCTCTGCTGCGCAAGAAATGATGGATGAGACTTCCGCGCTTTTTTGCGCGGCTTTTTCATTTTTCCAAGATTTTTGCGTTCATTCATCTGGAAGGAAAGCGGCTCAGGACATCGTTTTTCTCACGAATACGCCGCTGCCACGGCACCACTCGCATAACCGCAGGTAATCGACAAAAATCCTCTGCCCATGTAAAATCCTTAAGTTGTGGACCGGTAGCTCAATGGTAGAGCAGCTGACTCTTAATCAGCGGGTTGCAGGTTCGAGTCCTGCCCGGTTCACCACTTCTTCCGCGTAAAGCTTGTAACACCATCAGTTTATCCGTCCGCCCGGAATTGGCTGCGGAGCGGAGTTGAGAACATCTGAGAACAAAACCCCGGCCACTTGCTCTACCGCTCTCTTCTGCGAGTCGGGAATGGTGTGGGTGTACACCGCGAGCGTGGTCTCTAGATCAGAATGCCCAAGTAAAGATTGAGCCGTCTTGAGAGACTCGCCCGTGTCGCTGAGAAAGTCCGCACGCTCAACTTTGGGACTAAAGCCGCTGATTTTCGCTTAAAGGGAACCACTTTGGTTCACGTATACGGTGCGCACTACGACTTCGCCTCTAATGAAATCGGACACCCGGTGTTTCACGGACAGATGCGTAGCTTTAAAGAATTCTCAGAAGTAATCAAAAACCGGCACTACGGAGTTGAGGATGCAGAGCTCGTGGACTTGGTTGAGGGAATTTTGAAGTCGGTCAGGCTTCCGTCAGCACAGATGGATGTGTTTTCTTTTCTGTTGCAATTAGTTGCTGATCACTTGTTATCCCCCGACTCCGGTGTCGACGACAAAACACGATTTCGCGAACTACTCGAGAGGAGCAAGTTCATTCAAGGACTCGGATCACAAATGGCTCGGCTCCAGGTCCCACCCGCGAATGTGTGCTATCGCGCTGTTCATTGGTACCCGCCCGATCCGTAAAGTAGTGTCGTCGGTCCTAATCTGCCGAGGGCGCGGCAATTTGCGTTTGAACTTTTGATCTCCTCGATGCTGGCCCGTGCCCGGCGTAGTGATTGCAAAAACGCCAGCGGCCGAGACATGGACTTGTGGGACGAGAAATCGTAAGCTCGTTTTTCCGCGTCTCCTATGCTTACCCATTAAGATCTGATTTTGGGCAACATTCTCCGCCAATCCTGCAGGAGCCGTCAGCGGTGGAGATGCCGGCTGCTCCCACTCCTAATCATATGATTCGCTTTACCGCTTCTCTATGGCCGCAACCACCGGATCCGCAAATTAAAATCGTATTATCGAAGTCCAAAAGGGCAGCTCAACCGGGACCGCCCTCGCTGTGTCAATGAAGTTTCCGCCTATTAAGGGCTACTAGCGTCGATGGAGATTTGAGAGAGCAATGGGCTCTTCCTACCGAGCTGGCTAGTTTTTTTGCCAAACTGCTCCGGCCGCAAACTGCGGCGCAGCTGCTCTTTGGCTCGGAAGATCATCATCCTGACCGCAGGGAGCCCGCTGTTCATTGCGCGCGCGATCTCAGAGTAACTCATGTGTTTGTAGTAGCGCAGTATGAGCGGCACTTTGTATCTTTCTGGCAAGCGAATCACCTGTTCTCTCACCTCGAGCCGTTCTTCCTTGCTCAGAACTTGGGAGAGCGGCGAAGGAATTGAAGAGTCGGAGACTCCGCTGAGGTCCGCTTCCTCCACGGACGAACCTTTCTCGCGTTTTCTTCGTCGCAGCTTATCAATGCAATGCCGGCCTGCCACCGTTGACACCCAAGGACGGAAGGGCAGGGTTTCATCTCGTGTCTCCAGGATCCAGTGCAACTTCAAAAAGACCTCTGCCGCCGCATCCTCGGCGTCTTCCCGGTGCCGAAAAAAGCGCCGGCAGACTCGCAAGACATGCCCATAGTGATCCATGTAGATTGTGCTTAATTCTTCGGGACAACTCCGCACGGACTGTCCCAGCGACGCCCAGAGCGTCGTTTCTTTCCTGAACACTGCAGTCGGTTGCGTTGCCATCGCCAGTCCTCCGTCTTGAATTTGGGCACACCACCACATTCGGGCCCGCACCATGCAACTCAGGGAGCCCGGGAGTACCCAGATCAGCTATTTGTAGCGATTTCTTATCCGTTCGGCTTTCTCAGTCGCACGGACGCACCCGGCCCACGGCGAAGCGCCGCCAAATTCTTACGCGAAGGACGTCCTTCCGTTGCCATGCCCTCGCGTCGGCGGATCACCAGGAGCGTCAAGTCATCCTCGGGTGAGCACGCGTCAGCGAAATCGAGCACCGCGCCAAGCGTAGAGAAGAGCACCTGGTTGGCGCTTGCGCCGCTGACCGCGTTCGCCGCCGCCGATAATCGCCCCTCTTTAAACTCTTCGTCCGCGGAATTCCGGCACTCCGTCACGCCGTCAGAGTACGCGACCAACATATCACCCGGATTCAATCGTACGCTCCCAGACTCGTACACCGCTTTTTGCACGGCGCCTAGCATTGGTCCACCTTTTTCCAGTCGTACCACAGCCTTGTTGCGTCTCAGCAGCAAAGGGGGTGGCAGGCCGGCGTTGCAATAGACAAGTTCATTCCGGAGCGGATCGAGTTTCGCAAAGAACAATGCCGTCAGCGGCGGCTCCGCCTGATCCTGGCACAGTTCCTTATTGACTTCGGCAACGACAGCCGCTGGTTCCGCATGCCTTCGCGCGCTGCGTTGCATCAAACCCATCACATGCGCTTGCCAAATTCCCGCTGACAATCCCTTACCCGCGATGTCGCCCAAGGCCAATCCAAGGGCCGACTCGAGTTCCAGCAGCTTGAAAAAGTCTCCGGAGAGATGACGTACCGGGAAAATCTCTCCGGCGATCTCGAACTCGCCCCAAACCAATTCGCGCGGGGCGCAGAGCCTCCGTTGGATCTGGGCCGTTTCATAGATGGCCTGTTGCAGCTTTGCTTGTTCACCGCGCACTGCATCCAGTTCCTGCCTTACCGACTGGATGCTCGCGGCAAGACTTCCTGTTATGGCGGGCGAATCTACGCTCCCGTTCTGTTCGCGGTTTCGTCCGCCGCCCAAACTTGTTTCGTATGTCCAGAACTGCTTCGGTGGATGTCATCATGTTCATCTCATCCTATGAATTTGTAGCCCACACCGTGAATCGTCAGAAAGAAACGCGGATGCTCCGGTACCTGTTCGAGTTTTTGCCGAATCCGCACAATATGAGCATCCACAGTTCGCGTCGTTGGAAAGTTCTCGTATCCCCAGACCTCGTCAAGCAGCCGGTCCCGGCTCAGTGTCTCCCCCGCGTGACATAGAAAATGCTTAAGCAGCTCAAATTCCTTGCTGGAAAACTCCACCGGCTTACCGCCGCGCATCACCTGGTAGCCGCGCAGATTCACTTCGACATCCCCGAAGGTGTAGCGGTCTTGCTCTTTCGGTAGTGTTTGCGCCCGCCGCAGAACGGCTTTCACACGCGCAAGGAGTTCTCGGATCGAAAAAGGCTTGGTGACGTAGTCATCCGCGCCAAGTTCGAGACCGACCACTTTATCCACTTCCTGCCCGCGCGCCGTCAGCATGATGATCGGGATCGAGGGACGCTTCGCCTTGAGCTGTTTACACACATCCAGTCCGCTCATGCGGGGCATCATCACATCAAGCACGACCAGGTCCGGAGAGTCCTTCAGCGCTCGCTCCAGTCCTTCCACACCGTCAAGCGCGGTCATCACTTGAAAGCCCTCGTACTCGAAATTATCGCGTAGTCCCGAGACCATGTTGGGTTCATCCTCAACGATCAGAATTTTGATTGTTCCCATGAACTCTCCCTTCTGACTTTCCCAGGAAACATGGCCGGCCATTCACTTGCCCTGGTCGCTCATGCCACTGCCTGCCCGCTCTGCGCCGGGTGATCGAGCGGCAACGCAATCGTGAATTTGCTGCCTTTCTCGGGAGCGCTTTCCACCCGCACGTCGCCCCCGTGGGCCCGCGCGATGTGCCGGACCAGCGAAAGGCCTAACCCCGATCCCTTGACCGTGTGTACCAGTGGATCGCCACAGCGGTAAAATTTCTCGAAGATCTTTTCCTGTTCGCTGGTTGGGATTCCAATACCGTGGTCCCGGACTTCCAGATTGACGCTGCGGTTCTGGCGGTACAGGCTCACCCCGATGTACTTCTGGTCCTTCGAGTACTTCAGCGCGTTGTTCACCAGGTTGAGCAGTGATCGCGCGATCGCTTCGCGGTCCACGGCCACCGGCGGAATATCGCTGGAAATCTGCTCCTCGAAGGCAAAACCGTTTTGTTGAATTTGGAAGCGATAGGAAGCCAGCGTCGAATGCACCAATTCGGCCAGATTCGTTTCCTTGAACTCGTATTCCTTTCGTCCGGCCTCGATTCGAGAGAAGTCCAGGATATTGTTGATGAGCGCCGTTAGGCGCTCGCTCTCCTCGCGTATGATCCGGAAATACTCCTGGTATTTCTCTTTTGCCGTGAGTCGCCCAAGCTCCAAGGTCTCCGCATACAGCCGGATCAGCGCCAGCGGCGTCCGCAATTCGTGCGACACATTGGCCACGAAGTCGGATTTCAGTTTTGCTAACGTCATTTCCCGCGAAACATTGCGATAGGTAAGCCAGATTCCACCGGCCATCACCAGAGAAAGCGCGGCAAGCACGATGTAGTTATACCTAAGAAACCGCGTTTCGATGTCTGCGACCGTCGTCCCTTGATATTTGATGGCCAGGGTTAAACTCGGGAAAACAGAATCGAGGCGGCGCTCGGCCTCCGGCTTGCCTCCGTCCCAATTTGCGGAAGCTAGCCAGGGAGCAGAGTCCTTCGCCGGATGGATCATCATGCCCGGCGGATTCGCATCGTCTCGCAACACACCGCTCTTGCTGGTCAAAATGTCCTTCATCATCGCCGGAAAGAAAGTTGTGCGTAGAAAGCTCTCATCAAAGGCCACCACCCCCAGAGCCACACGATCCTTGGGAGTCTCCGGAAGGAGGAAATAGGCGATGTTCCAATACGTGTGCTGATTCTCGTGATCCGCCCACCCGTCAATGAATGCTACCGGCGGTTCTCCTTTGTCCTCCATCAGCCGCAGATGTTCCACCAGTCTGGGTGACTCCAAGGGCAGCCAACTCGCCAACATGTTAATGTCCTCCTGCGCGTGTCCGCAGTAGACGGCATCCTGGTCGTGGCCCGGCTGCGTGCGGCTCACCAGCAGGTTGTTCTTCTTGTCGTACAATGCCGCGTACGAATACTCGGGATGTTCGAGCAATATGCGCTCAAGGTCGGCTTTGGTTTTGGGGCCTTCGTCGGGGTTTGGGAATTCTTTGCGTACTGGCGTCACCAGCTCATTCGCCCGATGCCAGGTCTTCTTTTCTGCAATCTTCAGCACGTCGGAAAACTCGCGCTGGATGGCTGCCTCGAGGGCCTCGGAGCGCTGCACATGCTCCAGGTGCCAGATACTAAAGCCCATCAAGGCTGCGGCCGGGAGCACGATGGCCAGCTCCAGCGTTAGCAGCGTTCTCGTGCGGTCCGTCAATCGCCACTTCTTGGACATTTCCAGCCTCATTTGATGGTTCACTCATTTTTACCAGGACTGGACTATAAAGCTCCACGAGAGGGAGTGTGTCAAGCCATCGCAAAGGATTGTAAAAAGTTGTAAAAGCGGCCGCTGCAGTGTTTGGCGTGCATAACCCAGCCAAATACTTGCTTCTATTTTTGCTGCTAAGACGGCGCCATTTGAACCCTCTAACAAGCTGCATAAACACCAGCGATTCTCTCCAATCGGGTCGATGAGTTGAAAACAAGAGACATAGCGGCGCTCACCAACCCCTCACCGCCTTGGACCGATATGTAGACTGTAGGAATCAGGAACTTAAACAGCTGGCGAACAGTGACGGGAATGAAGCTACAGCCTTTGATATTCGCTATATTTTCCCAAGTGACGAGCAGCTTTGATCCCACCTCGCTGCTCCACCGTTCAGTCCCTCGACTTTTATAGAAAGGGATTCGGAGGCAACGACCGATGCAGGCCCCGAATGGCTTGCAACAACTAACTTCCCAGAAACGCGTTTACCAGGACTTGACCGCTTAATTTGTGACTTTCAGGGTTACTTCCCTTTGGCCGTTAATTCGCCAGGAGCAGTTCCACAATGGAGGAAGTCCTGATCGTCACATTACCGGACATCTGGTTATAGGCTGATTTCACTTTTCCGCTAATCGGAGCGTAGAGATAATGGGTAGGGCTGCGGTTGTGCGCGGTGGGGCCACGCGGACGGGCGTTCGGTCTCGATAGTGGGAATTTCACCTCGGCAAATTAGCCGTCGACCATCCGACTCGAGGCCTTAACGCGATGAAATTACAAGTGACTCAGTCCGGTAACGATTTCGATTCCGCGGGAGCCGTCGAAACGCTCGAGTCTGACGAGTGAATCGGCTGCGGCCGATATCCGTTGCGTGTGCGGATGTGATACTTCTTAGCCTGTTCGCCCACAAGTTTCACGTTGATCGAGCGCCAGCGATGATTGGGGTTTGCTGCCGGATAGTAGCTAATCGAATAAAGGTGTCCCAAATCGTTCCGGATGGAAGCAAACGCCGTTTTTTCGTCTCTCCAACTTTTAGCAAAATAGGCTTTGCCACCCGTCGCGGCGCTCAGGCGCTCAAAGACCGCGGTCGAGACAGGTTCAAGCTGGGCTTCTGCGGTACTTACCATGTAGACGGGAATGCCGGCGGATTGCGCCAATTCAGTAACATCCTCTGGAGGCACCACGCTGGCGTTGTCAGGACCGTTGGAGAACACCACCACAACTTTTCTTCCAGGGTAGCGGGCTCCATCCTTGAGCGTTAGCAACAAGCAGTTGTAAAGCGCCGCATCGTCTCCGGCCACCGTGGCGCGTACTCCGTGCAGAACGCGGTCGCGGTCAGCGGTTAACGGTGTTGCGCGGGAGAGATTGCGACTGTAAGAATAGAATGCGATCTTGTCCACGGTTTCCAGGGAGCGAATGAAATCGGAAATAGAGTCCTGCGCGAAGACGAATCCGCGGTACATATAGTTGCTGGTATCGAACAAGACAAAAACGTCAGCGCCGGTCAGGGCTTGGTTGAGGTTTTGGGCCCCGTCTCCTTTTCGACCGTCTGCCAGCAACGGGGAGGAATTGCCGGCTTCCGACTTGTCTTCGTCTGACACGTCCAGTAATCGGCGAGTGGGCCCGTTGCCCTCTTCGAATGTGGCAATTCTCTCAGGGATGCCATCTTCAGCGATGGCAAAATCGGAGGGCTGAAGGTTGGTGATGTAGTTCCCATGATCGTCCGTGACTGCAACGTTTAGCTGAACGAGCTCGACGACAGAGCGCAGAGGAGAAACACTTTGGTTTTGTTGAAAGCTCGCAGTTCGAGTTCCGAAGCCAAACGCGAGAAGGAAGAAGATTGCAGGAGCCCACACTCGATGAGGTTTTCGCATTGTACCGACCTGTTGTCTTCGCGAGCAGAGATTGTCCGATGGAACTACTGCTGAGAATTGGCATCACCTCTGAAGAGCGAGGCGATCTTGCCGCTCCGAAATTCGTCGCCCGTTTCTCGCGTGGCGCGCCACAGTGCCGGCCAATCTTCGATATCGGTGGCGAAAATCTTTTCGATCATCCGGAGAGTCAGCTCGGGAACGAGCCGATTCAGCATCACCGGCGAGTAGCCTTTTTCGTCGGCCAACCTGACCCAGTAGAGGTTGCTGGAATCCCATGACTCGGCCAATAGACGGCTGGCGGAGCCCGCGAAAGCAGGAAAGGGCGCGAGATTCATGAGGTCACCATGGTAGCTTTGCTCCAGAATGGGGTGCGGCACGCCAAAATCACGGGACAAGCGCTGGAAGTTGACTTCATCGGGATAATGCTGGAAGAGATTCTCGAGCTCTCTGCCGGCAGGGCCGAGAGCGTCGCTCTGGTCAGGGAATCTTCTACGGTACTCCGCAGCAAGCCAAAACGTGTCGGCCGACAGCAATTGAGGGAGTATTTCCGCCAAACGATCCGCAGATAGAGCTCGCTCGAGGCGTTCCGAGGTCTGCGAAGCCATGCGTTCATCGAGAATGGTCATCACCTGCTTTCGCAGATTCTCATTGTGTACGGAAGCAGCCAACAGTTCCTCTCCGCTTTGTTGATAAAGGGCGACCGCGTGGAGCTCATTCTGGGTTACCCGCCACCAGCGAGGGACGACGGCGCTGGTTAGAAGCCCGGGGACCACATCGTCCCAGATGAGGGCCTGCACGTTTTCAGGGGCAATAAAATCTTGCTCTGCTCTCGCAAGAACATACGGTAAGTCCGCGAGCGAACCCACCAGATGTGCGCCGCCGCCAGCGGGTGAGCCAGCCCCGAACAGCTGTGGAGCTTGCCACATTCGCTGAGCACTACCCAGAACGGTTTCTGGCGCAAAATCATGGGAACGAACAAAAAGAGGGTTATGGTGAAGCATTTGAGCGCCGGGCGGTTCGTAGTAGGCGTAGTTGAGCCCCACCAGCGTGTCCCTTAAGAAAGGGGCGAGCTGACCACGAGCGGCGGTGAGTTGCGCAACAGAACTAGGTGACTTTATTACCGCCGTCAGGTTCGTCTTCATCTGTAAGTCAGTATGATGATTGTTATAAATCCCTGGAGCCCAGACTTCTCGCTCACTCGCGTGGAAAATCGGCTGCGGCATATCAAATTCACGCAATTCTCCGGCCAAGGGAAGCAACGTGTTCGCCTCAGCCTTAACACGATCGACATCGTGCAGAGCGTCCCCTAGGGGTGATAAAACATCCAAAGATACCAGGCGCTGTTCGTCCAAAATCGTTCGCATTCTGGTGGCTAGCAAATTGTGGATCTGCTGGCCGTCGGGATTCAACTCAAGTGGACCTGCGAGCAAACTGATGAATTCGTCTTGCGAGCCATGAGGATTCCCCGTCACCGCCAGGCGAAGAACTCGGATTGAATTGATTCCTGCATCAAAAACGTCTGCGGACGAGTTGGTATCACCAAACGGCTTGAGGAGGTGTTGCCAAGAGGCGTTCAGCTCTGCCACCGGAATCTGCTCCTGGCGTGCCAATATCTGCCAAAGTCCCACGCTAGCCTCGAAAGTCCCGAGAGCATTAGCGCGTAGGTTGATATCTGAGATTTTGCTCAGACGGGCAGCCGTAGTGAGGAAGCTGGTGATGGACACATCGTCCAATTCTGGGAACTCGGGAAATATCCGATACTGATCGTTCAACTCCGCAAAGTTGCTAGCCATTAGTAATGCCGTTTCGGGACTTACGCGATGATCGGGCGCGCGCCTGGCATCCAATTCACTGAGAAGAAGATAAGCTTGCAAGGGCCCTTCAGTTGTGGGTGTGCGCGATAGCGCGAACATGGTTTCCAGCAGTTGCTCGGGAGTGTCGAGTCGGGCGTGTTTTCCTATTTTGCGGACTTCCGAATCCGTTTTCTGCCCGAGAAGTTGCTTCCAGGCATTCAGGTCTCCCGGTACGTGCGGCTCTCTGTTGGGTTCAAACCAAGCGCGCGTCACCAAAAGTAAGAGGGCCGAATTGGGGCGGAAGACTCCGGTAACGGCATCTGGCGAAATGTTTGTACCTCGAAGGGCTCCATAGTAAAGACGAATGTAACGCGGATCGGTGAAATGCGTTTGCTGAACCCGGCTCACGCGGCACAGTGCGTCGAAGTAGGCAGCCATCCAACCCCCGTCCTTGGCGAGCAGCTGAGTTACGAATTCGGCGGGCGATTCCGGACTGGCTCCCACCAAATCCTTCCATCCTGCTTCCGCCGCCCGTCCGCCAGGGACAATCACTCGTCCCGATCGAATGTGGATTTGATCGCCGTAAAAGTCCAGATCAGCGCCCAAAGGAAGCATCTTTTTTATAGACTGCGGTTGCCGCAGAGCAACTCGTGTTTCCCGGTCTATACGAGACATCGCCCAGTAAAAGCGTGCGAAAGCTCGATCCTGCAAGATCGCGTCGATTAAATTCGATTCGTTGGTGATTTCTTTGTCGCGCCAATCTTTTTGGGTCAGCAGCGCGGGTACGTAGGAGCTAGCGAAAGTGTAATTGAAGGGTTTTCCTTGCTGGAGACTCGCTTCCAACTCCAGTAGAGGGAAACCTGAATCGACAGTTATAAATGCTCTAGCGGGGTCATTTGTTAACAAAGGAGCGTTTAATTGGCCGCAATCTGGCCGAGGCTGGTAGCCCAAGACTTTCAGCAGGGGCTGAGCCTCAATACAATTAGAGACGCGAAGCACGCCCTGTGTTCCTGCCAAAGCTGCCAGCTCTCTGGACTGCCGAACGTAACGAATCAGCAGGACCAAGAATTCGGTTTGATGGATATGGTGTGAGCCTTCGTAGCCACGCAAGAAGACATTGCGAGCCAATAGAGGCAGTACTTCATCAGGGGAAATCTGTTGACTAATGGCTGCCATACGCAGGAAGGGACGCAACGGGCCTGGAATCGCGACCGTGATGCCTTCGCTAGATTGTGTTGCAGCCTGCTCTGGTGTCGCAACGTCAGACTCAGCTGCGCAGCATGCGATTGGAACAAAGAATGAGAATACATACAAAAACGAGGCCGAAAAGGCGGGGGAAAAAAAAGAGTGCTTCATTGCCCAAGCCCTGTCCGAATCCTTTTCGGACGGATCGTCTTGAACGATCCCGAAACATGATGGCCGGTGTCCCATAGAGGGACAACGCTAGTGACTGGGGTCGGGCAACGCCAAAGACGGATTTGAAGATAAATCATATCTTGGTTTAATCCAAGCATTTTTGTGCTCCACGCGCATCCGGGTCGCTGTAACGCCTCGTACAAATTGCATCGCCTTTGTATCTACTGTGCCCGGCGATATCCCCTGCTCACCGACCTCTATCTGGCAAAACTCGCGACTCGTTCGGTCTCATCGAAGTTTCAGATTTTCGCGCACAGACAATTAGCTCCCCGTGTCCAACACCAAAGCAAGCCTGCCGCGAGCGTAGCTCACCCCGGCACAGATGTTGTCATCAAACTGTCACCAGATTGTCAACGCACCGAAAGCCAGCGAGTGGCCGGGTGGCAGTCCCTTCTCTTTTTTCACTTGAAGTTAGAGCGCGCGATTGGACAGCTTCTTAGAAGTAATCGATCGCAAGGATGTTACCAAATGTTGTCAATTCAATGACAACTCGGATAGTTGTCTCGGCACAATACGCGCATGACTGGAAAGAGTAAGCTCGCCGAGAAGCAGGCCGCTAAGAACGAAAAGCCAACAAAAAAATTGTTGTTGGAACCGGAAAATAACGAACGATTGGACGATGTCAGATAAAGTGACAATAGGAATAGCGTATTCGTAGTTTCGCCGATGGAGCTCATGCCGTATAAGGAGTTCCCTCCTACTTGGTGCAGAGATCCATTTCGGTTTTATCGCCTCAGTATCCCAGTTTCTTGTTCACGATATTGAGCAGCGGCTCGCCCTTCCGGAATCGCTCATATTGCTCGATGAAAAACTCCATGGCGTTGTCGAGCCAGTCGGGGGTGTGGTCGGCACAATGAGGCGAAAGCAAAACGTTCTCCAATTTGTAAAAGGGATGTCCTGGCGGCAACGGTTCCTGATCGAAAACATCCAACGCAGCGCCTTTGATTCGGCCATTGGAAAGCGCGTCGATCAGGGCCTTCTCGCTAATCACCGGGCCGCGGCCGACATTGATTACCACCGCAGTTGGTTTCATTGCCGCGAGCCCCGGCTTGCCGATCATCCCGCGGGTCTCTGGAGTCAGCGGCGCAGCCACCACCACGTAGTCGCAGCGCGGAAGCATCTCGGTGAGGTTCTCGGGGCCATAGGTCTGTTCCACCAACGGATCCGCGCCGCGAAGTGCCGAAGGGTGGCGCTTTAGGGCGAGGACGCTCATACCGAGCGGGCGCACTCTGGCGGCGATTGCCCGGCCGATGTCACCATATCCGACGATCCCAACGGTCTGACCCGCTACGGGCACAACGTCAAAGGCCTCCCAGACTCCGGCCGTTTGATTGCGAATCATGCGGCGAAAGTCTTTGGCGAAATAAAAAATCGCACCAAGGGTGAACTCGCCCAACGATGCGCTGAACACGCCGATACCGTTGGTGAGCGGTACGGAACTTGCGCTGAGCTCCGGGAACAACGTTCTCTCGAGCCCTACGGAGCGGGAATGCACCCAGCCTAGATGCGAGCACATGCCAAATACCTTTCTAAACACGTCAAAGGAACCCGACCAATTGAGGAGCACGGTCGCATGGGGAGCCGCTGACACAAAGGCTTCAGCCGAATTTCCAGCAATGATCGTCACCGCTGTAAGCCGCTGCTCCAGCATGGCAAGCTGTGGCTCATCAGGATCAGCCAAGACCAGGATGGTATCGTTTCCCATGCGTATCAAAGCAGCGCGAGCTATGTCCAACAATTGAAATTTATAAAATACAAATCGAGAGTTTAAAGCTAAGAATTTGACAGTGCAAATTACGGACTCCTACAATACACCGCCTGCGAAGAGGATTGGGAGTTGACCAACGCATTTCAAAGTTCTACGGTCTGACCGAGCTGCGTGGAAAGGCAACGGAAGGAATTCTATGCCGACAAAAGGCCCCAAGTCATTGAGGAGCTATCGCTGGTACGGTCCGGACGATTTGCGCTCTTTCGGGCACCGTTCGCGGGCTGCTTCGATGGGTTGCATACAGGCAGACTATGCGGGCAAGCCGGTAATCGCGATCATTAATACCTGGGGCGACATCAATCCGTGCCACAGTCATCTTCGGCAGCGCGCGGAGGACGTGAAGCGCGGCGTGTGGCAAGCCGGGGGTTTCCCGGTGGAGATGCCCGCTTTCACCTTGGGCGAGACTTTTCAGAAGCCCAGCACGATGATGTATCGCAATCTCCTGGCCATGGAGACAGAGGAACTGTTGCGGTCCTATCCCGCCGACGGTTGCGTTTTGATGGGAGGGTGCGACAAGACCACACCGGCACTCTTGATGGGCGCCACCAGCATGAATCTGCCAGCAATTTACGTTCCCGCAGGGCCGATGCTCCGGGGCAATTGGCACGGCGAAGTTTTGGGAAGTGGAACCGATGTGGCGAAGTACTGGGCGGAACGTCGGGCGGGAAACATCGACCTGCAAGCCTGGACGCAAATCGAAGACGGCATCGCGCGATCGGCAGGAACTTGCATGACCATGGGCACGGCGTCCACGATGACCAGCGTGGCCGAAGTGCTGGGATTCTCGCTCCCCGGCGCGAGTTCAATACCCGCGGTGGATTCCAACCATGCCAAGATGGCCAACCGAGCAGGCCGCCGAATCGTTGAAATGGTTTGGGAGAATTTGAAGCCGCGGGATATTTTGTACGAGTCTTCTTTCAACAACGCTATCGCCGCGGTATTCGCCCTGGGCGGTTCCACAAACGCGGTTATCCATCT
This sequence comes from uncultured Acidobacteriota bacterium, assembly GCA_963798585.1. GTDB lineage: Bacteria > Acidobacteriota > Terriglobia > Acidiferrales > UBA7541 > Acidiferrum. Next base: position 23,130 of record CAWCTJ010000007.1, read on the forward strand.
ACTGGCAATGGCGGGACGGGCAGGAATTGACATAACGCTCAACCATTTCGATCAATTTTCCAGGACCACACCGATGCTGGCCAATTTGCGTCCGAGCGGAAAGTACCTGATGGAAGATTTCTATTACGCCGGTGGATTGTCGGCGTTGCTGCAAGTGCTAGGTCCGCAGTTGGAGTTGAGCTGTTTAACGGTTACCGGAAAAACGCTTGGTGAAAATATCGCCGGCGCGGAAATTTACAATGCGGATGTTATCCGCAGTTTAGATAATCCCGTTCTGGCCTCCGGAGGTTTGGCGATTCTATATGGGAATCTCGCCCCCGACGGCGCTGTGATCAAAGCCTCCGCCGCCGAAACACGACTGCTGAAGCACTCCGGTCGCGCTATCGTCTTCGACAGCTACGACGAAATGAATGCCAGGATTGATGATCCTGCCCTCGATGTGGATGCAGACAGCGTGATCGTGCTGCGGAACGCAGGCCCAAAGGGTGCGCCGGGAATGCCCGAATGGGGAAACCTTCCAATTCCGCAGAAACTCCTGAAGGCCGGAGTTCGGGACATGGTACGGATTTCCGACGCGAGAATGAGCGGTACGAGTTACGGTGCCTGTGTTCTGCACGTTGCGCCCGAATCCTTTGTCGGAGGCGCACTGGCGTTGCTGAAAGAAGGGGACATCGTCGAACTCGATGTAGCCGCGCGCCAACTGAACATGCGCGTGAATGAAGATGAGCTTGCGCGTCGACGAGCAGGCTGGCGGCCGAAAGAGGGAATTTATCCGCGGGGATACGGCAAACTATTCATCCAACACATCAAGCAGGCAAACGAGGGATGCGACTTCGATTTCCTGGAGGGTACAGCGCCTATTCCGGAGCCAGAGATTCATTAAGCGAAAACCCTGGGCTAAAGTGAGATGAAAGCGGGAACGAACACTCCGCGTTTCTGAAACTTTACTCCGCTGGTGTGGGACGACGTCCCTCTCCGAGGGCCAGCATCAGGGCGCCGGACACGAAAAGGCTTCCAACCAAGTACAGTAGTCCAGCCTTGAAGGATCCGGTGCGGCTGACCAAGTAGCCCATCAGCAAAGGGCCAACAAACCCTCCAAGATTTCCGAGCGAATTAATCCATCCTATCGAAGCTGCCGCGGCCGATTCACTCAGAAAGGCCGTCGGAACCGCCCAGAAGCAGGGATGAAACGCGAAGTAGCAAGCTCCGACAAGAGTGAACAGCGTGACCGCGAGCGTCATGTTCGTGCCAAAGATAACGGCGAGTAGTAAGGATAGACCACAAAGGAACATGGGCATGGCGGCGTGCCACCGGCGTTCACAGGTTCGGTCGGAGTGCCAACCGTTCAATTGCTGGACCACAAATCCCGCGAGAAACGGCAGTGAAGCGAATAGTGAAACGCGAATGTCACTCTGTCCGGAAAGACGCTTCAGAATGGTTGGAAGCCAAAAGCCGAGGCCGTAACCTCCCGTCGTCGCGAAGAAGTAGCACAACGTCAGCAAACAAACATCGCGCTGGGAAAGCGCTTGCCAAATTGTGTAGGCGCGTACCTTTTGCTTCGCTGCTTTTTCCTCGTCCAATTGGCCGCTGATCCAATCACGTTCTTCCTGGGGAAGCCAGCTAGCTTCACGTGGCCAGTCCGTAAGATAGAAAACCGTGATCACGCCGAATACGATCGCCGGAATTCCTTCGAGTATGAACAACCAACGCCAGCCTTTCAGTCCCAGCCAAGAGATTCCCAAAAGCACCCCTGCGAGAGGCGACCCGATGACATAGGACAGTGGATTGGCTGCGAAAAAGACGGCGACCGCTTTGGCGCGGTCTTGATAGCGAAACCAGTGAGACAAGTAGACAATCACGGCGGGGAAAAAACCCGCTTCCGCAGCCCCCACAAGAAAGCGCACCACGTAAAATTCGCGGGCCGTGTGGATAAAGGCCATGACCACGGTTATTATTCCCCAGGAAATCATGATGCGGGCGATCCAGCGACGCGCGCTCCAACGCTCGGCAATCAAGGCGCCGGGAATTTCCAGCACCAGATATCCGACGAAGAACATGCCAGCTCCGAGACCAAGCGCACGGTCATTGAAGCCCAGGTCGCCCGGCATCTGGAGAGCCGCCGCGCCGACGTTAATGCGGTCGAGGAAAGCAATGATATAAAGCAGAAAGAGGAAGGGGAGGAGCCGCCACGCAATTCGTTTTCCGGCGCGTTGCGCGACCGCCAAGTGCGGAGCAGCGGTCATGTTCCCTCGATTCGCAGGATTTGAGAGACCGGCGGAGGTATCCTGCATCATTTTTGGTTCTTGCGGCGCGAAATTAGTGCGGCGCGGTAATTTTCAGGAGCTAAGATGCGCGAGTATGCAATTGCGGCGATCCCGGCGGATGGTATCGGTCCCGAAGTGATCGCGGCCGGCCTTGAAGTATTACAGGTACTGGCCCAAAAGGTCGGCGGCTTTCAACTCAAGGTACAAAAGTTTCCGTGGGGCTCGGACTACTACAGGAAACACGGCGAGATGATGCCGGAAAACGGCTTGGAACAATTACGGCCGTTCAGTGCGATTTATTTTGGTGCTGTTGGCGCTCCCGATATCCCCGACCACGTAACGCTTTGGGGGTTGCGGTTGGCTATATGCCAAGGCTTCGACCAGTTTGTCAATCTTCGGCCCACGCGGATATTGCAAGGCTTGTCGTCGCCCCTGCAAGACTGCAAACCGGGTGATCTCGACTGGGCCATCGTGCGCGAAAACTCGGAAGGCGAATATGCCGGACAAGGTGGACGCGCCCACCGCGGTTTCCCGGAGGAGGTCGCCACCGAGACGGCGGTCTTCACCCGTAGTGGCGTGACGCGCATCATGCGGTTCGCTTTCAGGCTGGCCCAAGAGCGCCCACGAAAGTTGCTGACGGTCGTCACCAAATCCAATGCTCAGCGGTACGGGATGGTGATGTGGGACGAGATCGCGGCGGAGGTATCGAGGGAGTTTCCAGACGTCACCTGGGACAAGATGCTCGTTGATGCGATGACCACGCGCATGGTCGGCAAGCCCACCAGTCTGGACACCATCGTGGCCACAAATTTGCACGCCGACATTCTGTCCGACCTAGCTGCCGCCCTTGCCGGTAGTCTGGGAATCGCGCCAACGGCCAACCTCGACCCCGAGAGGCGTTTTCCATCCATGTTCGAGCCAATTCACGGCGCAGCGTTTGACATCACGGGCAAAGGCATTGCCAATCCGATCGGCGCATTGTGGACCGGTGCATTAATGCTGGAATATCTGGGTGAAAAAGAGGCGGCCCAGCGATTGATGTACGCCGTGGAGCGCGTGACAGCTTCAGGACTGCGCACCCCCGACCTTGGCGGTAGGGCCACAACTCGAGAAATCACCTCTGCCGTCTGCGACGCTGTCCACAGCTCAAACGTATAGGCATTCTGATCCCCGATCTTCCTCGCAGTTCTGGGCCATGACGGTCTACGATACGGCATAGCTCACGGTTTGTGGGTCAATCGGAAGGTATGCAACTTCCGCGACGCGGATTGGTCCTCGGAAGTCGACTTGTAGAAAGTGATCTCAGCGCCAGGCATCGGCTCTGAACAAATTCTTGGCTAGCCGGAGAGTATTCCGAGCCAGAAGGTCCCGTTCGAGGAAATTGAACCAGGGTACGGTGGATCCAATTGGCCTGAGGCTGCCCACAAACCCTATATCCAGCCAGGTTGTAAGCGATTGATTCTACATGTTCGAAATTGGCTGATCCGATTGCAAATAAAGAGTTGTTTCTGGGCTAGGCAACCCGCCTCTCATACCGGGCGAAAAGCGGAACGATCCAATTCTCTCCACCGTTGTCGTTACGTTTGGATCGAGTCGCGTCGAGAGCGGAAAACCCCTCCTGCGATGATGCCCGCAGGCCGTTCGGATCGCAAAGTTTACCTGCCGTAACGGGCGTTCAGATCCTGACATCCTGTTGGAAGCAAGCCTCTAGGATGGAGAAATCGTCCGAGAGCTCGTGCGATCCGTGGAGTGTGCGTACGTGAGCAAGTAGTTCATCCATGAGGGCTCCTCCGCGCGAATCCCGCCTTGCCAGGTATTCAATACATGCGTCCATGTCCCAGACATGCTGCCCATCGCGGAGAATCTCGAAAACCCCGTCACTGAAAATTAACAGGCGTGCACCGGCTGCTACTTCGCACGATTCGGCTGGATATTCCTGTCCGCTCATCAACCCGAACATCAGGCCGGAGGACGGCAAGAGGATTGGATCGCGCGCACCTGGTGTGAGGAGAATCGAAGGAGGATGGCCGCCGCCCGACCACGTCAGCAATCGGGTCGAGCACTTATATACGCCATACCAAGCCGTGAAGTACTTTTGGCCGTGCCGCGCGCTTGGGAACGTGTCGTTTAGGTTCGCTAGTACCTGATCCGGCTGCCTCATATCGGTGCTCATCAGCGAACCGGATCGCAAGACGTTCGTGATAGTGACGGAGAGGAGTGCGGAGTCCAAACCGTGTCCCATTACGTCGATGAGGTAGAGTGCCAAGTGGTCGTCGTCGACCCAATGATAGCCGATACTATCGCCACCGAGGTTTGACGAGGGGACGTAGCGCCAGTCGATCGAGACGAGTCCATCCATTGGCGGCGGGATGCAGCCCAGGACATATTCTACGCCCGCCGCAAAATCGTCACGCATGCGCTCGTTTCCTAGCGTCTCCAGCAGCGTTTGTGCGTCCACGAGGTCCGGCGTCGTGAACCCTTCCGTGTACGTACCGTAGACAGCCGCCAGCGCGTCGCGGGCCTCCTCGCGGCAGCCTTGGCGCTGCCAGAGCCGGGCGAGGCTCATTGTGGCGCGGAGCTCCCAAGCCCTGCTCTGCTGGCGGCGTGCGATTTCGATGGCGGTCTGAAAGCACTCTTTGGCCGTGGCTTGGTCGTCCGTCTCAGCTAAGTGCAACTCGCCCAAGAGGCGGTGCAACTCGGCCTCCTGGAATCGGTCCTCGTTCTTATCCGCGAGGTCCAGCCCCTCGCCCAGGGCGCGGTGCGCATCCTCGAACCGGCCCGCCCGAGTGTAGCCATCGCCAAGTAGACTGAGGTAATAAGGAAGTGCAAGCTCGGCGCCGGTGGCTCGATAGGACTCAAGGCCTGCGACGAGCAGGGGAAGCCCTCCCCAAGGTTTCCTTGCAACAGCAACCCGCCCGCTCGGTAGAGCGTGCCCGTGGCATGCCAGAAGGTAAAACCCTGTTCGGCCGCGATCTCGATCTGTTCATCGGCCGCCGCTTGCGCCTCGTCGCCAAGTTGGCAGTGTTGTCGAAGCCAACTTGCATGGTGCAATGCATACTCCAGGCTAAACGGGTGGCCGATGGTGCGCGCCAACGCGATGGTTTCTCGACTGAGTTGTAGCGCACGGTCCGGGTAGCCCAGATGCCATAGATCCAGCGCCAGATAGCAACGGTGGGTGACACCGGAATCTTGGCCGGTGTGGGCGGCCCAGAACTTTGTGCGCTGGCGGTCATCAAAGTCGGCCACTGCTAGCGAGCAGTGATCACTGGCGCCGGCGAAATCGCCACGGTAGAACATTGTCAGACCCTGCAGGAAGAGCGCTTCCATCATCATGCCGGGGTCGTTTAGCGCCCCAACAAACTGGATCGCTTCGGCTGCCAGGTCCATGCAAAACTTGAAGTCGCCGCGCACCACGTGCCACGCAAAGTTGCCCCACATGACTGCAAACTGCTGCGCCGGCTGCCCGATCCGGTCAGCCAGCTCGCGCGCTCGGCTGAAGACGGGGCCGACCTCGGGTGCGGCATAACCGCGCGCTGCGATATAGGTCGTGCCCAACGGATTAAGAAACTGCAACTCTTGGGCATCACGTTCTGGTGACCTTGGTAAACCACGAACAAACGCAAGCCCTTTTGTCAGGTGGCCTATAGCCTCGACGTTCGCCGACCGCTCCAGGCAACGCAAACCCGCTTTCAACCAATAGCTGACCCCCTCCTCCACCATGCCCGCTTCGGTGAAGTGATAAGCGAGCAACTCCGGCAGCGTCTGGGCGGTCTCCGGGAACCGCGATTCAAGCGCATCCGCGATCTGCCGGTGGAACTGCTGTCGTTTCTCCGTAGCCAGCGCATCGTGCAACGCGCCTTCGAGGAGGGCGTGCTTGAACATGTAAGTGGAACGGGGCGGGCTGCCCTTCTGATATAGGATCTCCGAACGTACCAAAGTCGCGAGCTCGACCCTAAGCGTCGCCTCACTCACCGTCGTGACGGCGGCGAGCACCTCGTAAGCGAACTCGCGCCCGAGTGTCGCGGCGAGCTGCGCGACCTCAGGATTCCTCGTCATGCCGTCCAGCCGAGTCAGCACCAAGTCTCGGAGCGTGCCGGGGAGTCCATGGTCGAGCAGGTCGCATCGCGTCTTCTCTCCTCCGGCCTGGTCAAGCCGCCTCGATTCTCGCACTAGCCTCGCGAGTTCTTCAACGAAAAGGGGCACACCACCGGTCCGTTCGTGGATCTGATCAATCAGTTGCTGCGGCAACGTGGCCGTGGCGCTCTTCCCCAACAGCTCTCCGACCTGGCGCCGCGTCAGGCGGTTCAATGCGAGACTGGTCTGGTGTGCGACGGCGGGCCAGGGTGTCTTAAACTCGGGACGGAATGTAAGCACCGTGAGGATCCGGTCGTGCAGGCCTTCAGTGAGGAACTGGCCCAGGAATTCCAGAGTGGACGCATCCACCCAGTGCAGGTCCTCAACGACGAAAAGGACCGGCCTCCGAACCGCGCGCGTGTGCAGCCATTCCCGCATGATTCGGAACGTTTCTTCCCTCAGCCGGGTCGGGGACAAAGAAAGCGGCGGGAAGCGGTCTGAGGTTGGCAATCCCAGCAGCGACGCCCACAGAGGCAAGGTTTCTGGCCGGGCAAGGTCGTAGGCCTCCAGGCGACTGAGCAGGCGGTCGAATTGGGCCTGAGCCGATTTCTCGAGGTCGAAGTCAAGGGCTCGCTCGTAAAAGTCAATGGCCGGGTGCAGCCCCGTGTTCTGGAAGTGCGGCGAGCACCGCCACTCGATGACAGGCGAGTCCACCTCGCCTTCGACCATCTGCCCCAGGACATGCTCCTTCAGCGTGTGCACTAGACGCGATTTGCCCAGGCCCGCTTCGCCGATGAGCAACACAACCTGGCCCATACCTTCGTTCGCCTGCTCCCAACGATCCTGTAGAAGATTGACCTCAGTATCGCGACCCGTTAGCGGGGCGACTCGGGCCATTACCGACATCTCGTCGTCGACAGCTCCCTTGGGCTCGGGCACCGGTCCCGAAGGCGATGATTTTGAGAATCTCGAGGCGCTCATGGACCCTTTCCCTTCGAGCGGCATTCCTTCACGAGCTTTCTTGAATTTTCGTGAACCACCAGTTTTGATTGATCATCGTCCTACAGGCTCAGCTTGCCCTCTTATGCTGTGCGACTGCAATCGCCGAATCCTAGCGAACGCGTTCCTAGCCTGGTTGTTTCGCCTCGACTCGAGGATGACCCGGGAAACGATTGCATGGAGCATACTCGGAAATAGGTGTCAGGATTACTGCTTTTGAAGCAATAAAAAAAACGTGTAACAACTATGGTGGTAAACACCTTGCGGGGAGTGCGGGACCAGCTCAGATCGGAGAGACGCAGAAAGTAGCCTAGTTAAATCCTGATTAACGCTGCCGGCTCAGACGGTCGACGCAACACCCTTGAATACGTTGATTCGCTTATGCCTTCCTAGAAGAACTCTTCTGTTTGGCTGTATTCGGTCAAAACCTAGTCAGGGCAGCATTCCGGCTGAACTAACCCTAGCGAGCGATTTCAGCCTTTGTTTTCATTGGAAGGGAGGTTCGAGCTTAGTGTTGCGTCGACCCATTGAGACCACCGCGCTTACCGGACATATGGATTTCAGCCAAAAAGCACTTGTCCGGTAGCCCCACTAAGCGGGAGTTGCGACAAAATATTGCCAACCGACGCTCAGCTGGCCGCCATGTTTAATTCAAGACATCACCGAGCATCAATTTGTGCGGGTTAGTTGTTGGCGGAGGTTGAGTTGGGGCGGAGGATGCCGGAGGCGTGGAGGTTGTGGGGGCCGGTTAGATCGAGTTTGAAGATATTGTTTGGGGCGGGAGAGAATGTGAAGGTGGAAGCGGGAAAAATGTCCGCTGCGAACGTCCCATTGTTGGCGTCGGTAGAAGCCGCGGCGCCGGCGAAGGCTTGATCGGAGCATTGGGATTCGATTCGGCAAAGACGGATCTTGCCGTTGAGGAGTTGGCCGGAACCATCGGCTTCGAAAGCGCCACCGATGGAAAGAGGGCCTTCGGCGTCCGAGCCAGAGAGTAGGAAACTGTAGGTGCCGCGAAGCATGGCGGAGGCAGCGGCGGGTGCGGCGATGATGGTAACGGTGGCACCGCCGAAATCCGCGGAATTGGCGTTGGCTGTCGCGGTGACTGCTACAAGAGCGGGATCCGGAACGGTCGTGGGAGCGGTGTAGAGTCCGGCGGCGGAGATGGAACCGCAATCCTGGTTGGAACAATTGGTGCCGCCGACACTCCACGCAACGACCATATTAGAGGAACCAGTAACGGTGACGGTGAATTGCTGGGTCGTAGCAACGACGACGCTTTGCGTTTTGGGATCGACGACGACGGCAACGGATTTCTTGCCACCGCCCAAACCGAGAAGGTTTTCGATGCTGCTGGCGTTGCAACCCGTGCAGGAAAAACAAGAGAGAACCAGGAGAACTATGGTGAGTCGTCGCATGCACACTCCGTCGCAGATGCCGGATGAGTATGCTGAACGTTGGAGAAGTTCAGTTCAATCGCACACGGCAATGGTGAAGCAAGTGTCGGGGATTGAATGGTTGGTGGCAATGTGGAAAGAGGGCGAGCGAGTGAAAGAGATATGAGAGTTCGAGACGTGGGAAGTGTAACTCGATGGGTCGCGGCCACCTATATGGTCTGCTTTGCAAGGAAATTCAAGAATCCTCAGGTGCCAAGTCTTGATTAACGCGGTGGTCTCAATGGGTCGACGCAACACTAAGCTCGAACCTCCCTTCCAATGAAAACAAAGGCTGAAATCGCTCGCTAGGGTTAGTTCAGCCGGAATGCTGCCCTGACTAGGTTTTGACCGAATACAGCCAAACAGAAGAGTTCTTCTAGGAAGGCATAAGCGAATCAACGTATTCAAGGGTGTTGCGTCGACCGTCTGAGCCGGCAGCGCTTACCGGACAAGTGAATCGGTCTTGAAGCCTCTCGAAGCCATATGTTCGGTAACCCGACTAACCAGGCACTACGGCAGAATGAATCGGAGTGGTTCTTCTTAGACCGCACCTTTCGCAGTAGCCGGTCCGTTGCGGAACGAGTCCAGTGCAGTGACTTCGTCGCGCTCAATATCAAACACGCGGTCTAGCTTTGTCAATCGAAGCAAGTCATGAACGGTAGGGCTGGGGTTCACTAGTTTTAGGTTTCCCCCGCGGCTACGAATCGTTGCGTGAGTGCGCACAAGTTCGCCAAGTCCGGCGCTGTCTATGAAATCGACTCCTGCCAAATTCAACAAAATAGAATGGTGACCTTGTTCACTTAATTCTCGGATCGTGTCCCGAAGCAACGTAGTGCCCTCTCCAAAGGAGATTTTGCCAACGAGATCGGCAACGATGGCTCCGTCGAGCTGCCGCGTGGTCACTTTATTCTTCCCTTCGACACCTTTTTCATACTCATCCCGAATTTATCGAGAATGGCACACGCAACGGACGCAACTTGAGGAGACTCGGTCCGCACAACAATAAGTGAGTGACCGTCATTCAGCATTTGCCGGAAAAAGGCTGCGTCCGCGGAGGTGCCTGTGCCAGTGCTGGGCTCCGGGTCACCGTGTCCTTTGGACGCACCCGAACCTATTGCCGCCGCCGTGCCTGCGCCGACCAATCCGAGCAACGCCGCGGCACCAAACCCAAGAGCGAACACCGCACCGAGACCTGGAACTGCAAGCAGAGTGGCTGCGACAACTCCGGCAGACAAGCCTGCTGCTCTGCCGACGAATCCCCCGGCATAGGAACCAAGTTGCTTTCCGATGCTCTGGGCCTCGCTTTCCGAGCGTGTTAGATAGACGATCGCTTCATCAGGGACATGATTCTCGACCAAGCTTTTGACGGCCTCTTCTGCTCGTTCACGCGCGGCGAACACTCCAATGGCAGTTTCCACAGGAACCTCCTGTTCCAACGTCAGAATCGCTCGCATGGCAATGCCAGGAGCGTTAACAAGAATCGTGACTGGAGTTGCAAAATACGGGTATTCCGGATTGGATAGCGCACAGACAAAAGCCTAGTGTGTGAGTTTCGAGTCACACCGGGGGCCGCGAGACGTGAGAATCTCAGAACGGCGGCTTCCCAAGCCCCAAGTAACCCGGCGGGAGTGTAAGCCCCTTCACTTAGGGGCTGTCAAGAACATTGTTACAGGAGAACCGCAAGCCGGGGGTTGCCCTCAAACTCAGTGCCTGATTAACGCGCTTACCGGACAAGTGGAATTTGCCCAAAGGCACACGTCCGGCGACGTCCCGCGACTCTCACGGATGATCCACAGAGTCTGCCCGCTTGAACCGGTGCGGAATAGCACTAATGTCGATTCGGGTCGGCGGCGCGAGCTCCTCACTGACTACAGGTTGCGCCGGCTTTCCGAAGAGATAAAAGTTAGCGAGCTTGAAAGCGGCAAACGCGATATGTGGATTGCGATGACGAAGCCACTTATTCCACTCTTTTTTCATCCGATCATCGGGAAGGACAGCAGAGAGAAGTGCTTTGACGCCGATCGTCGCCTTGTTCGGTGTTCCCGCAGTTCGGCTGCCAGTTTTTCGGCCTTTTGCCATGATCTAAAAGCGTCTACTTTAGACGCTCACTTGATCCTGATTTTCTATCTGCTGTTTGCACGGGTCAGTCGAGATTTTGCTTCCCGCAAAAATCTAAGCCTTTGCCCTGGCAGTTCTCTTCTCGAGATTCATCGGAGAACAAGTTGAGAACAAAACCTTCCAGACACCGTGCTAAACGCGAATACAAGACGCAGGTAACGGCTAGACGATGCAACACTATATGAGATCTGCGGAAATCAGCGGGTTGCAGGTTCGAGTCCTGCCCGGTTCACCAAACGTTTTCAATGAGTTAGGCCATTCTGATTTTTCGCTCACAAAAAACTGTGCCCGATTTTGTGCCCTGCGTCACAGTCTGCGCCGCTAAGATTTTCCGCTCCCTGACGCTTCGCTTTACTCAGCGATTTTCTCGAGTGTCGTAGGAATTTCGAAAACCTTAGCCGTGCGTGCCCATCTTCACGACGTTCGGCTTACCGGCATTCTTCCCCGGGGAAGTTAGAACTAGCACGGTCGCTAAGATTGAGTTACCTTTACGGCCGAAGTTCCTGGGGCCCCGGGGCGTGCAGGAACCGCAATCTCGATTGTCACAGGTGAGATTTGATGGTGCCGCTGGTCCGGCAAAGCACGGTGAGATTTTTATCTTGTTCGGGAGCCCTGATCGTCTTTTTGTTCTGCTCGCGCCACGCGTATGGCCAGATCGCGCCCAGTTCGCCAGATCATCCGTGGCACACATCGGCGGAGCAGCAGCTTCAAACGGGAGTGAAAGGCGTGCGCAATCCTGGATTCGCCGTGGATCCAGCCCAGACCTATTCGCTGGCCGAACTGGTGGATCTGGCGGAATCGCACAATCCCCAGACGCGTTTTGCGTGGGAGCGCGCACGTTCACAAGCCGCTGCCTTGGGAATCGCGCGCAGCGAACTTTATCCGACGCTGGTGGCTGTGGCCTTGTCGCAAACCAATCGTCAGGAAATCTTGATCAACAACAAGTTTGTTCGGCAGACCATACAGGATTTTGCCGTGGCGGTGGAGCTTAACTACACCATCTTCGATTTTGGCGCCCGCAGAGGCCGAATCGATGCGGCGAAAGCCGAAACTCTCGCGGCCAATCTTGCCTTCAATGATGTACACCGCAATATCATTTTCCAGGTCCAACGGGCCTACTATCAATTGTTAAACGCCTCCGGCCAGGAGGATGCCGCACGTGCGGACCTGGCGAATGCGCAGGCCGTGCAGCAGGCAGCGGAAGAGCGCCTGAACAATGGTCTGGCAACGTTGCCCGACGTTTTGGAAGCGCGCAGCGCCACGGCCCAGGCAGAATACGAATTGCAGACTGTCCTGGGCGCGGAAGAGATAGCCCAGGGGGATTTGGCCACATCCCTGGGAACCTCTCCCACCACCGCCATTCATGTCCAAGCCCTCAAAGACCTGACCATTCCGGACTCGGTTGATGACACGGTGGCCGCCGCGATCGATCGCGCGTTGGCGCAGCGCCCCGATCTTTTGCAGCAGGTGGCCCAAATACGTTCCGCGAACGCCAGGATCAAGGAGGCAAACGCCGCTTTTTATCCTTCGCTGCACGTCACGGCCGCGCCGACAGGGGAAGCGTTGTTTGGCTTACAGCAAACTTTTCCTTGGGCATACACTGCCGACCTGACCGGCGGAGTCGCCTTCGATTTGACTTGGACGATATTCGACGGCGGTTCGCGACGCAACAATGTGGCGCGCGCAAAGGCCGACGAGCGTGCGGCGGAAGCGCAGGCCAACGCCACGAGCGATCAAATTGCCAACGAAGTGTGGGCGGCCTACTCGAATTTGAATACCGCGTTTCGCCAGCATCTTTCCGCCCAAGCGCTCTTAGAAGCCAGCAGCAAGTCTTACGACGCCGCCCTGGAATCCTACAATTACGGTTTGCGTAATCTCCTCGATGTGACCGCGGCGCAACGCACACTGGCGCAAGCGCGCTCCGCGGACGTTCTTGCGCGGACCCAAGTGCTTACCGCTTTAGTGGACTTAGCGTTCCGCACGGGGGATTCGGTTCAACCGAAGCCTACGGTGCCCTGAGCATGATTCCTACTAAAGCCAGGCAGTTCGGCGGACGTACTTGTTTCTTTCTTCTCGCCACGTGGGGTCTCGCGAGTTGTTCGCGGGCGCCTTCCGTGGACGTCTTGGGATCGTTTTTCCCGGCATGGCTGCTCTGCCTGACGATCGCCGTGGTCCTCAGCGCTTTCGTCCAGTTGTTGCTAGCCCATTTTCGGATGAGAGTCGCCTATCCCGTTCTTTTCTTTCCTAGTCTTGCCACACTCGTAACGCTTGCACTGTGGCTCATCTTCTTTCGTTAGCTGGAGGCTGAGGTGGCGGAGATCGATAAGCCCAGTTCGGAAAAACAACTCAGCCGCTGGTTGAGCATCGGCGTTGTGCTCGCGGCAATGGCTCTAGGACTCGTTGTTCTCTACCGTGCAAGCCACAATCCGCGTACCGATGCCGCCGTAGTCTTCGCTAACTTCATCGGCATCGCTCCCCAGGTAGAAGGTCCCATAATCCATTTAAATGTTCGCGACAACGATTTTGCAAAAAAAGGGGATCTCCTTTTTGAGATCGACGATCGGCCGTACCAATACGCTCTGGAAAGGGCGATTTCCGACCAGGCCGCTCTCGAGGGTCAAATCTCCGACGAGCAACGAAGGATCAACGCGCTGGTAAGCGCCGTGGACGTTACAGAAGCAAATATCCGCAGCGCTCAGGCCGACGTAACGAACGCGGAGCAAGGAGTTAAGCGAGCTCGCGCGGAATGGAGCTACGCCAACGATAATTTGCACCGCCTGGAGCCCTTGCTGGCGAAACAGTTTGTTACCGAGGACCAGGTGGATAAGGCCAAGTCCCTGGAAGAGGTGGACGCCCAAGCTCTCAGTCAGGCGGAATCGCAGCTTCAGCTTTCGCAGTCGCGCTTGAAATCGGCTACGGCGCAACACGAGCAATCCCAGCATGCGGTCACAACGCTGGAACCCCTCATCAACCAGCGGGGCGCTAAAAAAGCGGCGGTGGAAGACGCCCGATACAATCTCAATAACTGCCGGGTCTATGCCCCTTTTGATGCGCGCGTAACGAATCTCACGATTTCCGAGGGGGCGTATGCGCACGTCGGCGAAAAAATATTCACGCTCATTGATGCCCGCGTTTGGTGGGCGATCGGCAATTTCCGGGAAGGCCAGCTGCACCAAATCAAGCCGGGCATGCGTGCCGATGTTTACGTTCTATCACGCCCGAACGAACCCTTCGCCGGCGTGGTCGAAAGTATTGGATTTGGTGTTACGCCCGACCCCGACTTGATTGGCACCTTGCAGCCCGGCCTCCCGGACGTACAGCGGACGCTCAATTGGGTGCACTTGGCATCCCGCTACCCGGTTCGCGTTCGGGTAGAAAATCCTCCTGCCGATCTATTCCGTGTCGGCGAATCAGCCGTGATCACCATTCGTGGAAATTGACCGTGTCCACTGTCGCGCAACCCATAGCCGGACGGGCCTCTTCCTTTTCCTGGGTCGGACAATTCCTAAAAGAGGAGCTCACGCCGTATCCCGGCAGGTTCGGTTTGGTCGCGCGAATGGTCCTCGCAACCACAATCGTGATGATTGTCGCGATGACTTTTCAACTCTCCTTTGCCTTTCAAGGCGCGACGATCGCGCTTCTCGTGTCACGCGAAAGCGCTCGATCCACTTTGCTGTCGGCGTATACCTTGGTCCTTTTTACGGGACTGGCGGCCATCTACTTACTGGTTTCCGCCTCGTTTGTCATCAATATCCCGACGCTTCATTTGCTCTGGGTCTTTGCTTCCTTCTTTCTGGCGTTCTTTATGCTCAGCGCCCTAAATAACTATTCTGCGGCTGTCATATTTTCGGCCATTGTCGCCGTAGGAGTCCCTTTCTGGGACCGTTACGTCCCGGCGGAAAGAAACGTGGAGGACATTCTCCGTCTCGTGCTGATCACGGTGGTAGGAATCACGGCCACTTTGGCCGTAGAACTTGCTCTTGTGCACAGAAAGCCGGGGGATCAGATCGTTGAGCCGATCGTGCGGCGACTGGAAGCAGTTGCGAAATTTCTTGAGTGCGTAGCAGAAGGCGGCCCTATTGACGGCAAGACAGCGTCAAATCTTGCGCACCAGGGCGTTGTAGGTACATCCAGATTGCGACGCATTTTGCTGCGGTCTAATTACTCGCCGCATTTCGTCGAGCAAATGGGCGCTCTTACCGCGCTTACGGGAAGAATTGTCGACAGCGTTGCTAGTTGGACCCCTCCTAGCGCTCCTCTTTCTGACGATGATAGGAAGCGAATGCGACGGTTAGCGCAGAACCTTGCCACCATCTGCGCCGATTTGCTGGCCAGGAGCACCCCACACTTGAGTGAACCGCTCCCGGCCGACAATACACCGAGTGTGCTGCCGATCCTGGCCGCGGTAGAGAGGGTTGTCTCGTTGATTCCGGAGACCTTTATTGGACCTCATCCGCTGAATGCGTATGTGCAACCGACATCGGGCGAAGACCCGCCGCAGAGAATTTTCGCGTGGGACACGCGGTCCAATGCCGAGCACATTAGATTTGCGCTAAAGGGTTGCCTCACGGCAAGTCTCTGCTACGTTTTTTACAACCTCGTCGACTGGCAGGGCATTAGTACTTCGGTCACCACCTGCTTTCTGACGGCGCTTTCGACAATTGGCGCATCCCGGCAAAAGCAGGTGTTACGTTTCGCAGGCGCAACGGTGGGCGGTTTCGTATTCGGGATGGGTTCGCAAATCTTCATTCTTCCTTATCTCAATACAATCGGCGGCTTCACGGTCTTATTCATATTTGTTACGGCTTTGTCCTCCTGGGTCATGACATCCAGCACCCGATTGTCATACTTTGGATTGCAAATGGCGCTGGCCTACTACCTCATCAACTTGCAGGAATTCGCGTTCCAGACTTCACTGGCGATCGCTAGGGACCGCGTTGTCGGCGTTCTGTTCGGTCTTATTATGATGTGGACTGTTTTCGACCAATTAGGATCCGCCCCAGCGTTGGTGGCAATGAAGAAGACCTTCGTTGCAAATCTGCGTTCGCTGGCCAGGCTGGCTAGAGAACCCGTTTCAACGGACATGAGAACTGCAACCAACACATATTTCTCCCTCCGCGAGTCGATTAGTGACGACGTCGATAAGGTGCGTTCGCTGGCGGATGCCGTGCTGTTGGAATTCGACGCTACGCGGGAGCAAGGGCTCGCCTTGCGCCGAGAAATCCTGGCGTGGCAACCCCTGCTGCGCACGCTGTTTCTGACTCAAGTTGTGCTGTGGAAGTATCGCGCCCGACTTCCTGGCTTTGAATTGCCCGAGCCGGTCCGCTCGGCGGAGCGGGCGTTTGACGACCAGACGGCCAATATGCTCGACGGCATGGCGGACGGAATCGAACGCAAGACGCCGGCGCAAGAAGCGGATTTGGAAGAGCCTCTTGCGCAGCTGGCCCAGGCAATTCAGGCATTCCGTTTGGAACACCCTCAAGATGCAATGGCACCTCAGTTCCAGACGTACATCCCTCTTTCAGTTAAAGCCGAAAGACTTGTTACTTCTTTGAAGAACGAGATTCAGTCACGAGAGCAATAAGCTGAACCATTATGAAGAACGCCCAGTCACGGCATGTCAGAGGGCCTGGGTACACGGGTGTCATGCGGGCCCGAGGAACGCAAATCACCATTACAGTGAGAGACCTCGCAGCGCTCGAGGCGGGCTCCCTTACTCGCGGATCGGTTTAGAGTGATACGTACTAAATCTGAAGTTGGTCGCCCATGTTAGAAAACATGGATGCTAGAGCTGTGATATACCTCTGAGGAACCGAAGTTGCGCCAGTTCGCAAAAAAGGAGATCGGAATGTCTTCAGGCCACATCTGGGGATTTTTGTGTTGCGCTTTACTCCTTTCATCCCACTCAGCGGCCTGCCTCGCACAAAACGCGGACACCAAAGCTCCACCTGTGATTGATGTTCACGTCCACGCAATGGACGGTAACTTTCCTGGGCTCGCGCCGATGTGTCCCAACACCTCGAAGTTCACAGCTTCCGATCCGAAAGACAAAGAAGAGCCGTTCGGTTGGGTAAAGGAGCAATGCACTCCTGCACTTTATCCGTCCGCCCCGGGCGAGTATATGAAAGATGTTCTCGCCGAGATGGAGCGCCTCAACGTCACGGCAGTTGTGTTCGGCGATCC
Organism: uncultured Acidobacteriota bacterium; assembly: GCA_963798585.1. Classification (GTDB taxonomy): domain Bacteria; phylum Acidobacteriota; class Terriglobia; order Acidiferrales; family UBA7541; genus Acidiferrum. The sequence continues at coordinate 40,201 of CAWCTJ010000007.1, forward strand.
AACGAGCGTACAGAAATGGAAAGACGCCGCCCGCCCGGATCATCCCCGGCACCTCCTTTGAGAACGGGATGACTCCCGGCCAGCGTGTGGCCCTCGAAGAGTTGCGAAAGGACTTCACAAGCGGCGGCTTCAAGGTAATGGGCGAGATCGGACTCCAATATGAGGGCATCTCACCGAGCGATCCTTCGGTCGATGCCTATTTCGCGCTCGCCGAAGAGCTGGATATTCCCGTGGCAGTACATATGGGGACCGGCGGCTCAGGACGCGCAAACGTGACGATGCCGAAATTCCGTGGCTCCATGGGGAACCCGCTCCTGTTCGAGGAACTCCTGGCGCGCCACCCGAAATTGCGTGTTCAAGTGATGCACGCAGGCTATCCGATGATCGAAGAGATGCTCACACTGTTACAGGCGAACTCCCACGTCTACGTGGACGTTGCGGGGCTGATCTGGAGCTATCCCATCAAGGAAGTCAATCGCTATATCGAGCGACTGGTAGATGCCGGGTTCGAGGACAGGGTAATGTTCGGAACCGATCAACTGCTCTGGCCCAAGTTGATGGCCTATTCGATCAGCATCATCCAGAACGCCGATTACCTGACGCCCCAACAGAAGCGCGACATTCTGTACAACAACGCCGCACGATTCTTGAGGTTGGATACTGCTCAAGTAAAGTGAGCGCAGTCGCCAGTTATTTCAGCTGCGAATGCCAACGGTCACTGGCTCACAATAAAATTGGCGTGCAGCGACGCATTGGAATTACCACCAACCCAAACATCGAAAGTAGCTGACTCCGTCACCCACGATTTATTTGCGGTACTCCAGTAAGTCAATTCGTCTCTACCGAGCGACATGTGAACTGTCGTCTTGGCATGGGCCTGCAGCGTGATGCGCTGGAAACCTTTTAGTTCCCGCACCGGTCGCGAAGCGCTGCGGGTTATTTGCCCACCTATACCGGGACGTCAAAATGTCCAACCCACACCAGTGCTTATTCCCTGCGCATTCTTCTTGGCGTTCAAGGGTGGTCGACTATCGAAATTGTCCCAAAACGAAAAATTCAAACGGAAATTGTTAGAAAGTTTGATGCCGAAGGTGTCATTCGTTGTGAATCGAACGCGACCCGCATCCGATATTCCCGGGAAAACCAAAAGTTGAGCTTGCAGTGTGTAACGATCGAAATGAAAGAGATCATACTCAGTGCCGAGGAGCAACTCGACATTTTGTTGCGTCGGCTGGGCCTGGCCCGATTGATAGCTGGCGCGCGTAAAGTCCGTGCCAATTAACCACTTCCATTGAACTTGGTTATTGCGAATGAAGTAGCGGCCATATCCGCCGCCCAGCGTGGAGCGTAGCTCAAGATCCTGTTGCGAGCTGTGGAGAAAATCGGTTATGCCAAGGAGAAGGGAATTGCGGTTGAGAAAACGTTGTGCAAAGGACTGCACTTCAAATAAGTTGGTCGAGGTGCCGCCGGTTTGGCCGCTGAAGGAAGCGGTGTACGAAGACCCGGCGGCCCAGTGTGCGGTGTCGTACTCTGCGTCCGCTGCCGAACTCAAAGAAGACTGATTATTGCCGCTGGTGTAATTGTACCCAAGATTGATGCTGCCCTTTAGTTGGCGCCAAAAAGATTCTTTCTGTGAATCGATCTGGACAACGTCCGTGCTGGCAAGGGGTACCTCGATCCCCTGGGCATGAACGATGACGTCTTTGCCCGGCGCAGCGGTGGACTCGACTTTGGAGATTGTTCCGATCAACCGTTTACCGTCGCTCAAGACAATCTGGAATGTTGCTTTGCTCTCCACTTTTTCGACTTGCAGCCAGTCAAGCCCGACCGAACCAGAAAAGTAATCTGTCTGAACGTAGAGCACGCCCTGTTCCAACCTTTTTACTTCGCCCGTGAGACGATCGCCATTCTTCATGATGATGATGTCGTGACGCTTGACCTTGGCGAGGCACGTAGTGACAGTGAGGATGTGCAGAGAACCAAAGAAGATTAACGCGCACGCGACGCGAACTCTGAGTGACATTAGTTATCGCTCCTAGTTTCGGCAACTCCTGCAACGCTGAGCGGGCCAAGTGGATTATCGAACTGTACTGGACAATTCCGCGTTCCTACAAGGTTTTGTCGATAGGCCGGGGAGAAAACCCAGCCCACGCATTGCCTCGGTCAGCCGGAAAATATCTAACGTCGTCGGCAAGCACGGATTTTTCGCTTTCGACGATTCACGCATCATGATGCCTCGTGTCGGAGACCGATACCGTCATTTTTGACGGTTACATCTCCGGAGCGCCTGCGTCAGTATCTTGAAACTTAGAAGCTGTGACTGCGCTCTGGCTGTCTGCAACGGGAACAACAACCAGAACAGTTTTCGGCTGAAGAGTGGAATCGTCATTTCCTGGGGCTCCGGCTCCTAACAGGGTTCCGTTGACGTTGGCCCTCGTCCCCCGCGATGTGACCAATGTCACGGATGTGGCCAGTCAATTAGAACGAGAGGGCGCGCCCTCTCGTTCTAATTGGTGATTGCGACCGAATCGTTTCGTACCGTTCTGCGTCCAAGCAATTGCGAGCACCACTCGGCGTATGAAAGACAGCTCACCGTCGCTTGTTGAGAATCCTGCAGGTGGGAGGAAGTGAGAATATGCTCAAGAAAATACGTTCCCGGATGTTGGCAGCAATTGAAATTTTCGGTGATCGACCGCTCGCCGCGTCCCAGGAAGAAAGAAAGTATGTGCTGGAAGATGTGTTCTGGGTTCCCGCTAGTAATAGCAGCTCACAGCGAACAACTTCTCGACGAACTTCTGAGCACCGCGCGGGGCCAAGCAATGCCAGCGAAGCATCGCACTCTAAGGGTTCGCGATAGGTCAACGAAATCGCGCGCCATGTAGGATTACCCAACCGCTATTTTGATTTTTGCTCGGCGATCCATCTGTCGGTGCGCGCATCCAGCAGATCCAGCGGCAGCGTTCCGCCGTCGAGCATCTCGTCGTGAAATGTGCGGATGTCGAACTTTGCGCCTAGTTCTTTTTGCGCGCGGTCGCGGAGTTCGCGAAATTTGAGCTGGCCAAGTTTGTACGCTAGTGCCTGCGCGGGCCAGGAGATGTAGCGGTCGGTTTCGGACTGAATGGTGGGCTCGTCGACGGCGCCGGACTTACGAAAGAATTCGACCACCTGTTCGCGTGTCCAGCCCTTCGAGTGAATTCCGGTGTCGACCACCAAACGCACGGCGCGGAAAAGTTCCGAGGAGAGGCGGCCATAGTCGGAAACGGGATCCTGGTAGAAGCCCACGTCTTTGCCCAGCTGCTCGGCATACAGCGCCCATCCCTCGGTGTAGGCCGTGAATCCAAGACCATGCTGGCGGAACTTGGGCAGGCCGGTGAGTTGCTGCTGCACGGAAAGCTGCATGTGATGCCCGGGAATGCCTTCGTGATAGGCAATGGCTTCATCGTCAATCAGCGAGCGCTCGGCGAAATTGGATGTAGCAACGACTACCCGGCCTGGACGCTTGCCGTCCGGCGTGCCGGTGTTGTAATGGGTCGCGGCGGCGGACTGGAACGCCGGAATGGCTTCGACGGTCACCGGTGATTTCGGAAGCAGCGTGAAAAGCTCCGGGAGTTTTGGCTGCATCTGGGCGATATACCGGCGGAAATCGTCGAGGATCTGATCCGCGGAAGTCGGGATGTATTTCGGATTGGTTTTGAGCGACTCCCGGAAAGAGGCAAGATCCGGGAAACCCTCTTTCATCGCAATCGCGGTCATTTCCTTTTCGATGCGCTCGATTTCGCGAAGACCCAGCTGGTGGATTTCGTCCGCGGTCATGTGTGTGGTGGTGCGCCCATAGATGTCGTTCTCATAGCGCTTCGCGCCGTCGGGCAGCGAGGTGATGGCGAGCGTGGTGCGACCAGCAGGGGCATATTCCGTTTGCAAAAAGGCGGCGAACTTCTTATATGCGGGGAAAACTTCATTATTTATCACGTCAGTGATCTGTTGCGTCAAACGCTTTTGATCATCGAGAGGGATGCTCGCGGGATATTTTTTTGTGGGGAGCAGGAACGGATCGGCATCGATGATGCCCTGGCACTGCGCGGGGAGCTTCTCAAGCAGGAACCGCACGGGCATGAGTTTGTCGCGCATGCCTGCGCGAAGGACTTCCGTGGTTTGCGCAAGCACGCGGGGAATCTGCTGCAGCCGCGCGATGTAGTCCTCGTAATGCTTGACGGAATCGAACGGCACGGAAAGCGGGAGGTCCGCAAGGCTAGTGTGGACGCCGTTTTGCTGGTTGATGGGCATCTCGTACTCTTTGAGATCGTAGTCGGCGATGCGCTGCTGCAATACGCGGACCATCAAATCGTGCGAAAGCTGATCCTGGTCGGAAAATCCGGTGATTGGAATAGCCTTGAGACGGGCTAGAAAATCTTTATTGATCTTTTCGCGCTCGGCGATGGCGCTGAGGGAATATTCAGCCAGCTGATCGTTGTAGCGATAGTCGCCGAAGGCCGTCGCGCGCTCGGGAAAATTGCGGAGATCGGATTCGTACTGCTCTTCGAATAGCGCATTTTGTGCGGCGACGCGTTCGGCGACCGGTTTTATAGTTTGCGCCCTGGCTGAGCCTCCCACGGCGAGGAGACAAAGCGAACTCACAAAGACGAGGGCGCGCGGCATGCGAATAGAGGTCTCTTTTCGACGAAGCAGTCTCATGTACCGAGAATAACATCGATGCGGTAGACGCAGAACGGGCAAGGGTCGGCGCGAAAAAAGCCGAAATTCCGGCGGTCTGATCCCTGTCGACGCTGCTTCTCGCTGATCTGCGGAATTTCTAAACTCGCAGGGTCCTTAGGGCTTTTCGGGGATGCTCGGCGCTGGAGGCGCCGGATTCGGCGTTACCGGTTTGTACGTGGTGATGATTCTTGGCGGCTGGCCGGAAGGCTTGGGCACAACTTTCTTCGGTTTTTTCTTTTCTCTGCCTCGTGCGTCGCGATTGCCCATGAAATACTCCTCTCGCTATTTTTTGATGCAGGATGTTCCGGCTTTGGTGTCCCACAACGTGTTGTCCTAGCATCCGATCGATGACGATTATTCGACAATTATTCGATAAGCGCCCGATGCTAGCGGCGAGATTGTATTGGATGGTATCCAGTTTTCGTCGCGATGCGTAACTTTTTTGTAAAATCTGGGCCATTTGGCACGCGGGTCACGTTGGGGCAGGCCCCGAAATGCACCGTCCTATCTCCAAACCGCATCTCTATGAGCAGACCCAAACGCGTTTGTAGCTAGTCAAGGGAACTGCAGCCAGTGTAGCCAAAATCTGAGCGCTCTACTGGAACCTAGGATTTCGCAGAATGCCATCGAGCACGGATGTATTTATTGTCGGAGGCGGCCCCGCCGGAATGGCGGCAGCGATAGCGTTGCGTAAGAAGGGTTTTCGCGTCACGGTGGCCGATGGTGCCAAACCACCGATTGATAAAGCCTGCGGCGAAGGCTTGATGCCAGATACGTTAGCGGCTTTGGCTGAACTCGGCGTAGTGATCAATGCCGCAGAAGGCTTTGCGTTCCGAGGTGTGCGGTTTATAGAAGGGCGCCGCCGCATTGATGCAAGTTTTCCGGGTGGTATGGGAATTGGACTGCGGCGTCCAGCCTTGCATCAAAAAATGATCGAGCGGGCGGCCGCCATTGGTGTTTCGCTATTGTGGGAAACCCCGGTGATGGGATTGGTGAAAGACGGAGTACTGCTCTCTGGCGGAGTCGTCATTCCCGCGCGCTGGGTCGTCGGCGCGGATGGCGCCAGGTCGCGCGTGCGCCAGTGGAGCGGATTGGACGGATACACGGATTGGGATGGCCGCTACGCTTATCGCAGGCATTATCGCGTCATGCCCTGGTCGGATTGTTCCGAAGTCTATTGGGGCCATAGCGCGCAGGCCTACGTGACCCAGGTCGCGGCGCGCGAAATCTGCCTGGCCGTGGTCACACGAAACAAGCAACAGCGGATCGATATGGCGTTGCGCGAGTTTCCGGAATTAGCGAGAAGGCTCGAGCATGCGCAGGCCTCCAGCGTAGAACGCGGTGCCATCACCTCAATGCACCGGCTCGAACGCGTCACCCGCGGGAACGTGGCGCTGATCGGTGATGCGTCAGGAACCGTGGATGCCATCACTGGTGAAGGGTTGTGCCTCAGTTTTCGTCAGTCGGCGATACTCGCGGAAGCTTTGGCGTTGCGCGACCTTCGGATTTATCAGCGCGCGCACCGGCGATTGGCCCGCCGTCCTACGTTTATGGCGCGGATGATGCTCATGCTCGATGGTCGGCCCGCGCTGCGGCGTCGCGTGATGCGCATGTTCGCGAGGGACCCGCTAATCTTCCAGCGGTTACTGGCTGTTCATGTGGGCGAAGTTTCAGCCGGATACATGGCCGCAACCTGGGCGCGATTTGGGTGGGGATTTCTAGCTGCATAAGAACGGAAGGCGTCACGTGAAGATCGCAGGTTTAAGAAAGAATGCCACCGGCTGTTTCGGCGTAATTATCGTCGCCCTGTTGTTCGCCGCGGCTGGCCCGCGTGCGCAACTGGCGGCAGCGCCCTCCGGCGTGCCGGGCGAAATCTCGTTGGCGCTGGACCCGCAACAAAGCAGCGTACATTGGACTCTGGACTCAACCCTGCACACTGTGCACGGAACTTTTCTTCTGAAACATGGCGCCGTGCAATTTGATCCGCAGAGCGGCAAAGCCAGCGGAGAGATTGTGGTCGCTGCCAGCAGCGCGGAAAGCGGCAACGATTCGCGCGACAAGAAAATGCACCAGGAAATTCTGGAAAGCGCAAAATATCCGGAAGTAATTTTCCGCCCGGATCGCATTGAAGGCAAGATTCCCGCCAGCGGTAGTTGGAACGCTGGCATTCACGGCGTTTTCGTCTTGCATGGAGCGGAGCACGAATTGACTGTGCCGGTGCAAGGCGAGTTTACCGGCGACCACTGGAAGGGCACGGCGAAATTCAGTGTGCCGTATATCCAGTGGGGACTAAAAAATCCCAGCAATTTTCTGCTGAAGGTAAACCCCGAGGTAGACGTCGAGCTGGATATGAGCGGTCGCATGCAGACCGCATCTGCGAAATAATCCAATCTCCATCACGCCTGACGGGGACTACTTGGCCCCAAGCCACCGCGCATCCCGATGTGCGGCGTCCTCACGAATTCAGACAGTTCGCCGGCCCACAGCAAAACATCCAGCAGCCGGCTGCGCTGCAGGTTGTTCAAATTTTCGTTCCGCAAGCCGACGTTGAGTGCTTGCGCGGAGCATTCTTCGAGAAAGTCGCGAAGTTGCGCGCGCTCCGTTTCCTGTACTGCACGCGAACGATCCCACCGGCCGTCGTAGCCTTCCAGCGCCTGGTAGCATCGTGAGAAGAAATGCTCTAGGCACAAAGGCCGGTTATCCAGCTCCGCCGCCGCTCGCTCGGGACATTCCTCCACGCCACAAGATTTTCCGAGGATGTTCGATTTGTTGAGGTTGTTTGGTTGGTTGAAGGTGTTCGGTTGATTGCCACTGCGTTCCGTATCCATAGTCGATCTGGCCCCCCGGGATTTACAAAACTTTCCGTTCACTGGCCCGAGTTAACAGGCCCTTCGGGAAAAGTGTTACTCACCTACACCAAACGAGCAGCCTGTTCATCTCGTTCGCTATCCATATGCTTTAGTGCAGCTATGGCGAGTTGCGTCCGCATGGTTTGCACACGCAGCGGATGATCCATGTAACGGTCCAGAATTTTGCGGACCCACGTCGAGTTGACTGCTGCCGCCCTGGCGGTCAATTCGCCGTGCCAGAACGTCAGCACCGTTACCACCCGCTCCTCCTGGCTCGATTCCATTACTGCGCATCCAGCAAACTCTTCTATACCTTCGAGCGTTGCCGCGATTGCGGCGGGCACCAGCGCGTGCACTCGGTGGGCCTCGTTCGGGTTGGCTACAAACTCAATGCTGATCGTCGTTTTGCACGCTGCGGAGCCGTAGGCCATGTGGCTTTCTTCCGTCCCGTCCAAACAGGCGGCGTTCTTGTACGCGGGAGCCTGCCCTCCCGCGATAGCTGATCGGGTATGCCTCAGCCGGGCGCCACTCACTATCCCACCCGCGTTCCCCGGCTGAACTCCCACTAGAATCCTCCAATAAAGTCGCTCGAACGTCTCTACCCTGAAATCTGTAAAAAGCCCCCAACTCAACTGCACCACTCGATCCCCGGTTAGGAGGGGGCGCGCCCGGCAGCAGCAACTCACTGGTTCTGAGTTAGCTGCAATGACCTCAGGGTTCGGGCCGAGGCCTTCAGGGTTGCGCAGACGCGCCCAGGTGGGGCACGCGGGTACGGGGAAACGTTCCCGCGGTAAAAGACGCCGAGTTGGTCGACGCCTATGCAAGGTAGTGTCGGCTGCCAGCCATTCGTTTCAAATTGGACTGATTGAGGTTTGGACGGTGGTAGTTGGGGATCCGGCAGTCGGGGGTGTCACTCGCCGCGATTCATTGCCCATTTTGTCACGGCGGCGGATATACTCCTCTGAACAGCGGCAGAGGGCACGCGTGGAATTTTTTGCGTTCGACAACGACTATCTAGAGCGGCTGCGGGCTGGCGACGCGGCCACGGAAGCCCATTTCGTCGCGTATTTTGACCAGCTTTTGCGTATCCTGCTGAGAGCACGCATGTTACCGCCAGACAAGGTCGAGGACGTCACCCAGGAGACCTTCCGCCGCGTCTTCGTGGCGATTCGTGGCGAGGGCACCATCCGTCAGCCTGAACGCCTTGGCGCCTTCGTTAACTCTATCTGCAAGAATGCTTTACACGAGCGGGAGCGCGTCGGGAAACGCAACGATCCGCTGGACGACATACACTACGAGATGCCGGACCAGGCCCCCGACGCCCAGGCGGTGCTGGTAACCCAGCAGTCGCGCGAGCAGGTGCGGCAAGTCCTGGCAGGCATGCCCGCCAAGGATCGGAATCTGCTCCGCGAGCTCTTCTTCCTTGAGAAAGATAAGGATGAGATTTGCCGCGAACGCGGCGTCGACCGCGAGTACCTGCGCGTCCTGCTTCATCGCGCCAAAACTCGCTTTCGCATTGACTTTATGGCGCAAGTCGTTCCAAAACGGGCGCAATCCACAGGAAAACAAAAGGTTTGAAACGAAAGAGGGCTGAACTGCACTACCTAATGACTGAAATACGGTACCAGGTAAGGATCGACGGGTCCAAGATCGATTTGGTGTGAGAAATCGACAGGTAAAGGTGGGCAGGGACACGCGAATGGAACACAACGAAGCGATAGAGCTGAAAGCCGCTGAGCGCTACGTGCTGCGCGAACTTCCGGAGGAGTTGCGCGATGCTTACGAAGAGCATTTTTTCGATTGCGCGGAGTGCGCCGCGCAGATCAAGACGGCCACGATTTTTGCGGCAACCAGCCGCGACGTTTTTGCGGAGGAAGCCGATGACCCTGCGCCGGAAATAAATAAAGAGTACGGCAGCGTCTGGTCGCGCTGGCTGCGTTCGCTGGTTACTTTGCCCCTTTTTGCGGCGTTGGCTTTGGCGCTTGTGGTGGGCTATCAGAACCTCGTGACCATTCCGCAGCTCAAATCGGTTCCCGTCGCCTCGGTACAGGTGCTCAACAGTTTTTCGCTGGCAGCAGCCGATTCACGCGGCGCTGCGGTGCGCATCGCTATTCGACCCAGCGAAAGCTTTGCCCTGACCTTCGATATTCCTCCGGGCAAGGGTTTCGCGGATTACCTCTGCCAGTTGCGCGACGCTTCCGGACGGGTGCTGCGCCAGGTCAGCGTCACCGCGGAACAAGCCAACAAAAGTGTTGAGCTTTTCATACCGGCAGGTATGATGCTTCCGGGCACGTATTCAATTGTTATCGCTGGAGACGCCGACCACAGCGCGCAGTTCCGCGAGAAAAATCAGTTTACGCAGCTCGACTTTGCCGTGGCTTTCGCAAACTAAAATTTCCCGGAAAATCTAGACATCTTGCTGTTACATCGCCCCTAAAGGAGTCCCCCCATGGATGGTGTGAAGCGGACGTTTCATTACAATGCCTGTGCCCACGCGTTCAGTGGCAATTTCACCCGGCCGATTCAACACGATATAGAAGTGCAGGCGCCGGTGTCGCTGCCCACGATTGGCGGCCACGGAAACACCCGCGTGGAAAATTTCCGCGTCAAGGAGTTTGTCCACTTCAAAGCGGGCTATACGCACGTCTCCGGCAGCGAGCATAAAGACGGCGACAAGGTGTTCTACACCAGCCTCGCCACGTCGACCCTCGAAGACCTGAATATACTCGACGTGATCACGGCCGACCGCGTCGTCTCTCGCGTATCGTCATTCTGGCTCGATGCCGAAAATGACCCGAAAAGCAAAAGCAATCCAAAGATCAAAAATGAGTCGCACTTTTCTTTTTCGGGTAGTAGATTTGACAATCTGCGCATCGCGGGCCATCCGGTAAAGGTGGATCTATCGTCGAAGTTGATCGCCGAGCTGCCTAAGTTCTCTCAAGTGGACAATGAGTTGAAGGATCCAAAGTTCCGGAAAATGGTGCAGAGCTCTTATCCGGGCGAGTACGATGTCACCAAGCATGATGGGGTAATCCTTTGTTCGCTGGCGACGGATATGTCCACGGAAGCCCCGGGAGTGACCATCAAGGGCCACGTGATTACCGTGCCGCATTTCGGCACGGTGTACCTGGCGGAAGTGCTGGTCGAGCCGTGGCGCCGCACACTAACGATGATTCGCTTCGTATTGGGCTCCCCCGTGGGCGGAGCCGGCACTGCGGGACAAGGTGGGGTGAACGGGCGGCCTTATCCTCCCATACCACCAAGCGGCGCTTAATATTCTTTCTTGCCTGTGTACTACTTCCTCCAGGATGCGCAGAGCAAAAGTTAAAAAACCCCGAGACCGTCGAGACCGCAATCGTAGCCAAGATGCAGCACGGCGATTTTGATTCCGCGCTGCGACAGGCGGATCAGGCTGCGAGATATTTCGACAATCACGATTCGATGTGGCAGTGGCGATTCCGTATTCTGGCGGCGCGGGTGCAGATTTTTCGCGGCCAGTACAAAGACGCGATTGGGCGGCTTACGCTTCCCCTGCCTTCTCAGCTGTCAACCGGCGAGATCGCAGTACTGCGAAAGATGACGCTGGCGAACGCCGAAGACATGTACGAGCAATTCGGCGCTGCAGAAGCCGACCTGGCCGATGCTGAACGGCTAGCGGTGTCCGCCTCTCCGAAAATCCTCATGCAGGTTATGCAAACGCGAGCGAATCTTGAGTTAGATCAAAAAAAATACCCCGAGGCCGAGACGGCTTTTCGCAAGGTTCTCCAGATTTCGCAGGAACTCAATTTGCCCGCGTCCGAGGCCGAGGCACTCGGGAGCCTTGGTAACACGGCCCTGGGGCAAGAACACTACGACGAAGCGACGGATCGTTATAGAGCGTCACTGGAATTGGCAAGGACCAGCGGAAGAAATTTCTCGGTCCCAACGACCCTCGGCAACCTTGGCTGGAGTTACTATGACCTCGGCGACTACGAAAATGCCAAGGACTTTTTCGGACAGGCGGAGCAAGCAGCGCTCCACGCGGGGGAAAGTGCCGACCGCATTGGCTGGCTAACCGACTTGGCGGAGGTATATAGCGAGACGCACGAATATACCCGAGCGGAAAGCACGGCGGAAGAAGGGCTGAGGTTAGCGCGGGAATTACACGATCCGCTTACCACCGTGCAAGCGCTGAATGTCTTGACAAGCCTTGCGCTGGAAACCAACAGCGTTCAGCTGGCGGAAAAATACAATCGAGAGGCCAGGGAGATGGAGGCTGGAGATTTCGGACACCGCGAAATCGTTGTCTCGTTATTGAATGCCGGTCAAATTGCGGAACGGACAGGCCGATTAGAATCGGCTGAGCAGTTGTACATGAAAGTCCAGATGGATGCGGAGGCACAGACTCCGTCGCGATGGGAGTCGCAAGCGCGGCTGGCCAACGTTTATCGTGGGGAAAAACGACCGGTTGACGCGGAGCGGGAGTTCCTGCTGTGTTTGAAAACCATCGAGGATGCACGAGGTTCGATAGAAAGGGAGGAGTCGCGGCTTTCTTTCCTATCGAGTGCGATTACTTTCTATGGGGAATATATCGATTTTTTGATTTCCGAGGGACGCTCTGTGGAAGCGCTGCAAATTGCCGAAACCAGTCGGGCAAGAACACTAACAGAGGGGCTGGGATCGTCGGGTAATTCTGTTCCTGATGCATTTGCAAGTGCCGGGTTACAAGAGATTATCCAAGCGGTTGAACAGCACACTGTTGTGCTACTGGATGGGAACAGAACACTCACACTTGTGGGTGATTACGCCGACTAAGACCCAGTATTTTGCCTTAGCCGGGTCCGAGGAAATTGATCGTGCGGTGAAAAGTTACCGCGAAACGCTGTTAGCCTCGCGCGATGCCTTGCATCCGGTGAATCGCGACGGCGAAAAATTGTACACCCTGCTGGTGGAACCGGCGCAGGCGCTGATTGCAAAGAACACGCGAGTTACGATTCTGCCGGACGCCAGTTTATACGGGCTGAATTTTGAAACGCTAATCGTCCCAAGCGCCGAGCCGCACTATTGGATCGAAGATGTGTCGGTCACCACTGCCAGTTCGCTGACGTTGCTCGCGGCTTCCGTGCAGCGGCAAGTGCCCGCCACAAAAAAACTCTTGTTGATTGGAAACACCGAAGTGGCCAGCAGCGAATTTCCCAAGCTGCCGCAAGCCTCTGCCGAAATGCAAACCGTTGAGCAGTACTTCGCGAAACCGGACCGCGAGATTTTAGAGGGGAAGGAGGCCACGCCGGCAGCCTATCTTTCGGACCGTCCCGAGCGATTCGCATATTTGCATTTCGTAACCCATGGCACGGCCAGCCTCACAAAGCCCATGGAGTCCGCGGTAATTCTCAGCCCCGGCGCAGACACTTACAAACTCTATGCGCGCGATATTGTCACGCGCCACCTGAACGCCAATTTGGTAACCATCTCCGCGTGCAACGGCGCCGGTACGCGAGCCTATTCTGGCGAAGGCCTGGTAGGCCTCTCCTGGGCCTTCCTCCGCGCCGGAGCCCATAACGTCATAGGCGCGCTATGGGAAGTAAACGACAGCTCCACTCCGCAGCTGATGGACACCCTCTACAGCGGCCTTAGCCACGGCAAGCCTCCGGCCACGGCCCTCCGCGATGCAAAATTGTCGCTGCTACACTCCGGCACGGTCTACAGCAAGCCCTACTATTGGGCCCCGTTCCAGCTCTACGCGGGTTCGTAAGAGCTTTGCCGGATCTTGCCCCGGTGAGCCATTCCTTTGTGAGTTGCGTCTGGTCTTGCGTTACGTCAGGAAGCGTTGGATTTCTGCAACGCCACCAGAATGTTCTGCCCGTTGGGTGAGCCGAGACCGGTACACGGATCCCAGCCGGGGCCGGCCTTGTACTTGCCGTTGTTGCCGATGGTGATGTCGTTGAAAGCGCTGGCGGAAGTTGGGATGGCGTAGATCAGCGGATTGAGAAAGCCCACCGGCTTACCAAGCGATTGATTGAGGCACGCCACCAAGCCCGCCCAGAGGGGCGCTACGGCGCTCGTGCCACCCACCGGGGGCACGCCTTGCGACGCGTCCGGGAAGCTCTGGCCGTCGCAAAGAACTTGGTAGCCCGATCCTGGCGCCGCATCGCCGGCAACATCGGGAACGCCGCGCATCACGGGTCCGGCAGGGTCCACGGCCGCCTGGTCCTCTACGCCGACCTGGTAGGTAGGTTGCGCGAAGACGCGGCTAACTCCGCCGCCGGTGCCGTCATTGGTGCCGTCGTGCCACACGACCTCTTTGGAGATCGCGTTTCCAGTCACCGTGATTTGCGTCCCGCCACAAGCCAGCACGTTCGGATCGGAGGCCGGAAAATCGACGTGGGTTTTGCCGTCCCAGTTGGGATCGTTGGCGGCAAAGTCGGCTGAGCCGCTATCGCCCGCCGCGACGCAGACGGTCATTCCCAGTTGCACAGCGGCTTGCAGGATTTGATCGAACTCGGTTTGAAATTGGCCGGACGCCGTGTCTTCCGGTCCGCCCCAACTGATGGAAACAATGTTGGGGTTGTTGACGGTGTCGTGGACGATGGCGCTAATCGCGCCCAGGAAGCTTTGGTCAGTGGCATCAGGCGCGAAATAAACGACGATTTTCGCACCCGGCGCAATGCCGCCGGCGACTTCAATGTCTAAGGCGACTTCCACATCAGGATTATCTTGCGCGAAGGCGTTGGTACCTGGGCTGTTAGTTCCGCCTCCAGTGTAGCTGGCGGTCGAAACGTTGGGCGGGTTGATGCCGATGTTCTGAAAGTAAGTATTCAGTTCCGCAGGGTGGTAGCCGCCGCCGAGTTCGAGGATGGCGATGGTCTGGCCAGTGCCGTTGCTGGGTACAAAATTATAAAGCTGGGCCAGCTGCACGGGCGAAAAACCCGCCGGGACGGGAGCCGCCGAGGCGTGAGGTTTGCCAACGCCGTGGCTTCCCGCAGTCACGGATTTTGCCTTGTCTTCGCGGTGGATGCGAAAATGCGGCCTCGCAAACGGGCGATTGTCGAGTCCAGTGACGCTGGTGACGATACCGCTCAAGCTTTCGGGGAGGAGGATGTCGCCTTCGCGCCCGCGATAAGTGGTTTCGTGGGACTTGTACATTTTGAGGGCCACACCGAATGCCCGGTCGTAGTTCGCGGCTGTGCCGGAGAGGATGACATGGCGTTTTGCAGGATCGGATTCCACGACCTTGAGGTTATGTTCGCGAGCGAACGAGGCTACTTTGGCGAGATCGGCTGGGTCCGCGCCATAGGTCGATGCAAGCGTTTCTCGGGATATGTAGGTACGTTGGTTCAGCTTTAGTTTGCCGTGTTCTCGGACGTCCGGCAGGACGTTTTTGCGGCGTACCATTACGGTGACTTGGAATTCGCCGTGCGGAACGTCTCCGGAGACCTGGGCGTGGGGCAAACGATGCTTGGTGCTGCCTTTTAGGGAGACTTGCTTTTCGTGGGAGGACATAGCGACACGCTCCTTTGCGTAAAGGTCCGCTACGCGTAGGATGCACCACGGTCCTGGAAGGTGGTGAAGGCGATCGTGGCCGAGGCGCTCATGGGCGACCCCGTTCCCTGGCGTGGCGGTCCGACAAGGTAGTGACCCAAAGGCGGAAATAGTTTCACCCTTTCATGACCAACCTCTTTTCGTGCCCAATGGCATCAAGTGGCTGTTTGCGCAGGAACACGGAATCGCTTGCGCTATTGCTTGTAGGGGTGGGTTACTTGAGAATATGAGGTTTGCGAGACAGCTCTTTTTGAGACATAGCGTCCGCCAGGTGCGGAGAAGCGAGCGAAATGGCGACTGAGAACACGTTCGGGCCCCGGAAGATTGCGTATTTCTCGATGGAGATTGCGCTGGAAAGCGCCATGCCCAGCTATAGCGGGGGGCTGGGCGTCCTTGCCGGGGATACGATTCGAGCGGCGGCGGATTTGCGGCTGCCGATGGTGGCGATTTCGCTGCTGTACCGCAAAGGATTTTTCGAGCAGCGTCTGGCGGACGACGGAAGCCAGACGGAAGAGCCAGTGGAATGGAATGTGGAAGATTTTCTGAAGGAAGAAGCGGCGCGCGCAAGCGTCACGATTGAAGGGCGCAAGGTGGAATTGCGCTCTTGGCGGTATGACGCGAAGGGCGTGCGCGGGTACGCAGTGCCGGTTTATTTTTTGGACGCGGATTTGCCAGCCAACGCGGATGCGGATCGCGCCTTGACAGGGACTCTGTATGGCGGGGATTCGTATTACCGATTGTGTCAGGAAGTGCTGCTGGGAATTGGCGGCGTGCGGATTTTGCGGGCGCTGGGGTATGAGAATCTGGAACGCTTTCACATGAATGAAGGGCACGCGGCGCTCCTTTCGCTGGAATTACTGGCGGAAGAGGCGCGGGCGCGGGGCCGCAAGCGGATTCGCGGAGAAGATATTGAGAAAGTACGCAGCATGTGCGTTTTCACCACGCACACGCCGGTTCCGGCGGGACATGACCGCTTTCCGATGGAATTTTTGACGCGCGTTTTTCCGAACCAGACGGATTTCTTGGATTTGTCGGATGCCGGATCAGCGGCGCTAATGAACCGCGTACTGCAGGTGCAGGAGCCCTATGCAGACCTGAAAGCTGCCGCACAGAGCGGCGCGATGCTGAATATGACGCAACTGGCGATCGGCCTTACAAAGTATGTGAATGGCGTGGCCAAGCAGCACGGAGCTACATCGCGCAAGATGTTTCCTGGAGTGCCGATCGAGGCGATTACGAACGGCGTGCATGCGGGGACGTGGTCGGCGCCGGTGTTCCAACAGATGTTTGACCGCTATGTGCCGGACTGGCGTGAAGATAATTATAGCTTGCGAGGCGTACTGGGAATACCGCCTGAGGAAGTCTGGACGGCACATTTGATCGCCAAGCACGAACTCTTTGAATTGGTGCGGAAGAAAACGGGGATCAAGCTGGATCCGGAAGCTTTTACCGTGGGATTTGCGCGTCGCGCCACGGCGTATAAGCGCGCGGACTTGTTGCTGCACGATCTGGATCGCTTGCGGCAGATCTCCAAGCATGTGGGGAAATTTCAGGTCGTGTATGCGGGGAAGTCGCATCCGAACGACAATAGCGGCAAAGATTTGATCCGAAGAATTTTTCACGCCAAGAAAGCGTTGCGCAAAGTGGTGCCGACGGTTTTTTTGGACAACTACAACATGGAAGTGGGCGGAAAGATGACGGCAGGTGTGGATTTGTGGCTGAACACGCCGCAATTTCCGTTAGAGGCTTCGGGAACGAGCGGGATGAAGGCGGCGCTGAATGGCGTGCCGAGTTTAAGTATTTTGGATGGCTGGTGGGTGGAAGGCCATATCGAGGGAGTGACGGGTTGGGCCATTGGGGACTTGCGGCGCGGTGTTCCGGAGGATCCGCTGTCCGATGATCGCAGCGAGGCGGAGTCTTTGTACGACAAGTTGGAGAGCGCAATTTTGCCGACGTTTTATAACGACCGGCGGAAATTTATTGAGATTATGCAGCACGCGATTGCGGTGAATGGATCGTATTTTAATACGCAGCGAATGGTGCAGGACTATATTGCGAACGCGTACATAAGATGAGGCGAGGAGTGCGCACGGCTTAGAGTGTTTTTAACACAGAGGGCGCAGAGGCGCAGAGGGCGCGGAGAGTAGTCGTCAGCGGAGGCGGTTTTTGTACATCGCCATGCCTACGGCGGCGTCCATGCCCAGGCGAGCCAGAGCGGCAATTTCGCGGTGGGTTTTGATGCCGCCGGCGGCGATGATGGGATGATTTGTGGCTTGGCGGAGTTGACGGAACCATTTCAGGTTAGCGCCGGTCATGGTGCCTTCGCGGTCTACGTCGGTGCAGAGGAATGCGGCGCAGTACGGTTCGAGTCGCGGCATTACTTCTTCGGCGGATAGTTTTAGCTTTTGTTGCCAGCCTTTGATGGTGATTTTCGAGTCGGCGGTATCGAGCGCGATTACGATTTGCTTGGGATTTATTTTGGCGGTTAACGCGCGCAAGAATTGCTTGGCGATTTTTCCTTCCTTGAATGCGGCGCTTCCCACAATGATCTGATTCGGCTGCCAGGCGGCGATTTTCAGCGCGCGGGCTACCGTGCGGATGCCGCCGCCGATACGGACTTTCATTTTGTATTTGCCGCGGGCTTTTTCGCAGAGTTCGCGCGCCAAAGTTTCGTTGGAACCTTTTCCCGTGGCTGCGTCGAGATCAATGACGTGCAGCCATTTGTATTTTCTGAAGGCGTCGAGTTGTGCGAAAACATCTGGCACCGCTAGCTCGCGTTTTTTTCCGTGGATGAGTTGCACGGCCTGGCCGCCTTGCAAGTCGATGCAGGGGATCAGCACGGGTAACGCACCTCGATATTCTGCCCGGCAAGGAACTGTTTTAGTTCACGAATGGATTGGATGCTGTCGTGAAAAATGGATGCGGCCAAGGCGGCGTCCGCGTGGCCTTGTTGAAAAACTTCGGCGAAATGCTGTGGCGAGTTTTGCGCCGCCACTGGCGATGACCGGAACATTCACAGCGGCAGCGATGGCCCGCGTTAGCGGCAGATCGAAACCAGTCTGCGTGCCGTCGCGATCGACAGAAGTAACTAGGATTTCTCCCGCGCCGCTGTCCACCGCGCACTGCGCCCATGCGATGGCGTCAATGTTGGCGGATTCTCGGCCGCCGCGGACCATTACTTCCCAATGATCGATTTTGCGTCTCGCATCGATGGCGATTACTACGGCTTGCGCGCCGAATTCAGCGGAGAGCTCTGAAAGCAACGCGGGGCGCTCGACTGCGGCGGTATTGACGGTAACTTTGTCAGCGCCGGCGCGGATTACGGCCCGAGCATCATCAAGCGAACGGATGCCGCCGCCGGCGGTAAGCGGAATAGCAAGTTCGGCGGCTACGCGGCGGATGGTTTCGAGAAAAGTAGGACGGCGGTCGCGGGCGGCGGCGATATCCAGCACAACTAGCTCGTCTGCGCCTTCGGCGTTATAGCGGGCAGCGAGTTCGGCGGGATCGCCCGCGTCGCGAAGGCCGACGAAATTTACGCCTTTGACCACGCGGGCACCATCAGTGTCCAGGCAGGGAATGATGCGATGAGCAAGGCTCATGCGGCCTGCCTTAGGAAATTGCCCAGGAAATGAGCGCCGGGAGCGCCGCTTTTTTCTGGGTGGAATTGCACGGCGCAGATATTTTTGTATTCGAGAATGGCGATGAATTCTTGGCCGTGATGGCTGGTGGCGATGGTCGGCGGCGGTGGTTGTTCGCGGATTAGCTGGCGGCGTAGGAGTGAGCAAAATAGAAATAATCTTTTTCGGAGATGCCTTCGAGGAGCGGTGATTCGCTGTGGAGCTGCAGGGTGTTCCAGCCCATGTGGGGAAGTTTTGCCGTGGGCGGGAGTTTGGAAACGCGGCCGGGGAAAAGTTGCAGGCCGATCAGATCAGGGGCTTCTTCGCTGGTAGCAAAGAGAGCTTGCAGACCCAGGCAGATGCCCAGGAATGGCGTGCCGTTGCTGATTTTTTCCAGCAACGGCTCGCGAAGATTGTTTTCGTCCAGGGCGCGGATCAGCGCGGCATAGTGGCCTACACCTGGGAGAATCAAGACCTTTGCGGCAGCGATTTGCGCACGAGTGGTGGCGCGTTCGGATTGCACGCCTTGCCGCTGTAGGGCGCGTTGGACGGAGGGGACGTTGCCTGCGCCGTAGTCGAGTAGCGTTACGTTCATCAGTTATTTCGGCCTCGACCGGCGATAAGGATGGGCGGACACATCAGAGTAGACCTTTCGTGCTGGGCAGGACGTGGCGCAAACGTTTGTCTCGGGAGACGGCGAAACGGAGGGCGCGCGCAAAACATTTGAATAAGGCTTCGATCTGGTGGTGCGAGGAACGGCCGTAAGGCAGCGCAGATGAACGTTCGCGCGGGCGGATTGCGCGAAGCCCTGAAAAAAATCTTCCACAGTTCGGTTTGGAAATCGCCGACGCGCGGCGATTTAATTTTGCGTTGATGACGCAATGCGGACGGCCGCTCAAGTCGATGGCGGCGGCGGCAAGGGTTTCGTCCATGGGCATCAGAAAATAGCCGGCGCGCAGGATGCCACTTTCGTTGCCGAGCGCTTCCGTCACCGCTTCGCCCAGGGCGATGCCGACGTCTTCGACGGTGTGGTGCTGGTCGACGTCGAGGTCGCCTTGTGCGTTGATCGTCAGATCGAAAGCGCCGTGGCGAGCGACGAGGTCGAGCATGTGATCGAAGAAGCGGATGCCGGTGGAAATTTTGGATTTTCCGCGGCCGTCAAGATTCAGCTGCAGATGGATGTCGGTCTCTTTGGTGTGGCGATGGATGTTGGCGCGTCGTGGTTTGGCGGCTGATGGGTCATCGGTGTGGTGACTTTCAGGAAACATGTCGCGAGGCCGGATTGTTTGGCGAAGTTGCGGATGCATCTAGCATGTGGCGTCATTTCGATTTTGTGCCGATGGTGATGCGTACGAAGCCCGGAGCCCATATCTTTGCTGCGTTCGCGGACGAGAATTCCCGGCTGTTCGAGTTTCGCGAACAGCGCCGGGCCATGAGGACCGAAATTCGCCAGCAGAAAATTGCCGGCGCTCGGATAAGTGGTCACGCCTAGCTTCGACAATTTGGCTGCGAAGCCATGCGCGGACGCGCAACGTTGCGCGAACGTATCTTCGGATCGGTGGCGCGGTCGTTGAGCGGCGGCTTCGGCGGCCACCAGGGCGGCCAAGTTGACGGGTAAGGGCGGCATGGCGCGGCGAAGGAGTGCAAGCGAATTCGCGTTGCGCGATGACTGCGCCCAAGCGGAGAGCCGCAAGGCCGGCGGCTTTGGAAAATGTACGGACACGAAGAGATGGGGGAATTGCTTGATCCACGGGACTACCGTGGCGCCGGAAAATCCGAGTAAGCTTCATCGATGACGACGGCGGTATCGTGTGGCGGCTTGTAGGATGCGCGCGAATGTCCTGCGGTGGAATCAGGGTGCCGGTGGGATTGTTCGGATTCGCGATGAACAAAACGCGCGGTTTTTTGCCGACGGCGGCAGAGCGCCTCCGAGAGGGAACTGCATGGCGGGGCCGTAGCGCAACGCGACGATTTGTGCGCCGGCAATTTCTGCCGTAGTAGCGATACATCGGAAACGTGGGCTCGCAGATCAGAACTTCGGGCCCGGGTCGACAAAAGCGTCGAAGAAGACGCGCAGAGCGTCGTCGCCGCCGTTTGTCAGCAGCAATTCTTCGGGTCGACGGAAAAATATCTCGCGAGGCGACGCGTTGTCGGTGCGTATTCGGGGTACATCGCGATTTGTTTCGGCGGAAGCTTCTGCAAGCGCGCGTGTGACGCGGCGGGAGCAGCCCGCGGTATTCTCGTTGAAATCCAGGCGCAATTTGTCTGCGCGGCCCTCGGCGGGGGCTTCGTACGTGCGGCGTTCCAGGATCGCTTTGCGTACGGGCAGTTGAACATTCATCGTGGCGCTGGCGACGCTTTAGACGGATAACATTTCTTCGCGCTAAGTGGCGATTTTCTGGCGGCAGGCGCACCTCAACGGCATCCGCATGGGCAGAAAACCTTCGGCACGCGCGAGTTTGAACATCGTTCGCCAACTCGATGAAAACCCTTTCGGCTGATGGACTGCACGGTGATGCATTTCACAAAGTCCGCGGCGCTGAGGCCGCCGCGCGTGCGCGCCCATCCGCCGTGGGCAGTACGTGATTGCTTCCGCTCGCGTAGTCGCCGAGCGGCTGCGCGGCCCAGCGCGCCGAGAAACACAGTTCCGGCGGAATTGCAGTTCTTCAGCAGCGCGTCTCGAATTGGCCGGAAGGCTGAGGTGTTCAGGCGCAAAACGATTGACGAACTCACAAGCTGCGCCAAGCGAGGGCGCAAGGATGATCGCGCCGGTTTCCGGATGGAAACGTGCGCGGGATTTGATTTCGGCAAGCAGCTTCAATTGCATTCCAATTTCGATGCGAACCTCTTGCGCCAACCGCGTCGAGGTAGTCACAAGGAAACTTCCCGCGTCGGGCGCGTGTTCGGCTTGCGCGAGCAAGTCTGCGGCAATCCAGCGGGGATTGCCACGTTCGTGCGAGCACAATCGCTTCGGTTGGGCCTGCCTGGAGATCGATCGCGCAATCGCCGCTCACGAGATGTTTCGCGGCGGTCACGAAGCGATTGCCGGGACCAAAAATTTTTTCGACGCGCGGCACGATTGCCGTGCCATAGGCCAGTGCTGCGATGGCCTGCGCGCCGCCGATGCCGCGCGACTTTGGTGATGCCAAGGAATGCTGCGGCCGCGAGCAGCTTCTGAGTTCGGCTCGGGGCAAACGACGACGATGCGCTCGACGCCTGCTACTTTTGCCGGGACGGCGGTCATCAGCAAGCGTGGAGACGAGCGCGTGGCGGCCGCCTGGAATGTAGCAGCCGATGGCTTTCGATGGGGCGCACGAGTTGGCGAGATGTTTACGCCGGGCTCGACTTCAAGCCGCCACGGACGCGGCAATTGCTTTTCTGCGACGCGCCGGACGTTCCGTGCGGCGTGTTTGACGGCTCGCAGGAAATTCGGCGATCGGCATTGCCGCGGCTGCCTGCATTTCTTCGCGTGAAACCACAGACGGCATCGCCGCTGGAGATCCACGCCGTCGAGTTTTTTCGCCCAGGCGAAAAGCGCGGCGTCTCCGCGGCGGCGAACGTCGCGAATGATGCGCGCGGCGATGCGTTCGGCTGCGGCATCGCGCTGCTGGCGCGCGCCTCAGCAGGCGCTTCTCCGTGGCGCGCAGTCAGTGAAAGGATTCGCATCACAGCACGATCTTATTCAAGGGATATTCGACGATCCCTTGCGCTTTGGCGGCTTTGAGCTTGGGCAGAATCTGCCGCACGACGGCTTCTTCGATGATGGTGTTCACCGCCACCCAATCGGGATCGCTAAGAGTGCCGAGATCGTCGGATTTTTTCAGCGCGGGCAAGACACCGAGAACGCCGGGCGAGATCGTCGCGGTGAACGTTCGAGAGCAGGCCCACTTTGCTTGCGGCGGCGATGGCGCCTTGCAGCATGAGAATCAGGTTTTCGGCTTTCTCGCGTTTCCACGGATCGGCAGCGGCTTGCGCTATTCATAATGAAGACCGTCGCCGATTCGAGAACGGTATCGAACAATGCGCAGCCGGTTCGCGCGAAGGGACGAGCCGGTTTCGGTGACTTCGACGATGGCATCAGCGAGTTGCGGGAACTTTTACTTCCGTGGCGCCCCAGGAAAATTCCACGCGGGCTTTTACGCCATGGCGCGCGAGATAATTTTCCGTGATGTTCACGACTTCAGTGGCGATAATTTTGCCTGCCAGGTCGCGCGGGTCGTGCATTGGCGAATCTTCCGGAACGGCGAGCACCCAGCGCACGCGCGCGAGGCGTTGCTTGGCGTAAACCAATTCGGCGAGTTCTTCCACGGCTGCGCCGGTTTCGACGACCCAATCGTGACCCGTGATTCCGGCGTCGAGCGCGCCCGATCTCGACGTAGCGCGCCATTTCCTGCGCGCGAACCAGCAGGCATTCGATTTCCAGGTCGTCGATAGTGGGGACATAGCTGCGCGAACCGAGTGAGATTTTCCATCCGGCGCGGGCGAAAAGATCGAGCGTGGCTTCCTGCAAACTGCCTTTGGGAATGCCGAGCTTGAGTTTTTGTGAGTTGCGGTGGGCTGGCTCATGTTTGATTTCTCTGGGGTGTAGACCTGTTCAGGATTGAAGGTGCGCTCGGAGTTGATGGCGCTCGCCGGTCGCCGAAATCGTGCGGAAAAAACAGGAGCGGTAACCTTCGTGGCAGACGCCTGGGCCGACAGCTTCGACCGTACCAACAGGGCGTCCGCATCGCAATCAACGCGGACTTCGCGAAGTTTCAGAACGTGACCGCTGGACTCCCCTTTTTCCAAAGTTTATTGCGCGAGCGGCTGAAGAAAACTACCTCGCGCGATTTTTGCGTCTCCGCCAGCGCCGCTTCGTTCATAAATCCGAGCATCAGAACTTCACCGGTGCGGTCATCCTGCATGATGGCGGGGACGAGTCCGCCACTTTTTTGAAAATCGATGTCCACTTGCTGCCTCCTTGAGATGTAGTGTTACAAAGAACTCGTCCTAAAAACAAAAAACCCGCTGGGCTAATTAAGCCAGCGGGCTGAAAAAGTGTGTTGTTAGCGAATCGCTAGCCACACCTCAGCGCGCGCGGCGTATGGCCGTGATGATGATGGCGGCGATTTGCGTTAAGCGTAGGCCTCGAAAGCATTGAGATTTGAAGGTAAACGAATCGCGCGGAGCTGTCAATCGAGGGATTGGGTAGAGCACGACAAGATTGGTGAGAAGATCTAGAAATAAGCGGCTAGGCTACTGGCCTGTGAGCGTAGATGAGGCGGTTACTTCTTTCCCAGGTTCACGCTCATTTTGAGATCGACGGCGATGCCGAACTTGTTGTTGGGTAATTCCTCGACGCGGACGACTTCGGCGACGTACTCGCAATTCATAGGATCGTGCCCGGAAGTATAGGGAAAGGTCACGAAGACGCGCATGCCCTTGTAGTAGCCGGCGCGCCGAGTATGGAAGTAAATGCCTTCTTTTGAGGCGTTTACGCTAACGATTAGGTCCTCGAAATGCTCGTCGCGAGGCTCGGACGGGCGGACCCGTACCGGACGGGACATCTTCACGCGGCGGCTGCGTCGCTTCTGCGGATAACTAGCGTCTATAGCGCCTGCAGGGGCGCCTGTGGTAGAAATTTCGGTTGGCATAGACAATAGCAGGGTACACGGTGAACCGTAGACCCTCTCCCCTGAATCTTATAGAGCACGGGATGCACCAGTCCGGAAGCCAATTGAGGAGCGCCTATGGACGGCAAGGTTCAAAAGAAGGAACAGGAATGGAAGCAGCAACTCACGCCGAATCAATACTATGTGACGCGTGAGAAGGGTACTGAGCCACCTTTCACCGGGGAGTATGAGGGCACCAAGACGCCAGGGACGTATGAGTGCGTCTGCTGCGGGCAGCCTTTGTTTCGTTCTGATACAAAGTTCGCCTCAGGATCGGGGTGGCCTAGCTTTTATGCCCCGGCGGAGGAGCAAGCTGTTGAAAAGGAAAGCGATATGTCTCACGGGATGCGCCGGACGGAAGTGAAGTGCAGCCGGTGCGAGGCGCATCTAGGCCATGTGTTCGACGATGGTCCGAAGCCTACCGGCTTGCGGTATTGCATCAATTCCGCAGCGCTGAAGTTGAATGCTAAAGCTAAATAAGGGCTAAGCCCCCAGCTCTAGCACAGGACCAGCCCCATAGCAGGGGCGCACTCTAGGCGGCGGTGCAAGAAAAAGCAGCGAGTTCGGCTACGCGGTCGCGTTCCCACAGCCCTAGCAAGAGGACCTTTTCGCCTGTGGGATACTTGAAGATGTAATACACACTACTGGGTCCTTCGATTTCAAAAAAACCAGGTCTGCGCGCATCGGGTCGCGAGGGGGCGCAGCTCGCCAACAACAGGCGCAATTCGGCGATTTGCTCCTGCGTGTGATGGTGCAGGTCTTCGACGATGGGCGGGCGCTTGGTAACGGTGATCATGATATTTTCAGCCAATCCTGAATTCGAGCTTAACCTACTGCTCATAGATAAAGACGTTCCAAACGGCTAAATGTTTCATGAAATACAACATTGAAAAAGCCTGTCCTCAGTCGCAGCGACCCGCCTAGACGCTGTCGTTTGATGCGGCACTAGGGGTGACGGTCACTTAAAAAAGGTCGGGCGAGGAGAATCAAGGCACGCGTCCGGAAGGGTCGCGCGCCCTAAGAATTGCACATTAGTAATGCGCGTAAGTACTTGCGCGGCAGCAGCTTCTTTGAGACATTGTTGGGACAAGACTTTCCCAAGATTCAGCTCGCCAATGAATGGAGTGGTCACAGTGCCCAAGAAGGTAACCAGCAAAAAAAGAGCGACGGTTGGTTTCGGGAAGGACCGCCGTCGAAAACACCACCATTTTCTGGTAACGGTTTTTTACGCGGACGGAGAACGGTTTGGCCGCGTATATACGGATAAGGTAAAAGCCACGCGTTTTGCGGAACGGCAGCGAAGGTCGCCGGTAGTGAAATCGGCGCGCATCTCGCTGGTTTCCTGAGACGCGAACGCCGCTGCGATGCTTGAAGTTGGATGCGACGGATGAGGCAGGACTTGTCGGCCATCCGCTGGGCGTGTTATAAGAATAATGGCGTTGAGCGGCCTTAGTATAGTGGTAGTACGGAACCTTGCCAAGGTTCAGGTGTCGGTTCGATTCCGATAGGCCGCTCCATAATTTCGTCACGATCTTCCAAAAACGTAATACTTCTGTTCGAGCCGTTCGCATAGAACCATATCGCGTAATTGCATCTACCACCCAAACTCCTGCGTGAGAAGGTCGCCAGCTTCGCGCACTGATATAATCCGAGATACCCAATTCCGATTCCGGAAATTTAGCGAAAAAGGTGATCATGATTATTGAGGCGAAGGCGCCGACGCGCGTGGACCTGGCGGGCAGCACGCTGGATATCTGGCCGCTTTACTTGTTTCATCCCGGCGCGGCGACCGTGAATGTGGCGATTTCTCGCTACGCATATTGCACCATCGAAGCGCACGCCCGGGGCGATGAGCGCATCCATCTGGTCTCGCGAGATATGAGCCGAAAGGAATCGTTTGCGTCGTTCGCGGCGATGGAACGGGCGGCGCGCTACAAATTGCCGCTGCTGGCGGAGATCGCCAAGTTCTTCCGGCCGGTGGGCGGCTTCACTTTGACTACTGACTCCGAGGCTCCCGCAGGCGCGGGAATTGGGGGATCCAGCGCGATGGCGGTGGCCATTTGCGCGGCGCTGGATCGCTTCACCGGAGCGGGGAAGAGCAAAGAGGATTGGATACACATCAGCCGCGACGCGGAAGCCATCGTCATCAACGTGCCTACAGGCACGCAGGATCATTACCCTCCCGCGTTCGGCGGTGCGGCCGCTATTGAATTGCCTCCTGGCGGCGAGCATCGCGTGGAGTTGCGCGTGGACTTGAACGAACTCGAAAAACGGCTGGTGGTCTGTTACACCGGCAAGCCGCGTCAGCACGGCATCAACAATTGGGAAGTTTTTAAAGCGCATATCGATGGTAAGGGCGGAGTTCGCCACGGGCTGGAGCGCATCTCGCAAGTGGCGCAGAAGCTGCGTGGCGCGCTGGAGAGCGCGGACTGGAAAGCAGCGGGCGCGTTGATGCGGGAGGAATGGTCTTTTCGCAAAAGAAATTTGCCGACGATTTCAACACGGATGATCGATCGCGCCATCGATGGTGCGCGCAGAAACGGCGCGCTGGCGGGCAAAGTGTGCGGTGCGGGCGGCGGAGGCTGCGTAGTGTTGCTGATCGAGCCGGACGCGCGAGAGCGCGTGGAACGCGCCATTGGCGAAGCTGGGGCGAAAGTGCTGCCTGTAACGATCGATCGCCAGGGGGTGCGCGTCGTTTCGCGCTAGAGCTGCCCCGTACCTTTTTACAGTTGTACAGTTTCGCGGGTTCGAGGGACAGTTAAGCGAATGACGATGCAGTTCGGCGTGGTACCTGTTCAAGCCGCCCGGCGCATCATAGAATATAGAGAGCGGAATATAGACGCTAGCGAGAGGGTGCCGATAGCGGGTGAGGCCGCGACTCTGGGCCGGTGCGATCGTTCTTTGATTATTTATGTCTTTTTACATGGCATGTTTCTTATCGGTGATGTTGCTGGCGGACGCGGATGTTCCGCGGATCAACAGCTTGCGACCGGCTGCAGATTCTTCTCCGACCTTCGCGCCCGGTGACGAGATTGCGCCATTTTCTCCCTCGAGCGCAGCGGACTCACCTGACCAGCAGCCTCCAGCGGCGGCTCAATCAACCGCCGGTCAAGCAACCACCTTGAATTTGAGCGGCACGCTGCAAGAAAGCTCGAGACTCTTGCTGGTCCGTTACGTGTCGGGAGAATTGGCCAAAGCCGTTAAGCCGCTACCTGGGGGCAAGGACGGGTTCGTTGTAAACGTGGGAAGCTCCACGAATATTGAGCAGCTGGACCGCGCGGTGGCCAGCCATGGCGCCGCGATTCACAGCGGTGACAACGTAGTGATTTCCAAACTGGAATTTCAGAATCACCAGATCATCGTGGATCTGAATGGCGGCGGACAAGTAAAAAAGCGTCTTCGCGATCGCATTCACATCGAGATGGGTGGTATGCCCACTGCACAGGCGACCAGCGCGAATCCCGATGCTGGTGCTGGTTCTGCGGTGCCTGGGATACAGCCCGGATTGGGTAGCACCCTGTATCTGGAGTTCAATAAAGCGGTGCCCGATCTCACGCCAGACGATTTGAAGACGCTGCTTTCGCCGTTTCTGAACTTTAATAACCAGCGCTCGGCCTCGGTGCAATGGATTGATACCCTGCCGCCCGACATTAAGAAAGCGATTCAGGAACGCCAACCGGTGGTGGGAATGGACCGCGAAATGGTGGTGGCGGCGGTAGGCAAGCCGGACCACAAGGTTCGCGAGCGCGATGCCGACGGCAACGATATCGAGGACTGGATTTACGGCCAGCCGCCATCGAAGACCGTCTTCGTGCGCTTCACCGGCGAACGCGTGACCAGCGTGAATCAGTTCCCGAAGTAGGTCCGGTTCCTGCAGGTACCCCCCTAGGGGTTTTTTGTAAGTGTTCATTCTAAAGGGTTTTAAGTGCTTTAGAATGCGCAGTTACGCAAGTGTTCATTCTAATCGAGTTATTTCACCTCTTTCGTTACTAAATGAATAACAGGGGTGCGTGCGCGCCCTGGCTGGTGCTATGGGGCTTGTGTGGCTGGCCACACTTTCTGGGAGGCAATGAGACCATTTTGGGAGATAGATGCCGCCAGACGGAATAAAGCGCCGGGACTAAAGCCCGGCCGCTACAGATGCAAAAAACGATGGTTTGGGGCATTTGGAGACGGCTAGACGCTATTCTGTACGGTTATTATAGTATCGGTAAGTAGTCTGGTTGTCAATAGGACAGTTGAGTTTTTTCTGTGTTTTGGACGCCGGAGCGATCTGGGTCGCGCGGGGGAAAGGCGCACAGACTGAAGTCTGTGCCACCGCACTCTCTGCCACCTTGCGTTGACTTTTGCTCGCCCAGCCCATAGCATTTTGTGTTCGGCGTCACGGTGATTCGTTGCTGTGGAGATGGTGTGCCGAAAGGTTTTTCCGCGGGCTGCGCAGCGTCTCGCGAATACTGCACCGGAGGAAGAATGGCGATCAAGGTAGGCATCAATGGGTTTGGACGCATCGGGCGCAACATCATGCGCACGGCGATTGACGATAAGGAGATTCAGTTTGTGGCCGTGAATGACGTGACCGATGCGGCGACGCTGGCGCACTTGCTGAAGTACGATTCGGTGCTGGGCAATTTGCACCACCGCATTTCGCACACCGAGGATTCGATTACCGTCGAAGGCAAGACCTTCAAGGTTTTTAAGGTCAAGGATCCGGGAGAGATTGACTGGTCCAGCGTGGGCGCGGACATCGTGGTGGAATCGACGGGATTGTTCACCAAGGGTGCGGACGCCAAGAAGCATTTGCGCGGTTCGGTGAAAAAGGTGATTATCTCGGCGCCGGCGGACGGGCCGGACGCGACGTTTGTGCTGGGCGTGAATGATAAGACCTACGATCCGGCGCATCACAACGTGATTTCCAATGCTTCGTGCACCACGAACTGCCTGGCGCCGGTGGCCAAAGTGCTGCACGACACGTTTGGCATACACGCGGGAACGATGACCACGATTCACTCGTACACCAACGATCAAAAACTGCTGGATTTGCCGCACAAGGATTTGCGGCGCGCGCGTGCCGCGGCTTTGAACATGATTCCTAGCTCGACGGGAGCGGCGAAGGCCTTGCACCTGGTGATCCCCGAGCTGAAGGGCAAGCTGGATGGATATTCGATCCGGGTGCCGACGCCGAACGTGAGCGTGGTGGATTTGACGGTGTTCGTAGAGAAGCCGGCAACGGTGGAGAGCGTGAATGCGGCGTTGAAGCATGCGGCGCATGGGCCGATGAAGGGGATTCTCGGTTATACCGAGGAAGAGCTGGTATCTTCGGACTTCAAGGGGAATTCCAATTCGTCGATCGTGGATGCGGGATATACCAAGGTTGTTGGCGATAAGTGCGTGAAGGTGCTGGCATGGTATGACAATGAGTGGGGTTATTCATGCCGGTGCCGGGATTTGATTAAGTTGCTGGCCGGGAAGTTTTAGGACACGGCTTCGAAGTAAGGCGTCACGAGCGCACTAAAGCAGAGCAAAGCACAGAGACACCGGAGCGACCTTGCCGGTAAGGGGCGCAGCATGCTGCGCCCCTTACGAGAGAACGGCACATTCGAAGATCATGAGCAAATTGACGATACGGGATCTGGATTTGGCGGGGAAGCGCGTGTTTGTGCGCGTGGATTTCAATGTGCCGCTGAAAGATGGCGTAGTCACGGACGACACGCGCATTCGCGAGACGCTTCCCACGCTGCGATTCGCGATTGAAAAAGGCGCCCGGCTGGTGCTGGCTTCGCATTTGGGGCGGCCCAAAGGCGGCCCGGACCCTAAGTTTTCGCTGTGGCCGGCGGCGAAGAAACTCGAAGAATTGCTGGGCCAGCCCGTGGCGTTTGCCAAGGATTGCGTGGGCCCGGGCGCGGAGGGCCAGAGCAAGGCGCTGCGCGATGGCGAAGTGCTGGTGCTCGAAAATGTGCGTTTCCATCCTGAAGAGGAAAAAAACGACGCCGAATTCTCGAAGCAGCTCGCGGCGTTGTGCGATGGTTTGTTTGTTTGCGATGCATTTGGATCGGCGCACCGGGCGCACGCTTCGGTGGTCGGAATCACGCAGTTCGTTAAGCAGGCTGCCGCGGGACTGTTGATGGAGAAGGAGCTGGCCTATTTGGGCAAAGCGCTCACCGCGCCCGCACGTCCGTTCGTGGCGATCATCGGCGGGGCCAAAGTCAGCGACAAGATCGAAGTCGTCGAGAATTTGATGAAGGTTGCCGATACCATGCTGATCGGCGGAGGCATGGCGTACACTTTCTTGAAGTCGCAAGGCCTGCCGATAGGGAAGTCTCTGGTAGAAGAAGACAAGTTGGAGCTAGCGCGCAAGATTCTGGCGGATGCCCAGGCCAAAAATTTCAAGCTGCTCTTGCCGGTAGACCATGTGGTGGCTCCGGCGTTCAAGGCGGACGCTCCCGCCACGATTGTCCCGGTTGCGAATACGCCCGCCGAGCAAATGGGGCTGGATATTGGCCCGCAGACGGTCGCAGCGTACTCTGCGGAAATTTCACGCGCCAAGACGATTTTATGGAATGGGCCCATGGGCGTGTTTGAAATGCCGGCGTTTGCCGCGGGTACGCTGGCGATCGCTAAAGCCGTGGCTGCGGCGACCGGTGCGGGGGCTACGTCGATTGTTGGCGGCGGGGATTCGGTCGCGGCCGTGCAACAGTCCGGGGTGGCCAGCGCTATTTCGCACATTTCGACCGGCGGCGGCGCATCGCTGGAGTTTCTTGGGGGCGCCAAGCTGCCTGGCGTGGAAGCGCTGACGGACAAGCCATAAGCGGGACCATCAAAAGCATAACGATTGTGAGCACAACATCATTATGATGACCGCAAAAACGCGCCGACGCGTAATCGCCGGGAATTGGAAGATGTACAAGACGCTGGCCGCGACGAAGGATTTTTTTGCCACCTTTCTCCCGCTGGTGCGTGACGTACAGGATCGCGACATCCTGGTGGCTCCGCCGTTCACCGCGATTTCCACGGCGGTCCAGCAATGCACAGGCTCCGCAGTGGCCATTGGCGCGCAAGATGTTTATTGGGGCAAAGAAGGAGCGCTGACCGGAGAAATCTGCGCCGGCATGCTCGCCGACGCTGGCTGCCGGTACGTGATCGTCGGACACTCCGAGCGCCGGCAATTTTTCCACGAGACGGACGACACGGTGGCGCGGAAAGCGCTTGCGGTGCTGGCTGAAGGGCTGACACCGATCGTTTGCGTTGGTGAGACGCTCGAGGATCGCGACGCTGGCCTCGAGAAGCAGGTATTGCAGCGGCAGTTCTCCAATGGACCCGGCTCGTTGACCGCCGAGGAGTTCTCCCGTATTCTAATGGCATACGAACCGATTTGGGCCATTGGCACGGGTCGCACAGCGACTCCGGAAATTGCCGCCGCGGCGCACAAGTTCATCCGCGCCTGCGCCGCCGAACAGTACACTGCAGAGCACGCCCTGGCACTGCGCATCCTTTACGGCGGCAGCGTAAAGCCTGACAATATTCAGGGGTTGATGGCGCAGGGCGAACTGGATGGCGCGCTGGTTGGCGGTGCGAGTCTGGATCCCAAGTCGTTCGCGAGCATCGTAAATTACACGCAGTAAGCAGTGCTTGGTAGGTACGAACATTAACGGGCTAAGCCCGCAATAAGTCTGCGTAAAGCTTGAATGAGGTGTGGTACATGGAAGGTATGGCTGGCTGGATGAAGTGGGCGATAGCACTCTTGGTGGGTTTCGCCGTTATTTCGCTGGGTTTTAAGTACGCTGGATGGCTACTTACCGCCTTTTTCGTTCTCAATTGCCTAGTTCTGATCATTGTGGTGTTGCTGCAGAGCGGCAAGGCTGCGGACTTAGCGGGCGCGTTTGGTGGCGCCGGAAGTCAAACGGCGTTTGGACCGCGTGGCGCGGCAAACGTGCTCTCCAAGGCCACCACCTGGTGCGCGGTGATGTTTATGGTTTGCGCCTTCGCTCTGGTGCTGCGGACGGACAAAGCGGTTGAAAACGGCGGATCGATTTTGCAAAAGTTCAGCAAGACAGCGCCGGCGGGCGTCCCTGCCAAGACTGCGGTGCCTGCGCCTACTCCTCAGGTGCCAGTGTCGTCGCAACCTCCAACGCCGCAGTCGCAGGCTCCAGCTGGTTCGCAGCCAGCGGCGCCGGCTCCCAAGCATTAGCTCTACTGGTTTCGGTGGTTTGCGTCGGCGGCGAGAGTGGTTTGACACTTTCGTCTCGGGCCATTAAAGTTGTTGTCAGCGCGGTCGTGGCGGAACTGGCAGACGCACTAGCTTGAGGTGCTAGCGCCGCAAGGCGTGGAGGTTCGAGTCCTCTCGACCGCACCAATTTTCATTATTCTCTGAGCGTTTTTATCGATCCCTTCCAAGTATCTTCAACTTGAAATTTAGCAGGGAATGTATTGTAGTGGAGGCGCACGCGAGGCGGTTGTCACGCGCTGTCGGCCTTGGCGTGCGGACAATACCTCGCTAGCCCACGAAATGGCCATCCACGACAGTGACGGTGCCCGGCCCTATCCTCTGACGCCCGGGACTTCTCACAATTCTCTACCGCGTTCCGCGTTTAGCGCCGACCATAAAATTGTTGGCTTGCGGTACTTGTGGCTAGCTTTGCTGTGCGTGTTTCTGGGCATGGGGATGTCGTTACTCATGCGACTGCACCTGGTGTGGCCAAATGCAGGGATCACCTTCCTTGGGGCGTTCAGCAACACCCCCGACCGCTACGCCGCACTCACACTTCTGCATGGTTCGCTGATGGTTTTCTTTGTGCTGACCGCCGCTCCGCAAGCGGGCTTCGGCAACTACTTCCTGCCCTTGCAGATTGGCGCGACGGAAACGGCCTTCCCAAATCTCAATTTGGCCGCTTTCTGGATCACCATCGGATCCTTGGCCGGAATGACCGGGGCATTTTTTCTGGCGCCAGCGGAAGGAATGAAATTGTGGCTCGTCAGCGTAGCGATGTTCTGCCTGGGCTCGCTGCTGGTGGCCATCAACTTTAGCGTTACGGTAATCGATCTGCGCGCCAATGGTATGACACTCACGCGGTTGCCCGTAACCGTCTGGGCGTGGTTCATCAACGCCATTCTAAGCATACTTATTTTCAGCATTTTGCTCGCGGCCTGCGCGCTGCTGCTTTCGCGATGGTTTGATCGGCACGCATTTTTTTCGCGAGCCATTCGACGCGCTTCCCGCGATGACTTGGCAACGCCTATTCTGGTTTTTTGCCCAAGCCGAGGTTTACGTGGCGTTGCTGCCGTGCTTCGGTATCGTCACGCACCTGCTCGCGACGTTTGCGCGACGGCCGATCTGGAAAGAACGCGCGGTGGTGCTCGCCCTTTGCGGCGTGGGTCTGTTTGGATTCTGCATCTGGGGCCAGCACATGTTTGCGACGGGTATGAATCCTTCGTCTCCCATGTTTTTTGGACTGCTGGCATCCTCCCTTGGATTGCCATCCAGCTTCTTGTTGCTGAGCTGGTTGGGCACGTTGTGGAACGCCCGGATTCGCCTGAATACCTCCATGCTTTTCGTTCTGGGTTTTATCTCCCTGTTTCTTTCCGGAAGTTTTTCCGGGCTATTTCTCTCCCACCGCGATGTCCCAGCCGTCACCGCCGGCGACGAATTTGTCACCGGGCATTTTCACCTGGTGATGGGTGTGGCCGCGACTTTCGCGATCCTCGCCGCGCTGTTTTACTGGTTCCCGAAGATGTTTGGGCGGCGGCTGAACGAAACGCTCGGCAAAGCGCATTTCTGGCTGACCTTTGCCGGCGTGTATTGCGTGTTCATGCCCATGCACTGGCTGGGGCTGGTGGAGCGTGGGGGCGTGCCTGCGAATGCCGCCATGATGGGTCACATCAGCGAACTGCGGACCTTCATCACCGTAGCGCTCTTGCTTACTGTGGGATCGCAAGCCTTATTTTTCGTCAACTTCGTCGGCTCATTGTGGCGCGGCGAGCGCGTTTTTGATGGCAACCCCTGGCGCGCTACCACGCTTGAATGGATGGCCGACGAGTCCTTTCTTCACAATCATTCTCTTCACGATCGTTCTCTTCACGGTGGTTCGCGACTCACACACCCATTGGTGCACCGCGGTGCGTACGAGTTCGACGCGTCAGGAAACCTCGATGATTTTATTCCGCAGTTTGTTGCGCCGATGCAGGTAGCGCCGCAACACCTAGCGAAGCCGAAATAGCAGAAAGCAGGCAGTATGCCGGGCACAACTTTCGATCACGAAATAGAACTCATCATTGAAGATGTTGGCGGCGGTGGAGGCGGGGGCAAGCCTCCAGTTCCCGGTGGTGGTGGGGATGACGCCAACGGCAAGGGCCGGCAACCGTTGCAGCCTTCACCGCGCAGGTATTACACCGGGATAACACTCGCAATCCTCTCCATTCTGATGTTTTTCATGGCCCTGGCCAGCGCGTTTATCGTCCGGCGTGGTTTAAACGACTGGGTTCCTGTCCACATACCCGCGATTCTTTGGGTGAACACGCTGATTCTGCTGAGCCAGTAGCGTAACACTGGAGCTTTCGCGGCGACGCCTCGCGCAACAGCGATCTCCGCGGTTTCCGGGTGCTATGGTGCGTTACCACGGGCTTGGGCATGCTCTTCCTGGCTGGGCAGGTGCTGGCTTGGCGCCAATTACTTTCGCAGGGAATTTTCATGGCCACCAATCCTGGCAGCAGCTTTTTTTATATCTTCACCGGACTGCACGGATTGCATCTGCTTGGCGGCTTGGGCGCCCTGTTCTACGTCTTGGTGAGAAACTTTGATCGCGCGAAAGTCTCCCGGCCCGTGGCAGCCGAAATTGCCGGGCACTACTGGCACTTCATGGACGCGCTGTGGGTCTTTCTGCTCGCGTTGTTGTACTTGGGGAAATAGAAACCGCGTGCGGCAATCACGTAAACATAAGAACGTCTCGGTAAACTGGACTATCTCTGTTCGCTAGCCGCACCAATTGGAATCTCGCGCCGAACCCGCTCAGCATAGCGCTCGAAAAGCGTCGCGCTACCGGCAAGCCGGTACTCGATCTGACCGCTTCCAATCCCACGGAATGCGGCTTCAGCTACGACAGCGAAGCCATCCTGGCCGCGCTAGCCGATCCCGCATCGTTAATCTACGAGCCCGACCCTCGCGGGCTCCTTACGGCGCGCCAGGCCGTCTGCGACTACTACGCCACGCGCGGCGATTCCACATCTCCAGATCGCATCGTTCTGACCACCAGCACCAGCGAAGCCTATTCGTACGTCTTTCGTCTGCTATGCAATTCGGGCGACGAAATACTGGTTCCGCAGCCGAGCTATCCGCTCTTCGATTTTCTCGCGGATTTGCAAGACGTGCGTCTGGTCCGCTATCCATTGCTCTACGACCACGGCTGGCAGATCGATTTTCACGGGCTGCGGCAGGCCATCACAGCGCGAACGCGCGGGATCATCGTCGTGAATCCCAACAACCCCACGGGGAATTTCTGCAAATCTCAGGAATCGGCGCAGCTTAACGAAATATGTTCCGCTTCTGGCATGGCCATCATCGCCGACGAGGTTTTTCTCGACTACGCCATCGCCGCGAGTCTCCCGCAGTCCTTCGTGACAAACTCCCGCGCGTTGACATTCACCATAAGCGGCATATCGAAAATCTCCGGCTTGCCGCAGATGAAAGCGTCATGGCTGGTGGCCAACGGGCCAGATGCGTTGCGTGGCGAAGCGCTCGAGCGGCTTGAGGTTATCGCGGACACCTATCTATCGATGAACGCCCCGGTGCAGCACGCGCTGCCGTCATTGTTGCAGCAGCGCCAGGCATTCCAATCGCAATTGCGATCCCGCATCCGGGCCAACTTAGCGGAACTTGATCGGCAGCTGGCCTGCCAAGGCCAGGAAGTCTCAAGTCAACTGTCGGTGGGCGAGCAGGCGCCTGAGCGGCCGGGAAGCTGTGCTCGTTTGCACCTCGAAGGCGGGTGGTACGCGGTGCTCGTTCTGCCGGGAAATTGTTCCAGCGACGAACTAGCCATTCGACTTCTTGAAGAGCAAGGTGTCTATGTACATCCAGGCCACTTCTACGATTTTGCGGGCCAGCGTTACGCTGTCGTCAGCCTGATCACGCCGCCTGAGGATTTTTCGACAGGCGTGCGGAAGCTCATCGCAGCATCAGCGGGAATCGGCCGCTGAGCGAACAAGTGAGAGAAACATCCGCAAGATCGTCCGTCCGAAAAATGAAAAGGGCGCTCTGAACATCCAGAGCGCCCTCTAAAGCCCAGGCCTGCGTGCCGCAGGCCATTGGGGGTTAAGTTTAGAAGAAAATCTTCAACGAGAGCTGCATGGTCCGAGCGTTGCTCGGCAGAACCGCGCCCCAATTGCCGAATACGCCGCTTCCCGGTACCAGCGCATTGCGGGCCGAGCCGGTTACGCCAAAGGACTCGACGTCGTTAATGGAGCCGGCAACGAATTGCGGATGGTTGAGGAGGTTGTAGAATTGGGCCGCAAATTCTAACTTGTAACGCTCGGTAATCGTGAAGCGTTTAAGCGCGGTAAAGTCCACGTCATTGATCGCCGGCAGTTCAACGGTATTGCGGCCCACGTTAGAAAGCGCGCCGTAATATGCCAGGACGTATTTTGCCTTGGTATTGATAGCGCTGTAAGCCACGACGTTGTCCACCACGTCAACTCCGGTGGGGCAAGGAGAGTCGGGCCGTCGGTACATCAACCCGTGCAAGCGGCTTTGCGAATGTGCAGTCGGCCGCAGGTACGGCGCTCCGGCACACTGGATTAACGCCAGTTCCAGTATTGCCGACGCCGGCAGGATTGAAGATCGACGATCCGCCTCTGGCCGCCGTTCGATTTGGCGTCCA
This sequence comes from uncultured Acidobacteriota bacterium, assembly GCA_963798585.1. Taxonomy (GTDB): domain Bacteria; phylum Acidobacteriota; class Terriglobia; order Acidiferrales; family UBA7541; genus Acidiferrum. Next base: position 77,412 of record CAWCTJ010000007.1, read on the forward strand.
CGGCATCTTGCGCGGTGGCCCACTGTCCGGATTGGTAGGTGTAGACGGGGGCGAACTCCCAATTGCCCAACCCGTTCCTCACGAGCCAATTACCGTTCTTGAAGTAGGGCAAGTCGTAGAGCACCGCCAGCGTGAAGCGGTGACGATGATCGAGATAGAGTTTCCACGCTCCTCAGACAGATCCTGGAAGTCCTGCGCACGGCGGGGAAAAGGTCCGTGGTGTGGAAGTCCGCCACGTTGGTGTCGATCAAATGGCTGTAAGTATAGGCACCGATGAACTGCAGCCCATTTTTTGAACCGCCGCGTGATCTGGGCGGCCAGGCCGTTATAGCTCGATGACCCCGAAGGATTGAACGCAGTGATGAAACTGTCACCGAATCCGGCATTAGCGAAGCGCGGAGCAATGGGGTCGGCGCTCTCGCTAACTTCCCCGTTATTCAGGCCGCCGGTCAGAATACCCAGGGTTAGCGGCAAGGCGTCGATTGCAGCCTGACTCGGTACATTGCCGATGTAAGTCGGCAGGAAGTTGGTTGGAGTAACGATATTTTGCGAGTTGATGATGGACTGCGTGTCCAGGTGAATGCCGCGGGTGCCCACATAGCGGACCTCAGCCGTGTAGTTATTCCAGAAGGTGTGCTGAATGCCCAAGGTGTAATTGATTGACTTGGGATCCTTGGGCTTCGGGTAGTACGTCGAAGTGTAGGCCTGCTGGCACGACACGGCAGTGGGAAAGCCGGCGCAGAGAGGATTTGCGAGATTGTAGGTTGTGATTCCGCCGCTGCCCGGAGGCAGACCACCGTTCGCTAAAAAGTTCGGGGTGTTGACGGTTGGGGTGACGTTCTCGGTGACGCTCAATTGCGGCGGCAGCGACAAAATGCCGATGTTGTCGTAGTGCACGTCGTAGGCTTCGCTGAAGCCAGCGCGAATAGACGTCTTGCCACTGTTGCCCGGAGACCACGCCACGCCGATACGTGGCGCCCAGTCATTCCTCGGGGCTTGCGGTGAATTGAATTCCAGCAGTCCCGGCACGCTGGCTGCGATATTCAGATCCTGAGAGCGTATGCCGTAGGGCGTGGTCGTATATTCGTAGCGTACACCCAAGTTAAGGGTCAAATTGGGCTTAATCCGCCAGTTATCATTGGCGAACCAATAGAGCGCCGCTTGGTCGCCATAGTAAGTCGATGCTCCGACGCTGCGTTGCCCGAAGACGTCGGGGCTTCTGTCTGTGAGATATGACTGCAGGTCAGAGTATTCGTAGTCGCCGCGCGCGCGCTGCGTGAAGGATTCCGGGGCAATCAGCTTCCGGCCTTCGATGCCGAACTTGAGCGTGTGTTTGTCCTTGGTCCAGGTAACGCTATCCGCCATCTGGTAGGTGTTCTGAATGGTGAATTGCGGAGCGTTCGCATCCGGGCCGACATTGACGAAGTTCAATGAATCGATGGTGATGTTCGGGAAACTGTCCAATCCGGGAAAAGTGAAGTTACCGGCGGACGTTACGTTTGTGAGCCGGTTGAAACCGAGCCGGAACTCATTCTGCGTGGTCGCATTAAAGGTGTGATACTCGTTGATGGCCACCAAATAATTCTTAGTGGGGGCGGAAAGAAAGAACGCCGGCAGATTAGCCGCGGTGTCGATTCCGACACTGCTATTGAAGATGTAACGGCCACGCAGTTGGTCGTTGGTGGAGATGTCATAATCGACGCTTCCCGACCACCGCCCAGTCGTTGGTAAACGCCGGGCCGTTAATCGAGAGAATTCCTTCGGGTACCGGGGTCCCGTTGACGGTGTCGAATCCACTGCCGTTGGTGCCGCAAGTCCCGCTAGTGTCTTGTGTCGCTGCCGGAGTTACATACTTTTCGAATATCCCCAAATTGGTTGCCGAGAGGCCCGCCGTCGCATTCAGAGCCGTATAACCCGCTGCCGTAGGTGCGCACACCGGCGATCCGGGAACTGCGGCTAGACCGATTGGCTGGCACTCCACATCTCCGAAGAAGAACAATTTGTTCTTCAGGATCGGGCCGCCGAAGTTTCCGCCCATGCGGTTGTCATCAAAGCGCTGGTTAGAGGTAAACCCGCTGTTCTTTGTAGCTTGATCGACCGCGTCGAAGTTGCGGTTTTGCGAGTATAGGTAAGCTTCGCCGTGGTATGAGTTCGTGCCGCTCTTGACGATGGTATTGAACTGTCCGCCAGAAGAATGTCCAAAGTCCGGCGAGAATTGATTCTGCAGCACCGAGAATTCCGCGACCGCGTCGTTGGGAACCGTGACGAGCGGACCGGTGACTGACTTGTCGTTGTTGTCGACGCCTTCAATCGTGAAATTGTTGTTGCGCGGCCGCTGGCCTCCGACGGTGGGTCCGGAGCCGGCTCCCGTGCTGCCGCTGGTGCCGACGCCAGCACTGAAGAGGGAGAGGTTAAGAACGCCAGACCCTTGGCCAGTAGTGGGGAGGTCCGAAGTTAGCCGCTGATCAAAAGTGTTGGTGATTTGCGCGGTGGAAGTATCCAGGGCCACAGCTTGGCCCGACACTTCAATCGACGTTACCGCGCCTTTAATTTCTAAGGTAATTTGCAGCGTGCTCTGCTTATTCAATTCGATCACGAAGCCGTTGACGGTGGTCGCCGCGAAATTTGGCGAAGAAGCGGTCACGTTGTAAGCGCCGATTGGCAGGTTGTTCAGGCGAAATTCACCACCGCTGGTGGCCGTCGTGGGATATTTGGCGCCCGTAGATACGCTGACCGCTTCAACCGTCGCGTTTGGAACGGTCGCGCCGGTCTTATCGAAAACCGTGCCGACCAAGTCGCCGCTTACGATCTGCGCGCTGACCTGCGAAGTAGGCACCGTCATGGCCAAAATCACAAACACAATACTAAAAAATACAACTAAACCCCGTATCCCGTTTTTCACGGAACCTCCTGAAATTTTAAGAAATCCCCCAGAGAAGAAAGACCAACTGAGCAACCGAGTCACTTCAGAGGATTGCAATCCTCTCTCCAAATTGAAAATCTGGCAAGCTAAAAAACAAAATAGCTATGTTTATTTATATCAGTGACTTGCGGGCGGGCAGGCGGTAGCGAGGCTGTGAAAAACTCCGAGGCATACGCCTCGACATACATGCCTATGAAAATGTGGATTGTCGGAAGGCCGTCTTAATTCTTGGATTGCGGTTGTAGACGCCGCGATAGACCCCTACTACGAATTCACCGAGTTCCGCATCGCGTTCTTCAGGTGCGCCAAGCGGAACGGTGATCCCAAATTCTGCCGCAATTCGATCCAGTGCTGGTCGGGAATCGACATGAAAACATCCACCACCTTGGGATCGAACTGCGTCCCGGCACACCGGCGAATCTCTTCGCGGGCGTGGGCCATGGGCAGAGCCCTGCGATAAGGGCGGTCGCTAATCATCGCGTCCAGCGAATCGGCCACCGTAAATATCCGCGCGCCCAGCGGGATTTGCTCCTCTTTAAGCCCCCGCGGATAACCCGTGCCATTAAAAAACTCCTGGTGCGCCAGCACAATTTCCGCGGCATCCCGCAAGAAACGGGATGCGAATCAGCATGTCATAACCAATCTGGCAGTGCCGGCGCATCACTTGCTTTTCGTCGTCATCCAGCGGCCCGGGTTTGCGCAGGATGCTGTCCGGAATTGCCATCTTCCCGATATCGTGCAGAAACGCCGCGCGCGCCAGGACCGGTAAATAAGGATTCGGCACCGGCATCGCCTTCGCAATCTGAATGGTAAACGCCGTCACCCGTTGGCAGTGGCCTTCCGTCTCCGCATCCTTCAAGTCCAGCGCGCTGCCCAGCGCTTCCAGCGTGTCGTCGTAAGATTGCTCCAGTTGCGCCAGCGCACCGCTGAGCTGCGCCGTGCGCTCCTCCACCTGCTGTACTAGATTGCGCTGGTAATTTCGATTTTCCGCCACCAGCCGCCGATGCTGCAGCGCCCTCCCAACGCCCAGAAACAACTGGTCCTTTTCAAATGGCTTTAAAATGTAATCGTATGCACCGCGGCGGATGGCTTCCAGGGCGGTAGAAATATCGTGAATCGCCGTGACCATGATTACTGGCACTTCGGATCATAGTGCCGAATCCAATCCAGCAACTTGATGCCGTCCATCTCCGGCATGATCATGTCGCTGAGCACTAAGTCCGGCGTTACGCGCTTCACTTGGTCTTGCGCCGCGCGGCCGTTGCTTACCGCCGTGCACCGGTAGCCTCTTCGACTCGAGCATCGTCGAAACCACCTCGCGGATGGCTTCTTCATCGTCCACGACCAGAATGTTTTCCATCTCCACGTGGGGCACTCCCATCAGCCATTATATGGGAGGTCACAGCCTCCCGGTTGGGCACTTGCCCATTAAGAAAACAGCGTGTTAGCGTCAGTTCAGGCCCACCAATAACTGTTTCAGCTACCGCATTCTGCCCGATGGCTTGTTTTCTGGCTGCGGTTAGGGCAATTCCGGCCCGGAGGCCGCGAACTGTGTTGCAGAATCAGGGACTGCTCGGCAGCGCTTTCTTCGAAGCGACCGCCTCCATCATTTTGCTCGTTCTTTTCGCGCTCTTTCGCCGCGATCAGGATTCTCGTTATTTTCGTCTCTGGCTTTCCGGTTGGGTCTGTTTCACTTGCGCGGCTCTCGCCGAAGTAGCGCTCCTCACGCGAAATCTCCCAGAACTTGCAATCGTGGTGGTTCTTGGCCACGCCGCGGCACTGCTTTTTTTCTTCGTTTCCGTCCTCGACCTCACTGCGGCCCCGGAACGTCGGCGATGGCCGATCATTCCCGCGGTAGTCGTCGCCATGATCTGGATCCTTTATCTTGAGCGCGGCGGCCATTCGGAATTCGCGACCGTCCATTGGGGAACTGCCGAGCTCGAAAGCTTGGTCTGTCTCGCCGCTGGATCGTTGGTGTGGCGTTGGGCGGCACTGCGCCCTGGACACGGAACCCGCCTGCTCGGCGGCCTTTTTCTCCTTGCGGGTCTGCATGGCCTCGATCGTCCATTGTGGCCGGAGCATCCCTTATTTATTCTTGCGTGTGGCCTTTGACCACTTGCTGGGCGTCGGCCCTGGGTATCGCCATGGTTGTCGTGGTGCTCGAAAGTGCTCGCGGGCGCACCGAGGAAATAAACGACAAAATGCGTCGCCTCACGCTGCTCACCGCTGCCAGCACCCAAACGCTATCTGTGGACGAAGCCTTGGCTGGAGTGCTTAAACACCTGGTCGACAGCGTTGGCGGAACACACGGTCTCGTCCGACTGCTGGAAACCCAGGGCTCCGCTTCCGTGCTTGGTTGCGCGTGCCGCCGTCGGATTCACTCCGCAATATTTGTCAAATAGCCAAGCTTTCCAGCGATGAAGCTTGGGCACGCGGGGTGTTGAAGGAAGATTGCCAATGTGTGCGGTTTAAGGATGAACAGGACCCACGGCCACGGCGCGCATGGCGGAGTGCGGCATTAAGGAAATGGTGACACTCGCGTTGCGCGGGAAAGAAGGTCCGCTGGGAATCATCGCTATGGGCACTACACGCGAGGTGGAATTCTTGCCGGATGAAGTAGCCTATCTCGTAAATCTCTCCAATCTCCTTGGACTCACGCTGCAAAACGTAAAATTATTCGAACAGGTGGCCGCGGCACAGCAGCAATGGGCGGATACTTTCGATTCCATCGGCGACCCTATCTTGGTGCACGACCGCGCCGGACGAATCCTCCGTATAAACCAGCGCCTTAGCCACTTGCTCGACCGCGACTACGGCGCCATGGTGGGCCGCAGCGTTGGTGATTCTTTCTCCCGCAAAGAAGCCAGCTACGATCAGTGTCCGTACTGCGAAGGCGTTGCCGGCCAAGGCGATGAATCCGACCCGTGGCTCCCGGGCTATTTTTTGGCGTCCAATTCCACCTTCGCCGACGCTTCCGGCAAGGAACTGGGCGTCGTGCACGTGCTCAAGGACATGACTGAGCGCAAGCGCGCCGAAGAAAAATACCGCACTCTTGGTCGCCACCATGCAAGAAGGAGTTTTTATCTCCACTCCTGGCGGGCGCTTTCTGGACTTCAACGACGCGCTGCTCCGCATGACTGGCTACAATTCGCGCGACGATTTGCTGGCTTTGGATATTCCGACCAAGCTTTTCGTGAATCGCTCCGACCGCGAGCGCTTGCGGCGTCTCCTCCAGGAGCACGGCTCGGTAGCGGACTTTGAATATGAGATGCGCCGCAAGGATGGCGAAATCCGCAATATTCTTGAATCTTCCACCGCCGTGCGCGACGACGCTGGGCACGTGACCGCCTACCAAGGCTTCGTGCTAGACATCACCGAGCGCAAGAACGCCGAGGGCGAGATCCGCAGGCGCAACCGCGAATTGATGGTCCTCAATTCCATCGCGCAAACCCTCACGGAATCGCTCGATCTTACCGACTCCCTCCAGCGCACCCTGCGCCAGCTTCTGGAACTCTTCAGCTTGGACACTTCTTCGATCTATCTGCTGGACGAGCGCACAGCACCGTGCGCCGCCTTGCCGTTGTCGGTCAGCGCTCTGAATACTCCCCGAGCGTTCAGCCCATGGAGTTGCAAGCGGAAATGCTGCGCCAGATTAACGCCGTGCATGCCACGTTTCTTTCCGCGTCGTCCTTGCCTCTCCCTCCCCCGATTCGCGACATGCTTCGCAAGGAAGGACTGGTCTCTTCTTACGTTGTCGTGCTCTGGGCTAAGGACCGCATCCTCGGTGGCCTGGTCGTCAGCAGCCGCACTGCGCGCGAGTTTTCCCCGGCTGACGTCAACCTGCTCATCGCGGTGGGCAGTCAGATTTCCAGCGCCATGCAACGCAGCCTACTTTATGAAGAAACTCGTCAAGCCTACGACAATCTTCGTCGCACGCAGGAACAGCTCTTGCACAGCGATAAAATGGCCGCTGTCGGTCAACTCATCTCCGGCGTGGCCCACGAACTCAACAATCCTTTGACCGCCATCCTCGGCTACAGCCAACTCCTCACTTCGAGCGGGCAGACCGGCCCGCAAGGCCTCGAATACGCGGACAAACTTTATAAACAGGCCCAGCGCACTCACCGCATCGTGCAGAACTTGCTTAGCTTTTCCCGCCAACACAAACCCGAGCGCGTGGCCGTGCAGCTCAACCAGATCCTCGAAGACACTCTGGCCTTGCGCGATTATGATTTACGCATGAGCAATATCCGCGTACACCTCGATTTTTGCGCCGATCTGCCCACTATTTCCGCGGATCCGCACCAGTTGCAGCAGGTTTTTCTTGAATATGGTCAACAACGCCGTCGATGCCATTCTCGAACACTCCACCGATGGCGATGTTTGGGTATGCACCGGAACCGATCAAGCCACGCTGTTTGTGGAATTCACGGATAGTGGCCCGGGGGTTCAGGATCCGTCGCGCGTCTTCGACCCCTTCTACACCACGAAGCCAGTTGGCAAAGGTACGGGGTTGGGATTGAGTATTTGCTACGGAATCATTACCGAACACGGCGGCACGATTCTCGTGCGCAATCTGCCGCCGCGCGGCGCATCTTTCCGCATCGAATTGCCCTTGCAGGCTCCGACGCAGGCAAAAGGGGGCGCGGCCAACGCGACTGCTGGTCGCTTAGGCGAGATGCACGTCGCTCCGGTCGACCGCTGACGCCATTTCCGCCGCCAACGCGGCTCGCTCCCCGAGCTCCTTCATCGCCGTTTCCATGCGCACGCTCAGGCGGCTCACGATATCGCTCACCGCGCTTAGTTGCAGCGTCGGCGTCGCTCCCAAGCGCCAGCCTTAAGTGGATAGCCTGCAAACGCAAACGAAACACCACACTCAGCCGCACCCTCTCAAATTCCTGCATGGGCACCACTTCCGGTGATAGCGCCGCGATAATCCGCGCCAGGCGCAACAGCCGGGAGAACTCTTCATCCAGGGCCTTCAGGAAATCACGTGTGATTTCTCGGCGTTCGCGAAATACCCTGCGTGTAAGTTCTGGTCCGCCCTTTTCCATCAGAAATTCGCGATCTGCGGGCGAGAGTGATTGCTGAATCTGCGGGAAATATTGGATGTTCGTCCGCGGCTGCTCCTCGGACAGGCCGGTCTTTCCGCGCGTGCCTGACGACCTCCGCAGCGCCCACAGTAGAAGAAACAGCAGCAGCGCCAGCGCGCCACAAATGACATAGAGAAACGGCGTCATGGCCGTCGCTCCTCGCGGTCGAATAGCGCGCTCAGTCGATCATTGAGCGCGCTGAGACGCCGGTTGACGTCCGGCGAGAGCGTGCGGTAAACGGACGCAGGAAGCATTTCCGGCGCCGCTGCTGGTTGCAGAGGCGTTTCGTCGCAGCGCCCATCCCCACACCAGCACGCTGCTGGTAAAGGAAACGGTGCCCAAAAAGTTCCAGACGGGGGAATACGCCTTTACAAAAGCCTGGAGCAGCGTGTCGTTTACGACCACGAAGCACGCGTACATGAAGAATCCGATCGCTAGCGATCGCAGCGGGTCCTCCGCCTGCACTCGGTAATAACGTGCAAACACGAACAGCGCCACAATGGCCGCCGCTACGCTAAGGCCCACCGCGCGATCGGCGTTAAAGATTTTGTATGCGAAGCTGCGTTTGCCCAAGGTCATCGCAAGGATGCCCACCAGAGTCACCCAGACGAGCATCGTCCGCCAGATGAAGGCCCAGATTCCGCGGTAGTTTTCGAACACCAGCCGGCAAATCTCCAGCACCGCCAAGGCACGCAGCACTTCCATCAACGGTCGCATGCTCCATGCCGCCCGCAGGGAAATTGGCGAATCGAATCCAAAGTGTTTGTAAATCAAAAACTGCGCGACGTTTTGCGCCAGACTTCCCGCCAGATAGATGCTGAACGCTGGGAAGATCACATGGTTCCGCCGGAATATCAGCAGCCCTATGAGACCGAGCTGCAGCGCAAAGCAGAGCCCCCAGGCATACAGTTCGACTGTTCCAATCTCGGCCATCGCCCGGCATACTAGCATGAAGATAACTGGAATGTATATGACGGGCATACTAACCAATAAGCCACCTACCGTACTGGAACCGGGAGCCCTTCTCCTGCGACTTCATTAGAGAAATCTTATTGAGCTGTTCGCCCCGCCAACAATGCGAACTCCCCCGGTTCCAGTCTGCCCATTCCTCCTCCGCGACGGCTGAGGCCCGCCACTCCTCTTACTCAGCCTTAGACCGCGGACCCATCCATCATGGGTGGTGGAACTGGCGGGATCGGTTGCGGACCACCGTCAGCCGTGAGTATTTGTCCCTGGTTCGGGACGTTACTAATACTCAGATTGACGGGATTTACAACCGGCAGTAGCATTGCAAGAACTGCCGAGGAAATTACTACGGCGGATACTAGCTTTTTCATGGTGGTAAAACCTCCACGCGCAATGTGGAGGCGCTACCACCCGCGACTAATTTCTCGACGCAAAACGTTCCGCGCGCGGAACAGGGAGCCTTATGAAATTCCTTACCCAGCTCCAGCAAAACAGCCGCGTGGTGCAGGATTTCACCCTCACCACGCTCGAAGCTCTACCGGGTCCTTTCGCCCGTTTGGTGCATATCGCGTCGCTGCGCGATCTCTCCACCGGCCGCTACGAACACGCTGGTTTATCAGTGCTTTATCCCGACGAGGCCATCCAGCAGGCGCTGGAGATGTGTCACGAGCAGATTTTCGAGCGGATTCTGGAATCGCCGCTAAGGCAGCAGGAGGAAGATTTGAGGATTTGTTTCGAGTCTATGGCTAGCGGCTACCGGCAGACTGTCGACCACTGGCGCCGCATGGAAGCCTTCCGTGTTCTGTTACCGGAAGACGCCCCGCGCTATCTCAAAGAACTTTTCTGTTCGAATATGCGCGCGCTGCTGGAGATTCTTCGGCAAGAGCATTCAATGGCTCATTCAGACGCGTAACCACCCCAATTACCCGCCCCACTACCTCGGCACCTTCCGGTAGTGGCCAGAACTCCGGCGCGCAGCGCGACAGCGGGTGCGGTTGCATCGTCAACCGCGCGCGGTCCTGATGGAACCACCCGCAACGATATCCATCTCGCACATCCACGAAATAGAGCGGGCGGTCGTACTCCGTCGTCCAGTCTGTGTCTTCCACGCCGCGATCCGTGGCGTCCAGCAACACGATACTTCCCGGGCGCAACAGCGGCACCATACGGCGGTCCGAAAGCCCCACGTACCCGTAGCGGCATTTGGCATCTCCATCCAGCGCACCCTCAAACCGTCCCCATTGCTGCACCATGCGCGAAAGGAATTCCGTGCGGCGCGGATCGAAGCTTGGATCAAATCGGATTGGCGTGCGTAGGGACACGGGAGGAGCGGCCAGATGTGTGTTTGGCGGTCGCGACACCCCGCCATCCAGAAACAGCTCGCTCAGCGGAGCGTCATACCAGGTGAAAATCTGCAGCGGATCCAGATGGTAGACCGCAGCGAGCGTGTAGATTTTGTGGATTCCCGGAACCACCCCGTGGTTCTCGATATCCGCCAGCCGGCTGATGTGCAGGATGAAGTCCGGACGACCACGGCGGGCTGCCAGTTCCAAACTGGCGCGTTCGACATCGCGGTACGTCAATCCCAGTCGTTCGCGGATTTGCCGCAAGCGAAGTCCGGTGTCCATCCTTACCCTCGACCGAGGTCTGCCCCGGATTAGACCATAAACTACTAAGTAATAAAAAGCTAAAATGATTGGTAAGGAAATGCTTGACGAGGGGAGCAACCAGCCGCCCGTTAACCCGGGTTCGCAGTAGCATCGCCCTCGGGACGCAACCGCAATGTTGCCACCGTCGCCCGCCTCGATGACTTTTACTCGGTTCTCGGCCCAACCGTCAAAAAGGAATCTGCTATTCTGCCTATATCATGAATTCTGCCTGTTCGCCTACGCGCATACGATTGCTTTCGCTGTCTCTCGCAATCGTCGGTATTCTGTCCCCCGGTGCGCACGGGCAGGCGCAACAATCCCCCGTTGCACCCCCTCCGCCTTCGTCCAGCCGTCCTTCCGATCCTAATGCCTCCGGTAACTCCAAGCCCACCAGAGCCGAATTCGTTGCCGCCGCCGATGAAGTTCTTGCCCAAATGAGTGAGATCACCGGCCTCGCTTTGCGCTCTCCGGTGAAAAAAACACTCCGCTCGCGTGATGAGATCCGCGCGTATGTCATCCGCGAAATGAATGAAGACAAAGAACCTGCCGAGCGCTACTCCTCAGAGCGCAGCGCGGAAGCCTTCGGCCTGGTCCCGAAGGGCTTCGATTTAGACACCTTCATGGTCGACCTCCTGACCGAACAGATCGCTGGTCTATACGACCCCAAGGCTCAGGAATTCTACGTAGCCGACTGGATCCCCATCGCCGACCAGCGCATGGTTATGGCTCACGAACTCACCCACGCTTTGCAGGATCAGCACTATAAGATTGACGCGTGGGTTAAGGCCGCCCGCCCCAACGACGATGCCGAACTGGCTCGCGAATCCGTCCTTGAAGGCAGCGCCATGGCCGCCATGATCGACTACCTATTGCTGGACAGAGGCCTGTCCATCAAGGATGTGCCGGACATCGATCCGTCCATGATGGTTGGCGACTTGGGCGATTCGCCCACCATGAAAAAGGCTCCGCCTTTCCTTCGCGATTCGCTGATTTTCCCGTATCTGGCCGGCCTGAGTTTTTCGGCGGCCATCCTAAAGCCCAACGGCTGGCCTGCCATCGCCAAAATCTTTGCCAATCCGCCGGTCTCTTCGCAGCAAATCATGCATCCAGCGCTTTACAAGTCCGGCAAAACACCTGTGACCGTGGCGTTGCCGGCGGTTGACAACCTCCTGGGCGCGGAATACGCCAAGCTGGAAGACAACATCTTGGGCGAGTTCGGCTGGAAAGAAGTGCTGAAACAATTTCTAGATGAGGAGCGCGCCACGCCTCTTGCAGCTTCCTGGGAAGGCGACCGCTACGTGGTGTTCGAGCAGAAAAAGACCAAGCATCTAGTATTAATCACCCGGCTGCGTCTGGCCGGGCAAGTTCAAACCGCCCGTTTTTTCGGGCAATACTCCGAAGCCCTGGAAAAGAAGTACCCCGAACGCAGCCGCCTGTTCCGTCGCCCAGACTTTTTTTCCTTCACCACCCCCGACGGCGACGTCTTCTTGCATTGCGCGGAGACCGAATGCATCACGGTAGAAGGTAGCACCCGCACGGTCTTCGACGCCGTGAACAAAGCCGTCGGCTTTCTCGCACCAGAGACTCCGCCGGGAGATCCTACCAAGCCACAAAACAAGGTAATCACCCAAAATGCCTCGCAAGCAGTTGTAGCGGCCGGCTTCTGAGGTGATTGACGGACTGACTTTCTCGGCGTCTGGGAGCAATCGTAATTAATTCCGACAAGCCGACTTCTCGGCACCGATCCTAGCTCGCAACCTGGATTCCTTCCGGACGGACGGCCAACCGGTAGTGAATCATAGTTCTACACTGATCATGAGGAGGCCAACACCCATGAAGTTCCCCGCTCCTGTCCCGGAAATCCCCTCGGCTGACGTCGACAAAGCCGCGGCCTACTATGTCAACACGCTAGGTTTCACCCTCGATTGGGGGGACGACCAAGGTGGCATTGCTGGCATTTCAAGGGGACACTGCAGACTGTTTATCACCAACCAATCCTTCCGAGAATCCTATGGCAACAAGGGCCCTGTTCTTTTCTGGCTCAATCTCCAGAGCAAGGCTCAGGTAGACGAGCTCTTCGCACAGTGGGAGGCCGCGCACGCGAAGATCATTTCCGAACCCGAGGACAAGCCGTGGAAGCTGCGTGAGTTCCTTGCCGCCGATCTCGATGGCAACCTCATTCGTGTCTTCTATGATTTCCGGCGCGACACGTAGAAGGGATCAGCAATGCGCCCATAAAATGGGGAGGGCATCTTGGCTGCAAGAGTTCTCATGGTTCTCAGTGCGGGCATTGTGTTTACGCTCGGAGTCATCCACTTCGTCTATACGTTCTGGGGGACAAAGCTGACGCCCCGTGACCCCTTGCTTCAAATCAGCATGAGCCAGATCTCACCTGTCATCACGAAAGAAACAACAATGTGGCGGTGTTGGGTGGGCTTCAATGCCAGCCACAGCATCGGACTTATTTTGTTCGGCTTGGTTTTCGGTTTTCTCGCAATGGCTCACGGCCAGACTCCTCTTTCGGTCACCGTTCTTGCTCGTTGTCGGGCTGGCAGATGCTTGTGGTTTTGCTGTGCTCTGCAAGCTCTATTTTTTCCGGGCGCCTCTCACCGGCATTAGCATTTCCTTGGCCTGCTATGTCGCCAGCATCGCGTTGTCGCGGGCTTAATGATGCGCCCCTGAAGTAAACAGCGATAACGCTCGCGGCCCGGATCCTATTCTTGCTGCGTTTCGCTTTGCGAATGCGCCACCGTGCCCCGTAGTCCAAGCGTCCCGCAACGTAGCGCGACGCGATGCTCCAGGCGCGCTATGCGCTGCTCGAAACTTTTTTCGAGGCCGCTTGCGCGGCCCCCGGCAGCACGCGGACCCGCCGAGAAACCACTGGCCCCCGCAAACGCCCCGGCATAATGTCCCGCCGGCGAGCGGCTCGCCAGCCACCGCGCTTTCCGCAATTCCGTCAGCGCCAGCCGCGCAAATTTCAGCGCGCGAGCATCGTCCTTGACGCGCCGCTCGTAGTAGATGGCCAGCTGCTCGCACGCGTGCACACCTTGGGCAGGATCGCTTGCGATAATTTCGTGCCAAAGTTCCGCGGCGCGCGCGTGTTCGCCACAGCGCTTGGCGTGCAACGCCAGTTCCCACCGTGCCTGCGGCCGCACCTCGTGCGGCAAGCCGAAATCAAGCGCCTGTGTGCAAGCCGCTTGCGCTCTCTCGCGATGTCCGCGGCGCTGTAGATAGCGAGACAATCCAAAAAGGTCGCGCCCATCCACGCTGCCGTGTTCCGGCAATTCCGTGCTGATCAAAACATTTAGCTTGCAGTACAGCGCGGCTAGCCCGCGCAAATCCATTTGATTGTGTTTGGCAATCCCCAGCAGCGGCTCCGGAGGCCCGCCGCGTAGGTAATCAAAATAAAATTGTGGGATGTCCGCCGAAGTAGTGTCGTCGTCGCGGCTCCAACCCAGCGAAACAGGATCAAGCACGTGGCGTTCAAGATCGCTCAAACGCACCGAGCCTAGCCGCAATTTCCAGACGGCTCGCGCGGGATGTAATAAATCCAAATGCGCCGCCAGTTTCGGAGGCGCAATCGAACGCGTCATCGTGAAGCGGCTGTGCAGCAGCGGCCAATCGAAAGTCTTGCCGTTGTAGGTAACCAGCACTGGCCGCTCGGCAACGCGCGCGGCCAGTTCGCATAGGATGGAATGCTCTTCGCCAAAATCGCGCATGAACAATTGCTCGACCTGCAATCCGCCGGCATCCCACCAAGCAAGTCCAATTAAGAAGGCGTAGGTGCCGGTGCCGCCCGCGAGTCCAGTGGTTTCGGTGTCGAGAAAAAGCCATTTCTCTGGATCGCTCAAGGCGTCGCGCGTGCGACGAGACTGCACCTCATCGCGTGTACGCGACAGAATTTCCAGAGCCACCGGGGAAGGAGCGGAGAATTCCGGGCTGGAATACCAGTTGCTTACAGCCAGATGTTCTCCAAAACGATTTCGCTGGACGCTTGCGCCGAGCAAACGCGCTAAGGTGTCTTCTTCGCATGGCTCGCGCAATGCGGCGGTGCGTGCCGGAATATTACGTGTGGGCTTTAGCGCTGAGACTCGGGAGAATTTGTCAGCGGATGCCGCCATCAGGCACACAACCGATCGAGAATCGCCAGTGCGGCCTCTTTGCGCGCGGGGCGCCAAATCGCCGGCGGGTCCGACGCAGGATGGACAACCTTGCTCGCAGGCACACGCGGCGATTAATTCGCGCGTTTCGACGTACCAGCAGATCGTGGGCGCGGAAAAGCGGCTCGGAAAATCCGATGCCGCTAGGGTACGCGTCGAAGAGATAGAGGTTTGGCTCGAAAAATTCCTTGGCGTTACTGCCGGTTACGTCTTGCACGCGCGTGGGAGTGAAGTCGTTAGCAGCGGAGGGGCTTTCAACTTTGCCGAGTTGGGGCGCTGGCGGGCGTTCGCCAATGGCGGTGCCGAGGTCGCGGCCATCGCACATCAGTAGCAATGTGCCGACCGATTCGAGAGCGTGCAGCAGGCCGAACATGCCGCTCTGGCGTTCGTTCACGGAAAAGGGCAGGGAATCCAGCAGTGGGCGCTCGAGCGTGATCCAGTAAGCCGTCGTGTGCATTTCGTTTTCTGGAAGCTGCAATTGTCCAGCGCCGATATTTTCGTTGGTGAAGAGTTTTATTTTCTTGAAGCCGATCACTTGGGACCGAACAAGGACGTCGCCGTGGGAGTGTGGGTTGCGGAAGAGAGCTCGGGAGTCCGAGGATCGGTGCCGCGCGAGCCGCGGAAAAGCAGATCCCTCGCTTTGCTCGGGATGACAATTTTTGGTAACGGCGGAAATGGCGGGGTCGGAGTGAAGCGACGCGGCGTCACAGCCATTTGAGGTGGCGGCGGTTTCCAGAATGCGCACTTGCGTGTAGCGAATGGCGTCGGTGTAGTAGTCGACGTCGACCTTTTTCACGTAGGCTTTGCGCTCCTTGAAGTCCAGGTGCTCGACGTGGAATTGCGTGCCGCCGTGCATGTAGATGGCTTTTTCGTGCACGCGTGGTCAGCGCGCTGGAAAAATCCACTTCGCCGATGACTTGGGCGCGCCGGTGATAT
The DNA here is from genome assembly GCA_963798585.1 of uncultured Acidobacteriota bacterium. Lineage (GTDB taxonomy): Bacteria > Acidobacteriota > Terriglobia > Acidiferrales > UBA7541 > Acidiferrum. The sequence goes on from CAWCTJ010000007.1 coordinate 93,139, forward strand.
CGATAATCACGAAATTGTCGCTGGTGACCGACCGCAAACTCACAGTGTCCGCGGGATACGCTTCGTGCGTCCAGTGATAATGTTCTCCGGCGCGATGCAGGAAGCCCGCTTCCGCAAGCCGCGCGCAAAGATCGGGAAGATCCACGTCGCCGAAATGTTTCTCCGGCGTGATCGGTAGCTCAAATGCCGCGCACTTCAGATGATTGATCAGGATTTCCAGATTGTCCGGCTGGATGAACGCTTGCTCGGGAGTGCGGCCGAAAAAATAATCCGGGATGGCGAACAATGTATTGATCGAGCGGAGCGGAGGAGGCCACCAGCACGGCGCAGGAACTGCCGCTGCGGCGACCGGCGCGTCCAGCGCGCTGCCAGGTTCCGGCGATGGTCCCCGGATAGCCCGCCATGACCACGGTATCGAGCGAGCCCACATCGATGCCCAGCTCCAGTGCGCTGGTCGACACCACGCCGCGAATGCGACCATCGCGCAAGCCGCGCTCGATTTCGCGGCGCTCGCCCGGCAAATACCCGCCGCGATAACCGCGAATGGTATCCGGTTTGCCCGGTGTGTGCGGATTGGCCTGCTGCAAATAGGTCAGCAGTAATTCGGTATGCAGCCGCGAATTGGCAAACACCATGGTCTGCAAATCGCGTTTCAAGAATTCCTGCGCCACGCGCGACGATTCATTGATATAGCTGCGGCGAATCCCCAGCGCGCGATTTACGACCGGTGGATTGTAGAAGACAAAAGTTTTCTCCCCGGCAGGCGCGCCATTGGCATTTAGAACTTCAACTTCTTCTTCGAGCAAGCGTGTTGCCAGTTCGCCAGGATTCGCCAATCGTGGCCGAGGAGCAGATGAATTGCGGATCGCGTCCGTAGAAATTTGCGATGCGCTTCAGGCGCCGCAGAACATTGCACAGATGACTGCCAAAAACGCCGCGATAGGTGTGCAGCTCATCGATCACCACGTAGCGCAAATTTTCGAACAGGCGCTTCCACTTGGTGTGGTGCGGCAGGATGCCGGTGTGCAGCATGTCCGGATTGGTGAGCACGATGTGGCTTTTTTCGCGGATGGCTTTGCGCGCGTCGCTCGGCGGTGTCGCCGTCGTAAGTGAAAACGCCAAAACGATCTTCCAGCCGCGTATTCAAATCATGCAATTCGGCAAGCTGATCCTGCGCCAGCGCTTTGGTGGGAAAAAGGTACAGCGCCCGCGTATCCGGCTTTTCGAGAATTTCGTTCAGTACCGGCAAGTTGTAGCACAGCGTCTTGCCGCGGCGGTGGGCGTAACGATGACCACATTTTTTCCGGCGTGCACCGCCTCGGCCGCGGCCGCTTGGTGTGTGTACGGTCGGCGAATTCCCTTGGCGTTGTAGGCCGCCCGCAAATCGTCGCGCACCCACGCGGGAAACTCCGCCCACTGCGCCTCGCGCGCCGGAAAATGGCGCACTGCGGTGAGCATTTCGCCGTCGCGGTCGCGCGCGGCAAACACATCCAGCACATCACGCACCGCGCTAAGCGCCAACGCTCGGGAATCGCGACGGCGGCCGACTCCCGAGCGGAACGCACCGCGAGAGATCCGGACATATTTGTAGGCCTCCAGTAATTCGCCTTTTGTTCGCTCAGGCTAACACGCGGTGCGCGGGCACGCAACGGTGTTCTGTGAGGGGTGGAGGGGGGTTACGACAACGCGACTAGCTCAGGACTTGTCTGGGGAAGACAGGAACTCGAATCCGTCACTCACCGAGAGCGTGCGACTCCCGGTTTCTGGACTGGGAGTAATCTAACAAAAACAGAACTCCCACCGTTATAACCGCCAGGTAAGCAACGGGCGTGGCTTTATCGCTCGCAAGCAAGGCGAGAGCACCCATAAGAAGAAAAAAGGATACAGTCCGCAGCCAAGCCGGACGCTGGTTGAACGCTTTGTTGCGCTCACGATTGTAGACCATTGAAACGGCGAAGGTGCCAGCAAAACTTGCAGCAAAAGCAATCACCAATGGCCATTGCACGACCTTTGATCTAAACACCATGACTAAACCAAAACCAAGACCGCTCAATGTCCAGATCAAAATGCTCGCAGGCAAGATAACGGGCTTAAGGTTGGCAGCCTTTCTCTTGCGAGTTTCCCAAATCAACATCCAGCCGCCCCAAAAGACCGAATAAAACCCGACCATCAGCCATTCCCGCATTGTTCCCATCTTTCCCTTGTCCGCTGCAAATCAAGTTACCAGCACCAATTGGTTAGCACAATTGTTAATAAATCAATTGTCTGATTGAACCAGCCAATCCGAGACTGACTCGCTACTTCTGTTGTTTTTTGGAAGGGGAGAACTACCGGCGCAGGCGGAGGATCAGGAGTGCGCCGGCGAAGGATAGGAAGGCGGAGGCGCCGAAGGCGGTTTGGACGTTGAAGGCGCTCCAGAGCGCGCCGACCGTCACGCTGGAAATTAAATCGCCGACGGCGTTTACGGCAGCCAGGGTGCCGAAGGCCATGCCGTGCTGCTCTTTAGGCACGAACTCCGCGGCCAGGGAATCTTCGAGGGCGTCTTCGGTGCCTTTGTAGAGTCCTGCCAGGATGAAGATCACGGCTAGCAGTGCTAGCGATTGCGTTCCGGTGCAGAGAAGAATCGCGGTGATGCCCGCCAAAGCGTAGCCTGCGGCTAGAACAAATTTGCGTTGCGGCAGGTAATCGCTGAGCCAGCCGCTGAGATAGGCGGAGCCCGCGTTGAAAATATTGTGCAGCGTGTAGAGTGCGACGGCCAGGCTGGCGGCGCGCGCGAGTCCGTGCGCTGGCGTAAGCGCTCGCGAGGCGTAAAGTATCAGCAGGGTGTGCGAGAAATCGCCCGCGCCGAAAACTCCCACGCCTAGTAGCATTCGGCGGAATTGTGCCGGTAGCTTGCGCAATCCAGTGAGAAACGACTGACGCGCCTTTGCGGCGATGGGGCGTTCGCGCACCAGCAGCGCGAAGATTGCGACCGCTAGCAATCCGGGAATCAGCGTGTAGAGAAAAACTTTGCGGTAAGAATGCCCAGTTAGACTGAGCAGCCACAACGCAGTGAGCGGGCCCGCAATTGCGCCGACCGTATCCATGAGGCGCTCGAAGCCGAAGGCGCGACCGTAGGCTCCGGGCGGAACATCGGCGGCAAGCAGAGCTTTCTTCGATGGAGAGCGCACGCCGCGGCCCAGCCATGCCAGCACGCGGCCAAACAAAACATCGTAGGCCTGGGTGGCGAAGGCGAAGGAGCCTGTGGCCAGCGCGGTGACGGCGTAGCCGAAAATTACTAGCGGCTTGCGTTTCTGCAGACGATCCGTAAGATGGCCGGCCCACAGCTTTGTGAAACTGGAAAGACCGTCGGAGATTCCTTCGATGGCGCCGAGCCACGCTGGCCCAGCGCCGATTATGGCTAGAAATGCGGGGAGGACCGCGGTGGCGGTTTCGTGGCTCCAGTCGCTGAACAGGCTGGTGAGGCCGACGCCGAGGACGGTGCGGTTGAGCCAGCGGGTTTTGCCTTGTGTAGGTTCCATATCGCAGGCGAAAATCAAAGACGCAAGGATTGCCAAGAACATTATGCCTGGGCAAGCTGGGCGCAACATGTGCGCCCCTACAAAGTCAAAACCAATTGCGTTGCTGGCGGTTTGTTAGAGATTATTTTTTGGCGACGCGGTAGAGGATTACCCGGACCTTTTCCAGCGTGATCAGGCCGCCTTCGATCATTTCGTCGAGGCGGGGCAGGATGGTGTCGATGCGCTCTTGCGATTCGATGACCTCGACAACGATAGGCAGATCACTCGAGAGGCGAAGAATTTTGTCCGTGTGGTAGACGCTGGACGCACCAAAGCCCGCGACGCCGCGCAGGACGGTGGCGCCGGAAAAATGTTCTTTGCGCAGCATTTCGACGATTGCCTCGGGAAGCGGCTTGCCGTGCCATTTATCCGATTCGCCGATGTGGATGCGCATCAAGGTGCGCTCGCCTTCGAATTTTTCGTGCGTTTTTTCGTGGCTCATAGAAACTCCTAAAATTTGTTCGCCAGACGAATACCGGCGACGGAGAGCAGCACGCCAATAATTACGCTGGCGCCAATGTACGCGGTCGCTCGAGTCCACGCGCCTTCTTCGAGCATTTTGGCGGTTTCCCAGCCGAAACTGGAAAAAGTGGTATACCCGCCGAAAAAGCCCACAGCAATCGCCATGCGCAAATCCGGAGAGATCACCATGCGGTTCAGCGTGAACTGCCCGATCAGGCCGAGCAAGAAGCAACCCGTCAAATTAATCAGCAAAGTTCCGTAGGGGAAGCCGCCTCGTACCTGCACGATGCCTTGTAATCCGTAACGCGCCAGCGTGCCGATAGCTCCGAAAATCGCAATCAGGGTAAGCCGCAAGTCTGCTCCGATCTGTCGCCAAAGGTGCGACGCGAAACCGTCCAACAGCCGCCACGAAACAAAAAAACTCCTGGCGCCAAGTGGCATCCAGGAGTCATCAGCGCGGCGCGGGTGCGCACCGGCGGTTTTGGCGAACTCCATCGCCCTAGAAATCTGCGGAAAGTGTAACGCGGGAAAACAGGCTTCGCAACACGATAGAACCGGAGCCTCGGCGATAGAGTTATGTTCTTCCGCTGCGCTGCACTGCCTGTTGCTCGGCTATCTCGGTTGCGCGCTCCATGGCTGCTCCGGGATTCTCGATCGTGCGGCCGTGACCCGCGGCTAGCCGCGTTGGGCGCAAGGCGCAGAGTTTCCGAGCGCTGGCTGCCGCCGGAGCGAGCTCCCACGAGAACCATCTTGGCAGCGGAAAGTAAAATTTGAAAACGCCGGCTGCGACCACGCCCATTTGAGTGGTAAAGGAATCGCCGGCAAGCAAGGTGCCGTCGCGCGTATCGAAAAACGCCACGTGCCCCGGCGTATGCCCAGGACTAAAAACCGTTTTCAGTGCGCCGAGCATTTCGCCGTCCTGCAGCAGATGTGTGTGTTGCGAGGTCGTTTTCATAAAGCCAAATGCCCTGCGGCCGGGTGGGCAGCCATAGCTGGAACAATCTCCGGCCAAAAGAGGCGCTTCGTTGGCGCCGATGAAGATCTCGACGCCATGCAATTGCTCAACAAGAGCGTCTAGCGATCCAACGTGGTCGATATGCGCGTGCGTCAACAAAATGCGGCGGATCGGAGTGCCGAGCTGGCGAGCATTCTCCAGAATGGCCGGCGCCGAGCCGGGCGGGCCGGTGTCGATCAGCGTGGCGCTGCCATCGTCTTCTGTCAAAAGAAAGCAGTTGAAGATGAGGCGCGTCAATCTGTAGAGGCGAGTCGTTTCTCTGACAATTTGCATGAGACAGTGAATCGTACATTACCGGGCATTCCGGCAGTTAAATCCCCGCCACTGGCTAGAAATGGAAGTGGTAGCGCACCTGCACGTAGATTTCGCGTGGATTATTGTAGTGCGTGCCACCGAAAGTGAAACTATTGTCCAGCAGCACCCGGCGGTTGGCCACGTTGAGGCCGGTAACGTTGATGGAAAATCGCTCGCCGAACGTCTTGCCGAGCGAAAGATCGAAGGTGGTATGTCCCGGCAAATAGGGACCAGGATATTGCGCGTTGGGGTCACCGTTGGTGAAGCCCGAGCCGTAGTACACATCGGTGGAAGCATACGAGCGCCATGGCAGGGTATATTGCCCGCCGATATGCAGGGTGTTGCGCTGATCGTGGTCCAGCGGACCGAAGCCGTTACCGAACGAGAAATCCGTCAGGCCGCCGTTGATGGCGCCAAAGCCCAGCGCCACCTGGTTGGAGTACGTTAGGTAGACCTGCGCGCGATTGCGGATGCGCGGGGAACGTAGTGTCAGTTCCCAGCCATTGATGCGCGCGCCTTGAATGGTGATGGGGAAGAACAGATCGGAATCATTAAAGTTGTTGTGGTCGAAAAAGTTTTTTGCCTGGGTGAGAAAATTGTCAGCGTCGAGGACCCACCCGCGAAATGGGATGGTAACTCCGAATTGATGCTCTTCGTCGCGCTCGCCGTGCAGCGGAACGAAACCCAGATTTTGGTCCGTGGCGAATTGCAGCAATGGTCCGGAAATAGATTGCAGTGGCGGAGCTTGATAAAACTGCCCATAGAATGCGCGGAACACCCAATGGATTTTGGGGACGCGCACGGAAATTCCCACGCGCGGGTCTGTGGCGTTTTCGACCGTCGAAACCAGGCCGTTGATGGTGTTAACGCCGCCGCCGTCAAAGTGCGTTTGACGGATGCCGGCGTTGATGGTCAGCCAGGAGGTTGGCCGTATTTGATCATCTAGATATGCCGCGAACAAGCCTCCCGTGGGACTTCCAGCGGTGGCGGCCAGGTTCTCGGGGCACGCAGCATTGATGGGATTGCACGTGAATTGGAACGATTGATTGTCCTGTTGAGCAAATCCGTATAGGCCTGCGCGCAAGTTGTTCCAGTCTTTCACCCAATTGACGGTGGCCTGCGCGCCTTCGTAGTTCGAGGCTCGGCTTTGCGACGTTATTCCGGGAGTATCGAAAGGAGCGCTTTCGTAATTCACGCTGTTGTAGTGGAAAAATGGCGAAACGGTTGTGAACAGGCCGGAGCCAAACGTGTGCACCCAAGAAAACGTTACAAACGAATCGTTTTCGCGATTAGCGTCCTTAAGATACTCGTCTGGGGTATTCGGATCGTCGGGATCGAACGGGATTTGATAAAAATCCCTGCGCGCCTGAGCCACCAAGCGCAACTGATCCTGCGGATTCAGGTTGTAAGTCAGGGAAGTGAATCCGCCGAAGCCGTTGTCCGCGTCGTGAATGACCGCCGATGTTGGCGTCTGCAATCCCAGGTTAGAACGATTGCCGTTGACGCTGCCGTAGTAGGAGAAGCGGTTGGAATGGCCGCCGAAATTTAGTTGATCGTCGGTTTGGTAGAAATTTCCGGCGGTCAGCACCAGCTCCGCCTCGTTGTTACGGTCAAAGCCGGTTCGTGGCGAAACGTTGAAGATGCCGTACGTGCGGTCGCCAAAGTCGGCATTGTAGCTGCCGCGCTGAACTTCCAGCATCTCTATATCGTTAGGATCGATCTGCGGGCCAAGATTGCTGGCGATGTTGGTATTGGGTATCGGCACGCCGTCGATGAGCCAGCTCACCTGATGGCCGCCGCGAATGTGCAGTTGATCGTGAGTGAAGTAGGAACCTGGCACATAGTCGGTAATCATCGCCAGACTGTTAGTGAGTGAAGCCCCGGGCGTTATCTCGATTTTCTCGCGGTCGACGAGCGTGGTGGGGGTCACTGTTTCGGCCTGTGCCGGACCGGCATCGGCGGTGACGGTAACCGATTGATTTTGTGTCTCCAGTCGCAATTGAAAATGCAGCATTGGCGCGCTGCCCGAGAGCACGCCGAGATCCTGCACCTCGGTGACGAATCCCGGGTCGGTCACGGTAACTTGATAGTCGCCGACGGGAACGGCGTCGAAAAGAAACTCGCCGTTCACGTCGCTGTGTGTGGTGACGGAAAAATCAGAGTGTTTCGCTTTCAATGTGACTTGAATATTCGGCACGGGCCGGTGCTGCGGGTCGTGCACCACGCCGCGAACCGTTCCCAAGACCTCGGCCATCGCGGCACTGGCCAGTACCAGCCAGAGAATTACGGCAAATAGATATCTGCGTCGCATCAGAATCGTTCTCCTCGGAATTCGGGGCAATAGCGCGCGGCCAGGCCGAGCGGCTGAGGGGAAAAAAGACTGCTGAATCAGGGAGAATTCTGCACGGCGCGAATTTACTTCGCGCAGCGCTCGTTACGGCGGGGATTACGCTCTGGGAGGAGGAGAGAGAGGGTCGAGCGATACAAAGAAGCTGTTCGGCGTTGCAACCTGCAGACTGCGCGCAGTCACAACCGGAGCGGCTAGCGATACCGGGGCCGCCAGAAGATAGGCCACGGGAGCTATCGGAGCGCGTTCTTGTTTTTCGCAGCAGGACATGTTGCAGTCAAGCATTCCAGCCGAATGGTGGTCACACTGGGCGCTTGATTCCGAATTGGAAGCGGCGCTGCGCTGATGATGCTCGGGCATCGCGCAAAGTCCGCCAGCGCAGCAGGATGGACTTGCCGGCCACGCAGAAAGCGTGAGCGGAGCGTACAGGCATAGCGCGGCGAAGAGACAAAGCCATGCGGATAGCAGACGTTGCGAGTTTTGGCGGCGATGTATCACGTGGGCGTGCTCGCGAATGGGTAGTCTACGGCATTTCGCGGGCCGGCGCACTCGTCAAGTTGGAATTTTGCTCTGCAGAAACGATCATTGCATCGTTGCACGGGCGGTCGCGTGGAGCGCAATTCTGGCACGCATCTTGACTTGGCGCCGGGCTCGTCCCAGACTTCTGTCATGGCGCATACATACATGAAATTTGAATTTGGCAGCGACGAAGCGGCGGCGCAACAGGCTCGTCACAAGCTGGAGGTGTGGAAGCAGGCGTTCCGCTTGGACAAGAAATTGCAGTACAAACTGGATCGTGGCGAAGAGCTGGAAGGCGAAGCCGCGACGCTGGCTGACGAAGAAGCGCATGACGAGCGCAGGGAAGCAAAATCCGCCGAGAAAAAACACCCGGACAAGAAGCACGCCAAGGGCAAGCCCAAAGCGAAGGCGCAGAGCGGGAAGCACGACGAAGCTAAAGACGCAGCCGAGGCGATTTCCGATGGCCGCAACGTAACGCTGCTGGTGCGGCTGTATTTCTCGTCGCACGAGAAGCTTTCGGAACAGCGTTGGTTTGACCGCATCCCCGCCGAAGAGCCCTTTAAGAGCGCTTCACCGAAGGTGATTCGGCAGGGCGATGCGGACTTTGAAGAATCGGACAAGCATTTTTCCGACCTCGGTTGACGATTTATTTTGCGCCAAATTGGACGTTACAAGGGTGGGGCTGCTCGTACCCAAATGTCAGCGTGCGGCTCCCGTTTTTCGCTATAATCCGAGTTCCTGAGAGTTCAATCCTGAGAACGCAGGCATTCTTCCTCGCGAGGACGTAACGAATGGCGTCACAGACCCGCGTCAAGGCCGCGATTTTTGATAGCCAGAAAACACACGGCCTGGATGCCGACGCGCTGATTCGCCTATACCGGGTGATGTACCTCTCTCGCAAGCTGGATGACCGCGAAATTCAACTGAAGCGCCAGAACAAGATTTACTTTCAAATCTCCAGCGCAGGGCATGAAGCAGTTAGCGCGGCCGCGGGGTTGCTTCTTCGTTCCGGCGTCGATTGGATTTATCCCTACTACCGCGAACGTGCGCTGTGCCTGATGCTGGGCGTTACACCGCTGGAGACGCTGCTACAAGCGGTGGGGGCGAAAGACGATCCTAGCTCCGGTGGCCGCCAGATGCCTTCGCACTGGGGGCATCCCAAGTGGAATATTGTCAGCAAGTCTTCGTGCACCGGCACGCAGTTTGTGCAGGCTGTTGGCGCGGCGGAAGCCACACTGTACTACGCGGAACACCGCAAGGCCTTTTCGGAGGCCAAGAAAGCGCCGCTGGGCGAATATGTCAGCTATCGCGAGAATGAAATTGTTTACGTCTCGTGCGGGGATGGCGCTACCAGCGAGGGCGAATTCTGGGAGTCGCTGAACGCGGCGTGCGCCAAAAAATTGCCGCTATTTTATGTGGTGCAAGACAACGGTTATGCCATTTCCGTTCCCGTGGAAGTGCAGACTGCGGGGGGGAGTATTTCTAGATTGACGCGGAGTTTTCCGGGATTGCACGTCGCGGAATGCGATGGCACCGACCCTCTGGAAAGCTACGCCGCCTGCAAGGAAGCCATCGCGTATTGCCGCGAGCGCCGCGGTCCCGCGCTGTTGCACGCCCATGTCACGCGGCCTTATTCGCACTCGCTTTCCGACGACGAAAAGCTCTACAAATCGCAGGAAGAGCGCGAGTCTGAAGCGCTGCGCGATCCGCTGGCTAAATTTTCGATGTTTTTGGTGCGCGAAGGCGTTTTGGACCACAAGCGCATCGAAGAGCTGGAAGCCGGCGTGGATCTGGAAGTGCGCGATGCCGCGGACGAAGCCTTGGCCGCGGAAGAGCCGGCCGTCGAATCGATCAGTGTGAACATTTATTCGCCGGACGTTGATCCGACGTCCAGCACGTTCGAGGCGCAGCCGAAATTCCACGGTGCGCCAAAGACGATGGTGGAAATGGTGGCGGCGACGCTCTCGGACGAAATGGGCCGCGACGAACGCATTCTGGTTTTCGGTGAGGACGTTGCGGACGCCAGCCGCGAAGCGAATTTGAAACATGTGAAAGGCAAGGGCGGCGTCTTCAAGGCTACCGCCGGGTTGCAACGCAAGTACGGCGCGGATCGCGTTTTTAATACGCCGCTGGCCGAGGCGAGCATCATCGGACGCGCCATCGGTATGGCCACGCGCGGATTGAAGCCGGTGGCGGAAATTCAATTCTTCGATTACATCTGGCCGGCGATGATGCAGATCCGCGACGAACTGTGCGTGATGCGCTGGCGCTCGAACGGCACGTTCAAGGCGCCGGTGGTGATTCGTGTGGCCATCGGCGGCTATTTGACTGGCGGAGCGGTGTATCACAGCCAAAGCGGCGAATCGATCTTTACGCACTGTCCCGGGTTGCGCGTGGTGATGCCGTCCACGGCGCTGGATGTGGCGGGGCTACTGCGCACTGCGATGCGCAGCGACGACCCGGTAATGTTCCTGGAACACAAGCACCTGTATCGCCAGCCGTACAATCGCTCGGAATATCCCGGACCCGATTACACCATTCCTTTTGGCAAGGGGCGCGTGGTGAGGGAAGGCACGGAGGTCAGCATTATTACCTACGGTGCGGTGGTGCACCGCGCCGAGGTTGCCGCAGCGCAGCTGCAGCGCGAAGGCGTTTCGGTGGAAATCATCGATCTGCGGTCGCTCTCTCCGTATGACTGGGAAGCTATCGCCGCGACGGTCCGCAAGACACATCGCGTCATCGTGGCATACGAAGATATGCGCAGCTGGGGGTATGGCGCAGAGATTGCCGCGCGCATTGCCGACGAACTATTTGACGAGCTCGATGCTCCGGTAAAGCGCGTGGCGGCGATGGACAGCTTCTGCGGTTATCACCCGAAACTGGAAGACGCGATCCTGCCGCAGACCTCGGACATTGCGGCGGCGGTAAAGCAGATCCTCAGTCACTAGCGCGACGTACTACTTCAGCTCCGTGATGATGGCGCGCTGATTTCCGCGAATCAGGGTTTCGCTGTGCGTGCGGCCTCGTGGGCCGAAGTTGACCTTGCCGAAACTGTTCTGAAACACCACTACTTGCCCGTCCGGACCGGTTGACCGCAGGTCGCCATCCCCAAGAAAAACCAGCACCATATCTTTATCGTGGAAATGCATTGGAGTGGCCACGCCCGGAGTCCAGCTATAATCCCACACGATCACGCGTTCGTTCTCTAGGAGCTTCTTCGCGCCGGACCTCGGATAGGCCAATGGATAACCGGAGGTATTTGCGATGGGAGTTACGGGATGATCTTTCAGATCGATCACTATCGATCGTCCGGCGATCCTGGCCGTCGCGCCTTTCGGCAGGAAGGAAGCGCTACCCGATAAAGACAGCACAACCGCATCAACGGGCCGCGCGGTTGTGAGGTCCGTCAGATCCCATACGGTAACGCGGTCATTCTGAAGCACGGGCTCAAGCGCGGGCTTAGGGGCCGGTTGAGGAGCAGTCTGGAACAGCATCGCGCAAAGCAGCAGCACACGAATCATGAGCTCTCCCTCCAGCTGGAATCACCCGTTTGAACGCAAAACCGCAAGTTATTGTATGCCGATCTCACCCACTCGGAAAGCCGCGTAGCAATTTCCGTCGCAGCAAAGCCAGACGCTACCATTCGGCACCATTCATCGCCATTCGTTTCGGGCCCGCTTGACGAGGAGGAAACTTTTCGCCATATTGCTTCGTATATTGCTGAGAAGGCAAGGCGCCGTATTGCGCCTGCAGGGGGGAATCGCATGACTTGCCCGAATTGCCAAAAGGATATCGCTGACGGTTCGAAGTTTTGCTACAGCTGCGGCGCCGCGCAGCCGCAAGCCGCGGGAGGCGCAGCGCCATACGCCTACCAAACCGGGCCCCGTAAGCGATTGGTGCGCTCCAGTACGGACTCCAAAATCGCCGGTGTCTGCGGTGGATTGGCCGACTATTTCGACATCGATCCGATGATCATCCGCCTGGTCTGGGTAGTGTTGTTTCTGTGCGGCGGGACCGGTGGATTGGCGTACCTCGTTTTGTGGATTGTGCTGCCGCTGGCGCCCACGGGAGTGCCCGTGACCTCGGCTACTACTATCGTTTCGTAGTTGCCGCTTCTTGCAGCGCCCGCCTCAGAAGGCGGCCTCTACAACTGCCAAAATTCACAGGCAAGAGTGCCTGTGCTACCAAAGACGCCACCGTCTATTTTGGCGGTTCCGGGTGCTCCTCCAGAATCAGGTACAATCTCTGGCGGAGACTCGCACGTCTTGTACGCGCCCATCACAAATCATGAAGCGTAAGCTGCTGGTAGCCGTGCCATTGCTGTGTCTGGTCGCGCTGCTGGCGTGGTACTTCCGCCCGAAGCACGAAGCTCACGACGAAATGTTCGTCAGCGAGCGCAGCGTGACGCTATTCAGCAGCGTGGCACAGGTGCGCGAGCCACTAGGGTACCTGCATTACGGCGATCGCGTGGATATTGTGGCGCGCCGGAACGACAACGCCAAGGTGCGGACCGCGGCAGGCGGCGTCGGCTGGGTGGAAACGCGCTATTTGATGGAGCCGGCGTTGTGGCAGCGCAGCGCGAAGCTGCTCGATGAGGCCCGCGCCATGCCGGTGCAGGCGCGCGGGCACACCAAAGTGGCAACCAATTTGCGCGTTGAGCCGGGGCGCACCGAGCCGCGGCTGTACCAGTTCGCGCGCGGCGTGGCCGTCGAAATTGTGGGGCGCGCGGTGGCCGACTGGACGCAAGTGGCCGACGAAAAAGAATCGGCCGAGCCGCAAGAAGCGAAAAAAGAAGAGTGGTATCTGGTGCGAGGATTAGCCACGCGTCCGCCCGGTGAAACTGCCTCAGGTACCGCCGACACCAACACCACCACGCAGGCCGGGGATCAGACGATTCCAATCGCCGGCTGGGTGATCGCGCGGTTTATCGAATACGATGTGCCGGAAGCGGTGCACGAAGGTACGGCATCGGCGAACGTGCGGCCGATTGCCTGGTTTGAGTTGAATCGCGTCAGCGATCCTTCGGGCGATAAATCGCAATATCTGGTGGCTGGCGCACGCGGACCGGACGGGCAGCCTTGCGATTTCACTTCGCTGCGAGTGTACACCTGGAACTTGCGCAAGTCTCGCTATGAGACGGCGTTCATCGAGAACAATTTGTGCGGTGCTTTGCCGATTCGCCTGAGCAAGGGTCCCAAGAATGAACCCGAGTTCCGCTTCCACGTGATGGGTGGCGACAAAAACGAGCACGTTTACCGCATGATCCAAACGGTAGTCCGGCGCATCCGCCAACCCGGCGACACAAAAGTGAAGAGCACTGCCGAACAAACAAAGAAGCGAGCTGTGGCGCGCTAGAGAATGCGAACCATCTTATGACACTGCACATTAATGAGGCTGAAGTCCGCGCGACGCTCACGATGGCGACGGCCATCGAGGCGGTCGAGGAAATTTCTCGCAAGCAAGCGACCGGCGAGACGGTGGTGCATCCGCGCAGGCGTTTTGAACTGCCTGGCGGAGGATTCTTTCACTACATGGCCGCGGCGGATTACGCTGGCGGCTATATCGCGATGAAGCAATACACCTATTCCCGCGGAAAGGTGCGTTTTCTGGTGCCGCTGTATGCCATGGCCACGGGAGAGTTGCTGGCTATGATTGAGGCGGATTACATGGGCCAAATGCGCACCGGCGCGGCGACGGGCGTGGCCACCAAATACTTGGCGCGGAGCGAGGCGCGAATCGCCGCGATTATTGGCACCGGAGGTCAAGCGCGTACGCAACTGGAAGCCATTGCAGCGGTGCGCAAGCTCGAGTTCGTGCGAGCGTATGGACGCGACGAGGGGCGGCGCGTGAAGTTTGCGAAAGAAATGTCAGAGCGCCTAAGCATCGCGATTGCGGCGGTGGATTCCGCCACGGACGCGGTACGTGGTGCAGACATTGTTACGACCGCGACGACTACGTCGGTGCCGGTGCTGAATGGAGCAGACCTGGCGCACGGCGTACACGTCAATGCCATCGGCGCCAATCACGCCAACAAGCGCGAACTGGATGAAGAGGCCGTGGCCAGCGCCGACGTGATTGTGGTCGATTCGATCGAGCAGTCGCGACAGGAAGCCGGCGATTTGATCATCGCGTTCCGCGGCGACGAAGCCTGCTGGACGGGCGTCAAGAGACTTTCCGAAGTGGTGGCGGGAAAAACTCCCGGGCGCACCAGCGATTCGGAGGTTACGCTTTTCAAATCCAACGGCATTGCTTCGTGGGATTTGGCAGTGGCAGTGAAAGTATATTTGGCCGCGCGCGAAAAAGGTTTGGGTAGGGAATTACCGTTTTGGAGCGATGCGGTGTAGCGGGAGCCTTTTCTTTAGTAGCACAGGCACTCTTGCCGGTGCTACTAACGGCCTAGCTTGCTTTGCAGCGCGGCGTACAACCGGGAGCGCACGTCGCTGGGCAAATCTACCGGCTCGGTATCGCAAAACAGCTCAACCGTACGTTTCACCTGATTCAGTACTACCGTGCAGTGCTGGCAACCGCCCAAATGGTGTTCCAGTTCCTGGCGCAGTGCGGCGTCGACTTCGCCGTCGATATAGTTTGAAAGCTCCCGTGTTACGCCTTCACAGTTCAATGGACGCCACCTTGGCGGAAGTAGCGATGCAGCTTCTCCCGCAGCTTCATGCGCGCTCGGAGCAGGCGGGACTTCACTGCCGGCACGGAAATTCCCACGATCTTGGCGGTCTCTTCCGTGGAGAGATTTTCCACGTCGCGCAACACAAACACGGTACGAAATGAGGGTTCGAGCTCATCGATTACGCCGGAGAGAATTTCCTGCATTTCGGTCTGCGCGTAGCGCTGCTCGGGGCTCGGTCCCCAATCCTCGATCTCTCTGGGCATGAGTTCTTCGTCGTCGGTGGTGATAGGTTCGTCGAGAGAAAATTGATTGGGGCGGCGTTTGCGCAAACGCATCAGCGCTTCGTTGGCGGCGATGCGCACCAGCCAAGTGTAGAAACGCGAGGTGCCCTCGAAATCCTTGAGATGCGCGTAGGACTTTAGAAAAGCGTCCTGCATGGCGTCTTCCGCATCTTCGTGGTTGCGCGTGATGTTCATGGTGAGGCGGAAGATCTTGCGCTCGTAGCGGCTGACCAGTTCATTGAACGCGGACAAATCACCGCCCTTGGCGGCGGCCACGAGCAAGTGCTCGTCCTCGCGCGCCACGGTGGATGCAAGCCGGTGTGGATTGGCGGTGGTCAAAGTGTCGGGTGTTAGCCGCGACGCGAAGCGCGCTGCGCTCCTCGTCGGCGGGATCCTCTTATCTTCACTCATAAAGGTAGCACAGAGCACTGCCGCACCTCTGCATCCTCCTGTTAGATGACGTGGTTCCCCCTTGAGACTCACAAAACTGGAAACGGTTACGCCATGGGGCTTGACGGAGGGGCAGGGTAGAAATACAGTTTTGGTGACATCCGGACACGTCCGACGCGCCTTCGACTCTCATCCCGGGCGGATTCAATGAAGATGGCAATTTGAAAGGGCAAAACTCCGTTCTGCTTCGAGCCCGCTCTCGCGGCCGCCAATCGAAGAACCAAGCGGAATGACCAAATGCGAACGCTTCCGGACTACCTCCGCAAAGGCATGAAGCTGGTGATCGTTGGCTGCAACCCCACGGAGTCTTCCGCCCGCGTTGGGCATTACTATGCCGGGCGCGACAATCAGTTCTGGCCCATTCTGTATGAGGGCGGCGTGGTTCCCGAGCCGTTTGACTACCACGACGACAAGCGCGTGATCGAATTTGGCATCGGGCTTACCGACCTGGTGAAGCGTCCGACGAAAACCACCGGCGAGCTGACGCGCGAGGATTTCGCGGAAGGGCGCATCGTGCTGTCCCAGAAGCTGGAAGAATTTGCGCCGCATGTGGTGGCTTTTAATGGCAAGATCGTTTACGAGCAGTTCGCGCAGCGAAAGTGTAAGTTCGGGATTCAGAAGCAATCGTTGTACGGCGCGCGCGTCTATGTACTGCCGGAAACGGGCGGGCCGCTGCTTGCAGGCAAAGCGGAAAAGCTGGGACACTTCAAGAAACTGGCGCAACTGGTGACGCGCACGGCGAAGGGTCCAGAGGTGAAGAGTCTTTCCGCGGAGGATGACGATGAGTGAGCCCGCAAAAGCGGCAGTTTCCGGGCAGGTACTGGTCGAGACGCGGCACGGCGGAATCGTAACGCTGGTGCTGAACCGGCCGGAGAAGCTGAACGCACTCAATAACGCGTTGGCCACCGCGCTGATAGACACGTTCTCACGGCTTGAAGAGGACGCGACCGTTCACGTAGTAGTCTTGACTGGCGCCGGACGGGCGTTTTGCGCCGGTGGCGACCTGAGTGATATCGGCAAGGGCCGTCAGACCGGCGAGACGAAAGATCTTGAGCCGCTCTTGCGCTCCGGGATGCAGGCAGTTTTGAAGATTCGCACCATGCCGCAACCGGTGATCGCGGTGGTGCAAGGCCCAGCGGCGGGCGCGGGCATGAATGTAGCGCTGGCGGCGGACATCCGTCTGGCGTCCGAAGACGCTACGTTTGGAGAGAATTTTGCGCGCGTCGGTCTGTATCCGGATTACGGTGGAACGTATTTTCTTCCTCAGTTGGTTGGGCCAGCCAAGGCCGCGGAGCTGTTCTATACCGGAGAGATGATCGACGCGCAGACCGCGCTGCGCCTGGGCATCGTGAATCACGTTTATCCTGCGGCGCAACTGGAAGCCGCCGCGAAAACGCTGGCGGAAAAAATCGCACAAGGACCTGCGGTCTCCATTCGCGCGATCAAGCAAGCGATATTTGGCGCGCAAAAGAAAGAGCTGGCGCACGCGCTGGAGCAGGAAGTTCGGCAACAGATTCAATGCTTCCTGACGGAAGATTGTCGCGAAGGGATCCGCGCGTTCATGGAAAAGCGCCATCCGAAATTTCAAGGCAAGTGAACGCGAAACGATCGGCACGAACGCCTGTACCGGCGACCGATAAATGTGCGTTGCGCGGCAATTTCGCTGACGTACTTTCGATTCTTGGAGTGACTCGGGGGCTATCATGGACGACCTGCAGATTACCCCGGCGGAAGCCAAAGCACATCTCGACAGCGGAGCCGCGATCCTGCTGGTGGACGTTCGCGAGCCATGGGAAACGCAGCTTTGCCAGATCGCTGGGGCGCAACTGATTCCCATGGGATCCATTCCCAACAATTTGCAAAAACTGGATGTGGCGGGCGAGGTGATTTGCTATTGCCACCACGGGGTGCGCAGTCTGGACGTTGCGGCGTGGCTGCGCAGCCAAGGCGTGGAAGGTGCGCGGTCGATGGTCGGAGGGATCGATCGGTGGGCGGCGGAGATCGATCCGACTGTTCCGCGGTATTAGGGGTGGCTGGATACCCCCTAGGGAATCGTGAAAGGATGTGAAAAGAAAGGGACTTAAAGTACTTGTGTTTTCACATCCTTCTGCAAGTGTTCATTCTAAAAGAGTTATTCCGGAAATATGTTGTACGAGTAGTTACTTCGTTGAGAGCGTTCCGCGATGGGATGGCCGAGTCAGAACTGGAGTTATTTGTTGACCGCGAGGTTGAGGCCGGCACAACACAACGCAGGCTGGACACAGTTATCTACATGAGTAAGTATACAGGAGTTTAGGAAGCTGTCAAGGGTTTTCTTTTGGCCGAATCGGAGACCTCGCGCGCCAGACCTGCCGTCGCTACCGGACCCAGACGCGTCGGGCCCATGTGGCGCGGACAATTGTTTCTGTTCGATCGGCCACAACCTGCCGCGCATACCCCGCAGCAAGGCTACAAATTATTGGCGATATTTATTTCTCTTGAGCTGATCGTGAGACCTTTCACCCGGCACGAAGCTCAAGCTCTGGGAATTGCGCAGAGAAATTGGTGGTCGTTGCTGCAATTGAGTTTTTTGCTGGCCCTGGCGTGCTGGCTCACGGCCAGATTCGCGGGCGTGCGGCTTTCGCAGGTCGGGCTCTATCCCTGGCGCCAGTGGTCGAAAATCGAGAGGATCTATTTCCCGCAAATTCTCGGCTTATCCATCACTATATTTGCCTTGGCGCAGATGGCCGAGTTGAAAGCATTGTGGGCGCGTCCCGATTTATGGCGCATCGCGTTGGTTACCCTGGTGGAGCAGATGATTTGGGGGTTTTATCAAGAGTTGTTGTACCGCGGCGTACTCCAAACCGAATTGGTTCGCCGCTGTGGCGCTCCGCTGGGAGTTCTGCTCAGTAATCTGATTTTCACTTTTGGCCCGCTCCATTTCTATCACTTCGCGCAGTCGCGGCAGCACCCCGAGCACCTGTGGATCTTCGCGGCCATCTTCGCCATCGGACTCTATTTTGCGATGCTGATGCTGCGTTCCGGCAATCTGTGGATAGTGGCGATCTTGCACGGACTGGGAGACTGGTTTATCGACGGCTTGGCGCAAATCTCGCGAATGGTAAGATGAGCCGAGCGCGGAACCATGCCTAACGTAAAAATTAAATTTCTGCAAAAGCCATCCTGTACCACCTGCCGGAAAGCCAAACTTTTCCTCGAGAAGCATGACGCCACGCTAGAGTTACGCAGCCTAGATGATCAGCCACTCAGCGAGGGCGAACTGGAGCAATTGATTGGTAAGCGGGACTACGTGGCGTTTCTCAGTACGCGCAATGAGCTGTATCGTTCACGCAAAATGAAAGAGCATCCGCCCAGCCGCCGGGAGGCGATTCGTCTGATGGCGGAGCATCCGAACCTTATTCGGCGGCCGGTGGTGGTCTCCGGTAAAACCATCGTGCTGGGCTATGACGAAGCGGCGTATCGGGACCTGCTGAAGTGAAGGCAGGAGCGAAGCGTTTTCGCGCGCGACGCCTGGAACGCTCTTCGTGACGGTCGAGACCATCGTGGTGATCGGCGCGCAAACGGTGGGCCGGCAATTCGCTCGAGCGGCCGCGCTGGCTGGCTACTCCGTTATTTTCGAGGACGTCTCGCGAGAGATGCTGGACCGTGGAATTTCTTGGATCGAGGAGTCACTGGAAGACTCCGTCGCGCGCGGCGAATTAGACGCAGCTGCGCGAATTGAGACGCTAGCTCGGATAGTTCCTGCCAACAGTGTGGAATCGGCCATCCGTGACGCTGACTTGATCATCGAAGCGGTGCCCGAAGAACTGGAAATGAAGCTGGAACTCTTTACCATCTTCGATAAATTCGCCAAACCCGGCGCGATTTTTGTCAGCACGACAACGACGATGTCAATTCTGGATCTTAGTGATGTGACGGTTTGCCGCGAGCGGTGCGTGGGGATGCGCTTCGTCGAGGCTGATGTAAATAGTGGGGCTATTGAAATTGTTCGGACCGGGCTGACGTCGGAGGAGAGTTTGCTGGCGTGCTGGGAAGTGGCTGAGCGGATGGCGCGAAGAGTCGTGGTGGTGGCGGTGGGCACGCCCCCGCCTTCTTGACGCCGGGATAGTGTGTTGCGGATGGCTGGTTCGGGCGCTGGTGGAAAAAGCGGCGTCAAGCAGCCCTTCGCGCACAGCGCTCAGGGTAAACCCTTCGAGCAGACCTCTCAGGGTAAACCCTTCGAGCAGACCTCTCAGGGTAAACCGCACTCCAATACGGCTAGCGAATGCCGGCGTTTCCGTCGTTCAGCAGGTTGTTCGGGCGCTTCAACGTCGGTTTGCCCGAGGCGGGCTCGGGAATGTTGGAACTCGGGGTAGATTGCGGCGTGCTCGTACCCGAGGCCGGCGCGGCCGCGGAGATCGCTCCCTCGGTGTAGGCCTTCTTCAAATAGCCTTCCGCCACTTGCTGGGCGCCTCCGGTATCGTCGTTGGTTTGTCTGGCCTTGCTGTACTCGTTGACCGCGCGCTCGCGTTGTCCGAGCAGATCAAAAATTTTGCCCAGATAGATGTGGCTCCAGACCTCCGTCCACTTTTCACTCGGATCGGGCACGGTTTGCAGCGCTTCACGAAAGGCGTTGGCGGCCGCCTGATAATTCTTCTGGTAGAAAAACGCTTCGCCCATGCGGAAGTTCGCCAGCGGGCGACTGGGCTGGATGGACAGCGCTTTTTGATATTGCGTGATGGCGTCGTAATAGCGGCCCTGTTCCGCCAATTCTTCGCCACGCGCGATGGCTGCGCGTGAACGCAGCGAGCTGCTGCCTTTCAAAATCAAATTTCCCGGATCGATCTTGATGCCTCCGGGTTTCGGCCGGCCAAACGTTTCCACCGTAAAGGGTGACTCCGTGCCGATCACGTCCACGGATTTGATCTCGGGATTGCCTTCGGTATCGACGCGCAAATCCACCAGCATGCGAAAGGTGTCCAACGGCTGCTTTATTTTTCCGGCGATGCGGAAGCCCTTGGGTGTGCGGTAAACCACGTACTCCAGGGTAAATTCCGGCACGCCGGTGGAATTGAGCCACTGCACGAAAAAGCCGCGCAGCTGTTCGGGAGTTTCACCGCCTTTTATGGGCGTTTTCTGCACCTGGCGGACGGCCATGGCTTCGAAATCTTCCACGCGGGCGCTTTTCCCCTGGTACTTTTCATAGAAATCATGCAGCAGGGCGTGGAACGGGACTTCGCCCATTTGCGCGCGAACCATGTGGAAAATCATCGCGCCCTTGTTCATTACCACGGAACGGTAGTCCGGCGAATAGGGCGCCAGCCGGGCGGACTGCGCGATGGGCGCGGCGTCCTCATACATCAGCGCGCCCACGGCAAATTCATCTATGGTGCGCAGGCCAGCTTCTTTGCCGGCGTTCTGCTCCGCGTACAGAGCTTCGGAGTATTGCGCCAGCCCGTCGCTGATCCACACATCGTTGGTGCTGGCTGGCAGCACTTGATTGCCCCACCACTGCGCGGCCACGTTGCGCGCGATGGTCTTGTCACCGGCTTTGGGATTCCACGCGCGCTGGCTCAAGAAAACTACGCCCGGCCCGGGAAAGTCTCGCAGGGTGCCGTCCGGCATTTGGATTACTTGCATGTCCGAGTCTGGCAGCGCGCCGAACATGTCCGAGAAAATTGTCATCGAACGGGCCACGCTGGCGGCAAAATCCCCAGCATTTGCCGGATTGCGCGTGCGGCGCGTACACCGAGACGTTGATGCCTTCCGCCTGCTTGGGATTGAGTTGCAGGTCGCCGGCCACAAAACTGCCGTGGGGCTCCGCCGTCTTGCACTCGAAGGTGTACAACAAACGCCCGCCCGCGAGGGTGCCGGTCGACGCCATGGGTTGCGCGGCCAAAGCTTTGCCGGTGCCCGCCACGGCCCAGCTATCTGGAACATTCAGGCGAAAGGTCGCGGTGTAGCGATTGGAAGGATAGTTGGTCAGCGGAAACCAGCGCGCAGGGAGCAGCAAATAGGCCGCTTCGCGATCGATCAGCGCCACCTTGATGCCGGGCACCGGGCTATTCTCCGCGTTGGCCAACAATCCCGAATATTCGAAGGTCAAAGTTAATTTGCTTTCGCGCGGGACGGACGCGGGCAAAGTGACCAAAACATAGAGAGGATTCGCATTATCCCGATCAAATGCCAGCGTCTTGCCTGCCTCGTTTTTGACGCTCTTTACTTCGAGATTTGGGTGCAACTCGACGCGCACGACGCTGGCAACTTCTAGCGCGCGAAATTCCACTTTGGCGGTGGCGGTGAGTTGTTGACTTACGCCATCGAGCGTCGCGGAGACGTCGTAATGTTGCGCCAGAAAGCTGATGGCGCGGGGACCTTGCGCGCGGGCTGGCATCGCCGTAGCGGTAGCGATAACCATGAGAGCTAGGAGCGCAGGAAGCGGTCGGCGGCAGGGCATGAAATACCTTTCAGAGAAGGTACACCTATCTACCCACATAGGATACCAAAGACGGTGTGAAGCGTTGCCAGCGGGGGAAATAAGGTGGCTGTTCGACGAGGATTCGACGCGCGACCTCAGATTCCGAAAAACCCCAGGCTCCAAGCGCAGATGATCAGAAGCAGGATCATCAGGGCAATGCGCCCACGGACCTTAATCAGCAACTGGCCGTCCGGATAGAGTCGACTATATTCGCGGCGCAGACGCTGGCTCTTTGCCCAGTACCAACCTAGCGCATCAAACTGCTCCGTCTTGGGGAGCTTTGCGTTCACGGCATCCACCATCTCGTAGTTCAAGAGCGCCGCTGTCAAACCACAAGTAGAAACACCTGCGATTGCGATTATCGCGAGAATTAGGCGAGGTGTCATTTGTGGCTTCATTTTATGCGTCTAGCTGGGTCTTCTCAACGCCTCGCTGCGGTGAGCCGAATTACCTCAACAGCGAAGCGATGGCGGCGGCGGCGCGTTCGACGGCACCGGGTGGCCCTAGTTTTTCGCGGACTTCGGCGAGGCCGCGACGGAGCTCTGCTCGGGCGTCCTCGGATGCCAGTAGGCGCTGAAGTTCACGCGCGGCGGCTTGCGCGGTGAATTTTTCCTGGATGAGTTCGGTGACGACGGCGCGTCCCGCGATCAGATTCGCCATGGCGAAGAATTTGGTGCGGACCAGGGGCTTGGCGAGGATTGCGGTTAGCGCGGTGACTTTGTAGACGACCACCATTGGCACATCGAGGAGGGCGGATTCGATGGTGGCGGTGCCGCTGCAGATCAGGGCCACATCGGCGGCGGCGAGGGCGTTGTAGGTTTCGTCCTGGACCACAACGGCGCAGACACCGCTGATGCTGACCAAACGGTGGATGTGCGAGAGATCGACGCCGGGCGCGACGGCGATGACGAAGGTTAGCTCGCGATTCGTTTTCTTCAGCTCGACGCAGGCAGCCAGCATGGTCGGCAAGTGGCGGGCGATTTCGCCCATGCGGCTGCCGGGTAACAGCGTGACGATCGAGTGGGCGGGATCGAGTCCGTGCTTTTCTGCGAACTGCGTGCGGCTTTGCGTGGCACGGACCATGCCCACCAGCGGGTGGCCGATGAATTCCGTGGGGACGCCGGCGTCGCCGTAAAATTTTTCTTCAAAGGGGAAGATGCAGAGCGCTTTGGCGAAGCGGCGGCGCACCACGCGCACGCGCCAGGGTCGCCAAGCCCAGAATTGTGGGCAGACGTAGTAGACATTTTTGACGCCCAGCGGTTTCAGTTTTCTGGCTAGGCGGAGATGGAAGCCTGGGAAATCCGTTAGGATGGCCAGGACGGGCTTGCGCTTGCGCGCTTCGCCGACAAGCTTACGCATCGCACGCACTAGCGATGGCAAGTGGCTCACAATTTCGGTAATTCCTAAAACAGAAACTTCCGAGTAGTCGGTGACAACGTCCACGCCAGCCGCGCGCATCAATGGACCGCCCATGCCGAAGATTTCCACGTTCGCACGTTTTTTTATTTCGGCGGCTAGGCGTGCGGCGTACATATCGCCGCTGGCTTCGCCCGCCGAGAGTAGAAGCGTTGGCGGCATTTATGAGCTTGGATGATTGAAACGGCGAGACTGCGATTGCGAGAACGGGGATCTTAGCGCGGAGGCCGGGACTAAAGCCCGGCCGCTACAATAGCCAATACAAAGGCCAACACAAAAGGCAACACACAAGCGGGGGCGCGTTGGTTCAATCATGCGCGGGCGTCGGCGCGGGAATGCCCGCCACTTCGTTCGCGCGATCCGTGAGTGGCGAATTTTCTGTCGCGGGAATTCCCAACTCCTGGTCTTTGTATTGCAGCTGGTACAGGCGATAGTAGATGCCGCGCTGGTCAGCAATTCCTGGTGCGCGCCTTGTTCGCGCAGGCGGCCTTTGTGGAAAACCAGGATGCGGTCGGCATACTGGATGGTGCTGAGGCGGTGCGCGATCACGATGGCGGTGCGGCCGGACAGCAGGCGATTGAGCGCTTCGCGAATCATGCATTTCGGTCTTGCGTGTCCACGCTAGAGGTGGCTTCGTCGAGGATGAGGAAGCGCGGATTGTGCGCCAGGGCGCGCGCGAAGCTGATGAGTTGGCGCTGGCCGACGGAGAACGTGGAGCCGCGCTCGTTGACGACGGTGGCGACGCCTTCGGGCAGGCCATCGACGAAATCGCCGAGGCCGACTTCGCGCAGGGCGTTTTGTACCGTGGCGCGGTCGATGCCGGTGGTGCCCAGGCGGACGTTGGATTCGAGCGTGCCAGTGAAGAGGAAAGGGTCCTGCAGCACGATGCCGAACTGGCGGCGCAGATCCTGCACGATTGATGCGCGGATATCGACGCCGTCGAGCAGGATTTGGCCGCGCTGGATGTCGTAAAAGCGCAGCAGGAGCTGAGATGAGTGTGGTTTTGCCGGCGCCGGTGTGGCCGACGATGGCCACGGTCTGTCCGGGCTTGACGATGAAGGAGACGTCGCGCAGGACCCAATCGTCATCGGTAGATTCGCCTTCGTGTTTGTAGCGAACCAGACGTTGCGAAATTCGATTTCGCCGCGGATTGACGGGGCGCGCGGCGTTGGCGGTCCGACTCGATGGTCACCGGCTCGTCGAGCAGCGTGAAGATGCGCTCGGAGGCGGCCATGGCCGACTGCAAAATGTTGAATTTGTCGCTCAAGTCTTGAATGGGCTGGAAGAAGCGCGTGGGCGTACATGCGTGAAGGCGATCAGCACGCCCGAGCTGGAAGCCGCCGCCGAGGACGCGATTGCCGCCGGACCAGATAGACGGCGATGGTGGCGACGACGCTCAGAAATTCCACGGCGGGATAGAACAGCGCAAAGGCCAGAATGGCGTCCTGCTAGGCGTCCATGTTGTCAGCGATTGCGTTTCTCGAATTCCTCGCCGCGCTTTTTTTTCGCGGTTGAAAAGCTGCACCACGCCCATGCCGCTGATGTGTTCCTGGAGGAAGGCGTTGATGCGCGCGATGGCGGTGCGGATGCGGCGGTTGGCGTCGCGCACAAACTTTGCGGAAGAAATAGGTGGCCAGAAGATGAACGGCATCACGGCAAAGGTGGCCAGCGCCAGGCGGCAGATCATGGAAGCATGAGCCACGCGGCAAGACCACCAGCAGGAAGGCATCGTTGATCATGCGTGACGATGCCGGCGGCGAACAGGTCGTTGAGTGCGTCCACGTCGGTGGTCACGCGCGTGACGCAGGCGGCCGACCGGGTTGCGGTCGAAAAAGCTCATCGGCAGGCGCTGCAGATGTGCGAGAAGATTTCCTTGCGCAGGTCGTACATGGTTTCCTGGCCGACGTTTTGCATGATGCGGATCTGGCAGGTACTGCGCCAGAAACCGAGAACGAGCGTCGCCAGGAAAATGCAGGCTGATCCACTTGAGGCCGCGCCAGGCCCGCGGCTACGGCGATCGCATGGTGCACGGCGGGCACAATGTAGCGGTCCACGGCGATTTCGAACAGCCATGGGCGGCGCGAGTTCCAGCGGGCGATTGGCATGGCGAGCAGCGCCAGCGACGAGCACCCACTCCAGCGATATGGGCGCAGATACTGCAACAGGCGGCGCGGCAAGCTGCGCAGTCGTAGACTTTCCTAAGGCTTCTTCTTCGCGAAAGTCGCTCATGCGCGTTCCAGCTCTTCCTCGAGCAATTGCTTTTGATAGAGCTCGTCGTAGTAGCCGCCGCTGCGATGAGGAGTTCCTCGTGCGTGCCGCGCTCGACGATGCGCCCGTCGCGCAGGACGATGATCTGGTCGGCGTGGCGGACGGTGGAGACGCGGTGCGAGATCAAGATGGTGGTGCGCTGCTTCATGAGCTCCTGCAGGCCGGCTGGAGGATGTGCTCTTCCGTGTCGGTGTCCACGGCGGAGAGGGAGTCGTCGAGGATCAGGATGCGCGGATTGCGAAGCACCGCGCGCGCCAGCGCGGTGCGCTGCTTTTGGCCGCCGGAAAGGGTGATGCCGCGCTCGCCGACCATGGTTTGATAGCTTCGCCGGGAAACTCGGCGATTTCGGCGGCGATGCTGGCGATTTCGGCGGCGTCCGCGACGGCGTCTCGTCGATGCGCGGTCCAGCGCCGAAGGCGATGTTTTCGCGCACGGTTTCGCTGAAGAGATAGGTGTCCTGCGGGACGATAACCGATGGCGCGGCGCAAGTTCTGCCAGCGGCCAATCGCGGATGGAGCGGCCGTCGATCGAACAGCGTGTTCTCGGGCGCTTCCCAGAGGCGCGCCACCAGCGCGGCGAGCGTGCTCTTGCCGCTGCCCGTGGGGCCGACGATGGCCAGCGTCGAGCCGGCCGGGATGTGCAGGTTGATGTCGTGCAGGACTGGCGTGCCGCGCCGCGTGGCCGTTCGAGTTACCGTGCGAGGTCCCGCGCCGCTGCCGCGCCGTGTGGATAGCGCAGAAGTTCACGCCGTTACCCGCGATAGTGGTCGGATACGCGAACGTCGGATGGCGAAATTCAATGTCGCCGTGCGGCGCGGCGTCCGGCGGTAGACGTTGGCGTAGCGATCGTGGATCGGATGGCTGCGCGTCCAGGATGTAGTTCAGACGGCCCATGGAGGCGGCGCCGCGCTGGAAAATATTGGTGACGAAGCCCAGCGCGATCATCGGGAAGACCAGTTGGACCATGTAGGTGTAGAACGCGACGAACTCGCCAAGCGAGATCTGCCCTGCGCAATCACCTCGCGGCCGCCGAACCACAGCACCAGCACGAAGGTCAGTGCCGATCAGCGCCGTCAGCGCGGGCATGAACATGCTCCAGGCGCTGATCAGCTTCAGGTTGCGCGCGACGTATTCGCGATTGGGCTCGTCGAAGCCGCGAATCTCGGCGTCTTCTTGCGCGTAGGCGCGAACCACGCGCACGCCGGCCAGATTTTCCTGGGCTTTTGCGGAGAGCGTGGCCAGCGGCGGCCTGAATGTTTTCGTACAGCGCGTGGATGAGCTTGCCGAAGTGGCGAACCGCGAGGGCCACGAACGGCACAGGGATCAGCACCCAGAAGCTCAAGCGCCGGCGAAAGGCGGAACATCAGCACGACCGCCAGCACCATGGTCAGCCAGCGTGGTGGCGCTGTACATGATGCCGGGGCCGAGGACCATGCGCACTGCGTTCAGGTCGTTGGTGGCGCGCGACATCAATTCGCCGGTGCGGTTGCGCACGTAAAACTCCGGCTCCATCACCAGCAGGCGGTCGAGCAGATCGTTGCGAAGGTCGTACTCGATGTCGCGCGAGAGGCCGATCAGAATCCAGCGTGTGGTGAACGACAGCACCCCTTTGATCGCCACGCACAAAACCAGCAACAGGCAATAAATCAACACTGTGTTGCGGCTATGCGGTTGGTAGAAGGGAATTACGCGCGTGAGCCAGCCGGCGCCCATCGTTGGCGCGCCGCTCTCACCCACGGCGTGCGCGAAGGGTCGCGGACTTCCTGTCAGCGTGTCGGTCAAAATACCGGTCGCCAGCGGGATCACGTTGCCAATCAGGCCCATCAATACCAGAGTGGCCAGGCCCAGCGTAATCGCGCCCGGATAGCGCTTCAAATACGGCCGCAGCCCCAGAAGATTCTCCATCGCGGAGGACTTCCGGGATTTCGCCGCCGCCGGCGTGCCCGATTTTGCTGTTGCAGCTTCGCTCATCGCAAATCCGCTCTCATCGAAGCGTTGACCTCGGGGTATCGCCCAGCTGTGTCAGTTCCGGAAGAAATTTCTCAAAGGTGTTGTCCGTTGATTGATAGCGCTTGGTCTTCGGATTCCATCGCACGCCGATCGGTAGCACGTGCACGTCGCCGGTCTTCTCCGGAGTGAAGTAAAGTTGTAGCCCTTGCACGGGATCCTGCTCATATTGCAAACGCCAGCCGGTTACTGGTTGGCGCGGCGTCATGGCCAAAAAGCCCTTTTGATTCTTCAAGTGTTCGTCGACGTGCAGCAGTTCCGTCCACTTGCCGTCGTCCTTTTCGGCAATAACCGCGCGCGTTATGACCATTCCCGGGATATTGTTAGTTGGAGTTTTTGGGAGCACGTTCGCCGCCAGAAATTCCTGATTCCCGTTCTTCGCCAAATCGCCGAAGACCAGCACCTGTGCCTCGCTGCCCAGCAAAGTCGTCGCGGCCCCTTGAATGTCGTCCGGCACTGGGGGCTTGGCAGGCTTCGCTTCCGCTGCCGCGTCTGGCTTGGCTTCCGATGGTGTCGAACTCGGGGTACTGCCACAGCCCGCGAGAAGACCAGCGAAAAGAAGAGCGGCTGTCGCCACCAAGGGCGACACCAAAGCCGACACTAATAAGACGCGCGCACGCCGCATTCGACTCAGGGCGCTCAAGGCCCTTAAGGCGTTGACACGCGCGTCCAAACCCGCTTCGTACCTCGCCTCGACGCGCCGTCTCGTTGTCATATGGATCGATTTTCCGTCGCTACAGACTGGGCGCCGCCAGCGTAATCTCCACCACTCGGCCCGGCTTCCCATCATCCTCTACCGTGCACAATACTTCCATCACCTGGGGCACGTCCGCACCCGCCCAGTCGAAGGCGTAGTACAGCAATTCTAGCTTTCGACCGTCTTTCGTGGAAGGGCTGCGCGAGTCCGGCTCGCCATATATCTGTGCGACACGCGAAGCCTTCGCTCCGGCAGCCAATCCTCTTCCACTCTCCCATCCACGAACAAACGATAGACTGTGCTTCCCCAAGTTCACGCCGGCAGGATCGTCGCCGTGCGACACACGGATAAACTGCACCACATTTGCCTTGTCGACGTCGAGATTCAAGTAATAGGCGCCGTCTGCATCCTCAAAGCTCCAGCTGAGCGTCTGTTTGTCCGTCGGAGCGGCTGTCCGGCTTTCCGAACAGTTGAATCGCTTTAGCCGCCTTATCGCGGCCTGGCCGCAATCCTGCCAGGGTTAGCTCATTGAATTTGCGATGAATCCCAGGCTTGGTTTGGGTCGTCGCCGGAGATTGCGCATGACTGGCCACGCAAGCCACTAATGCCCAAGCTAACGCTGGCCCAGAATCGCATCCAGCCTCGCCTCGAAATTTTCTTCACCCTCGCTCCACAGTTCACTGCGCTCAACGGGCAACGCGCCTTCAATTCGTTCCACCCACGCGAATAGCTGTTGGATGTTCTCCCGCGTGCGCGCGTGATATTCCTTCAAATTACCGCCGGAAGCCATCCACCTGCGAAAGGTGTGTTCCACAGGGTGGTCCGAGGAATCAAACGGATTCGTAGCCGCCCCCGGCGCCAGCAACCCGGCATGGCCGGTGAAAAAATGTTCAAATCCCAAATCCACGGAGAAATTTCCGTCGGTTGCAGCGATCCCACCGTCGTAGTCCAGGCCATTGCAGCTAAGCAAAAGTGGCTCCGGCTTGTGCTGCCATTTCAGACTCTCGATATCGAGTCCCCACAAGTCCCACTTGCCATAGACCATGTAAGCGGAATCGAAGCTCAATTGCTGAATCGCCAAGGCCGCGGTCTCCGCCGGACCGTATTTCAGTGGACGCAAATCCCAGGACGCCACCGGCGTCTCCGTAGCGTCGATGGGCTGCACTGTAAGTTCGGTAAAAGTAGGTTGCGAAGCGGAAAGCGGGGCCGTC
The DNA here is from genome assembly GCA_963798585.1 of uncultured Acidobacteriota bacterium. Lineage (GTDB taxonomy): Bacteria > Acidobacteriota > Terriglobia > Acidiferrales > UBA7541 > Acidiferrum. The sequence continues at coordinate 122,744 of CAWCTJ010000007.1, forward strand.
GCCAAAAAGCGCGCCAACTGGGCGATCAGTGTGGATTCCGTGAAGTCGCGCGTCCACACACGCAAGTACGCTCGATTGGCCATGAGTAGCGATTATAACCGCTCCGGCGCATTTACGAGTAATTCGGCGCTGGGGTCATTTGTGTTGATTTCTCGCGGCATTCCTCGAGCAGCCGAGGCGCACAGGCACTCTTGCCTGTGCTACCAATGCAAAATCGCTGCGCCCATCGCTAAAGCTATCGCGTTTTCTTCACCTTGCGCGGTTTGGTTTTGCGACTTTTGAGCTTGGCAGGGCGGATTTTGTTGGTAGCCGCGTAGCCGGCGCGTTCAAAGGCGCGCCACATGTACCAGCTGGCAACGGAACGGTAAGGGCGCCAGCGCTCACCGAAGGCTAGCAGTTCCGCCGGGCGCGGCATATGTTTTTTGCCGTACGCCGCGGACCAGCCTTTTTTCACGCCGAGGTCGTGAATGGGCAGCACATCCGGCCTCCCCAGGCGAAAAATCAAAAACATTTCCACGCTCCAAGCCCCGATGCCCCGCACGGACACCAGCCGCTCGATAAGTTCCTCGTCGGACATTTGCTGTGCCTGCTCGAGCGTGGGAACCACACCGGCAATGGTTTTTTTCGCCAAATCTTTCATGGCCAAAATTTTCGCGCCGGAAAGGCCGGCCTTGCGCAGCGCGGGCTTGCGGATGCGCAGCATTTCGTGCGGCGTCGGCGCGCGCCCATGCGAGCCCAGCGCCTTGACGCGGCCGTAAATTGTCGCCGCGGCTTTACCCGAAATGGACTGATGGCAGATGGATTCGAGCAGCGCGTCGTAAGGAGTGTGCGCTTCGGCGATGTCGATCTCGAAGGGTAGGGTTTCGGCGATCAACCCTTTTAACTGCTCATCACACCCGGCGAGGTGCACCAGAGCTGCGGCAAGGTCGAACGGTAGGGTGAATGGCGCGTCGGTCATGGTCGGGGTATTTCCAACTGAATCGGACACTCTACAGGCTGTCGGCAAGTCATTTTAGCCGAGTCAGCGCAGCGTCAGAAATCCGTACCACAATAATTCGCGAACACCCGGCAGGTGCGTGGCGATGGCCTCTCGAGTGGCCGTGGGATCCTCGCGCGCCAAAAGCGCAAACGCTTGTTGCACCGTGCGGGTTCCGTCCAGATGCGTGAGGAGCTTTATGATTTCGGGATGCACATCGCCGAAAGAGTATTTCAATCCTCGATCGAGTGAGAGTTCCGAAGCGCTGGGCACCCACTCGCCATCCTTGACGCTCGACGATTGCTGCAAGCCCAGGCTTGGCGACACGCGCAATTTTTCTCGCAACAAGCTAGAATCGCCCACCTGCATCACGTGCGTCCGAATGTCAAACAGCGCAGCCACACTCTCGCCGTAAGGCTCCAGGCGATCATCGGGCGCCTCGTCAAACCACAAATAATTCTGGCGATGGCTGACGCGGTGCAGCGTCAGCAGGCCCGGGCTGGTCGTCGCAACATTTTTCTCCTGAAAATATTGCCGGGCCTGCTGCGTGAGCATTTCGGAGTCGGCTTGCTCCGCTTCGCTCAGACCGGCAATCCATTCAGCGACGTAATCTTCCGCGGTCACCGTGGTGATACGCGCAACCCAAACATCGCAGCCGAGCCCGGAAAATGATTTCTCCAGATTGCTGCTCCAGGGGACGCCGGCAGTTTCTTCCCACTGAAAGATCATGTGAAAATACCCGTCTTCTTCGAGGAGTTGCGAAGCCGCGCGGGCCAGGTTGATGCAAAAGCTGTCGCCGGGCATGCCGGAATGCTTATAGACGTAGCGGCTCGAGAACAAGGCGGGAATCGGAGTAATCAGGAACGGCGGATTGCAAACGATAAGATCGAACCGCCGGCCACGCACCGGCTCAAGAAGATTGCCGGCGAGAAACGTAATGTTTTCTAGACCGTTCCAGCGCGTATTGAACTCGGCGGCGCGGGTCGCCGCGGGATTTACGTCGATAGCGCAAACGTGTTCGCAAAATGGCGACAGCAAGGAGGCCAAAAAGCCGCTGCCTGTGCCGATATCGAGCGCATTCCGCGAAGGACGCCGCGTCATCAGGTGCGCGACCTCCAGCGACGATGGCGAGATCAGCATCAGCATTTCTTCGGGAGCGTCATCGGGTGCCGCGCGATTGAACAGGTACAACATCCGCTCGTACGATTGGATGCGCACCGTCGCCGAAACTACATCGTTTTCGGCGCGGACGAGGCCGGTTTCGACGAGTTGCGCAAGGGTGAGCGGGCGAATGGCTTCTGTGACATGGTGCGCCCGGCAATCCTTGGCCCTCCAAAAGAGGTTAACCAGGGTGTCCAGTTGTGTCGGTTCGGCGCTGGAATCCGGCCATTCCACGGGTTCATCGTTGATGGTCGGAGCAGTTCCCGCTTCGCAGTAGCCCGAGCCTTGCAGCAGCTCGCGAAGTTGCCGCAGCATGGGGGAAGTTGGGTCGAGCGCTGGACGGGGAGACTCGGGCATCGCTAATTGCCTCACGCTGGAAGGTCCGCAGCGTGGCCGAGACTATACGTGTTCAGCTGCGAATTTCAATGCTTCAATTCGCTTTCGCACCTTCCCTTGAGCGCTATAGCATTCTCGCGATGCCCGGCGCAAACCGATTCGCCCGCGGGCCTATGCTAAACTTTTGTGCTTATGCAAACTGGAATTATTGGACTGCCGCAAGTAGGAAAGACCACGCTTTTTCGCATCCTCACCAAAGCCAATATTGAAGGAAAGGGTGGTCAGGCAACACACGTGGGCGTGGCCAAGGTCCCCGAACCACGTTTGAAAGAATTAGCCACGCTCTATAATCCCAAGAAAATCACCTACGCCACCGTGCAGTACGTCGACTTGGGCGGCATGCAGAAAGAAAAGAATCGCGACGCCCTGGCGCCGCTTCGCGACGTGGATACCATCGCCCACGTGTTGCGCGTATTTGATGACCCCTCGGTTCCGCATTCCGAAGGTAGCATCGATCCCGTACGCGACGCTACGAATCTGGAGCTCGAACTCATTCTCGCCGATCACGACCAGATTTCGCGTCGGCTCGAGCGCGTCGAAAAGGACTTGAAGAAAAAGTCCGAACCGATCCTCATCAGCGAGAAAAATGTCCTGGAAAAGTGCAAAGCGCACCTCGAAGCAGAAAAGCCCCTGCGTGAGTTGGTGCTGACCCCGGAAGAGCGCAAGCCCATCGCCGGATTTTTATTTTTGTCGCAGCGCCCCATGCTTTTCGTTTTGAATTTAGGCGACGACGAGGCCGCCAATTTAGACACCGCGATCGAGCGCCACAAGCTGAGCGCGTTACAGGGCCGACCCAATACCGGAGTGGTCGCCATTTGCGGACGACTCGAAGCTGAACTCGCGGAGATGGAAGAAAAAGAAGCCGCGGAAATGCTGGCTTCCTACGGACTGAAAGAGCCAGGGCTAAACCGTTTGATCCGCGCCACGTACGATTTAATGGGACTAATCTCTTTTTTCACCGCGGGCGAACCGGAAGTGCGCGCATGGACCATTCACAAAGGCTCCACAGCCGTAAAAGCCGCCGGTGCGATACACAGCGACATTGAAAAGGGCTTCATCCGTGCGGAAGTAGTTCGTTGGGACGATTTGCTCGCCGCAGGAAGTCTAGGCGCCGCGCGCGAAAAAGCCCAAGTCCGCCTCGAAGGCCGCGAGTACATCGTGCAAGAAGGCGACGTGATCCTCTTCCGCCACAGCGGCTAGGTTTTAGTAGCACAGGCAAGAGTGCCTCTGCTACGAGAAGCGACCACCTTGATCGATCAAGAACTCGCCACACGCACCGCGCTCGCCGCAGTCCTCGGCCTGGTAGCCGCCGGCGGAAACCTGCTCGGTGGCTATTTCGTGGTCCACAAAGCCTGGCCGCGAAAATATCTGCAATATTTCCTGGCGCTCGGCGCGGGATACATGCTCGGCGTGGCCCTCGTGGACATCATTCCGGAGTCCATCCACCTCGCGGGTGAAGGCGCGCTGCTTTACGTCCTGATCGGCTACTTCCTGGTCCATCTTTTTGAACACACCATTGCCCCGCACTTCCATTTTGGCGACGAGACCGACTGCCAAGAGGGAAGTCATCATCATCATGCCAACACCACCGTGTTACTCGGTCTGGCGATCCACACTTTTTTTGACGGTGTGGCTATCGCCGCGGGCTTCCTGGTCTCCATTTGGCTGGGCGCGGCCATCTTCGTCGCGGTGTTCTTGCACAAACTCCCCGAAGGGTTCACCGTCGCCTCCATCGTGATGGCCAGCGGAAAGGGTCGTCGCGCGGCCATCTGGGCCGCCGGTCTGTTGGGCGCCTCGACGCTCCTGGGCGTCCTGCTGACCAGCGCGCTCTCCGGCCAGCTAAAATACGCCCTGCCGCTTTCGGGTGGCGTCACCCTCTACGTCGCAGCCACCGACCTGCTCCCCGAGGTCAACCGCGAGCCCAACTGGCGCCTTGCGCTACTGGTTTTTGGAGGCGTCTTAAGTTTGTTGATAATGCGGCACTTCGCCAAAGTCTAGCCGCACGCCGCTTGTCGCGAACCCCCAACCAACTCGCAACTTTCACATTCCACTGGTGTTCGATAGGATGTGGTAGCTATGGCCAGGTCGGACGTCCAACTGATGCTGGACGTGAAGTCCGGCGACGAACAGTCGTTCGAGCTTCTCCTGCATCGCTACCGCAGTCCGCTCGTGAACTTTCTGTACCGTATGGTGCGGAACCGCGAGCAGGCGGAGGACCTTGCGCAGGAGGTTTTTCTGCGGGTCTACCGGGCCCGTGAAGATTACGTGCCGAGTGCCAAGTTCACCACGTGGCTGTTTCGCATCGCCACCAACTTGGCTCTCAACAATGTGCGCGATACCCGGCATCAGCGCATGGAGATTTCGCTCGACGCTCCACTCGGCATCAGACACCGAAGAAGGCGACGAGCGCCCGCTGGATGTGGCCGACCAGCATCCGGACATCGAGCAACACCTGGTCGCGCAGGCGAGGAGTAAGATGATTCGCCACGCCATCGAGAAGCTGCCGGAAAAGCAGCGCGCCGCCGTGCTCTTGCACAAGTATCAGGAGCTCGATTACAGCGAGATTGCAAAGATTTTGGAATGTTCGGAAAGCGCCCTGAAGTCGCTGCTGTTCCGGGCATACGAAGCGTTGCGAGTGGAACTAGCCCCACTGGTGGCGCAGCATGCGAAGCAATAGCATGCGCAGTACCGCAGTAAAAGCTGGGAAGGGAAGGCCGTCATGAGTTGTGGACGCATGGAAAACAAAATTCTGAGTTATGTGGACGGACGCTTGAAAGAAAGCGAACGCCTGGAAATGGAGAAGCATCTCGCCGAGCTGCACCACGTGCGAACTGCGCGTAAGCGAATTTCGCGCGGTGTCCGGCTTGCTCGATGAGCTGCCGCAGATTGCGCCCTCGCCGGCGTTTGATGTGCGCGTGCGCGCGCGCGTTGCGGCAGAGCCGGTGAAGCAAAGCTGGTGGGCATGGCTTACGCTTTCGCCTCGCGTGGCTATGGCCGGAGCGCTGCTGGCGCTGTGCATCGTGTGGGTCGGCCTGCGGCCTTCGGGATACGCGGTGAATCCCGCGACGGAAGCGGAGATCAATCAAAATATGCCGGTGCTCGAAAATTACGATGTGCTCACAAATTTCGAGCCGCTGACGGATCTGCCCGCGCCGGTAGCACAGGATGCGCCGCAGCAGGATGATGCGGGCCAAGCGAATCCGACGAATTCAGAAATGTAAGGAGCGATGAGACTACGGCTCCAATTCGCCGGGTGTGTGTTCGCGCTGGGAATTAGGCTGGGCGGCGCTGCCGGTGCCGTCCGCAACACGCGCAACACGGGCGGGCAACACCCGCGTCGCGGCGCAGAAGCCGTCGAGTTCGGGGCCGCGCAGCAGCATCAGGCTCCGCCGCCACAAAATCATCAGCATCAACCGCAACAACAACACCGGCAGCAACAGTACCCGCAACCACACCAGCAGAGCAACAACCGGCGCACCAGCAAATCCGCAAGGCGGGCAAAACGGCGCAGCAGGCGCGCGGGCAATCTAATCCCGACTGGAATCGCCCCGGAGGCGGAACGGTGCACCCGGATCGTCCGCCTTCCGCGAATATGCCGCCCCCAAGATATAACAATTTATCGCCGCAAGAGAAGCAGCGTGTTCTGAATAACAATCGGCAATGGCAAAACTTAAGCCCGGCACAGCGGCAGCAGGTACAAGAGCGCGCGCAAATTTGGCAGAAAATGACGCCGGCGCAGCGCGACCACATCAAGAACGACGTGCTGCCCAGATGGAAGCAGCTGCCCCCAGACCGCAAACGCGCCATTCAAAATCGTTTGGGCGTGCTGAAAAATATGCCGGAAAGCGCGCGCAACGAACATCTCAACGATCCAAACTTCACTCGCGGCATGAGCGAAGAAGATAAATCGACGCTGCGCGATTTAAGCCACCTGCACGTCGGCGGCGCGCCAGACCCCAACGAATAGCAGAAACACGTCACCATTCGATTCTTTCAATTCCGGTCACCACGTCGAAGTGCCGGTCGCGGCTCAAAAGTGGAAGCGCGTGTTCACGGCAGAGCGCCGCTATCCACAGATCGTTGACCGGGATCGGCTTTCCCATTCGCTTGAGTTCGAGGCGCACCGCCGCATATTGATGCGTACTCTGATCCGTGATGTCCAGCACGTCGCAATCCTTCACCATATTGTCGAGCCATTCTCGATTTTGAGCGGCGTCCCGCGACTGAGCGATTCCGTAGCGATACTCACCGATCACCACCACCGGGAGCACTAACCGTTGAACGCCAGCCAGTATGCTGGAGATACCGGGATGGTCCTCGGCAGTGGCCGAGAGAGCGTTCGTGTCCAGGATCAAACGGGGAATTGCGCGCGGGATCGACTTGGAGACCAAATCGATCGTCTCCTACTTCCACATCTCGGGCTCAATCTGCTCGAAGGCTTCCTCAATGGCTTCGTCGATGCGCGCGTTCTCCTTGCGCAGGTGCTTCAGCTTGCCAATATGTTTCATCCAGGGCTGTTTGCCCGGAGCGGGAGCCGCTTTTAACTTGTCCTCAACCGCTTCGGTAACAAATTGTCGCAGGGGTATGCCTCGCTCGGCGGCTTTCGATTTTGCGCGGCGGAAGATCGCATCAGGAATTTCCAGCGTAGTCTTCATAAATGCGATATTCCCATATTTATGGGAACCGGTCAAATGTTGTCTAGCTGGCAAGGCGTACTTCCAGAACCCATCCGCTGCCTCGCCAAGCCGGTTCTCGCTAACACGCGTCTCACGCCTGCGTCTGAATTCTCATGTGCGGAATCGATTGATGCCCCTATACTTTCCACGTGATTGCCCGCGTGTCGGCTGATCCCATTTAGCTCGCTCGGAGGATCGCATGCACACCTTAATGCAAGACCTGCGCTTCGCCTGGCGCATGCTGGCGAAAAATCCCGGCTTCACCGCCATTGCCATTTTGACGCTGGCGCTCGGTATCGGCGCAAATACCGCGATATTCAGCCTGGTCAATGCCGTGATGCTGCAGTCCTTGCCGGTGCGCCACCCCGAGCAATTGGTCGTTCCGCAATGGTCCTCGCACCGTACCCCGGAGAATATTGGTACCGACAGCTTTGGCGACTGCGGAGAGCATGGCAGGGGCGGGCCGGCTTTAGGAGGCTGCTCGTTCTCCTACCCCATGTTCAAAGAGCTCCGCGAGCAGAAGACGATCTTCTCCAATGTGGCGGCTTTCGCCGGTCCGGCACGAATCGATCTTAGCGGCAACGGCCCGGCCACCATGGTTCGAGGCGAACTCGTTTCCGGAGACTATTTCCAAACTCTCGGTGTCCCCGCCGCACTTGGCAGAACGCTGGAGCCCTCCGACGAGCAGCCGGACGCAGCGCCTGTCGTAGTCCTTAATTATGGTTACTGGCAAAGCGCGTTTGGCGGTGCGTCCACGGCTATCGGGAAAACCCTCCGGTTGAACGGCGTTTCCTTCACGGTGGTTGGTGTCACGGAACAAAGCTTTAACCGGCTCACACCGGGCACATCGCTCGACATGTGGTTGCCCTTTACGCAAGCAGGGCCCATTGGCATCCCGTGGGGTTCCGCATCGAATGACGAGCGAGAGTGGTGGCTCACCCTGGTGGCACGACTAAAGCCGGGCACGTCATTGACCCAGGCCCAGGCCGGTGCCACGGTGCTTTTTCGCAATCACACGCTGCATGGCGAAAAACCCATGCTGAAGGATACTGACGATCCGCAGGTCGCGCTCGTGCCGGCGCAGAAAGGTCTGACGGGAATTCGCAGCAGTCTCGGCGAGTCGCTGTATTTGTTACTGGCCGCCGTGGGCATCGTGCTGTTGATTGCCTGCGCCAACGTTGCCGGCCTGATGCTAGCGCGTGCCACGGCACGCGAAAAGGAAATCGCCGTGCGGCTGGCGCTTGGTGCGGGGCGCGGGCGGCTCATTCAACAACTTTTGACAGAAAGCGTGCTTCTTTCCGTTGCCGGGGCGGCATTAGGCGTAATCCTGGCTTCCTGGGGCGCCCGGGGGCTGGCGGCATTTGTGGCCACGAATTCGTATTCTTCGTTGAAGATTGATTTGCACCCCGATGCCACTGTGCTCGTTTTCACCGTCGCTGTTGCACTTCTCACCGGAATTGGTTTTGGGCTTGCGCCGGCGTTTCGCGGCACGCGCATCAATGTCGCGCCAGCGCTCAAAGAAAATGCTGGAAGCCTCTCCGCCGCCAGCCATGTGGGTGGCAGGCGTTTTGGTTTGGGCAGCTCGCTGGTAGTCGCGCAGGTAGCGCTCTCCATGGTGGTGCTGATCGGTGCGGGCCTGATGTTGCGCACTCTGGACAAGCTGCGAAGCATCGATCCGGGGTTTGACACGCGAAATATTTTGCTTTTTTCCGTGGATCCGCGCCTCGCCGGATACAAGGAATCGAATGTCCAAAACGTGTACGACGAGCTCGACCGCCGCCTCATGGCTTTGCCGGGTGTCGTCTCCACGAGCTACTCTTCGTTACCGCTTTTGGATGGGGGCTCGTGGACCTCGGGCGTGCACATCGAGGGACAGAGTGAAAACAGCACGGTGGAAACGCAGATGGTGGCTACTGGACCGGAATATTTCGAGACCATGCGCATCCCGTTGGTGCGCGGCCGCACCTTTCACGCAGCGGATCTGCGCTCCGCCCAGCCGGTCGCGGTTGTGAATCAGGCTTTTGTTCGTCAGTTCCTGCAATCCCGAGATGCCATCGGCTCCCATTTTGGACAAGACCATCTGCAAAGGGAGATTATCGGCGTGGTCGCGGACACCAAGTACGATCGCTTGCAGAGCGAACGCACCCACTGCGTACATTCCGGTAAAAAATGGTGAGGTGACCTTCGCGTTACGTTCGGCGGTTGCGCCCAGTGCCCTCATTTCCGCCGTGCGGCAAGTCGTGAGCGAGGTGGACAACAACCTCCCAGTTTTTGGTGTTCGCACGCAATCCCAGACCATCGATCGCCTACTTTTCAACCAGCGCCTCGTCGCGCGACTTTCCTCTTTGTTCGGGCTTCTCGCGCTGCTGCTCGCTTGCCTCGGGCTTTATGGCCTGCTTTCCTACGAGGTGGCCCGGCGCACCAGGGAGATCGGCATCCGTGCGGCGCTGGGCGCGCAACAGCGTGACGTTTTGAGCATGGTGGTCCGGCAAGGATTATTGCTGGTTTTGTTCGGAGTCGTTACTGGCGTTGTGGCTGCCGTGGGCCTGACGCGATATCTGCAAAGTCTGCTCTATGGAGTTCGCGCCACGGATCCCGCCACTTTCCTTGCCGTGGGCACGATACTTGTTATGGTCGCGCTTCTGGCGTGTTATTTGCCCGCGCGACGCGCCACTCGCGTCGATCCAATGGTGGCTTTGCGCGAAGAGTAGTCAGCAAAAAGATCAATCCGCACCGCGCGATGCCAAAACGCATCTAGCGATTAAAGAGCGCCTCGAGATCACGGCGGCCGTGTAGCACGCGAAGAATCACGACGTCGGCATCCTGAATGCGATAAATGATGACATATTCGCCCACTGGAAAACTGTGCAGGCCAGGGCGTAAGTCTTCGTCACGACTCCGTCCGATATTGGGCATTCTGGCTAGGAGTAGGAATCGCCCGGTGAAGGAGTCAATCAGCCGGTCGGCGATGGCAGCGCTGTTGCTTTGCGAGGCCACGTAGCGCCAAATGTCGTCGAGATCAGAATCCGCCTCCGGTGCGCGGATGTGTCCCATATCAGCCGCGCGTTTGTTGCTCGGCGGCCAGCCGTGCACGTCCACGCTGTTTCACTTCTTCGGCTAGCTCGCGCATGGACTCCGGCGTGATCGGGCGTCCTTCGCCGCGTGCGATGGACGCTTCGGCTACATCGACGTCGGCCAGGATTTCCTCGCGGCGGCGCTCGCGCTCTTCCCATAGCGCCAGAGCTTCGCGAACCGCGTCTTCCTCGCGCTGCAGGCGTCCCTTGGCGATGGCCTGACGGACGAAGGCTTGTTGCTCAGGTGTCAGGATTACTTCCATGAAGCGAGCGTATGAGGGCCGAACACTGGTGTCAAGTCAGTGTTTTGGAGCTTTCTCTTTCACGATGACCAGGTCCCAAGGTGCTAGCGTGGTCTGCTGGCCCGGGCGCGAGCGCTTGGCCGGTCAGGAGGTCGGCGCCGAGGGCGTAGGTATAAGTTAACGTCGCTGGTGCGCTGGAATAGTTGAGATAGTAGTGGAGATTGCGGCCATCTTGGCTGAGCCCGTGCTTCACGCGAACGCTGGCGGGAAGCTGCTGATCGGGGCCCGCGAGACCAGCACCGCGCAGCGCGTCCAGTACTACTTCCCGCTGCAGTTTATCTGAGAGAAGCGTGCCCTCATAGATGAGCGTTCCTGCGCCAAAGACGTTCGACGTGATGGCCGGCCAGCGGCCGAAGAATGGGTGATCGTAAACCGCCAGTGGTTTCGCGGTATCGAGTTGCAGGAACTCCGCCCAAGTGCTGACTTTGTTTTCTTCGCCTGCGTGAAACGGATCGCCTTTCAGCGCGAGCGGATGCTCCAAATTCGAGAACTCCTGATACGTAAAGCCTGCCGCATGTCGCAACGGCCCAGGCGCCAACTCCCAGCGAACGGCGGAGTTTTCATTTGTGAAGCCGCTCTTGAAAGTCATTAGGACGTGTCCGCCATTGCGGACGTACTCCGAAATTCTGTTTAGCAGAGCGTCATCGGCGACATAGAGGCAAGGAACGATGAGCAGCTTGTACTGCGCGAGTTCCGCGGCAGTTACGCTGGGAAAAACAATATCGCTGCCTACATTGTTGAAATAGAGCGATTTGTGCAGCTGCGCGAGAATCGCACTGTAACCGTGCGTCGCTCTGCCCGGTGTCCAGCCGGTTTCCGGCATTCTCTCGTAGGGCATGAAGCTGATGGCCTGCGAGGAATCGACGCTGTAAAGAATGGCGACGTCGATTGTGAATTTTCATGTTGGCCAGTTCGGGGCCGATCTTTTGGAGTTCGTGAGCGACGCGGCTGACTTCGGCATAAGCGCGATTCGGTTCAAGGTCGTGGCTCAGCACGCCTTTCCAGTAGGTCTCCTGGCCGGCATGAATCGAGTGCCAATGCCAATACTCGACCATGTTGGCCCCGCTCGATACATGCGTGTAAACATCGAGGCGCAATTGCCCGTCGTAAGGAGGAAACTGGCCGGCGGAATCCCAGCCAAGCGTTTGCGCGTTCGTTTCGGTCACCAGAAAGTTGCTGTGCTTGAGCGAGCGCGAAAAATCTCCTTGCAACGCCTGCCACGCGCCATCCATGTGATCCTGCGTGCCGTGATAGGGATTGTTGGCGACAGTGTCGAGAACGGCGGCGATTGTGGGTTCATCCGTTCCACCGCCCATCATTCCGCCGAAATCGTGAGTGACGAACTGGTCGGGCCGGCGATACTTGCGGACCAACGCGGCCTGCCAGCCAAGAAAATTTGCCACACGCATCTCCTGCCAGCGGCTCCACTCGAGTTTGTAACTGGTGCTGGTGGCGTTGTCGCGCGTGGGCATGTCGGCCCAGTCGTTCACATCTTGCCCCCAGTAGTTGAGGAACCATGCTTTATTCAGCGCGTCGGTGGTTCCATACTTTTTCTTGAGATGCTCGACGAACCCAGTGAAAACGTCGGGATTCGATGCGCCGTAGCCACTGGTTTCGTTGTCGATCTGCCAACCGATCACTGCCGGATTGTCTTTGTAATGGTTCACGAGATTGGTGATTACGCGCTCCGCGTAGAAGCGGTATTGGGGATTGTCGAAGTCCATGTTCTGCCGCATGCCGTAGCCGACAAAAGCGCCGCCGAGCGGCCGCGCGAGAATTTCCGGATGCGCATGCGCCATCCACGTAGGAATGGAGTACGTGGGCGTGCCCATAATCACCTTGATGCCGGCCTTGCCCATGGCATCCACCACGCGATCCATCCAGGCATATTCAAATTGCCCGTCGGAAGGTTCCCACAAGCTCCAAGTAGATTCGCCCATGCGCACCACGGTGATGCCCGCATCCTTCATCAGCGCGACATCCTTTTCCAGGCGCCCGGGCTGCAGGTCCGCCGGCATGTACTCGTTGTAGTAAGCGGCGCCGTACAAGATCGTGGGCTGCGAGGTTCCCGGTGCGACCGGTGCGGCCGAGGGCGCTTGAGAAAATGCAGCGAAAGCCGAGAGCAACACCGACGCCGCGATCAATAGCGGAGAAAGAGTGCGAAGTATCTTAGTTTGAAGCCGTGGCATCAATGATTCCTCGAGGGCGTCCACGTTCTGACAGCCTGCGCATTCTACCTCGAACTTCCGATCCGTTGCGCAATCCTAGAATGATCCGATTTGCGCGGTGCGTTGACACGAGTTGTTCCTTGGTACGTCTTCTGACTTATCATAATCGCGCGACATCGACGATAGAGGTATGTTCTGCTCGTGACGACGCGCTTTCGCGCTCTGCAGCATCGCAATTTTCAACTGTTTATCGGCGGGCAACTGGTCTCGTTAATTGGGACCTGGATGCAGAGCACCGCGCAGCTGTGGCTGGTCTATAAGCTGACGAATTCCGCGGCGCTGCTGGGGCTTTTCGGGTTTGCCAATCAGATTCCCATTCTGCTGCTGGCGTCCGTGGGCGGCTACGTGGGTGATCGCTACAACCGGTTGCATGGCGTGATCGTTACGCAAACGGTTTCCATGATTCTGGCATTTGTTCTGGCGGGACTTACGCTGACGGGACTGATTCGCGAGTGGGAAATTATCGTGATCGCGTTTCTCGTCGGCGTTGTGAACGCGTTTGACGTGCCCATTCGTCAGGCGTTCCTTGTCCAGATGACCAGCAGGGAAGACCTGCCCAATGCTATCGCCTTGAATTCCTCTATTTTCAATGGCGCGCGGGTGGTCGGCCCGGCCATTGCCGGGTTGGCGATCGTGTGGATCGGCGAAGGCTGGTGCTTCCTGTTGAACGGCATCAGCTTTCTGGCGGTGATTGGCGCGCTGCTGGCGATGCGCGTGAGTCACACCAAGCCGCAGCCGAGTACGGAATCGCCGTGGCAGAGTTTTATTCAAGGATTTCGTTTTGCCATGGCGGATGTGCCGGTGCGTTCGGCGCTTTTGCTTTTGAGCGTGTTGAGTCTCTTTGGACTGCAATATTCCGTGTTCTTGCCGATTTTTGCCGACGGCATTTTGCATGGCGGCGCGAAGGGCATGGGATTTTTGATGAGTTCGGCGGGAGTGGGCGCGGTACTTGGCGCACTGTATTTCGCTGGGCGCACCAGCTACACCGGGCTGGCGAGGTGGATCGCCGCGACTTCGATGGTTTGCGCGATCGGGCTGGTGGTGTTCTCGCAGTCGCGCGTGTTTCTGGTATCGGCGGGAATCATCTTTCTTGTGGGCTTTGCCGCGACCGTACAGATGGCGGCGACCAACACCATCGTTCAGAGCCGTGTGCCGGACGAATTGCGCGGGCGCGTGATGGCCGTGTACGCCACCATGTTCATGGGCGTGCAGCCCATTGGATCGTTGATCGCAGGCGGCGTGGCGAAGAAGATTGGTGCGCCAGACACGCTGACGATTTTTGGCGTACTGGTGTTTGTGGGCAGCCTGCTCTTTATTTACCGCGTCGTGCTGAAGGTGCGGCGGAATCCCACCGAATCGCCTGCCGCCGCCGGCAGTTGAGGCGATTCCGCGCGATTATCGGCCTTCCACTTCACTCCAGATTTTTACGCCGTGCGTTTCTTTCAGCAGCAAGCTGCCGACCACGAAGGTGACGCCCGCGACGATCATTGGATAGTAGAGGCCCGCATAGATATTTCCATTGCGCGCACATAAGGAAAGCCCGATGAGCGGTAATAAGCCGCCGAAGACGCCGTTGCCTATGTGATAGGGCAGGGACAATGAGGTGTAACGGATCTTCGCCGGGAAGGCTTCGACGAGATATGCGGCGATCGGGCCGTAGATCATGCACACGAGAATCACTTGGAGGAAGACGAGGAAAATCATCATGGGTTGATTGACGCCGGTGGCTTCGGTCGCGGGGATCAGCGCTCCGTTGGCGTCGGTGGTGGAGGCGATCAAGCCGATCGCGCCGGTGACTTTGTTTCTGGTGGATTTCACGCTGACAACGTTGTTGCCCGCAGCCTGCTGCATGGCGTGATAAATCGGGAAGTAGGAGATCACCGCGAGCAGGCAAGCGGCCATCATCAGCCACTTGCGGCCGATTTTATCGGAGAGCCAGCCGAAGAAGGTGAAGAAGGGCATGGCGCAGAGCAGCGCGATGGCCACGATAATGTTGGCGGTCTTGGTCGGCACTTTCAGGATGGTTTGGATATAGAAGAGCGCGTAGAACTGGCCGGTGTACCAAACCACTCCCTGACCCGCAGTAGCACCGAATAGAGAAATCAAGACGCGCTTGAGGTTCGGCCACTTGGTGAAGGCTTCCTTTAGAGGCTGCGCGGAAGTCATCCCGGCCGACTTGATTTGCGTGAAGATCGGAGATTCCTTCATCTTCAGGCGGATGTACAAAGAAATGCTGACGAGAATGATCGAGGCGAGAAACGGAATGCGCCAGCCCCAGTTTGAAAAGTCTTCTTTGCTCATGGATTGTTGCGTAAGCAGGATGACGATTAATGAAACGAAGAGGCCGAGCGTGGCGGTGATCTGGATGAAGCTGGTATAGAAGCCGCGCTTGTCATCGGGCACGTGTTCGGCGACGTATACGGCGGCGCCACCATATTCGCCGCCGAGCGCCAGACCTTGCAGCACGCGGATCAGAATCAGCGTGATGGGAGCAAACCAGCCGGCGGTCTTGAAGGTGGGGAGCAGGCCGATGAGAGCGGTCGCACCGCCCATGATCATCAGGGTGACGAGGAAAGCATACTTGCGGCCGACGCGATCACCGATGCGTCCGAAGAACAGCGCGCCGAAGGGACGCACGAGAAAACCTACAGCGAAAGTGGCCAGGTAGGCGATGTACGCGAAGGTATCGTTTCCGGGAGGATAAAATTTCAAGGACAGAACGGCGGCAAGGCTGCCAAAGATGTAGAAGTCGTACCACTCGATCATGGTGCCAACCGAGGAAGCGAAGATTACTTTGGGGATACTGAACTCGGTGGACGTGCCCGCTGCCATTGCACTGGTCCTGCTGGCCATGCTTCCTCCTGAGAGACGGTGCGTTCCTCGACCGGCGGCTGGCGAGGGACGCCGGAAGATACTACTGAATGATGAATGGAGCGTTAAAGCGCTCCGTTCATATATTGAGAGAGAGGCAAAGTCAATAGCATTGGAATGGTAGCGGTGCGTGAAGCGACGATCTCAGGGGACCGGTGCGGTGAAGCAAGCGGTTGATTTTCGTGGGGGACCCCCCTAGGGGTTTTTTGTAAGTGTTCATTCTAGTGACCTTAAAGTCCTTTGTTTTGATACGGTTTCGCAAGTGTTCATTCTACTGGGGTTAGAAGCGTTTTATGTTAATCACTTGTGCAACACACGGCGAGGCTTAAAGTTGATGCTCCGGGATAGACGAAATGTGTGATTTGGGGTGAAGTAGGATGAGACGCACTTCTAACTGGCGCAAATATAGCAGATAAGTTACTACACTGTCAAGATAATTCTGATGGCTCTTGAACATTAGTTGGATATTGTTGATGGGGTGGCGGTTATGTGGTTAGTCGGCTTGACAGGGGGCACTGGCACCCTCGCGGGTGTAAACAAGAGTGCGCCCTGCGGGCGTAAACCTGTGCTACTGGAGATGCGGGCAGAACCGTGGTATTAATCGGGCTTGAGTTTACAACAGGCGATTTTTTTGTTTTTTGCGGCGGCGGTCGGCGGTGCGATTAATGCCGTGGCTGGTGGCGGGAGCTTTGTGGCGTTTCCGGCGTTGCTGTTTACGGGTGTGCCGCCTGTTCCGGCTAACGCTACCAACACGCTGGCTTTATGGATTGGAACCACGGCCAGCGGCGGTGCTTATCGTAAACGATTGAAAATTTCGCGGCGGGTGATGGTGCCGCTGATCGTTACCAGCGTGGTGGGCGGGGTGGCTGGGGCAATCCTGTTGATCAAGACGCCGGCGCAGACGTTTTTGCATGTGTTGCCGTGGCTGATGCTGGCGGCGACATTGCTGTTTGCGTTTGGGAAGCATTTGACGGGGAGGATATCGGCGGGGATTGGGGCGGACGCTAGTACTAAGGCGGTAGTGGGAGCGTCGGTTTTTGAGTTGGTGGTGTCGGTTTATGGCGGATATTTTGGCGGCGGGATCGGGATTATGAATCTGGCGATGTTTGCGGCGATGGGGATGACGGACATTCACGAGATGAACGCGTTGAAGGTGTTGTTGGGAGCGGTGATTAATGGTGTGGCGGCGGTGATGTTCATTGCGCTGGGAGCGATTGTTTGGCCGCAGGCGATCGTGATGACCGTGGGGGCGACGCTGGGTGGGTATGCCAGCGCGCATTATGCGCAGAAGTTGCCGCAGGCGTGGATTCGAGGGCTGGTGATTGCCGTGGGAACGTCGATGACGGCTTATTTTTTTGTGCGGGCCTGGCGGTAGCTAGGGCATAAATTTCCTGAAATCAGCGGGTTACGCTTCCATATTCTTATCATCCATTTCTTATCTTTCATCCATTGACTAAGAGCTGGAACCGGGAGATACAGGGCACGCGACGGGGTCTTCGACGCAGATGAAGCGGGGAATTATCCAAGTGAGCCGAAGACCCGCGAGACGAGCAGCACCGTTTAGAGAGCATGGGGGCTCAATCCTTTAGTCACCGGAGGAATGAAACATGGCAATCCAAAAGAAGAGTTTGAGCAGCGGCACGAATAACGGCAAAAAAGTGGCAGGCGCGAAACGCGGAACTAGTCGCAGAATCGCGGTGCGCGGCGGAACGAAAATGTCGAGCATGAAAACGGCAGCCACACCGAATATCGGTAGCCAATCGACCGGTACCGGAGCGGGAAAGATTACCTTTAACCCGTTCTCTATTACGCGGAAGTAAGAGGCGTAGCCGACACAAAAGCTGGCTCCGATCGTGATTATCCGATTACGATTGGCTTGGGCTTCGCGGGATTTCTTAACATAACGCTGCGTTAAGGGCTTTCCTAACAACACGATCCTGGGCAAACGGGATCCGGCAAAAAAATTTGCGGGTTCGCTAAAGCGCATTCCAGGGTCTTTCGCGCTATTCGACCTTATTGAGGAGGTTTCTATGAAACTGATCCGTTGTGCGCTGTTCTGTCTTCTACTTACGGTCGTCTGCGGCTCGTCTACGCAAGCTGCTGTGGGGCAGCTGGTCTGTTCATCGAGCTCCACGACTATCACCGTAAACCTCAGCTTCGTTGATATTGGGATCACAATCGCCTCCAGTAGCGGCTCAGGCTCAGGCGCCGGCAAAACTACGCTTAACCCTCTCGAAGTTCACACCGCAGCGGCTAACTTTCCGGTGTTTTTTCAGAACGGAGCGCAGGGCACTATTTTTACGAGCTGTACGGTGACGACCAATGCGGCGGCCGGAAGCATTGTGTACAACCTCAAAATGGTGCAAATCACATCGGTCGACGCGATTGCGCGCGCGGCCCGCAGCACCGACGAAAAACCCGCCAACTATACGGACGTCAAACTGACGTACAGCGCGCTGGAGGTCATCAGCAATAGCGGGACGGACGACGGCGGGACGGACTAAGCTGACATTTTCCTAAGGCACATATAGGCGCGGGTTCGTCGAAGCCTGAGGGCGCACAAAAGCAAATATCGTGCGTCGGGTGGACGGGTGTGGCTGGGGAAAACTATACTGCCAGGATGGCTTCGTCCAATCCTGCGCGGGGACTTTCGCCTCATCCCGCCAAAGTAATTTCTCCTGAAAAAGTGATGAGCGCGCTCAAGCGGTACTGGGGTTATGACGCGTTTCGCCCGCGGCAGGAACAGATTGTGCGGAGTTTGCTGGAGGGGCGTGATACTTGCGTGATCATGCCTACGGGCGGTGGGAAGTCGCTGTGTTATCAGTTGCCGGCGGCTTTGCTTGGTGAGCGGACGGCGATTGTTATCTCTCCATTAATTGCGCTCATGCAGGATCAGGTGGCGCAACTTTCCTTGATGGGCATTCCTGCGGCGTTTCTGAATAGTGCGCTTAGTTCCGGCGAGCAGGCTGGGATTATCAAGTCGGCGCGCGCTGGCGGGTACCGGCTGCTGTATCTTTCGCCGGAGCGGCTGGCGCGGCAGGATACTTTGGATTGGCTCGGTTCGATTCCTATTTCATTTTTTGCGATTGATGAGGCGCACTGCATTTCTGAGTGGGGGCACGAGTTTCGCCCGGAATACCGCCAGATGAGTGCGTTGCGGAAACATTTTGCGTCCGCACCAATAGCGGCATTTACGGCCAGCGCGACGAAGCGCGTGCGTCACGACATTATTGAGCAGTTGCAGTTGCGGACGCCGGACAAATATATCGCCAGCTTCCACCGGCCGAATCTTCATTACATCGTTAAGGAATGCAATGCGAAGGAACAACGTGCGCTGCTGCTGAAAGCGCTGGCGAAATACGAAGGCAGTACGGTAATTATTTACGCGTCGACGATCAAGCGCGTGGAGCAGACCGTGGCGATGCTGAAGGATGAGGGGATTGAGGCGCTGGCGTATCACGGGCAGATGGATGCGGCGTCGCGGCGGACGAATCAGGAGAGATGGACCTCGGATGAAGTGCCGGTTTTAGTGGGGACGAATGCGTTTGGGCTGGGGATTAACAAGGCGGCCGTGCGCGCGGTGATTCATTTGGCGCTGCCAAAGTCGATTGAACAGTATTACCAGGAAGCGGGGCGGGCGGGGCGCGATGGGTTGGATTCGGAGTGTTTGCTGCTGTGGCAGCGGCGCGATGCCGGGTTGCTAGCGTATTTTGCCGGGGCTATCGAAGATGCGAAGGAGAAACAACGGGCCTGGGAGCGCTATCACGAGATTATGAATTTTGCGGAGAGCGAGGAGTGCCGGCACAAATTAATTTGCAAGCACTTTGGCGAAAGTAAAACCTGGGAGTCTTGCGGAGCTTGCGATGTGTGCCTGGGGATGCCGAGTTGGTTCGCACAAAAACCGAAAACCGAACTCCGCAAGCCGCAACGGGAAGAAGCGCAATTGCGCGTCGAAACAATACAAAACGCCCCTGCGGAAGTAAACGGCGGTTTCGCCGCGGCGATACGCGACCACTTGCGGCAATGGCGCCGCGAGGTGGCGAAGCGCCAGAACACGCCGGCGTTCATCGTGATGCATGACACCACGCTCGACGCGCTTTGCGTCAAGCAACCACGCACCATTGCGGAACTGCGCGGCATTCCAGGCATCGGTGAGCGCAAAATTGAACTGTACGGTCAAGAGATTCTGGACGCGCTGGCAAGCTTCCGTGGCGGGGCGCCAGTCAGCAGGGGCTGAAGGGCTGAAGGCTATCTGGCGGAGTTAGCTAGCCCGTCAGGAGCCCCTCAAATGAGGCTCCAGTGCTTGATGCGGTGGCATCAAACGTAGTAGTGTCCCCCCATGCCTCGGAAGCCGAAACGTAAGTCCAAGAGAGGCCGGAGTGTCATGGCAGCCAATACTGAAGATAAAAACATCGCTAATGGTGAAGTACGTGAAGGTCAGAACGTCGACAAGATCCGCGATATTTTGTTTGGTTCGCAGATGCGAGACTACGAGAAGCGATTTGTGCGGCTCGAAGAGCGTCTGGCGAAAGCTTCGGATGCATTGCGCGACGACTTAAAGAAGCGCTTTGATTCGCTGGAATCTTTTGTGCAGCAAGAGATCGAGGCGCTAGGCCAGCGCTTGAAGACGGAAAAGACGGAACGCGCGGACGCTTTGAAAGAGCTGACGCGCGAGTCGCGGGACAACGCGAAAAACCTGGAAAAGAAGCTCTCACAGCTCGAAGAACAACTTTCCAGCGCGCAGGGTGATTTGCGATCGCGCATCCTCGATCAATCGAAGTCGCTCGCGAACGAGATTCGCAAAGCGCAAACGGAAATGGAAGCGGCGCTGGAACGGGAAGTGGAAACGCTGCGCCACGAAAAGACGGATCGCGAAACACTGGGCGACATGTTCAGCGAGCTTGGGCTGCGCCTGAAGGGCGAGCTTGAGCTGCCGGAGAAATAGACCCTAGTTCGTGCGGCACCCCGCAACCGCACGGCCCTAAACGCCGAGGCGACGCCAACTTGCCTATGCCTGAAGAGCCGATGTTTCACTTGCCTCTGGACCCTGACGAGGAAGTTTCGTCTGGCGACGGTGGATCCTTCGAAGAGTTGCGACACCTGATTCTTGCGCCGGAGCAAGAAGATCTGGCACGCCTGCGCGAGCGCGTGGAAAATGCGGAGTTGCGAACCAGCGATTTGAGCGCGGTACTTCCGGAAGCGATTCACTTGCGGCGGCAGGAAGGCGGGGAAGAGGCGCTAGGGGAGGCGCTGCGTCCCACGGTGGAGGAGGCGCTGCGCGAATCGGTGCGCAAGGATCCCGGGACGCTGGCGGACGCGCTGTTCCCGGTGATGGGGCCGGCGATTCGGCGTTCGATTCTGCAGACGCTGCGATCGTTTTTCGATTCGTTCAATGAAGCGATGGAACACAGCTTGTCGCTGCGCGGGTTGCAGTGGCGAATTGAAGCATTAAGAACGGGGCGTTCATTTTCCGAGATTATTTTGCTGCACAGCCTGGTGTTCCGCGTGGAGCAGGTCTTTCTGATTCACAAGAAAACCGGGTTGCCGCTGGCGCATGCGGTGGCGCCGGCTGTGGCCATGCAGGATGCCAGCCTGGTTTCCGGCATGCTCTCGGCGATTCAGGACTTCGTGCGCGACTCCTTTCAGAGCGCGAAGGGCGAGATTCTGGAGAAGATCAACGTTGGGGAGATGGAAGTTTGGGTGGAGGACGGGCCGTACGCCATCCTGGCGGCAGTGATGCGCGGGATTCCGCCGCCGGATTATCGTTTGCGCATGGCGGAGACGCTCGAGCACATTCATCGGAATTTTGCGTCGCAGATGGAACGATTTCAGGGGGATACCGGGCCGTTTGCGCGGGCCACGGAGGATTTAACGCGTTGTTTGGAGTTTCAATATAAGGAACACGAGGATACCCACCCGCGGTCTTATGTGCTGGCTTTCGCGGGCGTGGTATTCGTTGTATTGGCGGGCTGGTGGTCCTATCGCGCGTGGGAAAATCACCGGTGGGGACAATTTGTCGAGACGCTGCGGGGGGAACCGGGGTTGGTGGTGACGGATTTCGAGCGACGGCATGGACATTACGAAATTCGGGGATTGCGCGATCCGCTGGCGACGGACCCGATGGTTCCGCTGCGAAACGCCGGTTTGGATCAGCACGATGCCGAATTCCATTGGGCGGCATATTACGCGATGGACGACGCCATTTTGGAGAAACGGGCGTCCGCGCTGCTGCAGCCACCTTCCGGCGTTACGTTGAATGTGAGGGATGGCGTGCTGCGCGCTGAGGGCGAGGCGCGCACGGTTTGGGCCAACCAGGCGCGCAATCGCGCGCTGCTGGTGCCGGGGATTCGCGGCGCGGATTTTGCCGGGTTGAAGGACACCGACCAAGCCGATTTTGATCGGCTGCAAAGTGCGGTGCAAGCGGCGATTATTCGGTTTCCGCTGAGCAGCTCTACCCCCGTGCCTGGAGAGCTTGAGACGTTGCACCAGCTGGCGCCGCAGATCAAGTTGCTGTTCGAAAAAGTGCGGCTGCTGGGCAAGACTGTGGAACTAGAGATTGTGGGGCACAGCGATAGTTCAGGCGAGGAGTCGACCAACAAGCCGCTGAGCCAGAGCCGCGCGGATCGCGTGCTTCGCGAATTGACGCGAGAAGGCATCCCTCGCGGCGAGCTGCGAAGCCGCGGAGTAGCCTCGACGGAGCCACTGCGGAAAGAGGATAACGAGGAGGGGCGGCAGTACAATAGGAGTGTGACTTTTCGCGTTAGCGCGATTCGTGGCGACCTAGCTTCTGGGGTGACCTCTTCGAGTGCCCCCGGTTCTGGCGTGCCCGTTTCTGAGGTGCCGTCGGGGACGCCGTTCGTTGGAACCGCTGCGAGCACGAGCCCATCCGCGGCAAGGCCCTAGCCCCACCATGGAGCTCAGGAAAGTTTGCATGCTCGGATCGTTCGCGGTGGGAAAAACCAGCCTGGTGCGGCGATATATCGAGGGCTTTTTCTCCGACACCTACCTCACGACCGTGGGCGTAAAAATCGACAACAAAGTGGTTCGGGCAGGGGAAAAAGAGGTCAAGCTGGTACTGTGGGACTTGGCTGGCGACGACGCTTTCCAGAAAATACAGTGGACCTACCTGCGCGGCGCTGCAGGCTATTTGCTGGTGGCAGATGGAACGCGGGCCGCGACCTTGGCAAAAGCCGAGGCCCTAGAACAGGAGATGCGGGAGAAGTTCGGCGCGCAACCGTTTGTTTTTCTGATCAATAAAAGTGATCGGCGCTCAGAGTGGGAGATGGAAGCCGGCTGGCAAGAAGGGTTGACGGCGCGCGGATGGGACGTCCTGCATACCAGCGCCAAGACCGGCGAAGGTGTCGAGGAAGCTTTCAGCAAGTTGACAGTGAAGATGCTGCTGTGACGATGTCCCCAATACTCCAAAACTTCCTGCAACAACAGGGTTACGCCTTGTGTGAATACCTCGGCGGCGGCGAGTTTTCTTTGCTGTCCGAGCCGCCGGCGTGGTTTGCGGAGATTTGGAATCTGCCGGATGCCAAGAAAAAATCGTTACGATTGGGCGATGGTACACCATTTCTCGAAGGTTTCCTGACGGAGGCGGAAGCGTTTTGGGAATCGCGCGCGGCTGGAGTATTGGCATCGGGACCCTGGATCGAACGCAGTCACGCGGATCCGGGCCCGGCTCGCGAAATCCCGCTGGAAGCGCTAGCCTTGACGCTGGGCGGTAAGCGCTTACTCTCCATTCAGAGCCAACCTGCGGCTTTTGAAGAACGAACCCGCGTGCTGCAGACCGCGCGGGATGGGTTGCTGGTGCACGAACGCCTCCGCAAGGAAGTTCAGAAAAAAGAGATTCTGCTGCATTGCATTATCCATGACCTTTCGCAGCCGCTCACGGCGATGCGCGGCTGCTTCGAAGTGTTGGGCTTGGAAGGCGGATCGGAACGCATCAAACATTTGGTGGAAGTGGGAAAGAAACAGTCCGAGCAACAGGAGCAGATGATTCGCGAAGTGCTTAAGGCTTTCTCCGCGGACCTCCAGGAGGGCATTGAACCTGGCGGCGAAGCAACCGCCACCGCCGAGCCAAATCTTTTGACATGCGCCGAAGAGACGGTCGTGGAGTTTGCGCCGCCGTTTGAAGCGAAAGGCATTACACTGCGGCTGGCTCCGCGTCTTGAAGGCCAGCCGGGATGGCAGGTGATTGGCGAATACACGCGGCTGAAAAGGATTTTCTCCAATCTGGTGGAGAATTCGCTGCGTTATGCGCCGTCAGGTTCGGCGGTCACGATCGGCATCGAGGAAGAAGCGCCGTACTTGAAAGCTTATGTGGAAGATCAAGGGCCTGGCTTGCCAAAGGATTTTCAGGCGTCGGAGGCGTTTAAGCTTTTTGGGAAAGGGAAAGAAGGCAGCGGAAAAGCCGGATTAGGGCTATATTTTTGTCGCATCACGGTGGAGCGCTGGGGTGGCACGATTGGATGCGAGGCGGCGGTGCCCACGGGTACGCGCTTTTGGTTTCGATTGTTGGCCGCCAAGAAACAGAGCGACGCGAAGGATAGTGGTGAACGCTTGAAAGATCCCGTAACAATCGCCAGTTCCATAACCGACAGTTCCGCAACAACTGACGGCTCCGTCAAAACCGACAGTTCCGCGAAACCGGCTACAGACACAGCAGAAGCCAGCGGTCCGCCGCCGCCGATTCCGCCAAAGGGATTGCAGATATTGCTGGCCGACGACGATTCCGCAATCCGCGAACTGACAGAACTCTTGCTGACGCGCCAAGGCCACAAAGTGGTAGCGGTGGCCAACGGGAACGAGGTGTTACGTCTGCTTACGACGCGCGATTTTGACGTGGTGCTCCTCGACGATGAGATGCCTGGTTTGAGCGGTGCGGAAACGGCCCGACGCGTTCGCGCGGGAGAGAAGAGCGGCCACAAGCATCAGTTCATGCTGTCACTGAGCGGAAATAATACCGACTCCGACAAACTCCGCTTGATGGAGGCCGGAGTGGATGCCTGCCTCAGCAAGCCGTTTCATGCTGGGGAACTGAACCAGGCGCTGGCGCGTTTTGCCATGCCTGTGGAGGCGGTCGCCAAGCCACTGCCGAAGGCCGCAATTCCCGGTGACAGCGATGCGGCTATGCTGCAGCGCGTGGGCGGCAATGCCGAGCTTTTGCAGCGGGTGATCAATATCTTCCTGAAGGACTATCCGAAAAAGTTGGTGTTGCTGCGCAAAGCGCTGGCCCGTAAAGACGCAGCGTTGCTCGCGGCGGAGGCGCATACGCTCAAGGGTTCGGTAAGTATTTTTGGTGCGGAGACCGCCCGGCAGTTGGCGGAGGAGTTGCAGAACATGGGCCGCGCCGGCCAGCTTGCTGGTGCGGCCGAACGTTTGGCGCAGCTGGAAGAAGAGATTGCCAATTTGGAGAAGAAACTGAGAGGATACAGAACGGAAGCAAGTCGCACGGGGTCACCATCCGGCAAGGGTAAGGCGGGCGAACGGCGCCGGCAGAAGCGCGTGGAGCGCTAGAGTCTGCCATGGGGTACTCTTTGCAGTGTCGCTTTCGGAGCCGCCCATGCCCCATATCTTGATTTGTGACGACGACGCCACTACGCGCGAGATGCTGGGTGGAATTCTGAAGGCCAATGGCTACACGGTTACCACGGTTAACGACGGTCAGGCAGCGCTGGCAGCACTGAAAAAAAAGAAGTTTGATCTGCTATTGCTGGATGTATGGATGCCGCGCATGAGCGGCCTGGAGCTACTGAATCACCTGCAGAAAGAACTGGTCGTTCCAAAGATTGTAATCATGACGTCGGACCAAACCCCGGAGACGTTGCTGGGAGCGCTCCGCGGACGGGTGTACCAGTTCATCGCCAAGCCCGTAGAGGCGGAAATGCTCTTGGAATTGGTTCGCGAAGCGGTGGCGGCGGTGGCGGAGTGTCCGGCGATTGAAGTTCTGTCGGCGCAACCGCATTGGGTGGAGTTGCTCGTGCCATGCGACCGTTCGGTGGTCGCCCGTGTGCAAAGCTTTTTGGTGCGCCTGGAATCGGACTTGCCAGCGGAGTTGCGCGAGAGCGTTGGCTTCGCGTTCCGTGAATTGCTCAACAACGCCGTGGAATGGGGCGGGCGGCTGGACCCTAATTTGAAAGTGCGTATCTCTTTCATCCGCACGAAGCGCATGTTGATGTACCGCATTGACGATCCTGGTCCCGGCTTTCGCATGGAAGAACTGGCACATGCCGCAGTGAACAATCCGGAAGACGATCCGCTGGCCCACACTAAGGCACGAGAAGCCAAGGGACTCCGCCCCGGTGGTCTAGGGATTATGATGACGCAGCAGATGATCGATGAATTGGTATACAACGAGGCGCGCAACGAGGTGGTACTGGTCAAGTATTTGGAGCCGAATCAGAATTCAACGAGTTGAGCTTGGATGCGGTTTTGCAGTTCCCGGGGAACGATCCGCAAACGGTGTCTCCGGCCTCCACTATTCCGCTCCTTGAGCGAGCCGGACTTCTCCAAGTCGAAGGCCTAAGTCGAAGGCGCCAAACAGGCGTTGAACTCCCTTCTCATCGTTCCAAAGATCGGCGGTTTACCGTATATGCCTACACGGCCGTGCCTGAGAGTGTGCTGGTGGGAGGTCTCACGATGCAGACGAAGACGATTATTGAAGGCGTGGTACTGGTGTTGGTGGTCGCTGCGGCAATCGCAATGCTCCCGGATTTTGTGCGATACATGAAGATTCGCGCGATGTAACGCTGACGACCGCTTCGGTTGGGCCGGGTGCCAAGCCTGGTTGCCAATTAGACGCGGGGCCGCTACCCTAACGATCTGCCCAAAATTACCATCGTTCACTTCTCCGTACACTAACGCGGGTCCGTAGAATTGCGCATGGCGCGTGGTTGATTTACCGCTCTCACCTGCATCGAAGGACTTGCCAAATACTTTGCAGTGCGGCGCATTTAGGTGTAACACGTTTTCTATATATTCATGCTATCGAGGATTTCCGTAGATGCGAGCCGGCGTCGGCCCGCTAAGGCGACCCTAAGGCTGGTGGCGCAAAGCGTGGGAATTGGTTAGAATCCGCGCCGGATTTGACCCATGCGGGACTGTTCTAAGTTGTTCTAACACGGCGCTTAGTCCCGGTGTAAGTTCGCTTTCTTAAAGTTGTGAAACGATGACCGCTACTGAGTCCAAGAACGGCTTCGCTCGTTGGGACGGGGCACCAATCGCGGAGATTGATGTGCTGTGGATGACCGCGGGGCTTGGCTGCGACGGTGACACCATCGCCGTAACGGCGGCGACGCAGCCCAGCATCGAGGACATTGTCCTTGGTACTTTTCCCTGGATCCCCAAAGTTAACTTTCACAATCCCTTTCTGGCGTTCGAAAATGGCGACGACTTTGTGCGATTTTTTCGTGCTGCCGCCGAAGGGAGGCTTGCACCTTTTATCTTGGTTATGGAAGGTTCGATCCCGAACGAGAAAAATAAGGAAGAGGGATATTGGGCCACGTTCGGCACGGATGCGAAGACGGGGCAGCCGATAACCACGTGCGATTGGATCGATCAACTCGCGCCAAAAGCGTGGGCCGTGGTGGCGGCGGGAACTTGCGCAACATACGGCGGAATCCATGCGATGGAAGGAAATCCCACTGGCGCGATGGGCTTGGCGGATTATCTCGGTTGGGATTGGAAATCGCTCGCGGGAATTCCCATCGTGTGCGTGCCGGGATGTCCGGTACAGCCGGACAATTTTATGGAGACGCTGCTGTACCTGCTGAATATGGCGGCAGGTCGCGCGCCGATGATTCCGCTGGACGATGCATTGCGGCCGACGTGGCTGTTTGGGGCCACAGTGCACGAGGGATGTGATCGCGGGGGATATTACGAACAAGCGCAGTTCGCGGACGAATATGGCGCACCGACGTGCATCGTGAAACTGGGATGCTGGGGGCCGGTGGTGCAGTGCAACGTCGGCAAGCGCGGCTGGATGAACGGAATCGGTGGGTGTCCGAACGTTGGAGGAATTTGTATCGGGTGTACCATGCCGGGGTTCCCGGACAAGTTTATGCCGTTCATGAATCAGCCGCCGGGTTCGCTGCTCTCCTCGAGCGCGGTGATGACCTATGGCCGCGCGATTCATGCGTTGCGCAGATTTACGCAAGCTTCGCTGAATAAGGAACCATCATGGCGGACGCGGGCCAAGCAGTGACGAGCCAAGCCGTCGTGGGATATTGCGCACGGAAACTATTTTGTTGGCATTGGCATCAGTACTGATAGGGCGGTAAAAAATGGCGCCGGATTTTCTCCCGCAGATGACTTGGGGACGCGACGACGCGCAAAGCATCGCCGGGGATAAGCCCTCCGTTCAGTTATCGGAGGCGGAAAAAGCGCTGCAGGAACTTGCCGGCGTTTTCTTGCAGCAACAATCCTTCAATACCAGTCGAAAAATTAGCTTTGCGTTAGCGCCGGAATCGATCCCTGGGGTGGAAACGTCGTTACCGACGCAGTTGCCGAACGTCGAAGCGAAATATCGCGCGCTGGTGGAACAAATACCCGCGGTCGTGTTCATGGCCTATCTGGACGAGGGCATCGGGGAAGCGTACGTCAGTCCGGAGATTGAGACGGCGCTGGGATTTTCACAAAGCGAATGGTTGGAGGATCCGGTGCGCTGGTATCAGCGCATTCATCCCGACGACAAGATGCGCTGGAGCGTGGAAGCGGCGGAGATGTTTATTTCCGGGGAACCGTTGCGCTCGGCGTATCGCGTCATCGCGCGTGATGGCCGCGTATTGTGGTTTCAGTGTGAAGCCAAGATGATTCGCCACGAGGATGGGCGGCCGTGGTTCATTCACGGGGTGGGATTCGACATTACCGAACGCAAAGGACTGGAGGAAGCGATTCTAGAGATCAGCGCGCGCGAACAGCGGCGCATCGCCCAGGACTTGCACGACGGACTGGGGCAGCATTTAACGGGCATTGCGTTCATGAGCAAAGTTCTGGAGGAAAAGCTTTCGGATAAGTCGCTGCCCGAGGCGGTGGAAGCAGCGAAAATCGTGAAGATGGTAAATCAGGCCATCGACAATACGCGGCAACTCGCGCGCGGCTTACATCCCGTGGCGGCGGAGCCGCAGGGATTGGTGTCCGCGTTGAAAAAATGGGCCGGCGAGGTCGAAGCAACTGTTTCGCATCTCTTGTAGCCTACGCTGCGAAAAGAGTGTCGAGATATACGACGTAAATGCTAGCGACGCATCTTTACCGGATTGCGCAAGAAGCGGTCAACAACGCGATCCGCCACGGCAAATCCAAAAATATTGTGATTCGCTTGACGGGCAAAAGCGGCGCTGGCACGCTGGCAATTCGAGGACGACGGAGAAGGATTTCCCGAAGAAGCCGACCAGCCAGCCGGGCGCCGGGCTCAGCATCATGAACTATCGCGCCGACATGGTCGGCGGTTCTCTGAAAGTGCAGCAGAACGAGGAGCGGGGAGTCACGGTGACTTGCATGTTCCCGATTCGTAGTATCGAATAGGAGCCTCTCGATGGCGACCAAGACGCAGGTGATTTCACAAACGAAGAAATATAGAGTGCTGCTCGTCGATGATCACCCCATCGTGCGCCAAGGGCTGGCGCTGCTGATTGATCGCGAACCAGATCTGTCCGTTTGCGGTGAAGCAGAAGGAGCGCACTCCGCGTTCCAGGCCATTGCCGCGCTGGCGCCAGATATAGTCGTACTGGATATTTCTTTGAGCGGTCCGGATGGGCTGGATGTTCTGAAGGAAATCCGGATGAAAACGGCGAATCTGCCGGTATTAATTCTCTCGATGCACGACGAAACCATTTACGCCGAGCGCGCCATGCGCGCAGGCGCGAACGGCTACATCATGAAGCAAGAAGCCACGGAGAAAGTGCTGGTGGCGATTCGCAGAATTTTGCAGGGGGACGTGTATCTCAGCGACCGTCTGACCAATACCATGCTGCAGCAATATGGTGCACCGAACTTCGCCGTCTAAGGGATCTCCACTGTTGAATCTGACGGACCGCGAATTGGAAGTGTTCCGGCTGATCGGCGCCGGTCACGGTACGCGGCAGATTGCTGACGAATTGCACTTGAGCGTGAAGACCATCGAGTCATATCAGGCGCACATCAAAGAAAAGCTGGCGCTGCGCAACGCCCGCGAGCTGGTGCAGCATGCCATCGAATGGACGATGAATCTGAATGGTGGCTACTGAACTTAGTGACTAGCCCCACACCATGTAAGGGATTCCCCTATCCTCCCTTAAGGCGCTCCCTGATGACAAATTCCGCTTCTGCCCGATTGTGGGATGCCTGCGGCCGTTGTAATTGTTACAATCGAAATTTTAGATAGTAGCTGCCCCAAACGGAGCTGCTTCCGGGAGGTGTCTTTACTTCTCCCGCATTGCGGCGTCGTCTCGGTTGGGATTTCGCAGTGCCCGAAAGGAGAGACCTAGTGATGACACCTGAAGCGGTTCCTTACGGTCAAAAAACGCAAAAGCCGTCTCCCGTCTCCGACGTTCACATTGTGTGGATGACCGCGGGCCTGGGCTGCGACGGCGATTCCGTTTCCATCACCGCCGCCACGCAGCCCAGCATTGAAGACGTTTTGCTGGGAGCCATTCCCGGGCTGCCCAAGGTGCATCTGCACAATCCGGTTCTGGCGTACGAAAACGGCGACGACTTCCTGAAGTACTGGTATCAGGCCGAGCAAGGGAAGCTGGATCCGTTCGTGCTGGTGGTCGAAGGCTCGATCCCCAACGAGAAGATCAAGAAAGAAGGCTACTGGGCCGCGCTGGGAACCGATCCGAAGACCGGCCAGCCGATTACCACGAACGAATGGATCGACCGCCTGGCGCCCAAAGCGCTGGCGGTGGTCGGCTGCGGCACCTGCGCCACTTACGGCGGCATTCACGCCATGGAGGGCAATCCCACCGGCGCATGGGCCTGGCCGACTACCTGGGCTGGGATTGGAAGTCCAAGGCCGGCCTGCCGATCGTGAATGTGCCCGGGTTGCCCGGTGCAGCCGGACAACTTCATGGAGACCTGCTGTACCTGCTGTATCAGGTGGCGGGACTGGCGCCGATGATTCCGCTCGATGAGCAACTGCGGCCGACCTGGCTGTTCGGCAAGACGGTCCACGAAGGCTGCGATCGCGCCGGCTATTACGAGCAGGGCGATTTCGCGGAGGAGTACGGCTCGCCGAAGTGCATCGTGAAGCTCGGCTGCTGGGGGCCGGTGGTCAATTGCAACGTGCCCAAGCGCGGCTGGATGGCGGGGATCGGCGGCTGCCCGAACGTCGGCGGCATCTGCATCGGCTGCACCATGCCGGGTTTCCCGGACAAGTTCATGCCGTTCATGGACGAGCCGCCGGGCGCGAAAGTCTCCGCCGCGAGCATCAGCATTTACGGCCAGGCCATTCGGGCGCTGCGCGCGTTCACCAACGCCACGGTAAACAAGGAACCGAAGTGGCGGCATCCGCGGGCACGAACTCACCACCGGCTATCAGACCCGGAGCGCTACTAAGACGAGAATTAGAAGAGGAGCGGAAATCATGGCAACAATCACCGCTGCGGCAAAAGGAACGCCGACCGGATCGCGAAAACTGGTGGAGATGAATTGGGACCCGATCACCCGGATCGTGGGCAGCCTGGGAATTTTCACCAAGATCGACTTTGAGAACCGGCAGGTGGCGGAGTGCCACAGCACCTCGTCGATCTTCCGCGGCTACAGCATTTTCATGAAGGGCAAAGATCCGCGCGACGCGCACTTCATCACCAGCCGCATCTGCGGCATCTGCGGCGACAACCACGCCACCTGCGCGACTTATGCGCAGAACATGGCGTTCGGCGTGCGCCCGCCGGCGCTGGCGCGAATGGATCGTCAATCTCGGCGAAGCCGCCGAGTACATGTTCGACCACAATATTTTCCAGGACAACCTGGTCGGCGTGGATTTCTGCGAGCAGATGGTGAAGGAAACCAATCCCGGCGTGTTTGCCAAGGCGGAAAAGACCGACGCTGCCGCACGCGAATCTGCACGGCTACCGCACGATCGCGGACATCATGCGGCGCTGAATCCGTTCACCGGCGCGTTCTATCGCGAAGCGCTGCAAATGAGCCGCATGACGCGCGAAATGTTCTGCCTGATGGAAGGCCGCCACGTGCATCCGTCCACGCTGTATCCCGGCGGCGTGGGCACCGTTCCCACGATTCAGCTCTTCACCGATTATCTCGTGCGCCTGATGAAGTACGTGGAGTTCATGAAGAAGGTCGTGCCGCTGCACGACGATTTGTTCGATTTCTTCTACGAGGCGCTGCCCGGCTACGAAGAAGTGGGCCGCGCGCCGCGTGCTGCTGGGCTGCTGGGGATCGTTCAACAATCCCGCGGTCTGCGACTACACCTACAAGAACATGACCGAATGGGGCCGGGCGATGTATGTCACGCCCGGCGTGGTCGTCGACGGCAAACTGGTCACCACCGATCTGGTGGACATCAATCTGAACATCCGCATTCTGCTCGGCAGCTCCTACTACGACGAATGGGAGAACGGCGAAAAGTTTGTGAAGAACGATCCGCTGGGCAATCCCGTCGATCAGAACCATCCGTGGAATCAGACCACCATTCCGCGGCCGCAGAAGCGCGATTTCGCGGGCAAGTACACCTGGGTCATGTCGCCGCGCTGGCTGGACAAGCGCACCGGCGATCACCTGGCGCTCGACACCGGCGGCGGACCGATCGCGCGGCTCTGGGCCACGGCGCTGGCGGGCCTAGTGGACATCGGCTACATCAAAGGCCACCGGCCACAGCGTCAAAATGTATCTGCCGAAGACCACTTCGCTGCCCGAAGTCGAGTTCGAGTGGAAGATCCCCAAGTGGAGCAACGCCATCGAACGCGATCGCGCGCGCACCTACTTCCAGGCCTATGCGGCGGCGGCTGCGCTCTATACTTCGTCGAGCAGGCGCTGGCGGAACTGCACGCCGGCCGAACGCGAACCTGGACTGAGTTCAAAGTTCCCGCACGAGGCGATCGGCTGCGGCTTCCACGAAGCGGTGCGCGGCGTGCTGTCGCATCACGTGGTGATTCGCGACGGCAAGATCGCCAACTATCATCCCTATCCGCCGACGCCCTGGAACGCCAATCCGCGCGACATCTACGGCACGCCGGGGCCTTACGAAGACGCGGTGCAGAACACGCCGATCTTCGAAGAGAACGGCCCGGACAAATTCAAGGGCATCGACATCATGCGCGCGGTCCGCAGCTTCGATCCGTGCCTGCCGTGCGGCGTGCACATGTATCTGGGCAACGGCAAGGTGCTTGAGACGCACCATTCGCCGATGTTTGGGCAGAACGCTTGACGTTCGAAGACGTCCGGTAGTAGAAGCGGCGGTGATGCGAGCAAGGGGTGGATGTGGTGATGCCAGTCAGCCTCTTGCACCGCACCCGCCCGCTTCCGTTTTGGTCTGAAGGAGCTTATGGCTCAGGACACCGCATTGCAAAAGCAGATTCAGCGCATCGGCGAAATTGTCGAACAACTCGAATCGACGAGCGATCCCAGTTTGCGTTCCATGGCACGTGAACTTCTCGAGTCGCTCATGGCCCTGCACGGCGCCGGACTCGAGCGCATTCTCGAGTTGGCGTCGCAGACCGGTGAAGCCGGTGCCACCATTCTCCAAAAATGCGGCCGCGATGAACTGGTGAGCAGTCTGCTCCTGCTGTACGGCTTGCACCCAGACGATTTGCAAACCCGGGTGACGCGCGCGCTGGAAAAATCTCGCATCCAGATGGAAAAGCATGGCGGTGCCGCGGAGCTAATCTCCGTGAGCGAGCACGGTGAAATCCGTGTACGTCTTGCCATCAAAGCCTCGAAGGGCTGCGGATCTTCGGCCTCCTCGCTGAAATCGACGCTCGAAGCGGCGCTGCAAGATGCCGCGCCTGATGCCGCGTCAATCGTCGTGGAAGAGACCGGTGCGTTGACGCGCTCCGGTTTTGTATCCCTCGCGCAACTCGAGAGCGGCCACAATACGACAGCGCTTTCCGCCGCCCGAGCGCCGCGGAGCGGTGACTAATGGCTCCAGCGACTCCACTGCACGAAGGCAACGCTTTCGCAGCGCTGCGCCAGTTCGCCCGCAAGCGCGCGCCCGTGGAACGCTGCGAAATGTGCAGCCGCGAACTCGCTCCCGAGCACGACCACCTTGTCGAGCCCGTCAATCGCCGCATCATCTGCGCCTGCGAACCATGCGCCATCCTCTTCGATGGCCAGGTCGGGACAAAATACAAGCGCGTTCCGCGGCGCGTCCTTTTTCTGCAAGACTTTCAGCTCACCGATGCGCAGTGGGACGGCCTGACGGTTCCCATCGAAATGGCCTTCTTCTTCAAAAGCACGCCCCACGGAAAAATTATTGCGCTCTATCCCAGTCCCGCCGGACCCACCGAATCTCTGTTGCCCCTCGAGACCTGGGACGACATCGGGCAAGCCAATCCCATCCTCAGCCAAATGGAACCGGACGTCACCGCATTGTTGGTCAATCGTGTCGGCCACACTCGCGGATATGCCAAGGCCGAGTACTACCTGGTTCCCATCGATGAATGCTACAAACTGGTCGGCCTGATCCGCACGCACTGGCACGGGCTCTCCGGCGGCACGGAAGTGTGGCGAGAAATTGGCGGCTTTTTTGCCAGCCTCAAGAAGCGCTCCGTGCGCGTCAGTGAGGCCGCGCATGCCTAATCTGCAATTCGCTATCGAAACCGCCGAGGTCGTGCCCTATGCCGCCGCTCCGCTATTGGCCTTCAAAGCTCGCATTACGAATGATTCGAGCGAAGAGGTCATTCACACGGTTGCCCTGCGCATTCAGATCCAGATTGAAGCCAGCCGCCGAAAATACGATGCCAACGAACAATCGCGCCTTTCAGATCTGTTCGGCGAACCCGACCGTTGGGGACAGACCTTGCGCAGCATGTTGTGGACGCACGTCAGCGTAGTGGTTCCGGCCTTCACCGGCAGCGTCCTGGCGGACATTCCCGTTCCTTGCACCTTCGACTTCAACGTCGCCGCAACGAAATACTTCAACGGCGTGACAAACGGTGATTTGCCCCTGAACTTTCAATTCAGCGGCACCGTCTTTTATCAGGGCGAAGATGGCACGCTGCAAGTAGCTCCAATCTCCTGGGACAAAGAGTCCAAGTACCGCTTGCCCGTAAAGGTCTGGAAGGATCTGATGGAGGCCCATTACCCAAACTCTGCCTGGCTGGCCCTGCGAAAAGATACCTTTGAAAAGCTCTGTCAATTCAAGATGCGCGAGGGCATTCCCACCTGGGAGGAAGCTCTGGAGCGAGCCTTGAACGCCCTTTCGGAAACGGTGCGCCTGTGAACACCGCTCTGGTAGACAACATCGTGAAGGCTGTGCTTTACGAAGGCTACATGCTCTATCCCTATCGCCCTTCGGCAGTGAAAAATCGCCAACGTTTTAATTTCGGCGTGGTCTACCCGCAGGCTTACAGCGAAGCGCAGCGCGGCACCGACGCCTGCACGATGCAAACGGAATGTTTGGTCGAAGGAAACGAGGCCACACAATGCATGGTGCGCGTCAGATTTCTCCGCATGGTGGACCGCTCTGTCGGAAAACTCCGTGAACCTGCGAGCGATCTCTCCGCACTGACCGCAGCAAATATCGAAATCGTCCCAAGGCTGGAGCTCAACGGCGAAGTGTACCAGCCCTGGCAAGAGGCTGTTGAAGAAGACATCGAAGTGACGGAGTTCAATCTCGCCGCTCTCGCCGTGCAGCCAATGCAATGGCCTTTCCGTCTATCCGCCAAGCAAGAACGAGAACCGCTTTGCGACGAACGCGGCAGTGTTGTGGCGATGATTCAGCGTGACAAGAGCTGTTTAGCTGGAGTCATCGAACTCGCCGCCAAAAAAATTACTCACGCTCTGTTTAGGCTCACTGTTCGCATCTCAAACGTTTCGCGCATCGCCAGTTTTGGACCCATAAGTCGCGACCAGGCTCTGGCACGATCGCTGGTTTCCGCGCACACCATTCTTGAAGCAAGTGGCGGCGAATTTGTCTCGCTAATCGATCCGCCGGAAACGTACCGCGATTTTGCGGCCACCTGCCAAAACATCGGAACCTGGCCAATCCTAGTTGGTGACGAAGGGCAACGTGACACCATGCTCTCTTCGCCGATTATTCTGTACGACTATCCGGAAATCGCCCCGGAAAGCCCGGGCGATCTCTTCGACGGCGCGGAGATCGATGAAATCCTCTCTCTGCGCATCATGACCATGACCGACGAAGAGAAGCAGGAAATGCGCCAGTCCGATGATCGCGCGCGAAAAATCCTCGAGCGCACGGAAACCTTGCCGGAAGAGCAATTCAAGAAACTGCACGGCGCACTGCGCGGCCTTCGCACCGTGAAAGAGGAGCTGCCATGAACGAATGGGAATGGCAACTTCTAGAAGACAAGTCTCCTGTTGATACGCTTGAGATTCAAGGAGTCCAAGTTCGCCGCGGCGATAGCGTAAGACTTCGCCCGCGCGCCGGCGGCGATATTTTTGACATCGCGCTGAACGGAAAACTCGCGGTAGTTGAGTCCATCGAGCAAGATTACGACGGCGATTTTCACGTTTGTGTAGTCGTTGACGACGACCCCGGCAGGGACATCGGTTTAATGCGCCAGCCCGGCCACCGATTTTTCTTCGCCGCCAGCGAAGTCGAACCTGTCGGCGAAGTCGAACCGGTTGGCAAAGACAAAGCACCGCGAACCATTGCAATGAAGCAAATTCTCATCGCCGGGATTGGTAATATCTTTCTGGCTGACGATGGATTCGGCGTCGCAGTTGTCGGCAAGCTCGCTAGTCAGGCGTTTCCGCCGGGCGTTCGCGTGACTGATTTCGGCATTCGCGGTTTTGATCTCGCTTATGCGCTGATGGAAGGCTACGAGACCACCATCCTTGTTGACGCCTATCCCGGCCAAGGTGCACCGGGTACGCTCTTCGTCGTCGAGCCGGACATTAGCGGCTTGCACGCCGAAGCATCGCAACAGGGTCTCATCGAACCGCATGCCATGAATCCGCTCAACGTGCTGCAAATGGCGGTGAATATGGGCGCACAGCTCAAGCGCGTCCTGCTCGTCGGCTGTGTGCCGGAAACTCTTGGCCCAGAAGAAGGGCAGATGGGGCTAAGCGCCCCGGTGACTGTCGCCGTCGATGAAGCCGTGAACCTCATCCCTTCTCTGGTTACTCGAATTCTTGCGGGCGAATGGCCTGCAAAGAAATAAGCGTATCGCTCAAAGGAGAAGCCCATGGCGATTGAAGTCATGAATCGAACGGAAGAAACAAACGGCAGCGACAAGGAAACACTTTTCATGCTCGGAGGCGTGGCGCTCGTAATTTTTGGCGCTGGGCTGGTGCTCTCCAATCCGACCGTGCGTCGCTATCTCGGGCAAATGGGTGTCGGCAACATTGCCTCGGCGGCTTTGCCAGACCTTGAACGCTATTTCCGCCTGCGCGCTATGTAGTGGCGGCGTGCCATCGCCACAAACGTCGGGGCCAATAATGTCGGCGGCTCTGATGGTAGGCTTTCGTTCCCCCGAAACGGAGGACGGCGAGATGACTCAAGCGACTGGTGGTTTGGTTCATTTTGTGATCGATTCGAAAGCGAGTTTGTTTACGGTGCAGGCTCTGGCATCCGGAATCGCCGCGGTAGTCGCGCACAGCCCCAAGTTCGCGATTCGGGATATTGATGGAGTGGCAGCCTATGTTCCCGGCAGCCTGCAGAATGCGTCGCTGCGTATGACCATCAACGTGGCGTCGCTGGAGATCATGGATGAAGTAAGCAGGGCGGATCGCCGGGAGATCGAGCGCGTGATGTTTGATGAAGTATTGGAGAAGAATTTTTATCCAAACGTCGAGTACAAGAGTTCGCGGATCACCGCTGTAAAAACCGGCGAGAACATGTATCGCATAAATATCGCCGGCGATTTAACGTTGCACGGCGCCACTCGCGGCATGGGGCTGGAATCGCAGGTCGTGGTTGGAGCGGACACTCTCCGCGCGCAGGGTTCTTTTACCCTGATGCAATCGGATTACGGATTAAAGATTGCTTCCGTTGCCGGAGGCACCCTGAAGCTCAAGGACGAACTAAAATTTTCTTATTTCATCCTCGGGCGTCGGCAAGATTAAGGAGTGAGCACACGGGAAATGCAAACAGCAACCCAACTAGGACGGGAGACCGTGAGATTTCTCACTGACCGAACCGCCAGCCGCTTCACCGTGCAGGCATTCGCCACGGGCCTGCTCTCGTCGTTTGGCCACAATCCCACCATTGGAATTCGCGACTTTGTTGGAGAAGTTCAATTCGTCCCGCAAACCTATGAGAAAGCGCATGTTCGTCTTACCCTGCAGACCGCGAATCTGGAGATTCTCGACGAAATGAAAAACGACGACCGCAAAAAAATCGAACAGACCATGTATCAGGATGTCCTGGAAGTTCAGCGCTTTCCCGAGGCGGTATTTGAAAGCAAGGAAATCGCGGTTCAGAGACTCAGCAAAGATTTGCTGACCGCGCGCATTGCCGGGGATCTGACCTTTCACGGCGTCACGCAGTCGCAATCTTTTGACGCCCGGGTTGCCGACATGGGCCTCATGCTGCGTATCTCCGGAGAATTTTCCCTACGGCAGTCGGACTACGACATCAAACCCTTTTCGTTCGCAGGCGGAGCTTTGCGCCTGAAAGATGAACTCAAGTTCAAATTCGAACTTGTGGCTCGTCAACAGGAATGATTCGGATGCTAGTAAATATCCACCGCAGATTCGTGCCAAAGGGAGCTGCACCGTGTGCCTAGCCATACCGGGAAAAATCATCGAGTTGGATCTGCTCAACCCCACTCAAGCGCTGGTTGACGTTGTCGGTGTGCGCCGCAGGGTCGATCTCGGACTCCTGCAGGATGAGCCGCCGGTTCCCGGAGATTGGGTGCTGATCCACGTGGGTTTTGCGATGAGCAAAATCAGCGAAGCTGATGCCGCAGATCAAATGCGCACCCTCAACATGCTCGGCGAAGTCGAAGCCGCCATGGAAGAAGTGCGCGGCTACGGCCTCGAGAGCGAATTCCCGGATCCGTCCCCGCAAAATGGAAGCACTAGGCAATGCCAGGACCGGAATCAAACGCACGAGGTGAAAGCCATGAAATTCGTAGATGAATTTCGCGAGCCCGGAACTGATCACCAAGGCCGGTGAAGAAATCCGCCGGCTCGCCGATCCCGATCGTCATTATCGCATCATGGAGGTTTGCGGCGGCCACACTCACGCTATCTACCGCTTCGGCCTGAAAGATTTGCTCCCCGAAAATATCGAATTGATTCACGGCCCCGGATGCCCTGTCTGCGTCCTTCCCATGGGCCGGATCGACGATGGTCTGTCTATCGCCGCGCAATCCGAATGTTATTTTCGCCGCCTTCGGCGACATGATGCGCGTCCCCGGCACGCACGGCAGCCCACTCGAATACAAAGCGCGCGGCATGGACGTCCGCATCGTCTATTCGCCCTCGGACGCCCTGAAACTGCGCGCAACAATCCTGAAAAGCACGTGATGTTCTTCGCCATCGGCTTTGAAACCACCGCGCCCTCCACCGCACTCACGCTGCATGCGCGCGAAAGCAGAAGGCTGCACAATTTCTCCGTCTTCTGCAACCACATCACCATCATTCCAGCCATCCGCGCCATTCTCGATTCGCCGGACATGCGGCTCGACGGTTTCATCGGCCCTGGCCACGTCTCGACGGTGATTGGCTGCCGCCCCTACGAATGGATCGCCGAGGAACGACGGTAAGCCCATCGTGGTCTCCGGCTTCGAGCCGCTGGATATTCTGCAATCGATCGTCATGCTGCTGCGCCAGCTCAACGCCGGCGAGGCCAAAGTCGAAAATCAATACAAGCGCGTGGTCCCGTGGGAAGGGAATCGCGCCGCACTGCGCGCCATGGCCGAAGTTTTCGAGCTGCGGCCGTATTTCGAATGGCGCGGCCTCGGATTTATTTCGCAATCCGCCCTGCGCATTGCGCGACGGAGTACGCGCGAGTGGGACGCCGAGCAGCGATTCTACCGTTCCCGGCGTCCGCGTCACCGATCCCAAAGCCGCGCAGTGCGGCGAAGTGCTGCAAGGGCGTCCTGAAGCCCGCGCAGTGCAAGCTTGTTCGGCAACGAATGCACGCCGGAACATCCCGTCGGCGCTTTGATGGTTTCTTCGGAAGGATCATGCGCCGCCTACTACAACTACGAACACCGCAAGCCGTCGATGCCAGCCGCGACGTCATCGGCTGCCCGTTGAGTCAAGATTGAGCCCAGAAGATCGCGCAGCCCGCTGATCGCTCCGCCCAAAAATCCAGTTCCGCGAACCGCAAATCGAAATGGCCCACGGCGCCGGCGGCAAAGCCAGCCGCCGGCTGTCGAAGGCTTGTTCGCGCCGCTTCTTTACGGTGCCTCCCCGAACCGCTTGGCCGACGCTGCGCACGTTCAAATCAACGGCACCCGCATCGCTATGACCACCGACAGTTTTGTCGTCAAGCCGCTGCGTTTTCCCGGCGGCTCCATCGGCGAACTCGCCATCAACGGCACGGTGAACGATCTCGCCGTCTCCGGCGCCAGAGCCGAAGCCCTGGTCGTCACCTTCATTCTCGAAGCCGGATTGCCCACCGATATCCTGCGAAGCGGAAGTGCGCGCCATGGCCAAGCGGCGCGCAAAGGCTGGCGTCCTCATCGCCGGCGGCGACACCAAAGTCGTCGAACATGGCAAAGCCGACGGCATGTACATCACCACCACGGGCATCGGTCGCCTGATTCCCGGAGTTGAAATTTCTCCGCGCTCCGTGCGCCCCGGCGACAAAGTCCTTCTCTCCGGCCCAATCGGCGACCACGGCATCACCATTCTGCTGGCGCGCGGCGAGCTCGATCTGGAGGCTGAACTGTGTTCCGATACCCGTTCGGTGTTGCCGCTCGTCAAGCGCTGGCGCGCGAAGCGGCGCCGGCGTCCGCTGGATGCGCGATCCCACGCGCGGCGGCGTGGCCACCTCGCTCAACGAACTTGCGCGCGATTGCGGCCTGGGTATTGTTCTCTTCGAGGAAAAAATTCCCATACACGATGCCGTGCGCGGCGCCTGCGAACTGCTCGGCCTCGACCCACTGCACATCGCCAACGAAGGCCAATTTCTCGCCGTTGTTGCCCGCGAGCACGCCGACACCGCATTGCAAGCTTTGCGCGCGACGCCTGGCGGTGAAGATGCGCGTCATGATCGGCGAGGTTCGCGAACAACCCGCCGGCGCCGTCCTGGTCACCACGCTCTATGGCGGCAACCGCATCGTGGACATGCTGGTCGGCGATCCTCTGCCGCGGATTTGCTGACCATCGATGTTTCGAAACACTGGAGGCCTTTGTCCATGCCTAACCTCGAACTCTACGGAACCGCAAACTGCCCGTTCACCAGCGAGATGCGCGAATGGCTGGAATGGAAGAATCGCGAGTTCGTCGAGTACGACATCGATCGGGACAGCAGCGCACGCGAACGCATGCACCAATTGGCGCAACCGCCGTTTACCGTGCCGTTGCTCGTCGAAGACGGCAAAGTGATTCAAGTCGGTTGGCAGGGCCGGGGTTGCGTAGTGAAAGGTGTGTGGTGAACGCAGAATAAAATTCATGCCGAAAGCTTGCTCCATCACGGTCCGCGGAGTGGTCCAAGGGGTCGGTTTCCGCCCTTTCGTGTATCGTTTGGCGCGCGAGAACGATCTGCGTGGCTGGGTGTTGAACGCCGAAAACGGAGTACAAATTCATCTCGAAGGAAGAGAAGAAGATCTCCAAGAATTCTTAAAAGAGATGAAGAGTCATCCACCGCGATCAGCGATACTTGAGGAAATCGAAGTCGAAAATGAAGAAGTGGAAGGATTCGCGGAGTTTTCAATTCGCGAGAGCACCGGCGAACAACAGCCTACCGTGCGCATTTCGCCCGATCTCCCAGCCTGCGACAAATGTCTGCAGGAACTTTCCGATCCGCACGACCGTCGCCACCGCTATCCGTACATCAATTGCACCAACTGTGGACCCCGCTACAGCGTGATCCATAGACTTCCGTACGACCGTCCCAACACCACTATGGCTGATTGGCCCCTGGACGATTTTTGCGCCGCGGAATACACCGATCCCGCCAATCGCCGCTTCCACGCCCAACCAGTGGCGTGCCCCGCCTGTGGACCGCATTATTTCTTCCAAGTCGGCGACAAAGTGACGCGCGGAGATGCTGCAGCGATTCGCAAGGCTGTCGATGCTCTGCTCGCCGGCAAGATCATCGCAATGAAAGGTCTCGGCGGCTACCATCTTTCCTGCGACGCAAAGAATGCCGATGCTGTCAGCGCCTTGCGCGCCAGAAAATTCCGCAAAGAAAAACCATTCGCCTTAATGGCGAAAAATATCGCCGTCGCGCGCAGCCTGGTTGAGTTGACTCCCGAAGCGGAGAGCTGTTGCTTTCGCGTCGCACACCCATCGT
The DNA here is from genome assembly GCA_963798585.1 of uncultured Acidobacteriota bacterium. Lineage (GTDB taxonomy): Bacteria > Acidobacteriota > Terriglobia > Acidiferrales > UBA7541 > Acidiferrum. The sequence goes on from CAWCTJ010000007.1 coordinate 164,967, forward strand.
TCTGGCTCCGGCGAAGACTGTCTGCGCCGCGTTCCGCTAGAATTTGCAACGGAAGTTGCGACCAGGAGTTGCACGAGAGATCGCGCCGGAAAATGATGAACTCGGCATCATGCTGCCCTACACGCCTTTGCACCAACTGCTGTTCGCTGCCGGCGCGCCAGAAATTCTAGTGATGACCAGCGCGAACCGTTCGAGCGAGCCCATCGCTTACCAAGACGCCGACGCATTGCAACAACTCTCCGGCATCGCCGACGCGTTTCTCATCGGCGAACGCCCCATCGCCCGCCGCGTTGACGATTCCGTCGTTCGCGCCGGGGTTTTCGGCCCGGCCATTCTTCGCCGTGCGCGCGGGTACGCACCAAGCGCCGCGGCCAAAATTCCCACCACGCGCCCCATCCTCGCTGTAGGCGCGGACCTGAAAAATTCCATCACTCTGGTGGTCGATGGCCAGGCTTTCGTAAGCCAGCACATCGGTGATCTGGATCACTATCAATCGTTTTGCGCCTTCCGCGAAACCATCCAGGATCTCCTGGCGATGTACGAAATCGATCCGAGCGAATTGCTCGTGGTTCACGACGTGCACCCGCAATATGTTTCGACCATGCACGCCCTCGAGCTTCCCGGGTCCGAAAAGATCGCCGTGCAACATCATCGTGCGCACATCGCTTCCGTTTTAGCGGAACGCGCCGCATGGAACCAGCGCGTTCTGGGAATCAGTTTCGACGGCACCGGCTATGGCGACGACGGCACAATCTGGGGCGGCGAAATTTTCGTCGGCAGCATCCGCGAAGGTTTGACCCGCGTAGCGCATCTGCACCCTTCCGTTCTGCCAGGCGGCGACGCCGCGGCGATGTTCCCGGTCCAGGCCGCCGCCGGTTTTCTTGCGCAGTTGAACGATATGCCGGACTTCACCGCTCCACCCTTTGCATTTCCTTCCCGCTATCTTGATGCGCTGAAACTGGTGCACACCAAGATCCGCTCGTTCGCCGCCACTTCCATGGGACGCCTCTTCGACACCGCCGCAGCGCTGCTCGGCTTTACGCGGGAAATTACCTTTGAAGGCCAAGCCGCCATGTGGCTTGAGCGCCTCGCCAGCCAGTCACCGGCGACCGCGACCGACGCATATCTGTTTCCGTTCGCGGCCGAGGAATTAGATTTTCGCCCGTTGCTCCAAAACGTCATTCGCGATCGCATCCGCGGCCGGGACAAATGTGAAATTGCGCGCGCCTTTCAACGCGGCATCGCACAAGGCCTTCGCGATGCCGTCGATACTTTATCTCGCGCGCACGCGGTCGATACCGTCGTGCTTTCCGGCGGCGTTTTTCAAAATGAACTGCTCCTGCGCGATCTGAAAAAGTTCTTGGAACCTGAACATCTGAAAATTTGGACCAATCACATCGTGCCGGCGAACGATGGTGGCATCAGTTTGGGCCAGGCCGCGCTAGCCGCGTTCGCGAACCTTCCACGCCCCGCGGCCATCGAAGAAACGGATTCCGCGTGGCTGGCGCACGTGACGTGAAGCGCATAGTGGCCACGTAACGCAGGTCGGAGCGCAACAAGCGTTGTAGGTTTTTGCGGCAGCGCAAACTTTGATGTTGGCTGGCTTATTTGACTGAGGTTCGCATATGCATGAACTTTCAATCGCCATGAGCATTGTCGAAATGGCGCAGGAAGAAGCGGAGAGCCGCGGTGGCTTGCAAGTCCAGGCCGTGCACCTGCGCCTCGGACTTTTGTCCGGCGTTGTGAAGCAAGCGCTGCTTTCTTCGTACGAAATGGCCTGCCACGCCACGCCTCTCGGGGGCTCGCAACTCCTGATCGAAGAAGTTCCTGTCGAAGTGTTTTGTCCCAAGTGTGAAGTCCCGCGTTCGGTTTCTTCCATCCAGTGGATGTGCTGCCCGGAGTGCGGCACGGCGACGCCCACCGTGTTGCGTGGAAAAGAACTCGAAGTCGTTGCGCTGGAAATCAAAGACCTGGCACCCGAGTCTCTGGAGCCCCAAGTCTTGGAGGCAACCGAATGAGCGCCGAACCACGTCTCGTTGAAGTGCGAAAAAGTGTCCTCAAACAAAATGACGTGATCGCCCGCGCGCTTCGCGAGCGTTTTCGCGAAGCCGGCGTGCTGGTGGTCAGCCTTGTATCGAGCCCAGGTTCCGGCAAGACCGCTTTTCTCGAGAAGACGCTGACGCTGCTGCATTCCCGCTACAAAGTCGCGGCGCTCGTGGGTGACCTCGCCACGGAAAATGATGCGGCGCGCCTGGCGCGCAGTCGGCCCCTGTAAAGCAAATTATCACCGGCACGGTCTGCCATCTCGAGGCCGCCATGGTCCAGAACGCCCTCGAGGGTTGGGATCTCAACGCAGCTGGATTTTTTGTTCATCGAAAATGTGGGGAATCTGGTATGCCCTTCCTCGTACGATCTGGGCGAAGATTTGCGCTTCGTGCTGCTCTCGGTAACCGAAGGCGAGGATAAGCCCCTGAAATATCCAACCATCTTCAATAGCGCCGACGTTGCGGTGATCACCAAAGTGGACCTCGCCGCCGCCGTCGAGTTCGACGAGACCGCCGCCACACGCAACATCCAGGCAGTGCGCCCCGGCATGGAAATCTTCAAGCTGTCCGCCAAGACCGGCGAGGGCATGCCTGAATATCTGCAGTTTCTCGAGAGCCGACGGACAAACTCTCGCGCTGCCTTCGCGATTGGGTGACAGAAAAGCAAAGGCCGCCCCCTGTTTGCTATCCGAGACCCTGCTCCACAATGACTTAGCCGCGAAAAAAGCATGCACAAGCATGCACATTTTTCCACAGTGTTGCCGCTTACCCTCCCAGACCGGTGTTTGTAGAATAGCGGAGACTTTTGCTATTTCGGGGGCTCCGATGCTGTTTGCAACAGTGTCTCGCGGCAAGAAGGCTGGAAGACGTCTGCTGCCGCATTTGTTTCAAGACAATCGATATCGCGTGCAACTGGGGAAAAAGGGTCCGTACATTCCGGTCCCCGATTACCGCGAGATCCCTTCGTACCTGGCAAATGGTTATTCTCTACTGATGAGCAACAAACTGGACGGCCGATCACCGAGCCTGGTCAGACCGCAAGCCATCCGTGGCTGGAGCGTGGACTCTCGGGACCTCTTCTTCCCCATCCGCTGAACCTGGGATCGCTCTCCGCGATCTAGAATGTGCCGCCGAACCGCGTCTTCGGGTAGATCGCCCGTCGCCCTTGGTTAGGACGACGACTTCTGTATCAACTAACGTGAATTACTTAAGACTGTGGCCACATCCCTTCGTACCTCGCGTGGCTATTCCCGGCTGATGAACAATGAAGGAGATAGCTGCACTCCGAGCCTGGTTACTCGCGCGGAGGGAGTGGCGGCGGCCATTCGATGACTGTTAGTTTACCGTCCGGGTTCGCGTTCGATGGCGGGGGCGTAAAGGCCCAGGAGTTGGCGGCGCCACCATAGGCCCTGGGTGCGCTTTTCTGACGGCGTCGTGAACCAGTATTGCCAAACTACGGCGCGGATTTCGCGCGGCGGCTGGTTAGGGAACGGATTGGCGGCAAAGAGCGCTAGGACGTCCGCGTCGCCGTCAGCAAGGCGCACTTCGGTTCTAGGCACAATGGGATTCTCGCGCCACTCGCCTAGCGAAGCGAACCATAAATTCCAGTCGAAACGCGGCTGATAGGGGGCGTAAATCCCAGGGAGCCTTCGCGGGATCCTGCGGTTTGAAGCGGAATGGATAGGTAATCCAGGTTTGGCCGTCTTGCGAGCCTTGGAACTCGATCTCGTAGCGGCCCCGGGTCATCACCGCGAACAGGCCGTAACGGCCGGCGATGCGCGAGGGTTCCAGGAGCGTCACCGGGGCTGTTGGCAGAGAAAGGCCCAGGCTGAAACATCCAGAGCATAATGCGCGGCGAGGAATAGAAGAGCCACAAGAAAATGAATATCGTGTTGGCCGATTTTTAGAGCCGCCAGAGGAGCGCCGCAGACGGTTGGTCCAAGTGATGAGCGCGAGTTTGATCACTCACCGATGATGCGGTTGAGAAGATGCGCATCCATGCGAACGATTCTTGCGGTTGATCGAGGCAAATCTTTCCCTTCCAAGCGCGTGGCAGGAAATGCGCGAGGAAGCGGTCATCCAGAAGCAGAAAACCCAGGACCAAAACCAGATAGTTCAAGAACGCGTAGTTGGCGGTGAGGATGATTCCGATTTGCAGCGGCGTCACGATAAAGAAGCAGGCGATGCGCCAGCGTCGCGGCAGGAACAGCATCCACACCAGGACCAGTTCAACGGCTAGCGTGGCGAATGCGGTGCCGGCGTGAAACCAGTGCGGGAGATGTTGCGCGTACCAGCCGAGCCAAGTAGGCAGCGGGCCGTTCTGGTAATACTCGTCCATGGCCGTGAAGTGGCGCCACTGCTGGATCGCCGCTGGCGATTTTCGCGACGCCCGACTCGAAGTAAATGCGGAACCACTCCCAGAGCAGAAGAAAGGCCGGCGCGCATGGGTGGGTGCGATGCGCGCCAAGCCCGGGCGCCATCCCGGAGGCGCGAAGAAGAGCGAAATGAATCCGGCCTCCAGCAGCATGCCGTCGGATTGATAGCCGGAGAATTCCGAGGCTGCGCTTACGAAGGAAAGAAAACTCACGAAGCAGATGGCCAGCATTCCGCGCGGCCAGACGTTGCAAGTCAGCAGCAGCGACGCGAGGAGGCCCGCCCAGCACAACGCCATCAGCATGTGCGAGCTGGTGGAGAACCACAGTAGCGTTGGAGCGTACCAGTAGCGCGCGTGGCCCGCCGAATTTGCCACGGCTTCGAGGTGTTCAGCTGCGGGAAGAATTCCGGATGGACCGATCAGGCCTCGGATTTGATACAGCAGCGACAGGAATGCGGAGAAGTAGATCAGACCCAGAGCGCGAAGAAATAGCCAGCGGGGGATTAAGGCGTGCGACATGCCGTGCGCGGGGTCGAACAGCCAGTGAAGGACGTTGGCAGGTTTCCAGCGCATCGGTCTTGCGATCCTTAGTTCTGGCAAGGCTTCTGAATAGCCCGCCCAGAAAATTTTAGAGCGATGCGGTGAAAGCGCTGGAAGCTGGCGGGCAAGTCCGAAGCGGCGCGCACAAAAGTACCGGGAGTAATATCGCACATTTGCGAAATTCACGCCCGGGCAGAGGCACTCAGCTAAGCCTATCGCGTTCGATACTGTTTCTAGTTTCCATGGGCTTTTCGGCGTAGCATGTGGCGACACGCACGGGCTGCCGGTTGTGCGCGTTTGGGAGTGATGCTGCATGGCAATATCGCGAAGCCAACTCTTGTCGAATCTTTGGGAGGTCACGACTTCCCGGCTCGCGGAAATCGAGGAGCGCCACTACGGCAGTTACCTGCGTTGCGCCGTCGCCATCCTGCTCGTTTTCTTTTCCACCGGCATTGCTGTCGCGCAAGACATACTGCAGCACGTCAATTACGTGTGCAGCGGCCAGCGCGTGTACATCGAAAACTGCAACATCCGCGATCTCTCGGACGCCGGCACCTGCTTCGTCGGTCATCCCGACCACATCCTGGCCAATGGCTTGATGGCCTACACCACGGAAACGCGTGCGGCGCTAAAGAAACTTCTCCCGACATGCAAGCAGCCATCGGCGGACGAAATTGCGCGAGCCAAAGCCTTCGATAAAAAACAGAATGACCTTTACGAGGCCAATGTAAAGAAAGCCAACGACGAAAACGATGCCATCGAGGCGCGCGCGCAACAGGCCATCACCGGCAAGAAACCACTAACGCCCGAGGAGCGCGCCATCAACAGATGCGTCACGTCCGGCAGGCTTCCCGCGTCTTGCACGGGCAACGCTCTCCTCGGCGCGTTTAGCCAGATGATCTCGCAGGTGCTCCCTTCCGCCGCCAAAGACCCTCCTACCGGACCGATTATGGCGGGTGTGTTTCAGGGCGCGGGCAACTGGCGGCTGGACTTCATTGATGGAGGAGTGCTCGTCAACTGCTCGATGTTGTCTCCGGACCAGCACAACTACCGCATCGATTTCAAAGCCGATCGTACCGCCATCGTGATCGACACCACGCCAAAGCCGTTGGTGCTAACGCTGAGGCCTGATGGCACGATCGTGGGCCCCGGCCCGCTGCAAATTGACGGAGTGATTGCCTCCGGATATACCAGCGGAAGCAACGGAAACTCCTACAGCGGCGGATATAAAGACAAGAACGGAATGTCCATAACCAACAGTCAAGCCGCTTCCAGCCCTGAGGTATACGATTCGGCCGGCAATCGCGTTTATGGGGCGGTGAATAGCGGCGACCAGGGCCACGCAACGTTTTCACCCAAGACGGCCACCTGCCCCGCTTTGAATCTTTCCTCGAAAGGCGCCGGGGTTGGCATACAGACGATGCAAACGGATCTTCTCAAGGGCATGTTTGGCGGAGACAAAGGGCCGCCGACGCCACCCGGCATTCGCATGCACGGCATCTACGCCGCCTCCACGGGTTTCAGCGTGCAGTTCTTCCCGGAGTCCGCAATTCTCGGCTGCGGCCCCGACGCTGCCCGCGCGTATCCGTATACCGTGGTGGCTGATGGAGCTAAGGCGGTAATCCGTATCAACGCTCCAGATCGCCCGCTGAATCTGGCGTTCAAGCCCGACGGATCGCTCGACCCTGGAGACACCGGCCCATACCAGGTGCACGGGCGTACCGTCATCGGGCAGAACGACGCCGGTGACTTCACTTTCGCTCCACTCGAGCAGACCTGCAACCTCTCAGTTCTCACTCCGAGCAAAACAATTCCTTCCGGCGGCGGCAGCGCGGGAACGGTGACCGCGTCCGCGGGAGCGCGGGGAACCGGGACAGCCAGCGGACCTGCCACCCTCGCCACTCCAGCCGCGCCCCTCGGCAACGCCATTCTGTCAATCACCTCAGGATTTCCCACGCAACCCGGCGCTCCGAATGCGCTCGCCGGGCGTCCTTACGTAATTCTGCGCGACCCCTACGCGGCCGCGCTCGCCAAAGGTGGCATTTCCGTCCCGGCAGGAATGTCGCCGTATAAATACGTGGGCAGCATTTGTGTTAGCCGCACGCCGGACTGTCAAAAGATTCTGGACGCCATTAACGTGAATGCCGCCTCGGCCGTGCGAGCTGACGTCAACGGCAGCGGAACCTTTCCGGGTGTGCCCCCGGGGACGTATTACCTGATGATCTCAACGCGCTACAACAACCAGCCCATCATGTGGAACACGCCGATCCAACTCAAAGCCGGCGCAAACTCGCTTACGCTCGACTCCCGCAACGCTATACCGGTGCAGTAAATCCGCAACGTCCTATCCGGTAACGCCATTATCCCGAATGGCGTTGCAGGTCCCGAAATCTAGAGATCGGCGTCCTTGAGGGCTTGGAACAGCGACCGAAAAAAGCAGCCGCAGGTGGCCGCTTGCACTGCTGTGAAATCAGGAAAGTTTATTGAAATAAGTGGTCGGGGCGCCCGGATTCGAACCGGGGGCCTCCTGCGCCCAAGGCAGGCGCGCTACCAGGCTGCGCTACGCCCCGACACTGACGTGCCATTCCATTCTAATTCACTTTGCGACGTGGCTGCTATCCCGCCACCAGTCTTTCATAACGCTTTCCGGAAAGGTTGGCTATTGCTCCATCAGTTGATCGGGGAAAATTTCAAAGGGACTTCACGATTTCCAGTTCGCCATCTTTCTTCAGCACCTCTACGGCAATTCCTCGCGAGTGCCGTTTCAGCAGCAAATCTACAGTAGCGGCGCCCACTCGCAGCCGCTCGATGCGCACCTCATCCAGATTTGCCGGCAGCATCGGGTTCGAGAAGGTAATCGTTTTCTCCAGCGCGCGGATATTCATGCCCATGCACGCACTCAGCAATAGATACACCGCGCCCGAAGCCCAAGCTTGTGGCGCACATGCCACGGGATAGCGCGTCGGACCATTGTCGCCATCCACGCGGCGGTGAAATCCGCAAAAGAGTTCCGGCAAACGATGCAAATCAAACTGCAGGCTCGCATCGTACATTCCACACAAAATCCGCGCTGCGTGCTCTTGGCCGCCGTACAGCGAAAGTCCCAGTCCAATCAGCGCATTGTCGTGCGGCCAAACCGATCCGTTATGGTAAGACATCGGGTTGTATCGCGCTTCGCTCGTGCCCAGCGTGCGCACACCCCAGCCGGAAAACATCTGCTCGCTCATCAGTGTTTCCGCCAGTGCCGCGGAGTGTTCGCGGGCGGCGATTCCGGTGAACATCGTATGTCCCGCATTCGAAGTCCGTACCGCACAGGGTTTTTTCTTTCCGTCGAGCGCGAGTACGTAAAGTCCCAATTCCTCCGACCAGAATGCCGCGTCAAATTTGCTTTTCAGTGCCTCCGCTTCGGCGCGCAAGGTTGCGCCGCGCTTCGCGTCACCGCGCGACTCCGCCAGCAGCGCCACCGCCTGTTTCGCGCCATAGACGTAACCCTGCACTTCGCACAACGCGATCGGCGCGTCCGCGAGCCGCCCATCGCTGTAGAACACTGAATCGTAGGAGTCTTTCCATCCCTGTTGCGATAATCCCTTGCCTTTCTCGGATTTCTGTTCGTACTCCACAAGGCCATCGCCATCCACGTCTCCGTACGCGCTGATCCACTCGAGCGCGGCTTCGATGTTGCTCCAGATGCTCGCGATGAAGTCGCTGTCTCCCGTCCGCGCGTAATAGGCTCCCGCCAAAATCAGAAACAACGGCGTCGCGTCCACGCTACCGTAATATTTCCCGAAGGGCACTTCCTGCAGCGCCGCCATTTCACCGCGGCGCATTTCATGCAAAATCTTCCCCGGATCGGAGTCCCGTTCCTCGTTTTCTTCCGTGGCCTGCGATTCCGCAAGGTAACGCAAGACCCCCTTGGCGATCTCCGGTGCCAGCCACAAACACTCCAGCGCGGTGATGATGCCGTCCCGCCCGAAGACCGTGCTGAACCACGGCACTCCGGCATAAGGATAATTGCTCTCCGGATTTCCTTCGATCAACATGCTCAAGTCCGATTCGCACCGTTCCAGGCAGGCGTTAAAACGCTTGTCGGACGTGATGATTCTGCATTCGCGCAAAGGTCCGCTGAGCGCTCTTCCCCGTAATTCTTGAAATGCCGTGGAGTATGCAACTGCGGACTTCCGCTCCGCGCCCTGCTCGCATTGCACGGTGATGTTCAGCAACGCGTCTTCTCTGGGCTTAAGAGTTAGATCGAATTGCGCCTGGCTCTCGGTCAAAAGTGCCGGCAATGGATCAAACTCTAGACGCGTGCGTCGTTCCACATTGTCCAGGCCGCGGTAGCCTAGCACCACCTCATCTCTACTCATGCGCGCCGGCAGGCTTTCTCCGCGGTGTTCGCGCACCGAACCGCGCACCTCAAAAATATCCGCGAAGTCCGCGGCGAAGCGCACGCTGATCGAGGCCTCCAGCGTCTCCATTCCATAATTCATTACGCGAATCTGCTCGTGGCAGCCGGCTTGATCGAGGAATTTGCAGCGGAAAAGATGAATGGTGCCGCGGGCCAATTCGATTTTTCCGTTCACGGCGAAATCGACGTTGCTCAAATCCACCGCGAGAAATCCATTGTCGTCGCGAATCGTTGAGTTCAGCAGCATCGGCTCGCGCCCGTTCAACCGCAGCGTGAAGCGCGATAGATGCCGCGTCTCGGAATAAAAAATCCCAAACTGTACCGGACCCAGCGCTTCGAGGTCGCCAAACCGATTGAATACCGCGAACGTTTTTCCGTACTTCAGCACGCGCGTCCGGTCGTCCGCCAATGACGACGTCGCCCGAACGTAGTACTGGTCTTCCACCTGCAAAATATCTTTTACCGGATCAATCATGGCGTTGTCGTCGTTGTTAACTGCTGTCGTTCGCTAACTTGCTGTGGCCCACCAAGTCCAGCAAGTCGTTGTCGCCCGCCGAGGTGTCACAATTCCCGGCGCATGCGCTGGTCTGACCTGCGGCTCGCCCCACTCGGCGCGGTCGTCGATGGTTCGCTGATCAGCGCTTCGTACACTTTCAAATAATCTTTCGCCATTCTCACGTCGGTAAATCGCTTCTCGAACATCGCCCGGCATTTGGCGCGGCTCATTCGCGGAATTTGTCGTAGCGCCTCGACCGCGCTTTGTTCCGAATTCACCATCAGCCCCGACACCCCCTCTTCCAGTATCTCCGGGACCGACCCACAGGAAAACGCGATCGTTGGCGTCCCGCAAGCCATGGCCTCAATCATCGTCAGTCCAAACGGCTCGGGCCAGTCGATAGGGAAGAGGTAAGCATACGCGTTCCCCAAAAAGTCGGATTTCTCCGACTCGGTGATTTCGCCAATGTACTCGATGCCCGAATTTTTCAGCAGCGGTTTGATTTGCGTTTGAAAATATTCCCGGTCCGCGCGATCCACTTTTGCGGCGATCTTCAGAGGGATACCCGCCTTCAACGCGATGCGAATCGCCCGGTCCGGCCGCTTCTCCGGCGAAATCCTGCCCAGAAACGCCAGGTATTTGCCTTCTTCCATATTTGCCTTCAGCGATCCCGCGGGAAGACCGTGATACACATTGCCCACCCAATTCACTTCGCCCACGGGCTCGCGCTGCGCATAAGAAATAGATACCAGTGGCATCTCATCGAAATGCCGGTACAGCGGTTCCAGATCTGGCAAATCCAGCCGCCCGTGCAGCGTCGTCACATTCCGCAGTCCCATACTTTTGCTGGAGGGAAAATGCGCGTAGTCCGTGTGAAAGTGAATGATGTCGAACTCGTCCGCCATCCCAATCACTTTGTCCAGCATCACCGCGTGGTGCGCCATAGGGTCCACGCAATCCTCGCTCAAGCGCAGCGACCGTTCGCAGCCCGGAATCAACCGCGCCTCGGTAATTGAGTCTCCGCTGGCGAACAGTGTCACGTCATGCCCCTGCTCCACCAGCGCTTCCGTCAAATACGAAACCACGCGTTCCGTTCCGCCATATAAATGTGGCGGAACACTCTCGTATAGCGGTGCGACCTGTGCGATTTTCATAAGGTATGGGCCCCATTTCTGGTGAAATGCACGACACCTAATTGTGGCCCTCCGCGTGCCCGCCAGCCATCGGGTACAACCTGTAGCGTCAATGCCTGAAGCATTTATGCTTTCTCTTCACGGCGAACGATATTTAAGCCGAGCGTGCGTCTTATCTGTGAGGACGAAAGATCACCACACGTCGCTTGTATAACTCGCTCGGCTGAGTCCGGCGCGACGGAATTTCAGCGAATTCTTCCTGGCCGGAACTCCGCGCGCGGCATATCATCGTCCATTCAAACGCGGGAGGGCCTCATGTACACCTGGCTGCAAGATTTTCGTTACGCCTGGCGCATGTTTCGCAAAAGCGTGCTCTCGACGCTGGTGATTTTAGCTTCCCTGGCCATCGGCATTGGCGCCAACTCCGCCATTTTTAGCGTCGTGGACACGCTATTGCTCCGTCCGCTGCCCTATCCCCACGCGGATCGCCTGGCCGCGATTTGGTTGCACTCCCCGGCGCTTGCCATTTTCCGAGACTGGCCCTCGCCCGGCCAATTCATCGACCTGCAAAATGAAAATCATTCCTTCGAGCAGATGGCGCTCGCGAAGAGCCGTCCTTTCACGCTGACGGGCCGCGAGCAGCCCGAGCTGGTCGCCGGAATGCGCGCGCAGTCCAGTTTGCTGCAAATGCTCGGCGCAAAAGTTCTGTTGGGCCGCCTCTTGTTGCCAGAAGAGGACCAGCCCGGCAAACCGGAAGTTGTGATTCTCACCCACCGCGTCTGGCAACGTCTGTTCAACTCCGATCCCCAGATCGTCGGCAAGAGCGTCACGCTGGATGGCAAGCCCGTCACCGTGGCAGGCGTACTACAGCGCGGCTTCATGCTCAGCGCTGAAGTGATGCCGTCGGAAGTGCCCATGGACAAAGTGGACGTTTTCCTGCCCCTGCCATTGGCCGCCGATGCCGCGCAAAGCCGGCACGACGAGAACTACAACATCGTCGTGCGACTAAAGCCGGGAGTTTCGGTCCGACAGGCGCAAGCCGACGTCGACATCATTGCGAACCGCATTCGTGAAAAAGACAAGCGCGACCAAAGTTTTGGTATGCATGTCGTCGCCCTGCAAGAGCAGGTCGTCGGGGACGTTCGCCGCGCCCTGCTCGTGCTGCTGGGCTCGGTAACTCTAGTCTTGCTCATCGCCTGTGCCAACGTTGCCAGCCTGCTTCTGGCGCGCGGGGCAGCGCGCGAAAAAGAAGTGGCCATCCGCACCGCTCTAGGAGCAAGTTGGCAGCGCGTCGCGCGGCAAATGCTCACAGAGAGCATTCTCTTGGCGCTCCTCGGCGGCGTGGCAGGACTCATCGTCGCGCGCATGAGCCTGTACGTGGTTCGCACCATGAATCCTGGCAATATTCCCCGGTTGGAAGATATCGGAATCAGCGGCGCCGTCTTGGCATTTACGTTCGGCGTCTCGCTGCTCACTGGCATTCTTTTCGGCGCGGCTCCGGTTTGGCGCGCCATCAAGCTGGATCCAAATACCTCGCTGAAAGCTGGCGGCCGCAGTGGTCAGGGCGAGGGCGGTTTGTATCTACGTCGGCATCGTCTGCGCAGCCTATTGGTTGTTTCTGAACTCGCACTCTCGCTAATGCTGCTGATCGGCGCTGGGCTGTTGCTTCGTAGTTTCGTGCGCTTGCAAAATGTCAGCCCGGGCTTCTCCGCGGACGGTGTGCTAACCATGCAGATTGCCGCCTTTGACCCGAAGTATCACGACGATAAAGCGGCAGCCATTTTCGACCAGGAAGTCGAACGTCGCGTTTCTCACGTGGCGGGGGTGACCACTGAGGGCCTGGTTTCGGTTCTGCCGCTAACCGGATCGGTCGGTTGGGGCGGCATCAAAGTGGAGGGTTACACTCCGCCTCCCGGTCAGGAGTTGCAAGTGGACCTGCGCACTGCAAGCCCGGACTACTTTCGCGCCATGCAGATTTCTCTGCGCCAGGGCCGGTTTTTCTCCGAGCGGGACACTGCGGACATGCCGAGTGTGGTAATCATCGACGAAAAATTCGCGCAGCGCTTCTGGCCCAACGGCGACGCCGTCGGAAAACACTTGTGGTTCGATCCCAAGAAACCCATGGAAATTGTCGGCGTCGTGGGCACCGTCAAACAAGACGGTTTGGACACCGACGGCAAGATCGCGACGTATTTCCCGGCGCTGCAAGATCCCTCGACCAGCATGTTCTTGGTGACGCGCTCGTCATCCGATCCGGCTGCCCTCTCCTCCGTCGTCGTTGGCGAAATACACGCGGCCGATCCTTCCGCAGTGGTCTATGGCATTCGCACGATGCAGGACATCCTCCACGACTCCGTAGCCCGTCAGCGCTTTGCCAGCACCATGCTGGCCGCATTTGCCGCCTTCGCTATGTTGCTCGCCGCCATGGGCCTCTATGGCGTCATGTCTTATCTGGTCACGCAAAGCACGCACGATATCGGCGTGCTGGTGGCCTTGGGCGCGCTACCGGGAGACATCATCAAACTGGTGCTGCGCCAGGGCATGGAGCTGGCCGCCCTCGGCATCGTGGCGGGGGTAATCGGCGCAGCCGTTCTTACGCGCGTTATGTCCAGCATGTTGTTCGGTATCAGCACCACCGATGCCGCCACCTTCGCCGCAGTCCCAGCCCTCTTAGCCGCCGTAGCATTCGCCGCCACGGTAATCCCAGCCTGGCGCACCACCCGCGTCGACCCCATGATCGCTCTGCGCGAAGAATAGTTTGGAGTGCGGTTTACCCTGAGCGCTCTGCGCGAAGGGCTTGACGCCGCTTCTCACACCCAGCACGAGCACGCAGCAACGACATCCTCGCAGCGCCTGCCGCGAGGAGGGCCCGACTTTAGTCGGGCCGTAACTTTGCCATCAATCGCTTTTTCTTTGTAGCGGCCGCCCTCGGCGGCGGGCGTCTTCCTCGCCAGATTCTGCTACCGCTTGAAGCGCGTACGTTCCACCGCACCCATCGCTACATGCAACACCCGATAGTTCCTGCCAGCCGGTTGGTACAAGGTTGTCCAAGCAGCGCAATGCCGTTGCCACGTTGAATTCTCAATATTTTGATTTGCGGTCACTTCAAAGCAAGCCAGGGAGGAATACATGCCGTCCAAACGATCAACCGCGCGAAACACCGTGAATCGCAATTTTCCGGCGCCAAACAGTCCTAGAGCAACCGCATCACGACCACAAAGAAAAAGTGTGGAAGACGTTAGTAACACGCGAGAAAATCAGGATCCCGCTCCCAATCGCGAAACTCCGTCGCCGAAAGAAACAGAAAATCCACCCAACGAAAATCTGCAAAAGCATCCAGACGAGGCCTACGGCGATACAGAAATTCCCAGCAGCCACCGCCGTTAGCTAGCATTCTGTGGGGGTTCGCAGCCGCTGCAACTTCAGCATCCCAAGTCTTCTCTGCGCCCTCAGTGTTTAGCGGACCCTAAGCCCCCAGGGGGCCGATCCGCGCATACCTTACGCCTTCCCTCGCATCTTCGCCGCCCACCACCGCGAACCCACCAGCAGAAATCTCCAATCCTTAAAAAACTCCGGCGGCTTGCCCTCCGCAGCATGCCCGATAAACTGCAGTACCCACCCAAACACAAACAATCCCAAAGCCACCCACAATAGCCGATGCCAAAAAATCCCCGCCAAAGCCACTGGTCCCGAAACGATGATTATCGGTATCCCAAACGTATGCGTAATCCGGTTCACCGGATGCTGATGCCCCTCGGCATATTCCGCAATCCAACTATCCCAGCTCCGTCCTCCCAGCATAATCACCTCTCAAGGCCCCCTTACGGCCCTTGTCCCCGCCTTTGGAGCGGCCGGGCTTTAGCCCCGGCGCTCTTGCCTTTGTGCCGGCGCCATCGCTCGCATCCTAACCCTCAGCGCTCCAATGCACAAGCGCATCGTCCTCTAGCGAGAGAACTTATCAATTACCAAGCCCGCCCAACGAACGTTCCCCAGCGGATTTGCCACTTGGCACAAGTCGTTCGAATAGAGTACCCATAAGTAAATAACTTGACAAGATAACTTTCCCCATGCTAGCTTTCTCCATGTTTGGTCCGCATCTCCTCTCGCCACCTGTCTTTCCACTGCAGTTTCTCTCGCGCCCAGTTCCGCAACCGCGCCGAGCGTCACCTCGCACTTCAGCGCCTTGCGCCACAATCGTCAAAGCCGCGATCCTTTGTTTTCAATATCTTGCACACTCTTTTCCATTCACAATCCCGCGTATCAATAACATTTTCAATGCATTACACACTGTTTGCCAAAAACACCCGGGGGTGGGGGTGCGGCATCTGCTCAAAATCTCCACCTCGCACTTAAATCCAATAGAATCACACTGTTTCGCGAATGCACCATCTAACTTCTTTAGAATGATATTCTTTCGCAAAACAGGGGGGTGGGGGTACGCTCCCTCTCTCCAAAAATCGCCAACGACTCAATCAAACCGCCATCTCTCACGACTGCCGCACCTGCTAAACTCCAACGCGAAAACTCGTCCAACCGCCATGCCCTTCCGCCACATCATCCGCGGTATCACTTACCACTTCAACTCCTTGCGTGACCTGCTGGCCAAGGCTTCGCCCCTTCGCTCTGGCGACCAACTAGCTGGCCTCGCCGCCACAACGCAGGAAGAACGCGTAGCCGCCCGTTTCGCTCTGGCCGATCTTCCGCTTTCCATCTTCCTTTCCGAGGCCATCGTCCCCTACGAATCCGACGAAGTCACCCGCTTAATCGTAGACACTCACAGCTCGGAGGCCTTCGCGCCCGTTGCCAGCTTCACCGTGGGCCAATTCCGCGACTGGCTACTTTCTGCCAAAGCGACAACCGAATCGCTCGCCGCGCTGGCCCCCGGTATCACGCCGGAAATGACCGCTGCCGTCTCCAAATTAATGCAGGCGCAAGATTTAATCGCCGTCGCGCATAAGATCCGCGTCATCACGCGCTTCCGTACCACCGTAGGCCTGCCGGGGCGACTCTCTACCCGCTTGCAGCCAAATCATCCGACGGACGATCCCGCCGGAATCGCTGCGAGTATCGTCGACGGTCTCTCGCTCGGTTCTGGCGACGCCGTAATCGGCATCAATCCCGTCACCGACAACCCGAACACCGTAGCAACACTTCTTCGCCTGATCGATTTCGTCCGCGAAAAATATTCGATTCCCACGCAAAGCTGCGTCCTGGCGCATCTCACCACGCAAATGGCCGCCATGAAAAACGGCGCGCCCATCGATCTGGTCTTCCAATCCATCGGCGGCACGGAAGCCACCAATACATCGTTTGGCATTAATCTCGCGCTGCTTGCCGAAGCGCACCAGGCCGCACGTGAACTGAAACGCGGCACCATCGGCGACAACATCATGTATTTTGAAACCGGGCAGGGAAGTTCACTCTCCGCGAACTCGCACCATGGTTGCGATCAGCAAACGCTGGAAGCTCGCGCCTACGCGGTCGCTAGACATTTTCGTCCCATGCTGGTGAACACCGTGGTTGGTTTTATCGGCCCGGAATATTTGTACGACGGGAAACAAATCATCCGCGCCGGCTTAGAAGATCATTTCTGCGGAAAATTATTGGCCCTGCCCATGGGCTGCGATGTCTGCTACACCAATCACGCCGCCGCCGACCAAGACGACATGGATACGCTACTCACGCTGCTCGCGGTGGCCGGCGTTAACTACATCATGGGCATCCCCGGCGGCGACGACGTCATGCTCAACTATCAAACGTCCTCCTTCCACGACGCGCTGTATCTTCGCAGTGTCCTGGGCTTGCGCCCCGCGCCGGAGTTCGAGCAATGGATGCAGCACTCCAGCAATCGCCAGCTCACCGTGCAGGCGCTATTGCCGAATACAAATGCGCGCGGCGAAAGTGAATCGCAATGAACGCGAGCGACAAAATTCAAAAAACGTTGGAGACTTACACGCCCGCGCGTGTCCAGCTGCAACGCACCGGCCACAGCCTGACAACCTCAGAGATTCTGGATTTACAGTTGGCCACGGCGCAGGCGCGAGATGCGGTTCACGCCACGCTCGATTTTCCGGCCTTGATACATGGCCTCGACCAACGAAAGCTTGCAAGTCTGGTGCTAACCAGCGCCGCCGCCACTCGCGCCGACTATCTGCGTAACCCGGCGTTTGGCCGCACGCTCAGTAGCAGTTCGGAAGCTGCTCTGAAAAATATTCTGGTGGAAGATAGGGAACCAGACGGCGTTTACGACGTGGTCTTCGTAGTCGCCGACGGTCTATCGGCGCTGGCCGTGGATCGCCACGCTTTGCAATTGCTTGACGTGACCCTGCCGCTGCTCGATTCCGCCTGGAAACTTGCGCCGATATGCGTCGTCGAACAGGCTCGCGTCGCCATCGCCGATCCCATTGGGGAAATTCTCGGCGCAAAAACCAGCGTCATCCTGATCGGCGAACGACCGGGCCTCAGCTCACCTGACAGCCTCGGCGCGTACATCACCTGGAACCCGCGCGCCGGCCGCACCGACGCCGACCGCAACTGCATCTCCAACATTCGGCCCGAAGGATTGTCTTACCGGGAAGCCGCCGCGCTGCTGCATTTCTATCTGACCGAATCCCGCCGCCTGCAACACAGCGGCACACTGCTCAAGCCGTCCACCGTTGCGGCGTACGCGCTCCCGGAGGAAACGTGATGATCCATGTGGCCGAACTTCTGCTCCACATTGTCATTCCGAGCGGCGCGAGGAATCTGCTTTCGTATGCTGTGCCACAACTCGCCATTAGCGATGCGGTGCCGATTCGGGTGAACTCCACCAGGTTTTATCTTTCGCGTAGCATACGTCTTCCAGTTTGCACTCGACGCAGCGGGGCTTCCGCGCCACGCAAACTCTGCGCCCATGCCAGATCAACTGATGCGAAAACTGAATCCACTTGGATTGCGGCAGAATCTTCATCAAATCCTGTTCGATTTTTTTTGGATCGGAGTTTTTCGTCAGGTCCAATCGGTTCGATAGCCGAATCACGTGGGTATCAACGACCACGCCAATGGCGATGCCATACCCCGAACCCAGCACCACGTTTCCGGTTTTTCGCGCCACACCTGGCAGCGTCAGAATTTCTTCCATGGTGCGCGGCACCACGCCGCCAAATTTTTCCACCAGAGCTTTGCTCGCGCCCATTATCGACTTCGTTTTATTGCGAAAAAATCCCGTCGGGCGAATCTCTTGCTCCAACTCGGAAGGATCGGCGTAGGCAAAATCTTCCGGCTTCTTGTATTTCTTGTACAGCTCCGCGGTCACCTGATTCACGCGCACATCCGTGCACTGCGCCGAAAGTATCGTGGAAATCAGCAACTGAAACGGATTCGCGTGCGTCAGCTCGCACACCGCGTCGGGATACATCGCATCCAGGCCGGCCAGAATCGCCGCCACCCGCTTCGGATCGGTCCCGGCTCCTTTGCGGCGCGCCAATCCGGCCGATGCGGCGCCGCCTTTGGCAGCCTTTTTGCCGCTCGCAGGTTTCTTCTTTTGCACCACTCGAGTCTTTTTCATGACCGCGCAGAATAACACACCGCGCTCGCTCCAGCGTTTCCGAAGCATCGCGGCACGGTTGCAACCGCCTGCAACACAGAGGACGCCGGGGGCGCAGAGAAGAACTGGCGTAATGCTAAAAAAACGCACTTCACCTTACGCGCGGTTTCTTAACAGGCCGCGGAACTATTTTAATCTCGAAGATCGTGGGCCATTGCTTACCGGTTACGAACAGCCGGTCGTGCTGCGGATCGTAGGCGATGCCGTTAAGAACAGATTCCGCGTCAATCTGTTGATCGGCCGGCAGCAGGCCGGTAAGGTCGATCCAGGCGATCACATGTCCGTCTTTCGGCGAAATGCGTACGATCATGTTCGAGTGCCAGATGTTGGCGTAAATCTCCCCTTTGATGAATTCCAGCTCGTTGAGGAGATCGACGCTTATGCCGTCTTCCTTAACCACGATGTGGCGCGTCTCTTGGAAGGTGTTGGGATCGCGAAAACGCAGCGTGGCGGTGCCGTCGCTGGTAATGATTTCCGTCGCCGTACGCGTCATACCCCAGCCTTCACCGGTGTAGGTAAACTGCTTAACCGGTTGCAGCGTGGCGCGGTCGAAGACGAAACAAACCTGCGACTTCCAGGTCCACTCGTAAATGTTCGGGCCCCAGTCGACAATGCCTTCACCGAAATATTGCGCTGGCAGATCGCGGCGCTGAAGAACTTTGCCGGTCTTCGGATCTATGGCCAGCACGGCAGATTGTCCGTTGCGTCCCGTGCCTTCCCAGAAGACTCCGTTCAGGTAGAAGAAGCCCTCGGTGTAGCTCTCGGTCGCGTGGGGGTATTTCGCCACCACGCTGTAGCTATAAATCGGCGCGGCGCTCGCAGAACGCGCAGCGAAAAGGGAAGCGACGAGCGCGAAAACTAGAACGAGATTTCGCAGCTGGTAGGTCAGATTGGACATCGCGTTTTCAGACCTCGGCAGCGTCAAGTGGCGTTTAATGTTAGCTGCATGGGAGTCGCGACAAGAAAAGTTTTCTCTATCCTAAGTACCCGCCAGTACGAATGCCAATCGACCAAAGGCTTTGCCGCGGTGGCTTAGCTAGATTCTTTTGCTCGGCGGGGAGTTCGGCGAAAGTTTTGTCAAGGTCGCGGATGTAGAAGATCGGGTCGTAGCCGAAGCCGGCGGTGCCGCGTGGGGCCGGCAGGATTTCTCCGTCGACGCGGGCGCTGATGATGGCGAGGGGATGGCCTTTTTCTACTAACGCGAGGACGCAGACGAAGTAGGCGCGGCGGTCTTTGCCGGTTAAATCGCGCATTTCGTGGAGCAATTTTTCGTTGCGTTGGGCGCTCGTGGCGTTTGCCCCGGCGTAGCGCGCGGATCTTACGCCTGGGGCGCCACCTAACGCGGGGACCACCAAGCCGGAGTCATCGGCCAGGATGCGGCCTTCTGCCAGGCGCGAATAGTGCAACGCTTTGCCGGCGGCGTTTTCAGCGAACGTCGGCGCGGTTTCATCGAACGCTGGAAAGGAGGAGAAATTCGGCAATAAGGCCAGCTCCAAAAACTTCGTTTGCGACGCCCCTGACTTTGCCAGCGCGATGAATTCTGCGAGCTTGCCTTGGTTTGACGAGGCCAACAGAAGTTTATCGTTCACTGTGACCTCCTCCACTTCTGCGGCCGCCCTCGCGGACGGCAACCGCGAAAGCGGCGTCAAGCCCTTCGCGCAAAGCGCTCAGGGTAAACCGCCGTACTCCAAAGGAAGATGCGGCACGGGGTTAGCGGGCGCGGGTGCTGAATTTTAGCGGGACGATGGTGCGCTGCTCTTCGCTTAGTCGGCGGATACCTGCGGCGGCTAGCGCCAGCAAGTCTTGCAATTCGCTGCCGTTGAAGGGGCGGCCTTCGGCGGTGGCTTGAATTTCCACGAAGTGGCCGCTGCCGGTCATGACTACGTTCATGTCGACTTCGGCGCGGGAATCTTCTTCGTACGCGAGATCGAGGAGAACTCGATCGTCGACGATGCCTACGCTGGTGGCGGCTACCGTATCGGTGAGCGGAGAAGTTTTTAGAATGCCCGCTGCTACCAGGCGCTGGAACGCTAGCGCTAAGGCAACGAAGGCTCCGGTGATGCTGGCGGTGCGCGTGCCGCCATCGGCTTGGATTACGTCGCAATCCAGCCAGACGGTGCGTTCGCCCAAAGCTTCCTGATCGGTGATGGCGCGCAGGGAGCGGCCAATGAGGCGCTGAATTTCCAGCGTGCGTCCGGATTGCTTGCCCCGGGTGGCTTCGCGCGAGGTGCGTTCTTCCGTGGCGCGCGGGAGCATGCCGTACTCGCTGGTGACCCAGCCTTTGCCGCTGCCTTTCAGGAAACCGGGGACGCCATCATCGACCGTGGCGGTGCAGATCACGCGGGTTTTGCCTAATTCGATCAGCACGCTGCCTTCGGCGGTGGAAATGAAATCGGGAGTTATTTTCAGGGCGCGCATTTGATCCGGGGCGCGGCCGTCGGAACGTTGTTTTGCGGTGGTGCTCATTGTTTCCTTTCGGTGCCGCGGTTTCTCAAACTGTTTTCACAGCGTATTGCGGAACAGCATTGATCTTGCCGAGTAGGGCGCAACATGTTGCGCCCCTACAAAGTCAAAGGCAAGAGTGAGAACAAAACCGCGCAGCATGCTGTGCCACTACAAAAGCACGAACAACCACAAAAGCACGAAGGAAAGCGCGCGCTTACGGTTTTTTCGCCTGTGGTGCTGGCGCGGGCGACAAGGCGAACGTGTCGGTCAAGTCCAGATGGCCGGCTAGAGTTTCCACTTCCTGGCCGTGGATCAAGATTTTTAGGCGCCTCACCTGCGGAACATTCGCTTCCAGCGTGCGCGCAATGGATTCTACGGCCAGCTGCTCGCTGGCGATTCCGGACGGCGTAGATGTAGCTAGCGCTTCGGAAAAATCGGCGATGCCGGTGCCGTCGGGCAGCAAATAGAATTCGAGCAAGGCAGCGTCGGGCGGAAGAGTGCGCAATTCGGTATCAACGGGCCCGGCGAGGAGGGTATTCAAAACTTGCTTCGCGCGGAGGACCGGATCGCTGCCGAGAGGCAAGTCGACAGCCACGGCAGTGAGAGCTTCATCGTCCGCGCGAGAGGCCCAGAATAGCTTCGCTTTGACGCGGGGCTCACTGGGGTTGCCGAGGAACGGTTGCGTGAGTTCGCGGCGAGCTTGCTCTTCGGTTTGCTGAGTGATTTTCGCGGCTTGCTTCACGCGCTGGCGAAGAGTAGGGAAGTACACGGCGGCGGCGCCTACGGCAGCGGCCAGCGCCACAAAGATCCAAACACGCCAGCGAGGGGTCATCGCGGCGCTCCGATCGAGGCTCCTCGGGGTGACGCAGGTGACATTGCAGGTCGCGGCGTGGACGTAGAGGCTGAAGTGGTGGGTGCTGGCGTTCCCGCAGATGGCACGGGTGTTGTCTGCGGCGGGAGAACATTTGTGGGCACCAGGTATGACGGCTTGAACGCAACGACACCGCGAGCGATGGCGTCGGCGACGCCAGACGCCATGCGATCAAGGTCTTCGCGTTTTTCCACTGTGACGCTCGAGATTTCAATGGCTATAGCCGGAGCAGCGGTGGTACGCAATTGGCGGACGGCGGCGGTCTGCGCCTCGTGTGGAGAACCCTTGAAGCGTTGTGCGAGTAAGCCTTGGACAATATCGCCGAGTTTGCGGCTCAGGCCAAGGAAGGGGGCCTGGGCTTGGTCCCACGGAATTAGACCCGTGGTGGTGAAGGTCGGGGGCAGGTCAGAGTTTACGTAAACGCGCGCGGTTCCAGGAAGCCCGGTGGAAGAAATATGGACGGTGATAAAGACTGCGCCGCGTTGCGCGTTGGCCCTGGCGGAGCGGTCGTCGAAGGAGGGATTCTCGTCGCCTTGGCGAGTTTGCACCACCTGCAGGCCTTGCGACTCCAGCGCGCGGCGGATTTGCGCGGTGAATTCGAGAACGACCTCGCTTTCGTGGATGCCGGCGGTGCCGCGGGCGCCGAGGTCAGTGCCACCGTGAGCGGGGTCAAGCACGACGGTGTTCAAGACGTTGCTCTGGATGTTTGTGGGGAAATTATTGGGCGGCGTCTGCGGGGGGGCCGGTGCGCTCTGCGGGGTGGTCGCGGCCGCGCCGGCTTGCGCGGGAGAGCTGGGTGCGGCTTGCGTTTGCGGAGCGATGGCGTTGTGCGCGGAAGACGCGAAGTGCCAGGAGAGCGGCGCGGACAGCGCGAGGAGCATTCCGCTGAGGCAGATGCGAAAAGCAAGTCGCGAAGAAGCTGGAGGAAATTGGGGGCGGGGAAACTTTGGATAAATTCTTGGCACGTCGAGCAGCATATCAAAACAGCTGCCGCCGCGCCGTAGTTCCGAGTGGTATAAGAACGAAAGAGGGACGGTGGATGCCCGTCCCCTTATGAGGCGCATTTATTATTGTTGCTGCTGCGGTGGGGCTTCTCCACCTTGCTGACGGGCGGCCTTGCGGGCCATTTCGTCGGACTTCATCTGTTTGCGTTGATCAGGGGTCAGAAGCTGCTTGACCTGCTCGTGCGAAGACTTGCGAATTTCCTGCTCCTTCGCGCGTTGCTGATCGGGCGACAGGGAGGAGTCGCTCTTCACAGCGTCCATCTTTGCTTTCATGTCTTCGTGGATTTTTTTGACTTGGGCTTTCTGGTCATCGGAAAGATTCAGCTTGGCGAGCTCTTCCTCTTGTCCGTGGCCGTGCCGCCCGGGAGCAGCCTGGTCTTGAGCCTGCATGGTACCCTGCGACGCATCCTGTGCGCGCACGGCGGCCGGCAAGCCGCACAACGCGAGCAGACCGGCGGTCACTACTGTTTGCTGCAATAATCCAAAGCGTTTCATAAGAGTTTCTCCTCAAAAGGCCCTGCGATAATTTGGGCTCTGAAGATATAACCCGGTGGGCGGACAAATGTCGTAAGGGCGTTACGGTAGTTTTCGTGAATGTGGCGCCGGGGTTGGATGTACTATGGCGGCGCGGCCCGCGTTAGGGAGCGGGATCGCTCGCTTGAGCGGCAACATCGGATTTTCTCACCTTACTTAACGTAAATGCGATAACAGGATGGTGGAATGAAACTGAATGGATTCTTGCTGAAGAGCGCTATTGTGGCGGCGCTGGGCGGCCTGCTGTTTGGATTTGACACGGCGGTAATTTCCGGCACGACGCACGCGCTGAAACTGCTTTTCCACCTCTCGAATTGGGGGCTGGGCGAGACGGTATTTTCGGCGCTGGCAGGCACGGTGGTTGGCGCGATGACCGGAGGCCTTCCAGGAGAAAAGTACGGGCGGCGCGACAGCTTGCGATTGATGGCGGTGTTGTATCTGGTTTCGTCGGTGGGCTGCGCCTTTGCCTGGAATTGGCCGGCACTCTTGGTGTTTCGCTTTATTGGCGGCTTGGGAATTGGCGGATCATCGGTGCTGGGACCGATGTATATCGCGGAAATTGCGCCGGCGAAATGGCGCGGGCGGCTGGTGGGACTGTTTCAATTTAATGTCGTGTTTGGGATTTTGTTGGCATATTTTTCGAACTATGTGGTGGGAACTTTTCAATTGGGCGACGCGGAATGGCGGTGGAAACTTGGCGTGCCGGCGATTCCCGCGCTGTTTTTTCTTTTGATGTTGTTCGGGATTCCGCGAAGTCCTCGATGGCTGGTGAAGCAAGGACGCATCCCGGAGGCGCGCGAGGTTTTGCGATTGACTGGCGTGGTGGATTACGAGAGCGAGCTGCAGGAGATCGTGGTTTCGATAGACGCGGAGCATCAAGCCAGCGATGCATTGTTTGTGCGGAAGTATTTGTTTCCGATATTTCTGGCGGTGTCCATCGGAATGTTCAATCAGCTCGCGGGGATCAACGCGATTCTGTACTACCTGAACGATATTTTTGCATTTGCGGGATTCAGCAAGGTTTCCGGGGATTTGCAGTCGGTGGCAATTGGCGGAACGAATTTATTGTTTACGATGATAGCGATGTCAGTGATCGATCGGATTGGCAGAAAGACGTTGTTACTGGTGGGATCGGTCGGTACGGCGGCGTGCCTTGCAGGAGTGGCGGCGATTTTCTTCACGCATCGCGATGAAAATCTGCTGGTGTGGCTGCTGGTTGGATATATCGCGTTTTTCGCTTTTTCGCAGGGAGCGGTGATTTGGGTGTTTATCAGTGAAGTGTTTCCGAACCGCGTGCGCGCCAAAGGGCAGAGCCTGGGAAGTTTTTCGCACTGGATCATGAACGCCGCGATTTCATTGACATTTCCTTTGCTTGCGGCGAAATCCGGCGGGTATCCGTTCATGTTTTTTTCGTTGATGATGGTGCTGCAGTTTTTCGTAGTGTTATTCGTGTATCCCGAGACCAAGGGATTCACGCTGGAACAGATGCAGAAGAAGCTTGGTATCGCGTAACTGCATACGGGAGCTGTCACGATTCAGTTAATATTTTTCGTAGTCAGGAGGGATAGTCAGTTCGGCCAACGCCGGCGAGCCACGCGCCAGCGTTTTTGTACCAGTCGATGGTTTGGCGCAGACCGTCTTCCAGACGGATGATTGGCTTCCAGCCTAATTCATCTTCTATTTTCTTGCAGTTCAGAGCGTAACGACGGTCGTGACCCGGGCGATCCTGGACGTGGGACAGCAAACTCTGGGGCTTCCCGGTGAGTTCGAGAATGCGGCGAGCCATGGTTAGATTTTCCTCGAGAGCGGATCCGCCGATATTGTAAACCTCGCCGATTTTGCCTTTCTCAAGAACGGCAAGAATTCCGCGACAGTTGTCTTCGACGTGCAACCAATCGCGTTGTTGTTTGCCGTCGCCATAAACAGGGAGAGCCTTGTCACGCATGGCATTGGTGATCATTAGCGGCACAAATTTCTCGGGGAGCTGATAGGGGCCGTAATTGTTTGAAGAACGCGTGATCACCGCGGGGAATTTATAAGTGCGAACGTAGGATCGAACCAAGAGATCGGCGCTGGCTTTGGAGGCTGAGTAAGGATTGCTCGGTTGCAAGTGAGAATTTTCGTCGGCGAACGTATTGGGCGGGAGATCGCCGTAGACTTCGTCTGTAGAGATCTGGACGAAGCGGGGGACGGAGAGTTTACGCGCGACCTGCAGGAGCACAAACGTACCCGTGATATTTGTTCGAATTGCGGGTGACGGCTCATAAATGCTGCGGTCGACATGGGACTCGGCGGCGAAATGAACGACCGCATCGCAACCGCGCATCGCGGTTTCCAGAAGGGGTGCATCGCAGACGTCCCCCTTAACAAACGTGTGGTTGGGGTTCTTAGCGACCGGCGCGAGATTCGCCAGGTTTCCGGCATAGGTCAATTTGTCGTAATTGACGATGGTGTAGTGCCGCTGGGTTCCGAGAAGATAGCGAATGAAATTAGAACCGATGAACCCGGCGCCGCCCGTTACTAGAATTTTCATTAGGCGCGGTTCCGAGCGGCAAAGGCGGCGGTGGTGGTGGCGTTGCTGATTTTGTTGGCGCCCGTTTTAGCTACGAGATTGTTGGCGCGCAGGAGCGAGTCGAACGTGCCGGCGTCGGTCCACCATCCATCGAGGACATCGTAAGTTAGATTTCCTTCTTGAACGTAGAAATTGTTGACGTCGGTGATTTCCAGCTCCCCGCGGCCGGAAGGTTTCAAGCGGCGAATTTTCTCGAATACCGTGGCGTCGTAGAGATAAACTCCGATTACGGCATAGCTGGACTTAGGAAACTCGGGTTTTTCTTCGATGCCGATAACGCAATTCCCGCGAATGTCCGCGACACCAAATCGCTCAGGGTCGGGAACTTCCTTCAAGAGAATTTTTGCCCCGCTTTTTTGCCGCGCGAAAGCCGCAACTGCTTGGCAAATATTCATCTCGATGATGTTGTCGCCGAGCACCACGCAGAGCGGACTGCCATCAGCGAATTCTTCCGCCAAGCCAAGGGCTTCCGCGATTCCGCCGTCGCCCTCCTGGTACGCGTAGTTTAGATGTTGCAGGCCAAGACCGTGCCCATTCCCAAGTAGCCGCAGAAAGTCGCCGGCGTTTTTCCGGCCGGTGACCAAGAGAATTTCCTGGATGCCGGCGTTGATGAGCGTTTGGATCGGGTAGTACACCATCGGCTTGTCGTACACGGGAAGCAGGTGCTTATTGGTGACCGCCGTTAGTGGATGGAGCCGGCTTCCGGTCCCGCCAGCGAGGACGATGCCTTTCATAGCGATTCCTTATGGGCAAAATGTGGCTGCGATTCGTGTTCGACGAGGTTCCGCACGAAATATTCCACAGGCCGAAAAACGCTCCAACCAACTGATTCTTTGTGACTTCTAATGAGAGCGGTGACGCAACGTAATCGGCAACGCACAAAACAGCGTACTTGTTTTACAAGGATGATCGTGTAAAAGTATTTTCATTCTTGAATCACTCAAGGAGCCCTGGACTGATGAAGATTCTCGGACTGATAAAAATCAATCGAATTGCCGTGTTGGCGCTTGTTCTCACCCTTATGCTAGGTGTCAGCTCGTGTGGCGAGCAGGCAGAAGCCACGTTCCAAGTAACGACAAGCAATCCCATTCCGATGTTCAGCGGCGCCCCCGGTGCGCTAGTCAACTCCGACTTGTGGGAGAAACCTCTTTTTCCCAACGGCATTATCGGCCAGGGATCTTACGACTATGGGAGCATTGGATTAGGGAACGACATCGCGGACCTTGCAACGTCCTATTATACGGAAGCCGGTCCTCAAGAACACTTTCGGTTAAGCAGAGCGTACTGCGATAAATCGAGTACCAGCGTACAAACTGCCGCCGACCAGGCCACATATTTCTGCGTTCCGGATGCGGTTACGATCGACGATACGCATCCGCCCGCGACGACCCCCAACAAGGATCTTATCATCGCACCATACAAGTATGGGATGTCCATTTCTTACCCAGGCATCCTGGAGGCTGCGGTTGGGGGATTTTCTATCTCACATGAATCATTCGATACCAGGCAATGGCCCGGGCGCGGTATTGTGGGTGGGGGATAACGACGACCAGGGTGGACTTACGGCTACCGCGTACGACGTGCTCGTCAACGGTGCCGTTGACCGATCTCAAAGCTTTGTGGCAATGACATCTGCGACGTTTGGCAGCAAAAGCCACGGAGATATGTTGTTCTCCGTGCTGGATCCGAAGGATAACTTCAGATTCCAATTTGGTCCGATGGTTCCGGCGACCAGTCCAGGTTTCTATCAGCCATATACGAAAGCGAGGATCGATAGCACTGGGAAGGGATTTTTTGATGGTGGAACGCAAACCGGGGGAGCAGATTTTGCGGAGTCGATAAGCGCGTCTGGCACCAAAAGAAAATACGAGCCCGGTGATGTATTGGCCATCGATCCGAACTCAGACCGCCAGGTTGCGCTTTCAAACGGACCTTACTCGACCCTTGTGGCAGGGATTTATTCGACGAAACCAGGCATCGTGGGCACGATACATAGATCCGAGGACCCGACACTCGCTTCTGAAATACCCATGGCCGTCGTTGGCATTGTTCCGTGTAACGTGAGCACGGAGAACGGACCGATCTCTCGTGGAGATCTGCTTGTGACTTCTTCGAGGCCAGGGTACGCGATGCGGGGGACCGATCGAGCCAGACTCTCGGGAGCGATCATAGGCAAAGCACTGCAGCCCTTGGCGGCAGGTAACGGAAAGATTGAAGTGCTCATCACCTTACGCTAGCGCCTTGTAATTGTTTGATGCACCCGTAATCAGCCAGTCACCTCGGAGCGCTTATGCGATTCCAGCACCATGCCGGCGAGTGCGCGATACATCCAGGGGGTGAATAGAGGAAGGCGGCGTAATCGTATCAGATCGTCTTCCCTGTGGCGGAGATCGAAGCCATGGGAATAATAGGACTTAAGGATTTCTTTCTTGGTTCGATAGAAGCAGTATTTATTGATCCAGATACGAAAGTCGTAGGCCCACCGTCTCCGAGTCTTGTTATCTTTGAAATAGCCCAAGCCTGCGGTACGGCCAGCCAGAAGCCAATAATAGCCGAACATCGATCTGCTGAACCAGTGAGCCATGGGAACCCCGCAGTGACCTTCGCGAATGACACCAACGGAGGGAAACAGGGCAAGAAGAACTCCCCCGGGTTTGAGGACGCGGTTTACCTCGGCCAGTACGCAGTCGAGATTTTCGACATGTTCGAAGACCTGGTTGCTCAGAACACAATCGAACGTGGAATCTGGAAAGGGAATGCGATTTCCTTTTAGTTCCAAAATGCGTGTTCCTATCAGATCGTTCGCCAATCCTCGGGTTTGTGGGCCACCGTCATAGAATGCTTCGCAGCCGAAAATGTTCAGGCCGCCTTCCAATCCGGCGCGAACCACCTCTCCGGCTCCACAACCGTAATCGAGGATTGATCCCTTGGGAGCATTTTCCCTAGCGAAGTCCAAAACAAACCGATGATTGAACCCAAGTTCTGGCATTTTACGCGCCTCCATTCTTTTTCAGCGCTCCATATGGCCAGCCTAGAATTTCATACATCGATTGCGAACCTTCCGAAATCGGCCAAGCAGCGATCGTTGTCAGCTGTTGCCGAGCAGTCTTGGACTCAGATTTCATTCGGCTAGCAATTGCCAAAGACACCGTGCGTGTTTCACCAGCTGATGCAGCAGGCTGGCAATGTCCTGAACCGAATTTAAGTATCGGTGACTGGAACGTGCGAAATATCTTTGAGCAGGAAGGACCTACGACCGAGGCCGAGCTAGAAGTAACAGTTGAGAAGGGAAGATGGGCCTGAACCCTGCAAATTTGCGTGCGCTTTGGGGAATCCGAATTATTGCGGCGGGGGGAAAGGAAGAGTCCACCTGTCGTTTTAGGCGGCAGGAATGACCTTCACGTATGGCTGGCGGCTTTGCGCAAGCGAGCTTCCAGTTGGGGGTCGCTAATCTTCCTCGGCCTGAGGTGCTCGTGAAAGCTGTATCCTGGAACAATTTCCTTTAACTTCGCGCGGATTGGGGCGGCACCATCAATTGACATCGAGGCGCGAAGTTCGTCGAGTTGACGAGACAACTCCGACCAGCTCCTCAGTGCTCCGCTAGTTCGCTTAATCTTTTCGCAGGAGGTGGGTAGCACTTGTTCGTGCCCATAAAAAAGTTCTTCGTTGAGTTTTTCTCCCTCACGCAGACCAGTGAACTGAATTTCCACCTCGTGTTCCGATTTACCCGAGAGACGCACGAGGCTTCGCGCTAAATCGAGAATTCTCACCGACTCACCCATATCTAACACTAGAATGTCACCGTGGTTACCGATCGCAAAGGCTTGCAACACCAAAGCTACAGCTTCCGGAGTGACCATGAAAAAGCGCTTAATCTCGGGATGGGTGATGGTGAGCGGCTGATGATTTTGAAGTTGCTGCTGCAGCACAGGGATTACGCTGCCGTTGGAACCTAAAACATTCCCGAAACGCACCGACACACAACGCATACCGTTCGCCGGACGAGACGAAAGAATCAATTCGCAAATTCGTTTGGTGGCACCCATAACGTTAGTCGGGTTCACGGCCTTGTCGGACGAAATCAAGACGAAGCTCTTACAGCCCGCCTCTGATGCCAGGTCCAACAGACTCACGAGGCCGAACACGTTGTTCTTCACAGCCTCTTGAACATTGAATTCCATCATGGGCACGTGTTTGTAAGCCGCCGCATGAAAAATTACTTCCGGACCGAATTCACAGAGGAGGCTACGCATGCGCTCGGCATCGCACACGTCGGCAACACGAAAATCGAGCTGGGCGCCGTTCTTGTGGGCCATGAGGCCTAAGCTAAGGAAGTAGAGGCCGGTTTCGCTTTGATCCAAACAGACGAGGCGAGCGGGACCGTATTCCAATATTTGACGGCAGATCTCTGATCCGATCGAGCCGGCTGCCCCGGTTACAACAACGGTCCGGTCAACAACCTCTTTCCGAACAATCTCGAGATCGATCTGAACAGGCTCTCTTCCGAGCAAATCGTCCAGGCGTACTTCTCGGAACTGACTAACGTTAGCGTCTCCGCGAATTATGTCACTGAGTGTAGGAACGGTTTTAAACGTTAGATTCGTTTTCTGACAGGCCTCGGTAATGCGGCGCATTTGCTTGCCGGACGCAGAGGGAATCGCGATCAGGATTTCATCTACGGAGTTCATTTGGACCAGCGTTGCGATTTCATCTATGGTGCCTAGTACTGGCACGCCTTGGATGTGAATACCTATCTTCGTCCGATCATCATCGACACAACCGACCGCCAGATAGCCGCTTTTGGGTCGGGCGAGTTCGCGAATGACCATCTCCGATGCAAATCCTGCGCCGACAAGCATCACCCGCTTCGAGCGTGAAGCAGAGTCATGTCTAATGGATTCAACCAAGGCTCGTGAACTCAGCCGTGCACCCGCCAGGAGACATCCCGTTAATACTGCTTCCAAAACGTAAACGGAGCGCGGGAAGGCTACCGCTCCGAGTACATATGTGTTCAGCACCAAGAAGCAAAAAGATCCAACGGTCACGGCTTTAAGTATGTTTAGAGCATCACTTACACTCGCGAAATGCCACCAGCCGTGATTCAGCTTGAAGAAGCGCAGCGTTATCAGGCGCACGGCAACAAGCAGCAATCCCGATGTAAGCAGGACGCGCCGATAAGGTAATGAGAAATCGAAGCGCAGCAACCATCCCAGGATTAAGGAAGTGAATACAAGTATGGCTTGGAAAACATAGATGAACAGAGGCCTCCTATTGAACAGTAGCTGCGGCAATCGGAGTAAGTATTTGCGCATGGATTTCAGGTGAGTCTCCGGGTGTTCATAGTTTGGAGAGCAAGACGATTCTTTTTGTTTATACGATGAAGCTCCGGTCAGCGGCCGGAGCTTTCTGTTTCTATTGAGCTTTAGTTTAGCCCAAATAGTAGCAGATGGAGCCTATCGAACAAGAATTTGGACGAGGGGACCCGGGAGGACAAGACGGACGCACCCACCGTCAGCCATTCCACGCATGATGATCCGATCAATGCGTAACTCCTTCTCCGCGCAGCACTTGTACGATAGTTCGAAAAAGAATTTTGATGTCAAAGAAAAGCGTGTTCTTTCGCAGATACTCGCAGTCGTATTCCACCTTTACGGGGATGGGCAGGTCGTCACGACCGTTGACCTGGGCCCAGCCCGTCAGTCCGGGAACAAGTTCATGTACTCCACGCTCAGTCCGTAAAGCTACCAAGTCATTCTGGTTATGAAGCGCAGGACGGGGTCCCACAAAACTGAGGTCACCCTTGAGAATGCTATAAATCTGTGGCAACTCGTCAAAACTCGTCTTTCTGAGGAATGGACCTATGGCTGTCAGGTGCACCTTCGGATCGCGAAGGAGATGAGTGGCGACCTCGGGGGTATTCATTTTCATGGTTCGAAACTTCGGCATCCCGAAAATTCTATTATTTCGGCCGACGCGGTCAGACCAATACAGCACAGGGCCTTCGGAGGTCAGCCGCACAGCGATTGCTATTGCAACCATCAGAATACAGAGCGGCGGCAGTAGCAAAAGACCTAGAACGAGGTCGAACGCCCGCTTACGGTGAGAGGCGACCGCCCGCGCCCGATTCGATTTCTGCAGCTGCTGAACGTCACCAGTTCCGCCAGCTTGGGCAGGCAATTCCGCAAACTGTTGAAACATCAGCCACCCTCCGGCCACGTGTCAACAGAATACGCTACAAGCTATCGTGTGCTTCCAGCAAGATAAAGTTTGAAAATCTTGAGTGAACTCGTCAGAACTCTACTGTTTGAGAGAGTAGCGTGCAACCTATACCAGACTACCGGGCGCACCAGAAACCTCTCCGGCCACCGGTTCGTTGGCCAAATACCATGCGATCGTCTCGCCGAGCCCCTGCGACAACGTATATTTGGGAATCCAGCCGATTTCGGAACGGAACCTCGAGCTGTCCATTGAGAGCGAATCGAGCAGGCGGCCCACATCAGCTGATTTGCCGAGAATACTCGCCAGCGCCCTGAGCAGATTCGGGGGACACTGAAATATCCTCGATGGAAGATGCATTACCTCCGCAATGCGCCGCATTAGGTCTGGAGTCGAGATGTCCTGACCATCGCTGACTAGGAAAGTCTGGCCTGTTGCCCGCGGGTGAGTGGCACTGGTTAGAATAGCGTCGGCCAAATTTTCAACGTAGATCAAGCTTCGATGATTAGAAACCGAAGCGAATGGCAGGGGAATACGCCTTTGTACGAGGCGAAGGAGGCGGATAAAATTCGCACCGACTCCGCGACCATAGACAAGCGGCGGGCGTAAAATGACTATCTCGATGGAAGATTCGTTTCCAATTCGATGCAGAACCTGTTCTGATTCCCATTTGGATATCGCGTAGGAATCCTCGGGTCGGGGAACGTCTGCCTCAGTGAAGGGTGCATTGAGCGTTCGCTCACCGTTCACCTTAATGGTGCTCACATAGACAAACCGCCGGACTCCCAGAGCGACAGCCATCCGCGCGAGTCGCTCCGTACCGACCGTATTCGCTTCCCTGTAAGTCGCAAGAGAATCGCTGTCAGTGTTCCTGGCGACGTGCACCCGCGCCGCCAAGTGCACCACCACACTCACTCCCGTAAGAGCGCGAGACCAGTCAGTGGTACGGTCGATGGAGGGAATCTGAAACTTTTCAACTCGCGCAGGCACCAGCCCGGCAGAATCTGGAGAACGATGTGACCCTCGGACGCTAAAGCCGAGATCTAAGGCCTTCCTGCAGACAGCACGCCCAACAAAACCGCTTGCACCGGTTATCAACATCAGATTCAAGCAAAAAACCTCTTCAGATAGCCGCTTTCGCCAATCGGCTATGATCTACCGGAAACAGATGCAATGTTCTCTCCCACGCATGCACCTAGATTTCCTGTGGGCCACAGAGGCCCAACAAGCTGCTGGTATATTGTCATCATTCGAGCAAGGACGGTTTCCTCAGAGAACTCCCGGACCGCGATTTCTCTTCCACGGGCGCCCATGTGAGACCGAAGCCCGGGATCACTGACGAGCGTTTCAAGGGAACGGGCTAGAACTTCTGGATCATGGAGGGGTACCAAAAAACCGTTCTGTCCGTTGCGGACAATATCTCGACAGCCTGGCGCGTCAGTAGTCACTATCGCTCGCCCACAGGCCGCAGCCTCTATCAATACCCTCGGAACTCCTTCACCATAAGAGGTCGGAAGACAAACAATGTTCGCTTGAGCCATGATTTTCGCCATGTCGTTCTGGTGCCCCCACCATTCGACAAGACCAGATTCTGCCCACGCGCGTAACTGTGTTTCTGCAATCGAGCCCGGATTTTCAGGATCCGGCTTCCCGACTAAAACAAGGCGAGCACGTACATTTCTTTCGCGTAATTTCCTCGCTGCCTCTACAAATTCTCCTATGCCTTTTTCCCAGAGCATTCGTGAGGCGAGAAGAACCACCGGCGGATCGGCTGGTTCCGGGCTAGGGAAAAAGTGTTTCACGTTAACGCCGGTGCCACCGATAATAGCCGTCGCGGACAGCTTTACCACGCCCTTCTCGAGCATGAGCGATCGATTCTCTTCATTCTGAAAAATTATTCTTGCATTCTCGCTCCTGAAAGCTAAACGGAGAAGAGCCAAGAGGCCCGTTCTAAGCAATCGCATTCGCCATGTTGGACTTACAAAAACATGGCCCATGCCTGCAATCGCATTCACCGAGGGGATTCGACCTAACATCATTGCCGCGTATTCCCCGTAGATTATTGGTTTTAGTGCGATGTGATGAAGCAGATCTGGACGCTCGCTTCGGTACGCGCTAACAACTTGAAAAAAGCTATCGAGCTCGCGAAGCGGATTCAAACTTCGACGAGAAAGTCGCCAGGGAATAACTTTGAAGCCTTCATCAACAAGCGCCTGACGGAAATCGGTAAAATGAGCCATCACTACAACTTCTGCCCCGGCATCTCTCGCCGCGCGAGCGAGTTGCAGGCGGTGTGAGACGAAGTACCAGTCTTCCGTAACCAAGAATAATAATTTCAATGGAGCATAGCTCAAAGTGCGAAACGGTTCCTCCTTAGATGGGCTTGAGCAGTGTGCGACAAAGCTTCTTCAGAGCAGTCCGGACTGAATCCAGCTTCGCGCAATTCCCCACGGAGCGGGCATCGACTACGCTAAGCCCGCCTCAGCCACCCGTACTTCCTTAACGCAGGAGAATTCGGAGGCCGGGCAAGCCGACTTGTGGTGGAGAAACCAATCTTGGAAGACTAGAACGTCCCAAAGCAAGTACTGCCAATTGTAATCGCTGGAGAGATGCTCGCGCCATTTCACGCGAATCTGATCGACGGCAAACAAACCCGTATCCGAAAGGCTCTTGACTGATAGAAGGTGCTCAGCCCAATCACGCAATGGGCCCCGCAACCAGAGATCGATGGGCACGCCGAAACCCATTTTGGGACGCTGCATCAGACCATGTGGAACATACTTATGAAGAATCTGACGCAAAATCCACTTACTGCCACGCTTGTTGATTCTAAGCCGAACCGGCAGATTCCACGCAAATTCGACGACGCGATGATCCAGCAAAGGGACTCGTGCTTCCAGACTAACCGCCATGCTAGCCCGGTCTACTTTTGTGAGGATGTCATCAGGAAGGTATTGGAGCAAATCGGCAAGCATCATGACTTCTTCGATATTCATTTCCGCGGACAGCTTAGCGATGCATTCGCGAATGGTACCCGGCTCGCGAGAATGAAGAACAATTCCCGACGGGTTTTTCCAGTGGGAAAGCATGCCGTAATAAAGTGCTTGCGGCCCATCTAAAGAGAGCAAATCAGCAAACTTATGAACTTTGTCACCAGGAGTTCCGTGATGAAGCGATTTGGGCAGTAACGGCTGGAACACGCGGAATGCAGCGTCAATCCGTTCTGGGGGCATTGCTCGAAGGGCAGAAGCTGCCAGTGTTCGGATGGGCTTAGGAAGAGGCTTCAAGAGACTCCAGATCCGTTTGGTGAGGACGTAGCGATTATAGCCCCCAAATAGTTCGTCTCCGCCGTCGCCAGAAAGACTAACCGTAACGCTGCGACGTGCTAGTTTCGAGACTAAATATGTGGGTATCTGAGAGGAATCAGAGAACGGTTCGTCGTACATGGCTGGGAGCAGCGAAACGACATCTAAGGCGTCCTTGGAAGTGAGATACAACTCGGTATGATCTGTGCCCAAGTGCTCCGCGATTTTCTTGGCGTGGATCGCTTCATTGTAGCCTTCTTCATGAAAGCCAATCGTGAAAGTTTTGACAGGTCGGTTACTTTGTGCCTGCATCAAGGCGACAACGGTACTGGAATCGACGCCACCGGAAAGAAATGCGCCGAGAGGAACGTCGGCGATCATTCGAAGACTTACGGCCTGGAGGAGAATTTGATGGAGGCTTTCGACTGCCTCGGAGTCGCTACCTTGGAATGGCGATAGCTGTCCTTTACGCGCGACTTCCGTCGCAGACCAATAACGATGAAGTTGCGGAGTGGCTGTCTCGCGCTCAAGCGTCAGCATGCAACCCGATGGGAGCTTATGCAGGCCTTTGTAGATGCAATGTGGAGAGGGCACATAGTTGTGCCGCATATAGAGAGCGAGTGCGTCGCGGTCGATCTCTCCGTCGAACCCGGGATACTGCCAAATGGCTTTCAGCTCAGAAGCGAAAACAAAAGCGCCGCCCGCGCGTCCGTAGTAGAGCGGCTTGATCCCAAGGCGGTCGCGAACAAGATGAAGTTTTCTTTCTTGGCGATCCCAAAGAGCGAAGGCGAACATGCCCACGAAACGCTGAATAGCTGCTTCAACATTCCATCGCTCGAATGCCTCGAGCATGACCTCGGTGTCCGATTGACCACGCCATGGGTGTGCGCCTATCTCACCCCGTATCTCTTTGAAGTTGTATATTTCGCCGTTGAAAATCATCACGAAGCGGCCGGATGAAGAAAACATCGGTTGATGACCTTCTGCCGACAGGTCGAGGATCGACAGTCTCCGAAAGGCCAAACCGATTCCGGCTCCAGCATCGTGGAACTTGCCGGAATCATCGGGGCCACGATGAGCGAGCGCCGACCCCATGCGACCTAGAGTTTCGACGGGATCGGCGGGATTAAGTTTTCGTTGCCAGAAACCAGCTATGCCACACATAGAAATCAGAACCTTGTATTGTAGTCGAGCTTGCTAGTTTGATGCGGAACCGAGTGCTTTAAGCGAAGAAGCGGAGCGTAGGCGGTTCTCTTCACTTCCGTGCTCCGGTAATGAGGGAAGTGGCGATTCCGGGGACCGAGCGACTAGAGCTAAGCTTGTAGCATTTTTCCCCTGCTTCGTCGGCCAGGGTAAATCGCCCAGCGGCAATACAGCAATGGCAGGATTCTCTTTCCTTATGCGCTTGAGGGCATGAAACGGGCCGCTGATCGTCGCGTTATCAGGATAAAGTGGCTTTACTCCCGGGTAGTAATCATGGAGCAAAATGACCCCACCCGTCTCCAGAATGGAGAGTGCTGTCCCAACCTCCTGATAAACAGCCCGCGCCCCATGGTCGCCGTCCAGGAAAATAAAATCGTAGTGCTGCGTCGTTGTGCGCATGAGATCAAGACAGGCTCCCGTATGAAACTCTATGTACTCGAGGCATTGCAACTGACGGGCAAAGTCCCTAGGCGACATTCGAAGGCCCAGTTGCTTCCAGGCGCCTTCTTTGGGATCGTTGACGTCGACAATATCGACGCTTGTTATCTTGCCGTTTTGATTCAGCCGCTTCAAGGCGCGGGCAATGTGAAGCGAAGACGCGCCGATGTGCGTGCCTACTTCCAGCACGTTTTTAGGATTCAGGGCCATAATCAGGTAGTACAAGGCACGCCGGTCGCCCGGATTGACGCCCTCCATTTTATCCTCATCGCTGTATAGATCTTTGATGACGCCGTGGTCTCTTTCCCACGCGGTGGCAATTTCTCTATTCCCAAAGATACCGGCAAGCGACAAAGTATCGGCGGCGCGCAGATGGTGGTGATCAAAAGCTTGCTGCGGCAGGGTTACAAGACGCAGCCAGCCTTTTGTCTGCATGGCTCGGCTTAGAATAGGGCGGGGAACGATTGCCTTGATCAATTGTTTCATGCTGTGCCTTTTATGCCCACCTGACCGTTTGTTTGACCGTAACGTGGATAGGCGAGGCACTCTTCGTACAGGTCATCATATTGACGCGCGATGTTTGGAAGGGAGAATTCAGATTCGATCCTTCTCCTAGCCGCCATTCCTAGCTCTTTTCGCTTGGCTGGCCCACCGTCGATGAGCTGTCCAATCGCGTGTGCTAATGCTCCCGGATTCTGAGGGGGTACGATTACTCCGGTATCTCCAACTATATAGGCACTGTCGCCCACATTTGTAACAACGCAGGGCACCGCACATGCCATTGCTTCTCCGATGGCATTTGAAAACCCTTCGCCCCAGGCGGACGAGGAGCAAGCGATGTCCAATGCGGCTGTTAATCGAGGAGTGTCTGTTCGCTCTCCGAGCAGAAAAACGCGACCCGTCATGTTCAATTTTCCAATATGCTGGGTGAGCCCAGGTTCACTTTCCGTCAAACCCTTACCGATGAGCAGGAAGCGTGACTCTGGATAACGGACAGAAACCAGCGAGGCAGCTCGGAGAAATCCGAAGTGGTCCTTCATGGGATGACGTCGGGCCACCAATCCCACCAGTATGGAAGTGGGTTTCAGGCCTAACTGTTGGCGAATGTGACAACGAGCGTATTCGTCAGGCCGAAATAGGTCGCAATCAAACCCGTTCGAAATTACCGCGCTGATGGCACTCCGGTATCCGAGTTTCTGGTGTTGTTCTGCCCCACTCCGACTGTTGTAAATGATTGCGGACGGATGGCTGGACAAAAATGCCCCGACTCTAATGAGTCCCATCGTAGTCATCTTTTCCCCGTCCACCGCATCAAGCGACATTCGAATGTTCCAAATTACGGGAGCTGCTATGCGTGATGTAAATTGGGTGAGGCTTGCGGCGAGATTGCCGTGAGGCATCCAGCCTTGGATGACCTGCGGACGAAACTTCTTCGCCAGGCCCGCAAGCGAGAGGAAGCGCGCGGGGTTTGGCGTATAAGGGCGGAGATGAAGGCACTCGACGAGCACGCCCAATTTTGAGATTGACGGGCCGATCATTCCTTCGTCCTTCATGGACACAACCATCGATTGCCAGTGGCTACCGGAAGCGGAAAGTAGTTTGAGCAGCATCATTTCCGCACCACCGATGTCGAGGCCAGAGATGACATGCATCACGCGGATCAGGGTATCGCCTCCAAGGCGGCCTTCGAACGCTGTACCAGCATTTCCACTGAGAAATTCTCTGCGACGCGTTTCCGAAGCCGAGCCCCAAGGCCAGCACCTTCCACGTGCATCCGCTCTATGAGGGCCAGTGTGCATGCCGCTAACGCCTCGGGATCGCCTGGTGGCACTACTGCGTCGTTGTCACCGAGGATCTCTCTCGCGTCACCCACGTCGGTGGCGACACAGGGCACACCACACGACATCGCTTCGCCGAGGACATTGGAAAACCCTTCACCAAAGGCTGAGGACGACACAAGAACGTCGAGAGCGTTATAGACCGCCGGCAAATCGCCGCGCGGTCCTGCCCAGATCATTGTCTTGTCCAGCCCGAGTCCGCGCGCTTGTTTATGCAAAATTGCCGCGTAATCCTGCGGACCCGTTCCAACGCTGACGAAGCGGATTCCACGATTACATAGCGCCAGCTTTGCTGCTGCCTCCAGAAAACTTGGATAATCCTTCATGGGGTCAAGGCGGGCGACAATGCCCACAAGCGTCTCATGCGGCAGGACGCCCCATTCCGTGCGCACCGCCTCCCGAAGCCGTGAATCTGGACGAAAATATTCCACGTCTATCCCGTTGGGAATGACAATAAAGCGATCGTTATCTGGAAAGCCGCGGGACACTGCATAGCGCCGGCCAGCCACCGAATTGGCGATGATAAGACCTGGACATCGGCTAAAGCGGCGTTCGAGCCAATACGTAAGTCGCGATAGCCAGTCATAACGCGACAGATCCACATCGGAAGCCCGCACACCCCACGCAAGGTTTAGCTTCCGCGAACGCAGCTTGGTAAGGCAAGCCAGTAGGTTCGCGACTGGCAGAAAGGCATAGAGTACGTCCGGTCGCTCCTCGTCCAGGATTTGGAATAGGCTACGCAGGAAACCGATCACATCCCAACGGCCGCGCTTGCCCAGGCAACGAACGCTCACGTCTGGAGACAAACGCTCGCGCAGCAAACCGTTGGGATAGAACAAGAGCAAACTTACGGCATGTCCAGAACGTGCCAGCGCGTTGGCTAATATCGTCACCTGCATTTCGGCGCCGCCATAGTTCAATGATCGAATAAATAACGCGATGCGGTTAATCTTCAACTTGAGAAGGGCCGCCTCTACTTAATCTGGTATCGTTGAATTCATCGTCGGCCAAGTCGCCGCGTTAACTGAGCTTAATCCTGGCCACGTCACTGCGATTCGGACTTCCTTGCGAACCCCTAAGGCACGAGTCCCGTTTCATTACATTTTTTGAATACGAACTGATTACATCCGAGTTTCCGGCCGCAACTCGTTAGCTTGTCGAAGCAAAATCCTCGGCCTTGATAAAAATCTATAATTTGTTTTGGAGAGGCGACCTCGAATGGGTAGCCCCCGACCCAATCGATAATGTCGATCCAAAGAGACATCCCGCGTGGAGAAGAGACAGCGCAGGCGATTCTGGGCTTGCGAAGCCGCGAGAGATCAACAAGAGTCATTCCGACTAAGAATGACACCCCTATAGGCCACAAGATCACAAAACGAAGGCTCTCGTGGGTCCGATTGTATGTCCTCTTAACAAAGCGCCAAATATCACTTTTTTTCCCTTGGTCGTTATAAATGGCTATGAAGAGCTTACCCCCTGGTTTCACCAAGGGGACCATATTCTCCAAGGCCTCCCACATGGCTCCGGTGTGATGCAATGATCCCCATGCATAAACCACATCAAACGTTCCTGAGTCGCGTAAATAGGATTGATCCAGAGCAGAACCACGCTCAATCTGCCAAAGCGGATCCTCCGGGTAGAAAGTGTTTTTCAATTGGACGGTGCAGGCGATGGAGTGCGGGTCATAGTCAAAGGAGAAAACCCTGGCTCCAAGCCTTCGAGCCGCGAGGCTGAAAAGACCACTCCCGCATCCGACATCCAGAAACGTCTTCTGGCTGAGGTCCTCGACCCCGAGCATTTGCCGAAGAGAGCTCTCGGCTTCGAGAATTCGGTCTTCATCAAGGGCTCGAAGGAAGCGTTGCCAATTCCTTCCGAATTCGAACCTCCCCTCGGGTGCAGCCGTCTTAGTAAGAGCTATAGAACGCGTGGGCATGTCTCGTCAGAGTCTTTAGCAGAGATGGGGCAGACTGATGCTTGCCTAAGTCGTGAGCCAACTCCGTCACTTGCATTTTTCCGGCACTGGGAAACCGACCACAAATTTCATCGTGAAAAGCCGTGTAATAATTCTGCAATTGGAACGTATTCAAGCACTGGCTCCACCCAAGAGGCCGCTTCTCGCTGCTTTCGTCGAAACACAAATGACGTATGGAGAAGTCACTCTATTCGCGGGCAATCTGACACCCATCCTCTCCAATATCCAGGTCACTGCAGAGATTGCGTTGAGAGTTCGGGAGAACCACAATCCGAGAAAAGACTTACGAAACCGATTCAAATTGAGAACACCAAAATTCGAGAAGCAAAAGCATTCGCACCTTAGGACATCCAAACCCGCAAGCTCATGAGCTCGTTGCAATGCCTTTGCATCCAGGGGAACATGGATACCGTATACGTCCGGCTCTAACCATTTTTGCAACCGACCCGTAAGCCCGTTCATATTCGGGATCACCGTAATCATTGTTCCGCCAGACTTGAGAAACGCCCCACAGGAGCGGAGACACTTGTCAGTTGCTTCAAAATGTTCCACCACTCCGAATGAGACGACGTAGTCAAAGCGATTCAAAAGATGTGGCGGGGCTGAAAAAATGTTTGCCAACGTTACATCTCCCTCGACTCCTTCCATGGCGAGAATCGCTCTGGCCTGCTCACAGCCAGCCGGGGAATAGTCGATCCCTGCAACACGAAACCCCAGTTCCTTCGAAAAATAGGGAAGCCATGCGGAACGCGCACAACCTAGCTCCAGTAAATTGGGTATATCGGCTCCACGTTTTCCT
Source organism: uncultured Acidobacteriota bacterium (assembly GCA_963798585.1). Taxonomy (GTDB): domain Bacteria; phylum Acidobacteriota; class Terriglobia; order Acidiferrales; family UBA7541; genus Acidiferrum. Next base: position 206,742 of record CAWCTJ010000007.1, read on the forward strand.
GCGCCGAACACTTTTCTAAACAACGCGTCGAATCTCAATCCTGTTTCATTTCTCAGCGAATGATCCTGAGGATCGATTGCTCGCGGCAAGTTTCCGTCGTGCCACTGCGAGTCCCAATATTCCTTTGGAGCTTTCGAATCACCCACTTGATGGTCCTTATCTGCTAGAGACTGTCTCGTGTGCAATTTGGGCCCCATGGATTCAACAACCGAGCCGCGTTTTGCAAATGTTTCCTAGTTAGTTGGGCGAAGGACGGCCATAAGATTCATGGACAAACAACAAATCGCCTCCAACGCGATACTTATAGCCGCGTGCATCGAACTCGCTCGGATACGTGCTGACGAGTCGATAGCCGTAACCGTACAACAGGCTATACAGATCGGGCAAAGAAGTCTGGTCGCGGTACTGTGGAACGTAACAGATTTCCAGGTACACGAGCGGGAATGCCGCCTGGCTCAAGAGTCTAGAAGCTCCTCGAAGCACCATCAGCTCATATCCCTGTACATCCAGCTTGAGCAGGTCTACCGGACGGTTTATTTGTTCCGGCACAAAATCGTCCAGCGCATAAACCGGAACCTCTGCCGTCGTCTTCTCCATAGTCACTTCCGGAGCAACCCATCGGCTCGATTCTTCTGCTACCGCTAGAAGAGAGTTCGTCTGGCTGCTGTTGTTGAGATGGAGAATCGCGGTTCCGGTCTTTTCACCAAGACAAGCGTTTACGAGTCTGATATTAGGGTAGCCCTGGGTGTGCCTGCGGAGCTCCTCAAGGGACTCTGGAGTAGGCTCGAAGCTGAAGATAAGGGCGTCAGGGAACTCATCCGCGAAATTCAGGGCCGTCTCGCCGAAGTGGGCACCTCCGTCAATCATGCAGCGAAGACCGCGGCCTAGGATCAACTTCACGTCACTCAGAAGATCGTGGCCGATGCACACCCTCCGCCGGAGCTTTAGACCAGGCGTTCTATAGACTTCGTATCCGCACACGGCGAGCGACCGCTTCAAGGTGCGTTTCACGCGTCGTATCAACGCGTTTACTGTCCTGACCCCAGTAGGAGACAGAGTGGAATCTGTGAGGCTCATAGTGGCTGAGTGGCTCCTTTAGGGACGGCCTTCTGAGACGGTCCGCTCACCAACACTGGCTGGCTCCGTCTCGGTGGTTGCGCTGGCTCCAGCGGCCAACCTTCTAGCCGTTGCCTGCCGATCTCGGGCGACACCGGAGTCTCTTGGAACACTTACGGCCCAATCCAAAAATCTCAACAGATTAGCTTCCCATTCATAGTCAGCCCAGAATCGTTCACAGCCTGCCCGAGCAATGGCGATCCGTTCTTTATCATGGCTGAGGTAGTACTCGATCTTTTCAATCGCGTCTTCCAGCGAATCGTAATAAACGGCTTCTCTGCCCGGCGCAAAAATTCGTTCGTGGGCATCGCGGGCGGCTTTGTCGCAGAGCTGCATCGCCCCGTGTGCCGGCACTTCATACATGCGCATGTTTCCCGTTTCCGTGGGCATGTCGGAAATATGCATATTGAAGCCGATCTTGGTCCGCCAATAAAGTTGGGTGCGCGCCGTCGTCGTTAGACTGGTCACACGGTGCGGATAAACAGGTTTGCCCAGCAGTCCGCGTACAAAACCAAGATAGCCCTTGAATGGCCAGCGCCCGTGCACGCAAAAATGGGCGCCGAAATGCTTCTTGAGTCGGATGAGTCGTTCGATTTTGGTCCGGCTGGGGTTGCCGACATAAATTACGTCAAGATCGCGCTGGTCAAAGAAACGCTCTGACATGTCCGGACGGTCGAAAGCGAAGGGCACCCATGGCCACCAGGTGTGATTTGCGCATCCCCATTCCTCCAGCGCGTCGTGGAAGAAGTTGCGTTCGTTGTAGCTCGGTGAGACATAGAACGCGCCGTCGAACGCCCAGAGATACTGAATACCCCTCTGATACGTGGACAGTGGGTCGTCGACGAAGCCCAGAATCTTGATCGGTCTCTTTAATTCACGAACGAGAACCTCGGGATGAATAAAATTATAACTCATAACAATGAGATCGAAATCGCGAAACCGATCGATGAAATCACCAACCATCCGCATGTAATTCCGGTCTCTCTCTCTATATAGACGGTCTACACTAGCGGCGCTATAGGCAACGGCTCTGCGGTGATCAAAGCCCAAAAGCCCTGAGAAGATAAAGTCAGACAACGTCCAGTGCGCGCTGCTGGGAAAATATTCGAGGGGATCGAATGTTTCGATGTGATAGCCGTGGAAATCGTCGATGCCACGAAAATTGAAGAGAGGACAGACCGCTTTTATTCGGATAGTCATTTCAGGCTAGGTCGCGTGCCGAAATCAAATACCGACGCAAGCAACACCGACCTCGAGTTCGGCGGCCATGCGGTACTCACGGCTGTGACAAGGAGTTCTTTCAAGATAATTTAAATCTGGTTAACCTGATTGTTACCGATGGTGCCAAAGTTCTCAATGATAGAACTCGATGGCAACCTTGCTGGATGTTTTGGCCGGAAATATACTAGAAGTGCGATAGTCACCCACCACGTCAACTGTTCTTTAATCACAAAAATCAATACACCCTCACGAAAATATACAAAGAAAGCCAATACAGCCCACCAATAAACCAGCCACCCCACGGAGTCTTTAGGATCCGCCGGTTTAAGACGGATATGCATCCATTTATAAAATATACCTAGGAGGAAGAACAACGCGAACATTCCCGGATACCCAAAGTTCACCAAAAAATATCCATGAAGCCCCAATGGCTCTCCATAGGGATCGTCGTCGTAAAACGCGTGCCCCAAGAAATATTCAGTTACCTCACCATACATATGGCGCGTTCTTTTGAAACCGAAAATCCTCGAAGGAAAGAAATCGGTTGGCAAGTTGACGATATCAGTCAAAAACCCGAACTGCCAGAGCGAGGCTTTCTCCGCACCTACGTAATGGATATATGAGTCCGCCAGTCCCGCCGAAGCGTTGTCATAAGTTATTTCTAGTAACGCCATCCAATTCGCATCATTTTTGCGGGCCAATTCAATCAGCGCTGGCGCATTCTCAACGGGATCTATGGCGCCAATTATTGATCCCAGACCCGCAAGGACAAAGATCGCCGCAAAGGCCGCCACGGCCAACTTTTTTACCCTTCCCCCCACTGATGAATAGACCAGATAGCAGAGAATGATCGGGTAAATCAGCGGGCGCCGACCCCCGGTAGACAAGGCGTAATAAACAAAAAACACAAAAGCGCAGAACAAAAATGCTTTGTCCCGAGCCGTTATATTTATTTTTCTGACCTTTTTTCCGACGATCACGGCGAAAAATAGAACAAAAGCGTCTCCGGAAAATTGTGACAAGTTTCGATAACCAATGTATTTACTTTGTATGACGAGTTCCCCTGATCTCACCTCGTTGGCCTTATAGATAACCTCCATTATTCCACCCATTTGTATAACGTATACGGCTGTGAGTAGAACGCCGATAAAGAAAATGATTTGGGCCACGTGTGCGGAACTCTTGAGGGGAAAGCAATTCTTTCGGCCGCGAATAGCGGAATCAGAGCGATTTGATGATTTCACCCAATACCCGACGCAAAATAACACGTAACAAAAAAATAGCGATAATGCCGTATTTGCGTCGCCTTGTCCGAACGTTTCATAAGCGTACGTCTGTCTTACGACGTCTGCCCCGAGACATATCACGTTAATCGGTACGAACACGAAAAGAGCAAAGTAAGAGCAATTAAAAACCGTCATTGCATCGATGGGCTTACCGCTGGAGTGGCGCCGGAACTCTAAAGCAACAATCAGAAAGCCCAGTATGATGTATATAGAGATGGTCACTGTAATCTAAGCTCAGAATTTGCTGACCTTAAAGGGACGACACTGGTAATTGAAGAATCGTCTTGTCATTGTCATGCACTACACAGCAACCCTTCTTGTTCGGCTGGTATTTGCAAACCTTCGGAGGACAACGAGGACAAGAGCTATGGCCGACACAGTGGCTACAATGGACAGCCCTAGAGCGATGCCGACGGCCCCCAGTCGTATCGAGAGCGCCCATGCCAGGGCACCAGCCGCAAGAACGGAAACGGCGCTATTGACAGCGACAACGCTGTAAGCCCCTTGCGCAACCAGCAGTCGGGTCGCTAGCATACCCACCAACGCGCCCGGAATCTGAACGAGGTAAGCACGCTGGATGTGTGCCACCAGTTGCGTATCTTCGGCGTTGAACGCTCCGCGTTGATATACCAATGCCACCAGCGGCACCGAAAATGCCATCAGAGACAGCACCAGCAGGCCTCCCCCCCCGAGAAGCACGAGTGCGTAGCGGCGGAATGCGCGTTCGCAACCGGCATTATCCCCCCGCGCGAGCATCTCCGAAAAGAAAGGCAGCACAGTTATTCCTACCGCCCCCACGAGAATTCCCACGAGCATCGCGGGTAGCTTGAACGCGTAACCCATTGCCGCTATCGTGCCTTTGCCCAGACCCGAGGCAAGGCCCTGTTCAATCATGGGGCCGAAGGAGAGAACGAAGCTGCCCCCAAGCAGCACCGCCGAACCCTTGGCAATGCGGCGGATTTCCGGAGTCAGAGATATTCGGCCTGGCAGTAGGGATGATCCAGCGCGATGGAGTTGCCAATGCAGCGCGAGCCACTCCAACAGTGAGCCGATGACCAAGCTCACCGCTAGCACGTGGACGTCAGAACCACCAGCTACCAGGACGATGGCGATGGTGACAAAAGTGGTGCATGCGGGTACGAGCGCACTGGGCAGGAAACGCTTTTCTGCCTGCAGCGCACCTTGGCCCACGAGGTTTAGACCGGCCAGAAAGTAATACGGAACAAGCCACAAAAAAATGTTGTGGACTACCGCTCGCTTGGCCGGGTCGAATCCGTGGCCCACGATATCGATCATCCAAGGCAGAGCGACCAAGCAAACGAGGAGCGCCGCGGCCATTGTCAATAAGGTCCCGCTTGCTGTGGATCGGACAAAGATAGCACTCTCTTGTGTCCCTCGCGTTTCCCGAACCTCGACAACCAGCGGGATGAACGCGGTCTGGACAGCGTTGAGCAAGAGACCCAAGGGCACACCGATGAGCATGAGCGCCATGAGGTAGCCGTCCATGGCCCCGCTTACTCCGAAGGCTGCGGCGACGACCGCTTCCTTAACGAATGTCGCCAATTTCACGCCAGCAGTGACGCTAGCGAAGAGCATTGCCGCTCGCGCCATCGGCTGCGTTAAAGTCCGACGTGCGATACGGTCTAGCCTAAAATGAACCGATTGAAGGGCGACCATGATGGAGTCCGTCACTGTCAGTCTCGACCTTCTTCACACTCGGTATTCAAGATGAAAACCAGGCTCGCTGGTTTGTCCATAAGGAGAATTGAAGTACCAGACGCGTTTCGCCTGTAGATATCAAAATTTCGAGCTTCGTGAGAGATTTGTCTGCCCAGGGCCATCACTTCGTGGCCTCAACATTGAGGCTCATTAGCTGCCCACTCTCTTTGCCCATATGCGGAAGGTAAGCTTGCGAGTAATCATCGAGCCACGCGTGTTCCGTCGTTTTCCAATCGTAGCTGGTGACCGACGAAAACCCAGCCTCCAGCAGGCTTTTCGTCAAACTGTTCTCGTCGAAAATCGTTTTGTGATAATCGTATTGATCCCTCTGCCCGCCACAGACGAGGCCAACGAGTTCCCCAAGGTTCCCGGTGCGGAGATAGCGCTGGGCGACAGCCTTAAAATCTGGTACCGCGCATCGCAGCAATCCACCTTTCTTAAGCACACGGTTCCATTCCGAAAGCACCTGGTTTATTTCGTGCCTTCCGAAGTGTTCCAAAACGTGCGAAGCATAGATGAGCTCAACCGAACCATCCTTTGCGAAAGAAAGCTCATTTACCGGGGCGCGGAAATCGACGTGGGGATAGTCGAGAAGATCCACGTGAGTAAAACCAGGTATGTGTTTGGCGCCGCAGCCCAGGTGCAGTTTCATAGATGATGAACCACTTCCTCCTGAAACCGCTGATACAGATCCTTGACTCCTTCCGGCAGAGAAATGCGGGAGTTCCACCCGAGCTGTTGCATGCGAGAAACGTCGAGCAATTTCCGCGGAGTGCCGTCGGGTTTTGACACGTCCCATTGCACTGCCCCGTGGTAATCCACAACTTCTGCCACCGCCGCTGCGAGCTCTTGAATCGTCAGGTCATTTCCAGATCCGATGTTCAGAAGGGGAGGAGCGTCAGAGGAGAAAAGGTGATAGAGCTGTTCCACTCTCATCTCCATAAGGAAACAACACGCGTCTGCCAGATCGTCCACGTGTAGAAATTCGCGGCGTGGACGGCCCGTACCCCACAGCGTTACGGATTTATTGATTGCCTTTGCCTCGTGAAACTTCCGGATCATTGCAGGCAGCACGTGGGATGTCGCAAGATCAAAGTTATCCCCCGGTCCGTAGAGATTCGTGGGCATCAGGCACAAGTAATGTGTCCCGTATTGGCGGTTATATGCGTGACACATTTCAATTCCCGCTATCTTGGCTACGGCGTAAGCTGAATTCGTCCTCTCGAGCGGCCCAGTCATGAAATACTCCTCGCGTATTGGTTGTGGGCAATCGCGGGGATAGATGCACGAGGATCCGAGGAACAAAAGTTCACGTACGCCGTGTTCATGCGCGGCTCGGATGACATTGGTTTGGATGAGTAGGTTTTCGCAAATGAAGTCCGCGGGATACTCGGAATTGGAGAGAATTCCTCCCACACGGGCTGCGGCTAGCACGACGTACTGCGGCTTCTCTTCGGCGAAAAATGCGTTTACAAGGGATTGATCGGTCAGGTCTAACTCGTGTCGCGTTCTGACAATAATATCTTCATGGCCAGTCCGTCGCAGACGTCGCAGAATGGCAGAGCCGACAAGTCCCCGGTGTCCAGCGACGTACGTCCTCCCGTACTTAATCATTGTGATTTAGTACCTGCAGCCCTTCACTCTTACGAAGCGCTTCGGACCTGGCCAGGACAAGCTCCTCTCGTACCATTTCCGCCACCAATTCAGAAAAGCTCGCGCGCGGTGCCCAGCCTAGCTTTGCGCGAGCCTTGGAAGCGTCTCCCTGAAGATTATCCACTTCCGTTGGGCGGCAATATCTTGGATCTACTGCGACGATGCGTGCGCCAGTTTGGGCGTCAAATCCCTCCTCTTCGAAACCTTGCCCTTTCCAGACGAGCGTGATTCCCAGTTCCTGGGCGACAGCATTAACAAAATCACGAATCGAATGCTGAACGCCGGTCGCGATTACGTAGTCGTCTGGTTCCGGCTGCTGAAGTATCATCCAGATGGCCTCGACAAAGTCGCGCGCGTGTCCCCAGTCCCGCCTGGCATTCAGATTACCGAGGTGCAGACAATTCTGAAGTCCAAGCTGAATGCGCGTGAGAGCGCGGGTGATTTTGCGAGTCACAAACGTCTCGCCGCGGATCGGGGACTCGTGATTGAACAAAATCCCGTTGCACGCATAGATTCCATACGCCTCACGATAGTTGACCGTGATCCAATGAGCGTAGAGTTTTGCCACCGCGTACGGAGAACGCGGATAAAAGCGCGTATTCTCGTGCTGCGGAGTCTCCGAAACCTTTCCATACAGCTCGGAGGTGGATGCCTGGTAGAAACGCACTTTCTTTTCTAGGCCTAAAATTCGGATTCCTTCCAGCAGGCGAAGCGCTCCTAGCGCGTCGGAATCCGCCGTGTATTCCGGTTCTTCAAAGGAAACTGCAACGTGGCTCTGTGCCGCGAGATTGTAAATTTCGTCTGGCTGCACCTGTTGAATGACGCGTACTAGACTGCTGGAATCCGTCATGTCCCCATAGTGGAGGAAAAAGCACCCTTTGTTGATGTGCGGATCAAGAATCAGATGGTCGATCCGCTGCGTGTTGAAGGACGATGCGCGCCGCTTGATCCCATGCACTTCATAGCCCCTGCCTAGAAGAAGCTCGGCGAGATAAGCTCCGTCCTGACCGGTTACACCGGTAATTAGCGCGCGCTTTCTAAGCATTCACTTTTCGCCGGAATTCAAAGCGCTCGAAAGACATCTGGCAACTCCAGTGAAGAAAATAAAAGTAAGGGACAACAATATGTGTAACGACAAGTTCTCTAACCATAGCGCTAACCCCAACGAGGATACTGAACATGCCCACGATTACCGCAGCGCGAAAAATCTTTCGTTTGTGGATCCGGAAAGTACTGTCAACCGGAAAGCCCTTTATGGGTCTTGCCCTTTTCTGCAAGCTCGCTTTGGCCGCTTGTAACACCATAATAATCTTCAAACCAAGCCACGAACTTTTCCACTCCCTCTTTGAGTGGGGTATGGGGTACAAAGCCAACCGCTTGGCGCAAGTCTTCAATATCCGCGTGAGTAGCACTGACATCTCCGGCCTGCATTGGCAACATGTTCTTGCCAGTTTTCTTTCCGAGGGCGTTTTCAATTGTTTCGATGAATGTTATTAGTTCCACAGGCCTGTCGTTGCCAATGTTGTATAAACGGTATGGGGCATTGCTGCTCGCGGGATCGGGAGCGGATCGGTCGAACAATGGATTCGGTGTCGGGATTCTGTCCAGTACTCGCACTACACCTTCTACGATGTCGTCGACATACGTGAAGTCTCGCTGCATTTTTCCATGGTTGAACACGTCAATCGGTCTGCCTTCAATAATGGCTCTCGTGAATAGCGAGGTGGCCATCTCCGGCCTGCCCCACGGCCCGTACACAGTGAAGAAGCGCAGTCCGGTCGTCGGAAGACCATACGCGTGGCTGTAGGTGTGAGCCATGAGCTCATTCGATTTCTTCGTAGCGGCATAAAGACTTATCGGATGATCGACGTTGTCGTGGACGCTGAATGGCATTTTGGTGTTCGCGCCGTATACGCTGGAACTGCTGGCGTACACCAAGTGCTTCACCTTGTTTTTGTGGCAGCCCTCCAACACGTTCAGAAAACCCACTATATTGCTATCGATATAGGCGTAGGGATTCTGCAGGGAATACCGCACCCCGGCTTGCGCGGCGAGGTTGACGACGCGCTGGAAGCGCCCGTGACCGAACAGAGCTTCCATGCCGACTCGATCGGCCAAGTCAAGCCTGACAAAATGAAAGTTCTGAAACGGAGTAAGCTGCTTAAGGCGATCTTCCTTGAGTTCGACGTCATAGTAATCGTTAAGATTATCGATACCGACTACCTCATCGCCTTGCACCAGCAAGCGGCGAGCAACGTGCATTCCGATAAAACCCGCTACTCCTGTAACTAGTGTCTTCATTTGTTCTTCACGTTTTGGACTTCCGATTTCCATTTAGGTTGCACTGGCTGCACGTCTGAGGCGTCCACCTCCACGGCGAAAGCACGCTGGATTAGCTCGATGGAGACAACGAAACGGAAACTGTTTTTCTTGCGCCGCAGGATGCCTTCGAAGCCGGCAATGGGGCCGCGGATGATGCGCACGCGACGACCGACGGTGAGAAAAGGGTGGGGCTCGGCATGCAAATGCTCGGCCAGTCCGTAACGCAGAATCTCAACCTGTTCATCGGGCAACGCAGCAGGTGATCCCCCGAAACCGACCAACCGCACCACGCTGGGGATTTGGAGCACGCGCAAGCGATCTCGGAGTAGGAGTTGAACGAAGATGTAACTGGGAAATAAAGGGAGGGCCAGGCGAACACGGCGGTCTTTCCAACGGCGCACGGAACTGTATAGTGGAAGAAAGTGTTCGACGTCTCGCGACCGCAGTTCACTTGCGACGCGCTTTTCATGGTTTGTGCGTGTATAGATCGCGTACCATTGCGGCACCGGCGTCGAGTTGGTCCGCGCGACGGCACCAGAGCTATTTGCCAACTCGGGAACTGACATGATCTGCGTTGGAGATGCCATATTGAACTCTAAATACAGCTTCGCCCTGTCACTTACAGGGCAATATGTGACCTAACCCGCTTAATTTCTTAAGCTTACGACCGATTCTATGGCCTCTCGGAGTCGCCGCTAGGCGTCCGGAGATCATCGAGCCGGTCGGAATCCTTAGTTTCTTCGACGCTAGGTCCCGCGCCGTTCCGCGAAAACCAGTGCGTACGCGCCTTCAGCGTCGTTACAACTTCCTCGGCAAGAATCTTGCGAGGATCGTCTGGGTCCGCAGTGCGCCATCGCTCCGCGCCCAGCACGCAGACCACAGACAACGAAAAAACTAGAAACGTTCCGATGTACATGATCTGAAACCGATGAGGTGACGATTTCTTATCCGGAACTAGCGCCGGATCCAATACTTTCACGCTGGGAGTTTCCTTGGCTTCTTGCACCTTGGCAAGTTCGTACTGCTCAGTTAGTAGTTCGAAGACGGTTTCCTGAATCTTTGCGCTACGGTAGTAATCTGCGTATTTCGCGCCGAGCAGCGGCAGACTGCGAATCGTGGGATAAGGCATGCCGTTTGAAACATCCGGCGAAGCGGTACTTGCTTTCGCGGCGTCCCCAGGTGTGCCGCCGAGCTTGTCGAGCTCTCTGCGAAGTTCTCCGACTCGTGCGTTCAACGCGCGAACGCGAGGGTTATTATCGGTATAGATCTGGCGCAGGCCCTCGAGCTCCGACTGCGCGACGATCATCTGCCCAGCGAGCGTTCCCGCGGCATCGAGCATCGCTTTGCCTTCCTGTTGGATGTCGAGTGTGTTGTTCTTGCTAGAGAACTGCGCGAGCTGGTTGCCGGCGTCGTCGAGATCGCGTTTGGCGACTTTTAGGCGCTCCTCAAGGAAAACCCGTTCACGGTGCGCCGCAGAAGTTGAAAGCTCCGCCACAAGGGAGTTCAATTGGTCTACATAGCCGTTGGCGAGAGCAGTGGCGCGCTGGGGATCGTTATCTGTGACGCTTATAGAGATGATGCCGCTCTTGCGGTCTTCCGAAATCGAAGTATTCTCATTCAGTTTTGTCCGCGCATCTGTCGCCAACCGGGTTCCGTAAATTTTCTGTAGTCCAAACCTTTGAATCAGGCGGTCCTGCGCGGTCTGACTGCGCAAGACGCCGACAAACATCGCGCCAGAGCTTTTTACACCGAGCAAATCGCCAGCCGCCGATCCCAGTCCCCCGCCAGCCTTCGCCGCCATTGCTGCTATCATCGCCAAGCCTGAGGAAGACTGCGTGTCTGGGGGCATGAGTTGCGTAGTCGAGGTGTAGGAGTTCGGGATCAGGAACGCTATCAAGGTTGAAGCAATAAGACCAAACACCGCCGCGCGCAGCAAAAATCGGCGGTTCTGCCACAGTAATCGCAGCCGGTCCGCTTGTCGCTCGCGCGAATCCTCGAGCGGCATCTCTTGCAGCAAAACCTCTCCCGCCAGCGGCTGGGGCGCGGTCTCAGGCTGCGGCTTGGTTGCTGTCTGCGTCACGTCTTCACTTCTCCCCGCATTCATCTGATCGTACCGAACAAGCACAAACTACTTGTTCCAAGACTGCGGCCAGAAAGTCAGCTGCAAAGAGCTGGTCACATCGCGCTGGGCTCCGGGCGTGATGATCGGAAATAACCAACGTTCGTACTGCACCGTCCCAGAAACACTCAAATCCTCCCGCAGCCAACAGTTAGCGCTTAGGGACACATCCGTTAGCGAACCGCCACCTGCCATGTACTGCTGGCTCACTTTCTGATGTCGAAAGCTGGCTTGAATAAAGCTGCGGGGACTAAATCTATAATTAGTCCAGGCCTCCACGCCCTGGCTTTGCCTGCCCATCCAGTTCCCGATCAGCTCGCCGCCATTCGTATAGGATCCGTCCGGGTATCGACCATTCGCGTAGAAGATCCCAGGGCCGTAATGCGAGTTAGGCTGTCCGGTTTGCAAGCTGCCGGGAAGATCTGTGTAACCGGCTTCGACGCGAAAGTCCATTTTGTTCACCCTGGGGACTTGCGCCAGATACAACCCCGACCAAATCGCGGCGTTGCGCCAATAAGTTATGGGCGAGAACTCGTCTTCCACAAATGCTTCGGTGTAAAACTTCAAACCGTTTTTCACGTGTGGAATCCGTAACGAAAAGTCCAGTCCCGATCGGCGATCCCCTGGGTCATCTGGGTTGCCGGGCACGCCTCCTTGGACGCCCTGGCCGGGATTATAGGTGTTAAAAAAGGTGTGAGCCGTCAGCGCCGTTGGTCCACCGGCAAATACTACCGTTAGAGAAAACCCAATCTCGAATTCGGGGAGCGGCTTGAAACTGAATCTGGTGCCATCCAGCGAGGGTTGACGGCTCAAAGGCTGGCCGAACTGGCCCAGGGTGCCGGTATTGGTCTGAAAGACGAAATCATGGTCCGTAAGCTGCCCAAGAAACGTCTCAAGGCGCCACGGCCCTAGCCAACCTAAGATCCAGGGAAGTTTAAATGGTGAGACGCGATTAATGCGCAACATGGTAATCGGGGCGACGTCATCACTGAACATCAACGGTCCGCCCAGGCTGGGTCCCCACCACAACGTCTGTGGACCGAACGTGATTTGCCAATTGGAAAAATTCACCCCGAAATAGGCGTCCAATAATTGCACCCGATTCACGGCAGCCGTTGGTGTGGCCGGTTCGACCGTGGGAAGATCATTTCTAGAGGATATAAATTGTCGAGCGCCCTCGGACACTGCGGGGGCGGACGGGGAATGCTCGTACTCCGCGCGGATGTAAGCAACAAAGTGACCCACGGTCGCCCAGGACGAGAAGCCGTCAGCCGAATTGAAGCCCTCTTGATAAGGTCTTCCATAATCGTTGGTGATCGTCTGTGCGAAGTTGAACCCATCTGTGAGCGGCTGGCCCGATATTGCGCTGACGCGGGCGTAAACTGATTCAACTCTTGCCACTTCGTTGTCGCCTCCGTCCATCTCTCGCAAATCGCCAGCAAACTCTTTCGATAGCTGCACATACGTTGCTACGGCTTCCGACGAACCGTTGTCCTCGATGCCATGATTTCCTGCCTCGTTGAGCAGCCGGACACACTCCAAGCGTGTCCAAGGCCGCATCCCAAACATTCCGCTATTCACATAACCCATCGCCGCGAGTCGATCAAATGCGGAATAAACCCAGCTATCCATGGGAACATAAGGCGAGCCCATATTGCCCGGAGTGAGATTTCCATCAAGACGAAAGATTTCGCTCAGCGACCTCCAAGCCTCGCCGCCTAGTCCTGGATCATGATTTCGGCTGTAGATATTCTGTCCGATGAAGTTGCTCATCATGCCGCCCACGAAGACATCTGAGGGAAAATGCTGGCGCGAGTGAATTCGGGAGTAGTCCACAAGAGACGCCAAGCCGTAGGCCAGGACTTTCATGAACGGACCCGGATACTCGTGTGCGACGACTCCTGCTATGGACCACGCCACTGCGGCGTGTTCCGACGGAAATGATGTGCCGCCTTGAAAGAACGGTCCGCTTCCGTTGCCTTGAAACGGACGTTCACGTCCCAGCGAATACTTCAAAACTTCTGTGTCCACGAGGCTGTTCAGGGCCGCTTCGCCGGCAAGAAACCCCGTTTCGCTCCAGTGTTCGTTGTGTTTGAAGTGGCCCAGCAACCACATCCCACCCGCGCCCCCGATGAGTGCTCCGACCGCGGCATTAGAAATTGTGGTGTAGCGGTTCATCGTCGCAGGATTATGGGATAGATTCTTACTGTAGTCCGCGTCGGTCACGAACAAGCCCGCAGTGATTCCGCTCAGTGGCACGAACCACTGCACGTCCGAAAGTTGCAGCTTTGCGGGACTCGTCACGATTTGTTCCTGGTCTAGCAAGAATTCCTTCCCAAACTCCTTAAAGGTCCGCGGTCGCGGCGCGGGGTATTCTGATGGTGGCGCGCTGGCATTTTTTTTTCCGTTTGTTTCCTTAGCTTCTGTGCCCGGACTACTCTGCTTGGCATCCCCCCCGTTCTGCTGGTCCGTCTGTCGAGGTGCAGGCCTAGAGACTCCAGCCGTGAGAGTCAGGCTCGAAGCCATCCAGCCAAACTGCAGCAGCATGAAGCAGATCCGTGCAATGAACCCTTTCGTCACGGATGCGCGTATACCGCCACCAAGGCCGCAGACGCAGCCAGCTGCGCTGATTGAAAGAAAATCTGCCAGTTACGACCGCCAATCTTCGGGGCCTTTTCGGGCACGACGATGGCATCTCCGGCTCGCAGGGTGGCGCTCATTGGATCACCCGACCACCAGCCATCTCCGTTATTTTTCGCGGCAATTACAGAACCGTCAGCACGGATTACGAACACAGCGTTCCTATCCGCCAGCGGCGTGTATCCGCCGGACTGGCTAAGGTACCATCTGGCGCTGTGGCCCGGCCTCAAGCTGACGGCCGTTGGATGGGATACTTGTCCATTCACCAGTATGTAGTCTGCTTTCTTAGGAACAAAGAGCACGTCGCCATCGCGAACCTGCACGTCTGCCGACGTGTTCTGCCAGGCCTTCATATCTGGCGAGATGTGGATCACCACTCGGCCGATCGGGGGGCTCGACTGTAGCTGGACGAGAACTGCTTCCGTCTGACCGATCGCCGTCAACTTGGCGTTCTTTTGATCTTCATCCGTCTCCGGAAGCGCTTTGATTGTGATTTGCTCGGCCTTCACCCGTTCTACGAGTTCGCTGCGGGACTTCATCTCGATTTCACGCACTTCGCGCCGCATCAGCACCGCCCCGTAGGGATAGGCTTCCGGATTAAACCCACCGCTTCGCGCCAAAACAGAACTCAACCGTTCCCCGGGCTCGATACCGTAGGTACTCGGGTGCAATACCTCGCCCCGCACCGTCATGTAGGCGCCGATGTCGGACCAGCGAGGGAGCTGACTAATAGTCAGAACGTCCCCATCGCGGAGTGGAATATCGTTCTTCGTCTCTCCGTTCATAGCTTCCGTTAGATTAACCTCCAGTCGGTCGCTCGGAGTTACTCGAGAAGCATTCGGGTCAAAACGCGTAGAGATCCGCGCTTTCCGTATACGCGCTCCTCTTCATTCCGCCGGCTACACGAACCAAATCTTCCACTCGCATGTTGGTGGTAAGCGGATAGCGCCCGGGCTTGGCTACTTCACCTTTAATATAAACCGTCGGCGGGTCAACACGGGCGGAATTGCGATGGATCAGCAGACGATCCCGCGGTTGAAGGAAATAGTTGTTAACTGGATTTCCCGCGAGAGCTTCGCGGAGATCGACACTCAGAATTTTCATCGTGCCGTCGGGCTGAGTGCGGAAGAGCTGTGCGGAGTCCAGCGAGGCATCCTGTGTGACCCCGCCTGCCAAGATACATCGCGTCTCTCAAGTGCGCTTCGCCGGAGGTGCGATACTTCCCGGGCTCTCGAACTTCCCCGCCCACCCAGATTTCTGGAGCTGGCTGAAAATCGTAGCGGCTGAAGATGCGAACCGTATCCAGCGGCATCCAGTTTCGGCGCGGAGGCGGGATTCGCAAGAGCCGCAGACAGATCGAAGCTCTCGACGCTTGGGTGAAAGTCCGGTGGATTTAACCTGACGATCTCTGCGTAGTGCGGCGCGGGTTCAGGCAATAAATCTTTGTAGGAGCCGACCAGACCGGAAAGCGTCATCCCCTCTTTATAAGAATAACGCCCAGGCCGCAACACATGCCCCTGTAAGGTAAATTGCGTCTTCGTTGTAAGGAGCTATCGGGAAGATGTGAATTTCGTCGCCGTCGTTGATCTTGAATGCCTCGAGTTTTTTCTTCGACGGATTCCGCGTCCTCGGTGGGCAAGAGATCAAGGGAGAGCATCGTGCGCTTCTCGTGGGCTTCCACGCGCTGAACCTCAATGTGCCGGAGCGTGGCAGCCGGCAGGATTCCTCCTGCCAGTTCGAGCACGTCTCCAGCGAAGTTTCGCCGTGCAATTCGTAGATCGCCGGCCGCCGTACCATGCCATCCACCGTGACTTGCGGTCCGACGGAAGGGACAAGCAGAGTGTCGCCATTTTCCAGCCGGCGCATGCCGGAACGAACGCCGTGCAAGAGCAAATCGTAAGCGTCCACTTCTTCGACAAGCTGCTTGCCGCGATAGTGTTTGAGTGCCCGCAGCGAGCCGCGAGGAGTTACTCCTCCCGCGGCAAAGAGTGCGTTCAACGGAGTGGAAAGAGAACTGATGTCGTAAGCGCCGGGAGCCAGCACGTCCCCGACTACATACACGCGAACCGTTCTCAATCGCGAAAGCGAGACATCCGCTGAAACATCCCGATATTCGGTCCTCAGCGCCTGCTGTACGGCGGACTGCACATCGCCCAGATTTCGCCCGCTCACGAGAAGGGGCCCGGCTTCTGGCAGCGAAACACGGCCTTCACGATCTACAACCCGAAACAACCGCTGGGAAACTCCGCCCCAGAGGTCGATTTCAAGACTATCGCCCGGACCGAGGACGTAGTCGGGACCAACCGGAAGATCCATGGGGATCGCGTCTGGATCGTTCGCGGTGTCGCCGAAATACGTCGAATCCAAAACGCTCGATGGGGTCGCTGACGGGCCGATGTCTGCACGTTCATGTCATAGAGCGAAGGGATGTCGGCGTAGGGATTCGCACGGTGGACCATTCTCACGGGCGACAAGTCTTCCTCATTGGTTTTTTCAGTCATCGGTCTTTCGCGCAGCGGCTCCTCCATGCCGTCTTTGTCCGTGCGATACCCTCCGTCTCCGCGCCTTGGCGCATAGGGTAAGGAGCGCGCGTCGCGGCCGCTGCGAGAGCTACCAATGGTGCCCTGACCGGTAGCCTGAGAACCTTCCAAGGGACGGCTGATCGGGCTTCACAGGGTTGGAGCTTACGTCCAGGCGAGCAGATAAAGTGGTCGCGTTAACGTCGGTACCGCCCTCCAGCGGATCCGGAGTCTGCGGCAATCCATTGGCTCGCAGTATGCGCGACGGACTTTCGGCAGGCGGCTGCTCGGGCACCGTCTGGGGGTTCGTCTCAGGCGAGTACATACCCCCCCCCGGTGTGCCGGTATTCTGGCGCCGGTCCATCGGCGCCTGCTGCGGACAATCGCGATCTCGGCGAGGATTGCAAGTCGTGGTGCGTTCGAGATCCCGATCATCTTTTTGCGGTTTGAGCCATTCGGAATCCTCCTGAGCTTCGATTTGGACCAGCCGCCGGGCTCGCTCCTTGAGCACAAATTCATTTTCCTTTGCAAAGTCCGAGTCAGGATTCGGCGTTGGCATCAGGTATCCATACCGCTGCACGAGCCGTGTTGCTATCGATCGAAACACCAGGTCCTGCTCCAAACGGTCGAAAATTGCCTGGTCCGAAAGACTCCGAATCCTCGACGACCTGGCCGTTATCGCTTGCTTCCTTCGCGACCCAGCGCTTCAATTCAACGAGTAGCCCTTCGTCCTTAGCGAGCACTGCTCGAATTTGGGCCGAAGAGGCCGCTACACGGCTTAGGTTTTCCTGCGCAAAGTCGGGAGCTTGTGCGACACCAGCGTCCTTGCGAGCCGGTTCGCGAGTCACTCGCGGCTTTTCGTCCTGCTGCTGTTGCGCATAGGACGGAGCGCAAAACAAGAGTGCCAAGCCAAGACATGAAAAAACGAATTTTAGATTGATTTGCTTTAACATGATTCCACCCTGGTGCTGGGCCTGAAATTCTTCAATTCGTTCCCGTCGTAACTAGCTTGCTTCTCAAAGCGTTCAACATTGCATCTTCCGACGCTTCGATATGGCTCGAATGAATGTCGAGAGAAGCCCAATAATAAACGATATAGTTCTCAGCAGGCGCGACTGCGATGACCCGTACCTCAGGGTGCTCCCGGAGCAAATCGTCACAGATATGCGGCCTTCTGCCCTGTGGATCAAGCGCGATGACAACGAAATTTGGCAGTGTCCTATGCACGAACTCCATGATTTGCGAATCGTCGGCTACCTCACCAACAATTTCTATGTCGGGCTGGTCTGCGAACATGGTAAGAATCGTCTCTCGCATGAGACGGGGCCGATTGGCCACCAGGACACGTATGGCTTTTTCCATGGGAAGCTCCCTGTGAAACAAGTATCGAGTTTTCTTAGCATTAGCATAAGACTCAAAAGGAACCCATCGGCGGGAACCACCTAGGAATCGGCCTCTGTACCAGCCGATTCTTGGGTGAATACCAATCTTGACCTAACGCGAGCTGTCGGCCAAAGGCGACGCCTAAGTTGGAAGAAATTAAGCGTGCGCCGTGCCTTAGCAAACCCACCGCAGAGAACTCGCATCCATATCCGATCAAGGGCGTCCTCCAGACCTACGCCGCAGGATGTGTTAGCAATCCAGTATTAATCTCGCCTTGTATTACTTTTGCTTGACACTGGCGAGGCACTCAAGTTACTTTGCATCAGCAATTCGACGAGCAGTTTACGTAAGTCTATTATTCTGACTCGGATGGGTTGTGGCGAACAGACCTGACAGCAAAATAAATGAGCACTTTGAACGGGATCGTCCCCGACTCCTCAATTCGTGTATATTTGCTGATTGAAGGGCGGCTGCTGCGCGAAGCCCTCAGCCGGGTGTTTCGCAAACGCTCCGACCTCCTGATAGTCGGCCAGAGCGGGCTTGGCGAGGCTGCTCCTCGTCAGGTACTTGAGACCCAATGCGACGTTCTTGTCGCCGACTCTTACCAGCCAACGTGGCTACCGAAGAGTATTGCTCTCCAAGATGGCTCAGGCGCTCCCTTCAAAGCCGTTCTCATCGGTATGGAATCGGGTGCAGAGCAATTCCTGGCGGCCGTCCGTTCCGGCGTCACGGGGTACTTGTTGCCAGACGCCTCAGCTTCAGACGTCGTCAACGCGGTGCGTGTCGTCTTTCGCGGAGAGGCCGTATGCCCTCCCCAGCTTTGCTCCGCACTGTTTCGCTTCGTCGCTCAAACAGCCAGAGAAATGCCCCTGCAAAACCCAACTGCAAAGCCCGACCTCACGTTGCGTCAGCAACAATTGGTCACCCTTGTCGCTAAAGGTCTCACGAATAAAGAGATAGCTTCACACTTGAATCTTTCCGCGTTTA
Source organism: uncultured Acidobacteriota bacterium (assembly GCA_963798585.1). Classification (GTDB taxonomy): domain Bacteria; phylum Acidobacteriota; class Terriglobia; order Acidiferrales; family UBA7541; genus Acidiferrum. The sequence goes on from CAWCTJ010000007.1 coordinate 225,707, forward strand.
CCGTGCGGAATCACATCCATCGGATCTTGAAACAGGTGGATGCCGGGAGCCGAAGCGAGGCCGTTGAAGCCGTTCGGGCTTACGGCTACTCAATCAGCTAGTAGAGATTGCATCCCTCCAGCCGCGCGGAAGAGGGTTATGATTGGAGTCTGGTAGACTCTAGCCGCCAGTGCGGGTGACTGAAATCTGAGGAATTGAGTTGCTCATTGTAACCACAGCCTTGCTGGTCTTGGCGCTTCTGCCTTTCGTTTACTACTTGCTTTCTCTTTATTGTGTGATTGCCTATTTCCGAGGTGTGCGCAAAGCTGCGACACCAATCGGTGCTTTCACGCCGCCGGCCAGCATCGTTAAGCCTGTGCGCGGCCTGGACTATGAGGCTTACGAGAATTTTGCAAGTTTTTGCCGCCTCGATTATCCAGAGTACGAGATCATCTTCGCGGTCTCCGACGCCAGCGACCCAGTTATTTCGGTAATCGAAAAGCTCCGGGCCGATTTCCCATCCCGCGCTATCCGCTTGATTACGAACATTCCGCATGTGGGAAGCAGCGACAAAGTAAATAATCTTTGCCAATTAACGCAAAACGCAAAATACGATCTCCTTGTCATGAGTGACAGCGACGTGCGAGTCGAGCCCGATTATCTTACCCAAGTCACCGCTCCTTTTGCCGATCGGGAAGTCGGCGTGGTCACGGCGTTCTACCGCAGCCTGAGCGTTGGGAATCTCGCCTCGAATCTGGACGCCTTGGGTATGTACATGGACTCCGCTCCGGGCGCCCTCGTGGCAAGAAAGTTCGAGGGTCGGCTGGGGTTTGCCTTTGGGTGGACCATGGCCACCTCCAAGAAACACCTCGCCGAAATTGGCGGCTGGGAAGCCATGGTCAATCATCATTCGGAGGATTTTGAACTCGGCAAACGCATCGCGCAATGTGGCCACCGGGTGGTACTGATGGCAAAACCCGTCTTCATGGTCTTTCCCGAGGAGACGTTAGCTGAATATTTTCAACGTGAGCTGCGCTGGTCGATCGCATTGAAAGGCGGTCGCCCATCAGGTTACCGTGCGATGTTTTTTACCCACGGCTTGCCGTGGGCCTTGGTCGGAGCGGCGGTTAGCGAGTCCATCGGTTCGCCGCAATTAGCCGCATCCTACCTGCTGGCCTATCTCGTTCTTCGGATCGCCACGACGTGGCTGACGGGGAGGTGGGGACTAGGTGATCGCCGGCTTTACAAAATCATGTGGCTTGTCCCCGTTCGTGACGCAATTAGTTTTATCGCTTGGATAGCGGGATTCTTCTCTGAGAAAATTGTCTGGCGTGGCCTCGAATACCGGCTGCACGAGGGTCAACTCATTCCGATTCAATCGACAAGCGCTGGCCTTCCAACGCGCCGCGAATCGGTGTCGTCCGTAGTCGGCTAACTGCAAACCCATAAACACACCCGGGCTTGGCGGCGGTTGCATTCCGTTGCTTAAGCCGAACTATTTTTCCGCTTCGAAAAAACTTTTTTCATCCTGTACCGCCGTCCAGTTATCTCACCAAACATTCTTCCCGTCGAAGTTTGCCCCGCGTTTCGTTGATCGGTTCTAAGGTGTTTGTAGAGATTATTAAAGAGAGGATATAAAAATGAAATCGGCCAGAACGGCTGTCTTCGCGCTGACGCTCAGTCTCTTTGCCACGAGCGTGACCGGACAGGAAGTTCGGAAATTGCTAGCCCAACCCGCACCGGTATACCCAGACGTTGCGAAACGACTCAACTTAGAAGGCACCGTTAAGATCGCGGTGATTGTTGGGCCGGATGGAAAAATCAGGGAAACCAAGGTAATCGGCGGACATCCCATTCTCGTCGACGCGGCATTGAAAGCTTTGCAGGATTGGAAATACGAGAGGGCTAGCACGGACACCAAACTTCAATTAGAATTCACATTCCATCACTGACGCCGTTCGTACTGCGTTATTTTCATGGAGGTACTCCGTTCCAACGAGGTAGCAATTATGAAAAAACTCATGTTGAGTTTAGCGCTAAGCATGACCTTCGCTGTTGCCGCCGTCGCGCAATCCAGCCAAGGAACCATTCTGAAATGGGATGTCGAGGCGTACGGAAAGCAAAAGCAAGAAACTCGGAATGCCGCGGTCTACTACGTTCAAATCGGTGACCAAGTCTATCGGGCCACGCAAGGAAACACCAAGCCCGGAGACCTCGCATCCGCGGTTGGAAAACAAGTGTTATGCCGCGTCAAAAAAGAGAGCCTCTATATCACCGACGAAAAGGGAAAAGTGTTGAAATTTTCGATTATCGGTGTTTCGAAGGCATAGTGAAAACCCTAGCAGGCGGCCACCGACCCCGCGTAGCGATCAACCTGCGATCGTCCCGCCCACGTTAATTGTTTCTTCCTGATTAAAGCTTTTACCCTCTTTCCCCGTGCTCACGGCAACTCCAAAGGTGTATAAAACAGAACAGACACGCCTACAGGGTAAATGGTATTGCTTCTGTGGAGGTTCTCATGTCTAACCCGCTGCGATATCCCGCCTGGCAAGAATCCTACATCGCCGCCATGCTTGAAATGAACTCCGCCGCAAAGCGCGCCAAAATTGTGGCGGCGCAAGACGCCATTCGTAGCCGCATGGTTGGTTGCACGACAGAACCTGAAGAACGCCAAGCCATCGCAGATGCTTTGAATGCGCTCAAGTTCTTGAACCGCTAACAACACTTCAACGGCTACTCCCTCTTGGTGTGGCCCGCCTCGCATGCCAGGACCGAGCCTTAGCTGAGCAGTTTCGTTGTGAAGTCCCGGATGCCTGATTCGATCGGTCTTTTGAAAAAGCTCGCGGCGAAGGGCAGTGCCAAACTAAAAACAATTTCCGATGCATTTACTGTGATGGTTCCTGACGCTGTTTGCCCCATCGCCGAACCGCTGAAGGTTCCGACATTTCCATTCCAGCTTTGCTGCAGATCTTTGATCGCGTTGGAGTGCTCGACCTTAGCCTGGGCGATAGCGTCTTTGATACGCCGCAGCGCCTCGTCCTGTGAGAGGCTGTGCGGAATCGAGATGTTCAAATTTGCCATACTGGTTCTTGCTCAACTCACTCCGGCAGCGTAAGCGTGTTTTTCACATGAAAGGATCGCTTCACGCCAGAAGCACCGGTGTCCGGCTGACCTCCGCCAATAGTCACCGTAAACTCTCCCGCCGGCACCACCGGTTCGCCTGCCTCACTCACTATACTCAGGTCGCGCGGCTTCAGCTCAAACTTCACCTCCTGAGACGCGCCGGGTTCCAAATGCACACGTTGGAAGCCGCGCAACGCCTTCAGCGGCGCGCCAGCAACGTCGGGGAAGCTGAGGTAGAGCTGAGCTACTTCATCACCCGCGACCTTGCCTGTGTTGGTCACCGTGACGCTTGCGACGACCGCATCGCCCGCCGTCACCGGCTTCGTGGGAACTTTCAGTCCGCTATAAGAGAAGGTTGTGTAGCTCAGGCCGTAGCCAAAGGGATAAAGCGGCGTTCCCTCGAAGTAGCGATAGGTGCGGCCTTTCATGGAGTAATCTTCAAAGGCGGGAAGCTGGCTCACTCCTTGTAGAAGGTCACCGGAAGCCTGCCGGCTGGATTGTTGCGCCCGGAGAGCGTTTCGGCTATGGCCGCTCCGCCTTCTTCGCCCGGATACCAGGCTTCGAGAATCGCGTTGGCGTGCTCCTTGGCCCAGTTCACGCCCAGCGCGCTGCCGTTGGTCAGCACCACGACCAGCGGCTTGCCGGTTGCGGCCATCGGCCTCAAGCAGATCCTGTTCCGGCTTGGGCAGATCGATGCTGGTGCGGTCGCCGCCCTTGAAGCCCTCTTCGCTGACCTGCATCTCCTCGCCTTCAAGCTCACTGGTGATGCCGACCACGGCCACGACCACATCGGCATCTTTGGCCGCCGCGATGGCCTCAGGCGACGGCTCGAAGTCGACCTTGGCCCAGACCAGTTGCGGCGCGACGCGTCGGAACCTGCGCCCGCATAGTCGACGTTGACTGCGTAGCGCCTTGCCCTCCTCCAGATGAACGCGGCCGAGCTTATGCTTCGATATCCGCTGCCATCGCAAACGCATGCTCACGATCTTGCCGTCAACCGAGGCCGAAAGAAGCCCTTCGCCTCGACAGCCCATGTTGTAGTCGCCGTTTCGGGTCGGCGTCAGAGTCGCCTTCCAGCTGGACGATCACAGACTTCTTCCCGGCAACCTCGGGCGGCAGTCGTGCCGCCGGCATCCGAAATTCGGTTCGATGCCGCGTGGCCAGCGGCGCGGGCATGGCCCGGGCCGATCGTCCGCAATCGTCCCATCATCGTATATACTCGGCCTTCACGCCGGCTTGCCGTCCGGTGGTCAAGCAGCGCAGGCACCGGCGTCGCCGTCGTTGCTCAGGAACTGCGTGCCCGGCAACGTAAGTTGATCTGCGCCTTCGGGAAACTCCGCCTTGCAGACCCTCCAAGACGGAAACGGTGTGCGTCGGCATGCCGTTGTAGTTGCCCAGCAGCACCTTGGTCTGGTCGGCCAGCGGGCCGACCACGGCGATCTTGATGCCTGAGGTTTTCAGCGGCAGCACGCCGTCGTTCTTCAGCAGCACCATGGACTCGTTGGCCAGCTTGCGGGCCAGGGCGCGATGCGCGGCGCTGTCCAGCTCCTTCTCGTCGATCTTGCGTGTAGGGCACCATCTCCGGCGGATCGAACATGCCCAGCTTCATGCGCGCGGTAAACAGGCGCGTGAGGGCAACATCGATCTCGCTCTCCTTAGAAAGCCCTGCTTGACGGCATCAAGATAGGGCTTGTAGTCGTGGTCGTCGTTGACCTTGGCAAGAAGTCGACGCACTCGTTGTCCATGCCGCGCTGCAGGCTGATGGCCGAGGCCTGCGGCCTGGGTCGGCTTGTAGTGGTGGCCGTCGAAGATATTGACTGACCGCGCCGCAATCGGAGACCACGTAGCCCTTGAAGCCCCACTTGCCGCGCAGCTGATCCTGAAGCAGGAACTCGTTGGCGCAGGCCGGCTGGCCGTTGATGCTGTTGTAGGCGCACATCACGGAGTCGGCCTTGCCCTCGGTGACCGCGGCGCGGAAGGCGGGCAGATAGGTATCCAGCTCGTCGTGCTTGCTGACCGTCACGTCGGCGGTGTGGCGCGTCGGCTCCGGTCCGCTGTGCACGGCAAAGTGCTTGGGGGTGGAGATGACGCGGTAATAATGCGGATCGTCGCCCTGCATGCCGGTGACAAAGGCCACGCCCATGCGCCCGGTCAGGAACGGGTCTTCGCCGTAGGTCTCCTGGCCGCGGCCCCAGCGCGGATCGCGAAAGATGTTGATGTTGGGCGCCCAGAAGTCCAGCCCTTCGAAGATATTGCTGTGGCCCGGCGCGCACAGCCTGCACATGCTTGATGCGCCCCTCGGTGCCGATGGCGATGGCCATCTCGTGAATGGCCGGCGCGTCGAAGGTGGCGGCCAGGCCGATCGGCTCGGGAAACTCCGTGGTTCCGTTGACCGCCACGCCGTGCAGCGACTCGCTCCACCAGTCGTAGGCGGGCACGTTGAGCCGCGGAATGGCCCGCGCCTGGTTCACCAGCTGCGTGGCCTTTTCTTCCAGCGTCATGCGCTGCACCAGGTCGGCCGCGCGCTGCTCCGGCGGCAGGCTGGTATCGAGCCAAGGCTTCGAAGCCGATTGTCCATACAAGGCGCACGCCACTGCGAAAAAGGCCGCCAGTGAGACGACACTACGAATATTTCTATCGTTCATCATTGCTCCAGGCTAACGAGTCGTAAGATTACCTGTATATTAAAAAATCGAGAACAAAGAAGGTGCCCTGATCAATCCGTTCCAACCGTCACACCGAAGTGCTCATCATCAGCCGAATCAAATCACCTTGGCGATTCACTCCCGTCTTGCCGAATATGCTCCCTGATCTGAGAGCGCACTGTATCGACGGTTACTCCTATCACCCCAGCGATTTCCTTCGGCGGATGACCGTCCACTAACAGCATCGCCACGCGGCACTCCGCCGACGTCAATCCGTAAAGCGCGCGTAGAATTTCTTGCGTTGGTCGAACAGTTTGCGTTGAGTCCGTAATAAAAACCACGGCAGTTACCGGTTCGGACTCAACGATCCCCGAGTCGCCGAATCGGGCTGATCTGGAACCTTTAGCGGCGGCCGGGTACGCCGCGAAACCATCCCCATGTTCTGCTCGCCCAAGGCACCCTTTCCGCTCAACGTCGAAGCCGCCTCCCGAATCACCTTCTCCAGCAACGCCGATTCTGTCGGTCGTTCTGCTCGCAGACCCTGACGGCTAGCTAGTAATCCATCGTTGTCCGTGA
>CAWCTJ010000008.1:0-34501 GCA_963798585.1 uncultured Acidobacteriota bacterium
AGTCCCGCCAAGATCGACATAGACGTAAGTCCTTTCTTCATCCGTCATTTTTCCGTACTCGTCGAACCGGACTTCGACACGGAACGAATCCGCTTCGGCAGTCTTTCCTCTTCAAGCGTCAGTCCAACCCTGTCGAAACGCGCATCCGCCAACTCGGCAAAGCGGTCGGTCATTCCCAATACAAAAAGAATGGTCGCATACGCTCCAGCGGAAACGCCTGCATCGCCGTTTTCTACTTTGCGAAGCGTTTTTCGGTCGATCATCGCCCGGTTGGCCATGATCACAGTCGAGACGCGACGGCGAAGCCGAGCGTCACGGATGTCGCGACCGAGCTTACGGAGAGCGGTCCGCACCGGTATGGGCAAAGCGCGCAAAGACTTCTTTCTCATAATGGCCTTAATAATACCCAATATAGCCTTTAATGGCCATATTTAGGCCCGTTGCCTTTGACAAAGGCGCGGTCGGTGATTCAACGTCTACCCAGGCCTACCGTTCAAATGAGTGTCCGGCTCGGATCACTCACATGCAATCTCGCCAATCCATAAGAGCCCGGCTATGGTCATTCCGTGAGGCGAGATTCCTTAGAACTACCAAAGGACTTTGAGACCGTTGTACACGCTGAATTTTTCGTCGCAGGTCACCACCGGGATCTCTTCGTATAGAGCTTGGGCAATGATCTGACGGTCGAAGGGGTCTGCGTGCAGGGGCGGTAAATCGAAAAGAAAGAAAGCATGGTTCGCTGTGTACGGCAATACGCGAATGTCTAGGTCCTCAAGCGCGTGGCGCGTGTCGGCGGAGGAAAATTTCAACTTGCCGCGGGCTGCTTTGACGGCAATTTCGGAAAGAGAAATCGCGCTCAGTTCCAGGATGTTTTCCGTGTTCTGCAAAATGGCAGCCGCGCGCTTGGAGAGTCGTTCCGGTGATTCCACGGCGAAAATCAGAGCGACCGTGTCCAGGAGCACCCGCACTTACTCGCGTCCTTCGACGAAAGCGTCGGCTTCGTCGTCCGACATGGGTTTCCACCAGTCGACATCGCGAATGTGAATTTTTCCTTTCAGTGTTCCGAGCTTTCGTTTTTTGCGACTCGGCTTTTTTGTCCGGACAATGTCCACGGCAGGGATACCACGCCGGTAGATGGTCACTGTTTCGCCATTCTCGACAGCCTTGATCAGCTCGGGTAGCTTGTTCTTGGCGTCCGCTACACTAACTTTCATAGCTTCGATGATAGCTATCTAATATAGCTATGTCAACTCTGAAAAACGGGTGCGGGCGGGTTCGTCACCAGCGACCTCAATTCTGATAAGGGCGAGGTCGGTGGTTCAAGTCCACCCAGGCCCACCATTTCCCGCGCAGCAAGATTCTTGCCGTTACGCCCCAGTTTATCGTCCCGCCCCGCTCTGGGCTGCTATTTTCACGCACGTAGCATCGAAATCGCAGGGCTCGCCATGGCCGCTCTGCTGTTGACGATTAGAGCGTCGGTTAGTTTACGCAATCGCGGAGATTAAGATAATCTAGCCATGAAAGGCTTGGTCATATGAAGCACAAAGGCGCGCGAAATAGGTCTTTACAAGCGGGCATGACCCTGCTTGAACTGATCATCGCTACAGGTGTGCTGGCGATTCTCTCCACTGCCGCGCTCCCCACCGTACGGTTTCTGATCCTGCGGCCGAAAGAGCGAGAGCTGCGCGGGACCTGCGCGAAATGAAGAACGCCATCGATCGCTACAAGGATTATTCCGACAAAAATCTGATCCGCGTCAAGGTCGGCACCGAAGGGTATCCGCCGGATCTGGACACCCTGGTCAAGGGCGTAAATCTCGGAGCCAGCGATACGCAGAAGGTGCGATTCCTCCGCCGCATTCCCATCGATCCAATGACCGGCCGTGCCGATTGGGGACTGCGCTCCGTGCAGGACGACCCAGACTCGGACTCTTGGGATGGCAACGACGTGTTCGACGTGTACTCGAAATCGACAGGCACCGCGCTAGACGGTACGCTTTACAAAGACTGGTAGCGCCTACTGCACAAACCCCACATTAGGCGTCGGGCCGCCCTCGGGAGCTTCCTTAATCGCGCCAAACTGCGCTTCATACCGCGCCAGATTCTCTCCCAGCGCCCGCCAGATGCGCTTGGCATGCCCCGGACTGACAATCGTGCTGCTCATCAATTTGCCCTGCGCGCCATTCGGGAAAATATAAATGAAATTCAGCGTGAACTCTTCGAGGTTGTGATGAATCATCACCAAATTGCTGTACTGTCCTTGTAATTCCTTTTCGTCCGCTTTGATCTGCACTTGCCCTTGCTGCTGTGGTGGCCGCTGCTCGTCCATGATGTTGCGCTCCTCGGATTCTGTCTCGAAGTTATCACAAGCGGAAGCCCGCTGCTCGTCCAACCCGGGCATTCGTGCGTATTAGTTTCTGCAGCAGCTCGCGCATGCGTGGCGTCCGGCTGCAGTAGCCAAGGTGGGACTGCACGGTGCGGCACATCCCCCGCGGTTTTGTTGACATGCATCCTATATTAAGCGTAGTTTAGTAGGGGAGTTTAGCGTAGTTAACCACAAACACGATTTGTCCAGGTCATGGCCAGCACCATTCCACCGCCCCTTGAAACGGAAAGCTCCACGGCACCAGTTGCCGCGCCGTCGCGGGATAGCGGCGATCGCACCATCCGGCGTTCGCAATCCTTCGCTTCCCGGAAGCGCACCGCAGCATTCCCATCTACTCCACGGCCTCCTGGCTGCGCAAACTTTTCGCTTTCGCCGGGCCCCGGTTATCTTGGTCGCCGTCGGCTACATGGATCCCGGCAACTGGGCCACCGACCTCGGCGGCGGCGCGAAATTCGGCTACCGGCTGCTCAGCGTGGTGCTCATCAGCAATCTGATGGCGATGTTTCTCCAGGCGCTCTCCGCCAAACTCGGTATCGCTACGGGACGCGATCTCGCGCAAGCCTGCCGCGAACATTATTCGCGCCGCACCTCCTTTTTGTTGTGGATCGCTTGCGAAATCGCCATCGCCGCGTGCGATCTTGCCGAAGTTCTGGGCTCGGCTGTCGCGCTGCAACTGCTCTTCGGTCTTCCGCTGCTCGCGGGCGTGGTGATTACGGCGCTCGACGTGCTGATCGTTCTGGCGCTGCAAGGCCGCGGCTTCCGCCTGATCGAGGCCTTCGTCGTCACGCTGATTCTCACCATCGCGGCGTGCTTCGCGTACGAAATTTTCATCGCCCGGCCCATCTGGATGGATGCCGCTCGCGGCTTCGTCCCGCACTCGAAATCCTGCGCAATCGCGAAATGCTGTACATCGCCATCGGCATCCTCGGCGCCACGGTCATGCCACACAATCTTTATCTGCACTCCAGCATCGTGCAGACCCGCGCGTTCGGCACCGGGCTGCGAGACAAGCGCGAAGCCCTGCGCTTCGCCTACATCGATTCCAATTTCGCGCTGGGCATCGCGCTGTTCATCAACGCCGCCATCCTGGTCCTCGCCGCCGCCGCGTTCCACACTCGCGGGATGCACGACGTCGCGGAAATCGCCAGCGCCTACAAACTTGCTCAGCCCGGTGCTCGGCGCCAGCCTGGCCAGCACGATTTTCGCCTGCGCGCTGCTGGCCTCCGGGCAAAACTCCACGCTCACCGGCACGCTCGCCGGCCAAATCGTGATGGAAGGTTTTCTCGACATTCGCCTGAAGCCCTGGCTGCGCCGCTTGATTACGCGCGCTATCGCCATCATTCCGGCGGTACTGGTAATCGCCATCGCCGGCGAAAGCAAAGTCACTTGGCTGATCATCCTCAGCCAGGTGGTTCTCAGCTTTCAGTTGCCCTTCGCGGTAATTCCGCTGGTGCAATTCACCAGCGACCGCAAAAAAATGGGCGTTTTCGCCAACTCGCGCCTAACCGCAAGTCGATAGCCTGGACCATCGCCGCCGCGATCTTCTTCTTCAATGCCGAACTCCTCTACCTGACGTTCCGCGCCGCCTGCGCTGACTTCATTTGGAGCGCGGCGATTACGTCTGATGCGCTCTTCTCTTAAGTGTGCGAACGGCAACATGTTGCGCGGATCTACTGTCGCCGGAATTAGCAAAAATTATGCGAAAATCAGGACTTTCGCCATGACCACCACTTCTCAACGCAAGCCTCAGAATGCGCAAGATTCTTTTCACTGCGGTCTTGGCGCTGGCTGCGCTGGCCATCGTGTTGGCGGCGCGCGAAAAGCGCACGTGGAATATCCCCGACGAGGCCAAGCAACTCAAAAATCCTCTGCAACCCTCGCCCGCCGCGTTGCAAGCCGCACGCGATCTGTACCTCGAGAATTGCGCGCAATGCCACGGCGAAACCGGCAAAGGCGACGGGCCCGAAGCCACCATGTACGATCCACTGCCCGCCGACTTTAGCAAGCGCGAATTCAATGCCGGCCTGACCGATGGCGAAATCTTTTACCAAATCAGTGAAGGCAAGAAACCCATGCCCGCCTTCAAGCGTCGCTTGACGGAAGAACAGCGCTGGCAACTCGTTTTGCTAGTGCGCTCTTTCGCCGCGGGACCGTCGGCCGAGTGCATCCTGCGCGAAGAAGCAGGAAAGCGAGACATCGCGACGCACCGACCAAATGAAAGCGATGAGCGCGAACAGCGGAATCCGTCTACTTCGGCTCGGTCAGCTTCTTGCGCGAGGTTTTCTATACTCCACGCACCAAATTTCTCGTTCTTCAGGAGCAGTATGCGCAAACTTCTTCCAGCCTTGGTCTGTTTTTTCCTGTATACATCCATCGCCGCCGCCGCACCCGGCGCGGTCCGTTGCGCTCATTTGCTGGACGTGCGGTCCGGCGAAATTCGCGACGACCAGACGATCGTGTTTGCCGCCGACGGCACCGTCACCAGCGTCGGCCCCGCAAAATCAGCGGCGCTTCCCGCTGAACGTCGTACCCATCGAGCTCGCCGGCACGTGTTTGCCGGGGCTGATCGACGTGCACACGCACGTCACGTTTAATCCCGAAGACGAAGGTTACGCGGGTCTCGGCGTTTCCGTCCCACGCGAAGCCATCACCGGCGTCAGGAACGCACGCCGCACACTAAACGCGGGTTTCACCAGCATCCGCAACGTGGGCGCCAGCGGATTCACCGACGTGGCGCTTCGTGACGCGATCAACGACGGCGACGTCGAGGGTCCGCGCATGCAAGTCTCCGGCCCGCTGCTCGGCATCACCGGCGGTCATTGCGACGACAATCTTCTCCCCTATGAATATCACCACGTTGCCGAAGGCGTGGCCGATGGTCCATGGGCCGCGCGCAAGAAAGTTCGCGAAGTCGTCAAATATGGCGCTGATCTTATAAAGGTTTGCGCTTCTGGAGGCGTCCTAAGTAAAGGCGATTTGCCCGGCACGCCGCAATACACACCCGAAGAGTTGCAGGCAATTGCCGAAGAAGCCCACAAACTCGGCCGCAAAGTGGCCGCGCACGCGCATGGCACACAATCCATCAAGGACTCCATCCGCGCCGGCATCGATTCCATCGAGCACGCCAGCCTGATTGACGACGAGGGCATTGCTCTCGCCAAGCAGCACGGAACCTATTTGGTCTTCGATATCTACAACGACGATTACATTCTTCAGGAAGGCGCCAAGGCCGGGATGCTGGCGGAATCCATCGAGAAAGAGAAAAAGTTGGGCCGCCTGCAACGCGAGAATTTTCGCCACGCTTTTCAGAGCGGGCGCGAAAATTGCCTACGGCACGGACGCTGGCGTGTATCCGCACGGCGATAACGCCAAACAGTTCGCAAAAATGGTGGAATGGGGCATGCAGCCCATCGACGCCATCCGCGCCGCCACGCTCAGCGCCGCGGATCTTGATGGGCTGGTCCGGCAAAGTAGGAGCGCTCGAGCCGGGCTACTACGCCGACATCATCGCGGTGGACAGGAAAGCCCACTGGCTGACGTCTCTGTACTCGAATCCGTGAAGTTTGTAATGAAGGGCGGCACGGTGGTCCGCAACGATCGCGCCATTGCTGCGCAGAAGTAAGCCGTAGCACAGGCGAGAGTGCCTGCGCCATCAACATCCCAAAAGAAAAAGGGCCGAAACATCGGCCCCCATTTCTTTGGATTTTCATTACTTCGGTACTTCATTGCTTCGGTTCTACGCCGTTGCGGTTTTCACCTGTTGTAAGGCCGCCGCGACTTCGTTCACATCCGGCACAACCGGAATATCATAATTCTTCACCCAGGCCACTTTTCCATCCTTATTTACAATCACGATGGATCTTCCGGTGATGCCTTTCTCCGGCAGATACACGCCGTATTTCTCCGCCATCGCGCCACGCGGTTGAAAATCCGCCAGCAAGGAATAGTGGATACCCATCTTTTCCGCGTACGCTTTATGCGACCACACGCTGTCCACGCTGACGCCGAGCACTTCCGCATCCAGCGTCTCGAATGCTTTCATCCCGTTCACAAAACAGGCATGCTCGCTGGTGCAGGTCGGGCTCCAGTCCAGCGGATAAAACATCAGCACCACATTTTTCTTACCCGCAAAATCCGAAAGCTTCACTTCTTTCTGGGACTGATCCTTCAATGCGAAATCCGGCGCGGCAGCTCCGATAGCTATGCTCATGACTGTTCCTCCTGACGATAAAATCCGCCCCAAGAATACCACCCCAGCTAGTCCATCTCCAGCAACGCCAGACTACCGCTCCGACAGCGCATATCTCTTCCCATCGGTAAATCTGCGCAGTACACTTTCGCTCAGGAGCGCCTGCCATGAGCGTCGAAGCCACAAGCGGCGCACCCATCATGCCCCTCCGCCAGCTTGTCGACCGCTACCTCGCCCTAGCCGGCTCGTTTGGCACGCCGGTCGCACTGGCTGCCTTCGAGTTAACCGAGCCCGAAACTGAAAATCTTTTTTCCAGTTACAACGAGGACTATCACATCAGCCGCTTCTTTCACTTTTCCAATTCCGCCGGGCACTTCCTACAATATCGAGAACGATCCCGCCACGCACATTGCGATCGCTGCCGAAATTAATTCGATCCTTTAAGCAGCGTCCCACGGTTAGTGCGACATGCTATCGGCGTCCTGCAGTCGTTTGTCCGCCGCCCTGATCCATTCCAAAACCTGTTCGCGCGCGGTGTTCAGGCTGTTCGTGAGCCGGTCGGCCTCGATGTTCACGAGCGCATAGCGCTCGACGCGGCTGTCGCCAGATTCCACCAGCCGATTGTGGTCCGCGCGCAGATTCGGGAAGTCTTTATCTGGCACGTGTGTTTCGCGCAGCGCCTCGGCCAGTAGCGAGAGGGTTTTCTCCACGTCCGCAGCAAACACTTTGAACTCCGGCCGCGGCCGGTACAATCGCCGTCTGCACCCAGCCCGCGTCCAGCGCCATGATCGAGTGCACAAAGCGGTGCGTACTTGCGAGCAGGGCGTTTAGCCGGTTTAGCCGTTGCGGTGTGGTCCCCGGCTCGGAAGCCAGGCGCTCCAGTGACGCTTCGAGGTTTGAGCGCGTTACGCGGGCCGTCATCCGCGCGCGGTCGAGTTCACGCGGCTCGGAAACCGTCTGCTGCAGATACGCATCGACCAGCAAATGAAAATATGCGCGATACGCGTCCAGCATCTGCGCCAGGCGCTCGGACATCCGCGTCCGTTCCCAAGTCGGCCAAATCCAATACGCAAACAGCGCCAGCGCGCCGCCCGCCGCGGTGTTCCATCCTCGCGCCCAGATCACGCTTTTGGGCGAAATCCCCGCCACGGCGATTAGCAGAACGACCAAGGCGCTCACAGTGATGGCAAGGATGCCGTAGTTCGCCGGGCCTGCCCAGCGCAACAAAAAGGTGAATCCAAAGATCAGTAGGATTTGCGACCGGCACCGTCAGTGGAAGTAAGTGAAACAACGCGGTGGCCAGCAGCAATCCTGCGACGGTGCCGGCAATGCGCAGCAGTCCGCGGCTAAACGTGGTAGTGAACTCCGGTTTTAGCACCAGCACAATCGTCATCGGTAACCAGTAGGAACGCTGCCAGTAAAACCCGCGTCCCAGTGCTTCCCCGATGGCCACCATCACCGCCAGGCGTATCGCATGGCGAAATGCCGAAGAATCCAGGGTAAGGTTCGCGCGTAGCGTCTCCAGCCACCCGCTGAACCGAAGGCGCAACGGCCGCGCCGCTTCACTCTTGTCAAACGCCTCTTGCCCGGCCGGCGTGCTGTGCGCCGCCAGTTCCAATGCCGCGCGCAGTTGTCCGGCCAGCGCATCCATTTGCGAGACCGCGTCCTTAGAATACGGCCGCGAAAAATGGCGAAGGTGACGGCGCGGGTTCCTTTGCGAGGCGTTTGGAAAGCTCCGGAATGTTGACCGGCGAATTTGTTTCCCGATTTCCGTCGCAACGCCGGTCATCAGCGAATCTCTGATAGCACGCAGCGCGCCTGCGGCTTGGCTCAGGGCCTGGTCGACGATTTCTACCGCGGCGTGCGCGTGGCTCTCGCGGTCCATGCGCAGACGCAAACGCGCCAGCATCAACAGTGACAGGCGAATGCGTTCCGCTTGATTCAATAGCGCTCGGTAGCGCACCGCATCAATGTCCGTCTCGCCGTCGAGCGACGACAAGGCTTCCTGCGCACGGTCGCTTTCCTGGCTAGCGGCGGGTGAGGCGGTCGCGGTAAGCGGCGTCTCCGCCGTACGCGCAAATGTGCGAGAAGAAATCCGCCAGTGCACGCCGCTCCGGTTCATAGCGCCGCACTGGCCACAGCGCAACGCTTAGCGCGTCTGGAACAGTCCACCACAGAGGGCCAGAGAGCCAGAGATTACCGCTTGGTGCGGCGTCAGCGGAAACGCCGCGTAAACCAAGAGCATAACTAAGCTGATAGAACTCAGATCGCTAGCGGTGGTCCCCAGCGCCACGAACATCCCCGCGGCGAACGCCCAGGTCGTTGCCACAATGATGGCCAGCGCCGCGTGCGGCTCAGCGAGAGCGCCCGCGAGCACACCAAGCGCGCAAAGCAGCGAAGAAGAAATCATGCGCTTGGCCCTCCGCGCATAAGGATCGCTGCCATCGGAGAACGCTACGTTTAGCGCGGTGCTCGCCACCACCAAGCCGCCGCGCGGCATACCCAGCGCAAAGCCGGCGATCAGCGGCAACACCACACCCGCCGAGTTGCGCAGCGCACGGTATGCCGACATCTTTGTGCGATCGAACTTCGTCAGCACCCGCCAGAACGACTGCACCGGACTTCCGGATTCTGCCTTTAATTTTGGGGCCGGCGGAACAGGCGCGGGCACGCGAGCCAGTGGCGGAGGAATTTCGGCGGACATAACGGCTTTCAGGATAAGCGACAAGACCCTCATGGAGGGCAGATTTTCTGCTCGCGCGAAAATTTGCATAGCTTGCAGCGGCCTGCGCTAACCTAACGAACAACTCTAGCCAGAGGAGCGAAGCTATGAACGAAACTGGAAAAATTGCACGACGCCAACTGGGCAAAATCGGCCCGCTCGTTTCCGTGCAGGGCTGGGCTGCATGGGAATGTCCGAGTTTTACGGGCCCGGCGACGATGCGCGAATCGATGGCCACGATTCATCGTTCGCTGGAACTGGGCATAAATTTTCTCGATACCGCCGACGTCTACGGATGGGCGAAAACGAAGAGCTGGTCGGGAAAGCGATAGCGCGGCAGGCGCGACAGAGTTTTCCTGGCCACCAAATTTGGCATTCGTGCGCGATCCGAACGAATCCTCTGCTGCGCGGAGTCAACGGCAAGCCGGACTATGTCCGTGTCGTCCTGCGATGCCAGCCTGAAGCGGCTTGGCGTCGAGTACCATCGATCTGTATTACCAGCATCGCGTGGACCCGAAAACGCCGATCGAAGATACCGTTGGCGCCATGGCCGAACTGGTGCGCGCCGGAAAAGTTCGGCACCTCGGATCTTTCCGAAGCTTCTGCCGCGACGATTCGCCGCGCGCACAAGGTGCATCCGATCGCCGCGCTGCAAACGGAATATTCACTGTGGTCTCGCGATCCGGAAGAGATGAGATCTTGGATACTACGCGTGAACTGGGCATCGCGTTTCGTGGCTTATAGCCCGCTTGGCCGCGGATTCCTCACTGGGCAAATCAAGACGTTCGGATGATTTTGCCGCGGATGATTTCCGGCGGAATTCCCCCCGTTTTCTGGGCGACAAATTTCAGAAGAATCTGGACCTGGTCGGGCGCATCGAGAAGATTGGCGCGAGAAAAGAATTGCACGCCGGGCCAATTGCGCTTGGCGTGGTTGCAGGCGCAGGGCGAGGACATCATTCCCATTCCCGGCACACGGCGGCGAAAATATCTGGAAGAAAATGTGGCCTGCGTTAAGGGTTGAAATTGTCTGCGGAAGATTTGCGCCGTATCGATGAAGCCGCTCCAAACGGTGCCGCGCTTGGCCTGCGGTACCCAGAGCGGCAATGAAAATAATCAACGGGTAAATCGCTGTTTTGAATTTGAGCGGCCAATCGACGCCCACCGAGTTTAAGCGCCGGCAAATTAAAGGTTGGCGAATCTCTTTGCGCTTGGCCCAGTCATGATACGTGTGACATTCGAAACAGCGCGATTCCGCGTGATCCGGCCCGGGGCGTGACACGTTTTGCACGTCGCGATTCCCGGCATCAGCACGTCCGTGGTAATTGTGCTGGTCGCGCTTGCGTGTGACAACTCACGCAAGAGAATCCGGTGTGCGCATCATGATTAAATTTCGCGTGGGGCATCCAATTCACGGTCGTGTTCGCCGGCGCTACCACGGGCAATAGGCTTGGTGCGGTGGCTACCGCTGGGACGACCGCAGTTCCGCCCACCGAAAGTGAATGGCACTGGATGCACGTTTTGCGCCATAGCAGTTGCTCCGCATCCGCGGTGCGCTCGCAACCCACTGCGCGGGAGTCAGTATTCGTACTTCGGGTTGCGGCGGAACTCTCTCTGTTAGATCGCGATTGGGGTCGCGCACCACGCGCACGTCGCCAGGATGCGCGGCAATATATTGCGTGAATTTCGCGATCAGGAACGCATGCACCACGTCCGGCTTGTCGTGCGGCACGCCTTCGTCAAAGTGTTTGTCAAAGGTCAGCAAATGGCATGCAGCGCAGGCCGTGGCAAATTTCACCGGGGCCATCAATGCGCGCCCGCTGCGCATATCGTGCGGGGGCAGGGACTCCTGGCGGGACGGCAAAAGCTCATCGGACATTTTATAACTGGTGGTCGCGACCTGGTATTTCGCATCGCCGTACGTCAGAATCCGCGGGCGCCGCCGCCGGCCGATGACAATTACCGCATTCCAGTTGGACCATCGGGCCAGTGGGCCCGCGCCGAATTAATTTCATGTGCAACTCATGGTTCAGTTTGATGGTGCCGAGATCGGTGCGCTTGATGCCACCCTCCGAACGCACCGCCGCAAACTCCGGGTGCCCATCAGCGAGGCTGAAAATGGCATTCGCGTAGTTCGACGTGCCGCCATTAGCCTTTAAGTCCGAATGACACTGCGAACAATTTTGATTGCTCGCGGCCAGCAGATTGATTCTGCCGCGATGCTCATCGTGGCACTGCGCGCAGGCCACTTGTTTGGTCGCTACGTGATGATGAATCGGTCCGTCGTGGCAACGGAGGCAGGCGCTGTCTTCGGCTTTTTCCGCAAAGACGCCGGCCTTTTGCACGTGGCACGCCGCGCAATCATTGGTGAGCACCGCGTGCGCTCCGGCCATGCGCCCACTGCTGTAAACGCTTGTGTTCTTGGCGAGAATCGCCACCCAATCCACACGAGCGCGAGGGCTGGAACAGGATGCTCAGTCCCAGTTTGGCGCGCTTCAGCGGCGTCGGCCGCTTGAAATAATTCAGGTCGATGCGCTGCGCCAGTTTTTTCGTTGTTCGTGTGCGTGCCACTTTTTTACCGAACCTGCCCTACAAAGCTTCTTTGGCCGGACCTCTTGAACGAAGCGCCTTTAATAACGCAACGCCATCACCGCGTGCATCGCGCCCAGCAAAATCAGCGCCAGCGACAGCGGAATGTGGAACAGTAGCCACCAGTGCATCCAGTGATGCAACTGCTCCTGCTTGCGCAGTTGCCGCGCTTCATCACAAATATCTTCCAGATCGGAGAGCGTGCCGTGCGCAACCGCGGGCAGCAGGGTGCGTACGCCAGAAAACACCATCTTGGCTTTTTCCGGCCGGCCGAGCACCTGCCGCTCGCTGGGCTGCTCCAGAAATGGGCGCATCTCGTTTATATAAAAACGGCGCAACGGCGCGCTTTCCTGTTCCGTCAGCAAAATAATTTCTGGCGCTGCGGCCACGGCGGTACTCGTGCTCGCAACGATCGCCGGGGCAACCATGCCGCGCGCGCCTGCCGCCGCGGCCAGGGGGCGCATGGCGGTAAATCCCCCTGCGCGCTGCGCCTCTTCTTCCTGGCCGTGCGACAAACCCAGTGGTCCGCAGACCGATTCCACATCGCGATCCGCTTCTTCGCGCAGCAGCTTCCGCACGTTGCCAATCTCGTCGTAAATGGTTTCCAGCGGCGCGTCAGTAGTCATGATGAGCGGCAGATAATTCTGCAGTACCGCGCCAAACAGTCCGCTGCCCACCGTGGCGATCAGCATCCACATCAACACTTGCGTCATGATGCCGCCGAAGTGGAAGGCCCCGTGGAAAAGGATCATCGGCAGACTCAACAGCCCCAACCACAAATGACCACGCATCCAGGCTTGCGCGCGACCGAGCCGCCAAACCGGAACGCGCTTGCGCGCGCCGAGAAGCGCCGCAAAAATCATGAAGCCGAAGCCGGTGATGCCAAAGATGAGCCCCACCACGCTGCCGCCACTCGGAGCTGGCGTGGCGTTTAACGCGTAAATGACGTAGCCGACCGTCGACGCCGCAAAAATAATCAGCGAGGCCATCCCCCAGGCGCGTTGTGACTTATCCATGTGCATATTATTTTGTGGACGCCTGCCCGATCACTTCGGCAAAGAATTTCTTGGGATCGACGCGATGCGCCGCGTCGTGCGGGCACGCGTACACGCAGCTCGGTTCCTTCAAATGCGTGCACAAATCGCACGAAGTAGCTTTTTGCTTGATGGCGGCTTTTTTGCGCCCGGCGTGCTCCGGATCGTCCACGATCACTTCAAAGGGATGCAAATTGATATTTCCATAGGGGCAATTCCGCGCGCATAACCCGCATCCGATGCACCAATCCTCGATAATCACTTCCAGCGAATTGCGCCGCCGGATCGAACCGACCGGACATCCCACCATGCATAACGGATCGCGGCACTGCCGGCAGCTGGTCGCCACTAGATACTGATCAAAGCGCAATCCATCGCGCACCAGCCGCGTCACGCCATCGTGCGCATCTGCGCAGGCATTCACGCAGGCATCGCAGCGCGTGCAATTTTCCAGATCCAGCACCAGCAAACTTTGCGCTTCCATCAACCCTTGCGACAGGAATTGGTCGATCGGAACGCTATGCAGCATGTCCATGCGGGCGCGATTGGCCGCTTGGCGTTCTTCCGCAACCGCGGCCAGTCCGGCGCGCACGGTGGGGAAGCGCTCGATCATCTGGCGGAAATCGTCGCCCGAAATGCGCACCACTTCCACGTGATCGAGCGCGGTACACGTGGCCGTGCGTATGCCGCCGCCGAGTGACCCGATTTCGCCAAAATAATCACCGCGCGAAAGATACGCCAGCACCAATTCGCCGCCGGGATAATTCTCCGAAATTTTCACGAAGCCGATGCGCACCAGATAGAAACAGTCCGCCGCATCGCCCTGCCGCGTAATGATCTGTCCTGGCGAGTAGCGCTGCAGTTCCACGCTCTCTTTCAAATGTTCGATGAAATCCGGCGCCAGGTCCGCAAACATGGGCACGCCGCGCAAATGATTTTCCAGAGCTCGCCGCCGGTAATTGGCGTCGATCTGCGCGCGGAACGATTTGTTCTTCAGCATGATGTCCAGAACGTTGCGGAGCATTTCGTACGCCACCACGTCGGACTCCGCGCGCACCGTCGCCGAGCGCGGATAAAAATTCATGCACGTCATTTCGCCAAACAGGTCGCCGGGGCCCAGCTCCGCCACCGGGCTGCCGTAGTTCAAATCCACGCTGGCGTCGATGGGAATGGTACGGTCGCGGTGCTCTTCGTCGCGCTTGTCTTCAGTGCGCGAAACCAGCGAACTGGTCATTTTCTTGAAAAATCCCTTGACGCCGCCATCAGTTTTTACGTGCGCAATCGGCGTGGAGATGGAAACCTGCGCCTGGCCCTCCAGAATGTAAAACGCCGTGGACCCGAAATCGCCTTCCTTGCAGATCAACTCGCCCTTGCGGAATCGTCGTTTGACAATCGCGCCGGTATTTAATTCCAGAAATGTTCCAGACACGCCCTTGAAAACGGGGATGCGCAACAGTTCTTCCGCGTCGAAAACCTCCGCGTCGGCAGTTTTCGAAATAGCCGTCCCGGCCACGCCGCGATTTGTCAGCGCGCCCGTGGGACAGGAAACCATACATTCGCCGCAGGAAATGCACGTCGAACTGCCCATCGGCGAATTCAAATCAAAGGCAATGCCCGCGGCGTAGCCTTTGCCCATGCGGCCCAGAACAAAGTTGTTCTTGATCTCATCGCAGCCGCGAATGCAGCGATCGCACAGAATACACGCGTCGTGATCGACGGCAATGGCCAGCGAGGATTCATCGCGTCCGCGCGCCACGCTGCGCCGGGCAAAACGCGGCTGCGTAATGCCTGCCGCGTGCGCTTGCGTTTCCAGCTCGCAATCGCCCGAATGCTGCTGCCGCGCGCAGGGCGTGGGGTGATCGGACATCAACAGTTCCAGCACGGTTTTGCGCGCCCCGAGGACCTTCTCGGAGTTGGTGGAAACCTTCATGTTCGGTTCGCAGGGGCGCACGCACGAAGCCGTCAGCACGCGGCCTCCGGCCTCCACCAGGCACAATCGGCAAACGCCTACGGGCGTTTCATTCTGCAAATGGCACAGCGTAGGAATGGGAATGCCGTTCATGCGCGCGGCATCGAACACGCTGGTCCCTGTCGGCACGCGCACGGGCTTGCCGTCAATTACTAGGTCCACCTGCCCAGCGGGCGTAACCGGAGTCGTAGCCATAATTAATCAGCAGTCCACAGCATAAAATTCTTCATGGCCGAATGCCCAAGCGATTGGACTCGCCCGCCGCGCGCGCCGCCGGGGAAAAACAGATTCCACTAGGACACTTCCCCTTCAAAACATGAGCGTCGACTTCCGCGCGAAAATGCTTCATCACCGATTGGATCGGTGCCGGCACAATTTGCCCTAACCCGCAAATGGAAGCAAGTGCCATCGCACTGGAAAGCTCGTCGAGCAGCGCCAGGTCGGCCCGGTATTGCGATTCGGGCACGCCGCCCTGCGTCCAGCGCACCAGCAAATCCGTCATTTTCTGCGAGCCGACGCGGCACGGCACGCACTTACCGCACGATTCGTTGCGATAGAAGCGCACCGCGTTTAGGGCCATGTCCAGCATGCAGGTAGTGTCGTCACAGATCACGATCGCACCGGAGCCCAACATCGAGCCCTTTGCCGCCATCGCTTTGAAATCGCAGGGAGTATCGACTTCCGAGGCCGGCAAATAACCCGAGGAAGGTCCGGACGGCGCGAAGGCCTTCAATTCTCGCCCGCGCGGAATTCCGCCGGCCAGTTTGTAAATAACGTCCCGCATGGGCAGGCCCATGGGAATCTCATACACTCCCGGCTTGTTGATATGTCCGCTGATGCCCACGAACTTCAGGCCCTGCGACTCGCCGAGTCCCTGTGCCCTAAACCAATCCAGGCCGTGATGCAGAATTTGTGGCACGTTGGAGAACGTTTCCACGTTGTTGAGCGCCGTGGGCTTCATGAAGACCCCCGCCACGCCGGGGAATGGCGGTTTGTTGCGCGGCTCGGCGCGGTGGCCTTCGATGGCTTCGATTAGCGCGCTCTCTTCGCCGCAGATGTAGCCGCCCGGGCTAATGAACAGCTGCAGATCGAAATCCAGCTTGGATCCGAGAAGGCCTTTCCCGAGAACGCCCATTCGGTAGCCGCGGCTAATTTCTTCCGCCAGAATTTCCGCTTGTATGTGGTATTCGTGGCGGATGTAGAAAATGCCTCTCGTCGCGCCGGTGACCAGCCCCGCGATAATCATGCCTTCAATCACCAGGAACGGGAGGTGCGTCATGATAAAGCGGTCTTTGATAGTCCCCGGTTCGCTCTCGTCGGCGTTGCACACCACGTATTTTTCGGGACCCGGCTGCTTGCGGACGATGCCCCACTTGAAACTGGTCGAAGCTCCCGCGCCGCCCATGCCCACCAATTTTGCGGCTTCGAGCTGGTGCAGCACATCGTCGAATGCTTGGGTCTGTATCAGCTTGCGCACCACGCCGTACTTTTCTCCACCGGGGTAGGGGTCCGATGCGCACTGCACCCGGGCTTGCTCGGGGTGCGGCTCGTGGATGGGCTCGCCGCGCATGGCCGCGCGGGCGATCTGTTCGGCGCGCGTCGCGGTCATGTCCGTGAGAATGTGGTCGTTGATGGAAACTGCCGGGGCCTGATCGCAGCGCCCGAGACAGGAAACGTCGCGAATCATCACGTCGCTAACGCGCGAGGATGCAAAGCGCTGCACCAGATCCGCACGCAACTCGCACGCCCCGTTCAGATGGCAGCTCATGTCCGCGCACACGCGTATTTCCGCTTTCGGAGGCGGCTCCAGATGAAAATGCGGATAGAAACTAGCCACGCTGTGAATCTGATACAGCGGCGTCTGTGTGCGCTGGGCCAGTTCCTCCAGATCGGCTTTCGGCAGAAAACCGTGGCGGTCTTGTATCGCGCGAAGGTCGTCGAATATCACGGCGTCCAATCCCGTTTCACAGATCTCATATATGCAAACATGCGCGGTGCAACCGCCCCGCGCCCGGCCAAGGGGAGAGTTAAATCCCCTGCATACTACTGGCGAGCCGCAAAACTGTAAAGGTTTTTTGAAGTTGTCGTAGCTCCATGAATTTGGCATCCCGGATGCCACCAAAAGCGTCGTTTCGGTGTGCTGCCCGGCGAATCCCAATATCCACCATCCGTCGCTCGGCGGAACTGTCCCGCACACATTCCCCCAGAATGCAAAGCGGTACGCGATTCCTAAACTTTTTCGTCAGATGCGCTATGATGCCCGCTGCAACAAGCGATGGAACATGGCGCCAGTCCACCTAGAGACCACAAAAATTCCGCGCAAACGCTGGTCCATCGCGCTACTCCTCGGCTTTGGCGTGCTGGTCAACTATTTTGATCGCGTGAACCTGTCCGTCTCGCAAGACGCGCTCCATCAATCTTTCGGAATCTCTACTGTCACCTTCGGCTACCTGCTGAGCGCCTACAGTTGGACCTACGCGTTGATGCAGCTCCCCTCCGGCCTGCTCCTCGACCGCTTCGGCGTCCGTCTGGTTGGCCGCGTCAGCACCATTTTGTGGAGCGTAGCCTCTTTCGCCGCGGCCGTGGCCACCGGCGTCAGCGCTTTTTTTGTCGCGCGCCTGCTGCTCGGCGTGGGCGAAGCCCCCACCTTTCCCTCCAACGCCAAAGCCGTCGGCTACTGGTTCCCGCGATCGGAGCGCAGCTTGGCCACGGCCATCTTCGATTCCGCAGCCAAGTTGGCCCCGGCCACCGGTGTGCCGCTGATCGGCATCTTGCTGTTGCATTTTGGCTGGCGCTGGAGTTTCGCGGCTACGGGTCTCATCAGCCTCCTCTATTTCGTGGCCTTCTATGCCTTCTACCGCAACCCCAGCGAGGATCCGTCGCTGTCCGTTGCGGAGCGCGAATTCATCACCCGCGGCGGCGCCCAACCGGAAGACCGCGCGAAAGCCGCAAAAGGCGCTCCGCTCGGTTATTTACTGCGGCAAAAAAAAGTGTGTGGCCTGGCTTTGGGATTCGCTTCGTACAATTACTGCTTCTATCTGCTGCTCACCTGGCTGCCGAGCTATTTCTCCGCGGCGCTGCATCTCGATTTATTCCACTCAGTTCTTTATTCCAGCGTGCCCTGGTTATTCGCCACCGTAGTAGACCTGCTCATCGGCGGATTGCTCGTCGATTTTCTGGTGCAGCATGGATGGAATGCCAACCGCGTTCGCAAGGTGGTCTTGGTGACGGGAACCGTTTTTGGGCTGGGTATTTTGGGTGCCGCGCAGGCCCGTACGCCCGCTGCCGCGCTCTTCTGGATCAGCATGTCGATCGGAGGCTTGTCCGCCGCGTCCCCGGTAGGCTGGTCCATTCCTTCTTTGATCGCACCGCGCGAAAGCGTGGGCACGCTAGGCGGCATCATGAACCTGTGCAGCCAGTTCTCGGCCATTAGTGCGCCCATCATCACTGGCTACATCGTGTCCCGGACGCACTCCTATGACGGCGCGTTCATCGCCACCACCGCATTCCTGCTCATCGGTATTTCCGGCTATATTTTTCTGCTAGGCCGCATCGAACCCATCCCCGAGCCGCCTGAGTCAGTTGTAGCGGCCGGGCTTTAGTCCCGGCGGTTTTCGCCCGTGCGCATGTCAGGTAATCGTACTCCGGCCGTTACCTGGCGGCGTAATTCTTGCTCGTCCCTGTCCGCGAATTGAACACGGCAAAACTCCCACCAGGCAACGCTGTCAACTTAAGATAGTTCCCCGCATCGGGCCCCGCCACGTTGGCAATAAACGCCGCCGCCACGTTGTGCGCATCTCCACCCTCGTTGGAATAATGCAGTTGCCACAAATCTTCCAGTCGCGGCGCCTTTTCGATAATGTCCCACGCCGAAGGCGAGCCGCCTTTGGCCGCGCCGTTATCCATGATCGCCACGCGCGGCGCAATCCCGCTCAGCAGCGCCGGACTATTGCTCTGCAGCCAGCCATGGTGCGACACAATAAAAATGTCCACGGCGCCGAGCTTATTCACCGGACACATCAATTCCATCTCTTTGTCCCACGTCAAATCGCCAAGATCCAGAATCCGCAGCTTGCCGAACTCAATCATCAGCCCCAGAGAACGCAAATTCTCCGTCTTGTCCGCGGGCCGCTCATCCGCGGCCTTGCAACTCGAGTTAGTAGCGCCCCCGCCCGGCAAAGCCTTTTCAATTAGCGCCCCATCGGAGCTCACGACTTCCGCGTGCATACCTTGCAGCGGCAAAACGTCTCCCGGCTTCACCGTGAGACGCTTCACCCCGCTCTTCGCCAAATATTTCAAATAGTCCTGCCAGACTTGCTCGGTCGCGGCATCGCCAGGTTCGCGGTTTTCGCCATGATCGATCACCGCCCCGATCGGAATTTTTGCCGCCAGCTGCGTTATCCCGCCCGCATGGTCCTGGTGATAGTGCGTAAGCAGCACGAAATCGATCTTGCTGATCCCGGCCGTCTTGGCTGCGGCCACGATGCGGTCCGCATCGCGCCCGTCGTTGCCGGGCCAGCCCGTATCAATCAGCAAAGATTCGCCGCGTGGCGTGACAAACAACGTGGCCTGCCCGCCTTCCACATCCACGAAGAAAATCTGCAGCGCCTCCGAAGCTGCGCGAACCGGAACCACCCACGCACCCGCCGCCAGCGCCAGCAGCAAAACGCCCCCGCACAGAACTCTGCGCAACTCCTGGCCCTTTCTTACAAGCGCTCCCGGCCCAGCGAAGTCTGCATTTCTCATATTTTTAAGCCTCGCAAATTCTATCGCTTCAAATCGCTCAAGATGTTTTAGGTTTTGTCCGCACGCGGCGATACCAACGCACGCACCGCCCCCGTCGAAATTCCCCCGTCCACTAGCAGCGTCTGCCCCGTAACATAGCGGCTGGACTCCGCCGCAAGGAACACTACCGCCGCATCCAGATCGTGCGGCTGTCCCGGACGTTTCACCGGAATGCGGTCGCAAAGATATTCGACCCATTCCTGGTCTTCGTACAGCACTTTGTTCTGCTCCGTGCGAAACCACCCCGGCGCCAAACAATTCACAGTAATCCCATGCTTGCCCCAGTCGTCCGCCAAACTCATCGTCAACTGCCGAATTCCCCCGCGGCTCGCCCCGTACGGACCAAGCCCGGCGTACCCAGCCACGCTGGTCACTGATCCAATGTTAATGATGCGTCCGTATCGCCGCTCCACCATCGCGCGCGCCACCGCTTGCGCCACAAAAAAACTCCCGCGCAAGTTGGTATCTAAAACTACGTTCCAATCGTCCCAAGTAACCTCCAGCGCAGGCTTCCGCCGATTGCAGCCCGCGTTGTTCACCAGAATATCCACGTGGCCGTAAGCCGCTTCCGCGGCCGCCACCATCTGCGTGATGCTGGAAAGCTCGCGAACATCCAGCTCCAGCGACACCGCTCTGCGCCCCAGCGCTTGAATTTCCGCCGCAAACTCCGTCAATCGCTCGCGCTTGCGGCTGGTCAACACCAAGTCCGCTCCCGCCTTCGCCAGCGCCCGCGCGAAATGCTGCCCCAATCCCTGGCTCGTTCCCGTAACGATTGCCACGCGTCCGCTGAGATCGAACAGACCTTCGCTCATCGCTCCTTCAGTCCCGTCCGGCTCTTTGTCCAAAGCGCCGCCGCAAAATTGTTTTTATTTCACGCTCAGTTTTCATGCCACCGTTCATGCCACGCTGCCCGGCGTTAGCACAACTTTCATCAGATTTGCTTCCCGCCCGTGCAGCCGCGCAAACCACTGCGGCCCCTCTTCGAGCGGTGCGATCGCGGTAATCAACGGCTTCACCCGAATCGCCCCACTGCTCATCAACTCGATCGATTGCGGATACTCTCCCGCCGACGCGCACGATCCTTGCAGCCGAATCTGCCGCGTCACCGCGCGCTGCAACGGCAACGTAACCGTCGGCGCGATATTTCCCACTAACGTAACGGTGCCACCCTTCCTCACCGCTTCGACTGCGGCGCGCACCGTAGCATCAATGCCCACGCATTCAATCGCCACATCCACGCCCACGCCATCGGTCCGCCGCAAAATCTCCGCCACCAATTCATCTCCGGAAGCGCAAACCGTTTCCGTGGCGCCAACTTTCCTCGCCAACTCCAATCGCGAAGCATCCACGTCCGCCACCATCACCGACGCACATCCCGCCGCGCGCAACGCCTGCGCCGTCAGCAACCCGATCATTCCCGCGCCCAGCACCAGCGCCCGGTCTCCCGTGGAAATTTTCGTCAGCGCCACGGCATGTACCGCCACTGCAGTAGCTTCCAGCATCGCCGCTTCCGCGAACGAAAGTTTCTCCGGCAGACGATACACAATGCGCTCCGGCACCACCACATAGTCCGCGAACGCTCCTGCACAACGATAATCTGTGCAGGATACCCCCAGCACCTGGCGCCGATCGCAAAGATTTATCTCGCCACGCAAACAATAAGCGGCACGTCCCGCAATAAATCGTCGAATCAAACGTGACGCGCTCGCCTTCCGACCAGCCACTCACTCCCGCACCCCATCCCGCCACGCGCCCGGCGGCTTCATGCCCCATCACAATCGGCGGTATTCGCCGGCCTGACGAACCATCGTACCCATGCACGTCGCTCCCGCAGATTCCGCAAGCCGCCACGCGCACCAAAAGCTCTCCGGGCCCTGGCTTGGGCGTGGGTATCTCGACCATTTCCAGCTGAAGGTATTTCGAAAGTTGTAGTGCCTTCATGGTCGTAGTATAGCCGCATCGCCACCGGGCGCGAATTGACCGGTCAAGTTAGCCCATCCTCCTACCGCGTTCCTTGTGGCAGCCTACAGCAGACACCCTATCGCAGAGTCTTTCATTGTCATCTAACATGCCGAGTCGAAGCTGTTCCACCAGGCCTTCCGAGACTCAGTTCCACCAGAAAGTCGCCTCCTCCATCCGCGTACCCCGCGAGCCTCATACACTATCGGGCTACAAAGACCGATCGGGCAGAAAGAAGCACAATGCGCAATCTGTTTGCTATTCGTTCTGTGTTGTTTTCCATTTTGTTACTGGCCATGTCGGCCGCTGCGTTTGGCCAATTTGGCATCGGTATCTCCATCTCCATCGCGCCACCGGCGCTGCCCGTCTACGAGCAGCCCATCTGTCCCACCGATGGCTACCTCTGGACCCCCGGCTACTGGGGATATGGCGATGCACGGCTATTACTGGGTGTCTGGCGACTGGATCCAACCTCCTCAGGTCGGCTACCTCTGGACTCCCGGCTATTGGGGCTGGGGCGAAAACGCCTACGCCTTCCATGAAGGATACTGGGGCCAGACCGTCGGCTTCTATGGCGGCATCAGCTACGGTTTTGGATACACGCGGCAACGGCTACCAAGGTGGCCGCTGGAATAACAACCAATTCGAATACAACACTTCCGTCAATCGCGTAGACACCACCGTCATCCACAACACTTACAACACCACCGTCGTCGAAAACAACACCCGCGTTAGCTTCAACGGCGGCACCGGTGGAGTGCAGGCCCACGCCACAGCTCAAGAAGAAGCTGCGGGACGCGAGCACCACATCGCGCCAGTCGCCGCGCAAACTGCGCGCGTGCAGGAAGCTCGCTCCAACCCTGAGATGCGCGCGACCGCCAACCATGGCGCTCCGTCCGCCGCAGCCGTTGCCAAGACCCAAGCCGTCGCTCACAAATCCGAAGGAGTAGTCGCCAAGCCCGAAGCCACCAACGAGCGCGCCACAACACCGGCCAAAGAACCGGAAACCAAGGAACCCGTAGCCAAAGAACCGGCCACCAAGGAACCGGAAGCCAAGGAACCCGTAGCCAAGGAACCGGCCACCAAAGAACCAGAAGCCAAGGAACCCGTGGCCAAAGAACCGGCCACCAAAGAACCAGAAGCCAAGGAACCCGTGGCCAAAGAACCGGCGAAAGAAGCCGTAGCTCCCAAGGCCGAGGAAAAACCCGCTCCGACCGCGCACGCCAGTGAGCTCCCGGCCCACAAGACCACCGCCCCTAATACCGGCAACGCCAAGACCGACCAGAAGTATCAAAAGCAGCAGGATACTCTGGCCACCAAACAAACCCAGGATCATCAGAAGCTGGCGCAGCAGCAAGCCAAAGAACACCAGCAACTTGCCAAGACCAACCCCACCGAACCTCAAAAACAGCAAGTCGAGCAGAAGCACCAGCAACAAACTCAGCAGCTCGAGCAAAAGCACGCCACGCAAACGCAACAAGTGCAAGCCAAACAGCAGCCGGCTAAAGCTGCGCAAGCCAAACCCGCGGCAGCCAAGCCCGCCCCGGAAACAGAAAAGCCTCACTGAGCACGCTTGAATCTACAGAAGGGCCGGGCTTCACTGTCCGGCCTTTTTGTTTTTCACCTCACTTTGCAGGCTCGCATCCCGCATTTTCCCAAACCACCTACAGTCAAAACCCGATTAGACGCTTTCCGACAAATCTCTAAAATCTGTTACCTGAACATCTTCGGCCACGTTTCACCAACAAACCTCGCCGCTCGGTCCGCGCCCGTCAGTCCCAACGTAGTACGGGCACTAAAAAAGGATGAGCAGCAAAAGGAAATATGATGCGTACTGCGGTTGCAATTCGTTCCCTGCTGTTTTCGCTCGTTTTGCTAGCTCTCTCGCAAGTCTCATTCGGGCAAATCGGCATAGGGATTTCCGTAGGTTTTGGTCCTCCGGCGATTCCCATTTACGAACAGCCCATCTGTCCCGCCGACGGCTACCTCTGGACTCCCGGCTACTGGGCCTATGACGACGCCGATGGCTACTACTGGGTACCCGGCACTTGGATTCAACCGCCCCAGATTGGCTTCCTCTGGACTCCTGGCTATTGGGGCTGGGGCGGCAGTGCCTTTTTCTTCCATGAAGGTTATTGGGGACCACACGTCGGCTTCTACGGCGGCATCAACTACGGCTTCGGCTATGGAGGCGTCGGCTATGAGGGTGGACGCTGGGACGGTGGCCATTTCTCTTACAACACCTACGTGAATCACGTGAACACCACAATCATTCACAACACCTACAACACCCGCGTCACCGTCGTACGACAATCACGTCAGCTACAACGGCGGCGCCGGCGGCGTGGAAGCCCGCGAGACCGAGCAAGAGCGTTCCTACGCTAGCGAGCGCCATGTCGGCCCGGTAGCCGCGCAGACTCAGCACGTTGCAGGCCGCTCGCGCCAATCCCGAGCTGCGCGCTTCCGCAAATCAAGGCAAGCCGCCCATCGCCGCCACCGCCGGCCCGGTGACTTCAAGACCGCCGCGGTTCCCGCCAGAAATGCCGGCGGTGAATACAAAGCTCCTCCCGCCAATGCGGCCCATGGCAACGAAGCGCGCCCTGAAACTGGTGCCGCCGCCCATCCCGCTCCAGCGCATGCCCGCGAACTCGCAGGAACACAAGACCACGCCTCCCAACACTGGGGACGCCAAACTCGACAAGAAGTACCAGCAGCAGCAGGACAAACTAGCGGCCAAGCAGAATCAGGAGCACCAAAAGCTGGAACAGCAGCAGGAAAAAGAACACCAGCAAGCCACCCAGAAAAACTACAACGACACACAAAAACAGCAAATGGAACAGCATCACCCAACAGCAAACCGAGCACCTCGAACAACAGCACGCCACCCAAACGCAACACATGCAACAGCAACAGGCTTCGCCTGCCCCATCCGGTGGCGGAAAGCCTCACTGACGCAAGTAGCATCACTGAGGCCATGTAGCCTAACGCCATAACAAACGGGCCACGCAGTAGCCAAATCCGGCAACCGCGTGGCCTGTTCCGTTTGCACTTATCTAGGTGCCGATCTTCAATCGGCCCGGCAGTTTTCCACTCGCTTTTCCAGCCCGTCGGCCCGGTATATAGCCCTCAGCCACCCACAGCGCCGGAGGCGCGGCACAATTTAGCCCAGCGCGTGAGCGCTGGGTGCGCGAAGCACGCGACGCCCGAGCGCCGGAGGCGCGACACATACGCTTTAGTAGCACAGGCACTCCTGCCTGTGCCCTCTGCTGCAGCACGCGCCACTCACGATCACGGCACGTGCCGCTCCGCCGCCTTTTGTGGCACAGCCAATCTTGGCTGTGCGCCCTCTGCAGCGCCCCTAAATCACTGCACCTTCCGCGCCGCTGTCTCCTGACTAAACAATGAAACCCACTTCCCCCCGCGCAACGCATAAAGCGTCGAAGCATAAACCGTCGCGGCAAACTCTCTCCCATGCGACGCCCCGCGCTCCGTCAACTTATAAACAATCAGCCCCGCCGAATCCGAAACCCGCACCAGCCTCACATCGTCCATCGCATATTCCAAAATCCGAAAATCCCCCACATTCTTCATCACCTGCGCCTTCGTAGCCGCCCCATGATCATCCACAAACACCGCATCTTCACCCACCATGCTCCCAAACGTTGTCACATCCCCAACCTTCAACGCCTCCAATCCCGCCCGCTCCTGCGCCACCAGCGCATCCTTCATCGCGTCATCACCGTCCGCGCCTCCTCGTGTCTCCACTTTTTCGCCATCTCCACTCGTTGCAGACGCAGGGAAAGCACCTACAAAATGTGCCATCCATAGAAATCCGCCAAGGCCCATCACCCCAATCACCATCCACCGCGAAATACCTCTCATAGCATCCTCCAAAATACGATTCGCACTATACCCCGCCAACACCCACTCCATTCTCCGAACTTCCGATTTTCGCCTCCGTGGGGGCACGGCCCTCTTGGTTTGTCGCACTTGCCGGAGCTGGGACACCCAAGCACGCGGGAGAATCTATTTTTCTGCTCGGGGCGGCGAACCCCAGATGGTATACTTTTAATAATAAATAACTTACCTCAGCAGCTCCTCCAATCGTGAACGGTAGGTTCGGCTCAACCGCAGCGACTTCCCATCTCGCAGGGTGATCAGTGCGTCTCGATTCACCGAAGGTTCCAACTCGGATAATCCGCTCAAGCTGAACGATTGTGGAGCGATGGATCCTCACAAATTGTTTACGGTCGAGCCGGGTTTCGAGTGAAGTCAGTGCCTCACGGATCAAATGGATTTTGCCGCCAACGTGCAATCCAGCATAGTCGCCCAAACCCTCAATCCAATCCACATCTGCGGCCAGAACAAATTTAAACTCGTTTCCCCGGCGTACCGGGAAACGCCGGAGGAAACCATCATTCTCTGGCTTCTGCCCGGCCTCCAAGAGACCGTAAAGCCGCTCGAATTTAGCTTCCTGGCGATGAAGAGAAATCATGCGCCGGGCACGCTCGATACAAGCCGCAAAGCGGGCGTCGTCAACCGGCTTGAGGAGATAGTCGAGCGCTTCGACATCAAACGCGGCCAGAGAATATTCCTCATGAGCGGTAAGAAAAACAAGGCACCGCGCCGTTTCCCTGGGAAGGCTCGTAAAAGATCGATGCCAGACATTCCGGGCATTTCTACGTCAACGAACAGTAAATCGGGTGCTACCAATGGAATAGACGTGAGCGCCTCTTCGCCGGTACTGCACTCCCCAACCACCAGCATGTCGGAGTAGGCGCCCAGGCGCGTGGTAATGCCAAGCCGAGCTAACGGCTCATCGTCAACCACTAATACCCGAATGTTCATCGCTCAACCTTTTCCGAGTCGACCGTGGTCAAAGGAAACTCAATGGAGACTAAGAAGCGATTGTTTTGAAGGGTAGAGACGGTAATGCTTCCTTGCGCTCCGTAGAGTGTTTCCAGCCGCGTTCTGGTGTTTGCCAGACCAACCCCTTCGCCGCGTTTGCCTGGCCGCGGCGGGCTCTGGCTAGGGCGGTCGCTTTCTATTTCGATGCGGAGGTGATCTGCGATGGCCGAAGCTCTGATAACGACCTCACCCCCATTTGGACAACGTGCAATGCCATGCCGGATGGCATTCTCCACAATCGGCTGCAATAAAAACCGGGGAACCTGCGCCTCATACGCTTTCGGACTCATATCGAGAGAAACAGTAAGTCGAGGTCCAAAACGAACCTGTTCAATGGAAAGATACTCCTCGGTAACAGCGAACTCTTCCCGCAAAGTCACGACATGCGTTTCTGGAAAGCTCAGGGTGTTTCGCAGCAGACCGGCAAGCCTTGCAATCATCTCGGTTGCCTGTTCGGGTTGCTTGCTGACGACGAGAGTAGAGATGGCATTGAGCGTATTAAACAAGAAATGCGGTTGCAGTTGGTAACGGAGCGCCTGTAGCTGAGCCTCACGCGCTGTCGCTTCGAACGCCAGCAGCCGGCCACTTTGCTCCTCGACAGTGCCGTAATACTTGATACCGAAATAAAGCGCGCCCCATGCAATCAGCACAATGGTCGGTTCGAATGCTTGCGCGGCCACCAAAGTCCAACTCAGAGGTATGCTGGGGCTTTCAAAGTGGAGCGACACCAAAGCCGATACGACAGTACAGAGAACTCCCAAAATATAAGAGAGGACCACAGAGAACCCCAGGGCGGTTGCCAACCGGAAAGATTTGCGCCAGAGGAATCGGCACGATGCATGAACAATGAAGCTGGCCAGAAAAATAGTAAAGAGAAGAGTCGCCTTATAGATCACCTGTCCCCGCATATGGCGGAAAGGGATGTAAGAGATCGCAGTTGCCAATCCATAAAGCGTCCACGCCCCGATTTGGAGTGGCCAGAAAGAAAGTACGCGGCGGTGGAGACCGAGCTGGGGCACAGCGTTATTCTATCGAGTACGCCTCTCCTAGAGAAACCGTTTGGGCGCACGTCATGCACGGCTCATCGCAAAGTTGTAACCCTTTGTCGATTTCACTCTACCGCCGAGGTCGCATCGCGACTAAGTTCTCGGAAATGGTCAATAAACTTAAGCAAAAGCGTTCGAGCAAGCCAGCTTTGGCAATCGCAGTTGGTGGTGTGGCCGCAGGAGCGCTGGACCTGACACAGGCCATGATTTTATTCGGCAAAAAAGTTCCGCTCGCGATCGCCGGCGGGTTGCTGGGGCCGCGGGCGTTTCAGGGAGGGGCGGCGATCTATATCTTGGGAGTGTTGCTGCACTTCTTCATCGCCTGCTCAGCTGCGGCGATCTACTTCGCAGTCAGCCGCAAGCTGAAATTCTTAACCGAATATCCTGTCGCGTGCGGTTTGTTCTTTGGTGCTGCGGTTGAGTTGGTGATGACCCTGGTTGTGCTGCCGCTTTCCGCTCTGCACGCAATGGGACCATACACCTATCGCGACCTCGTTTCAGGGTTCTTGGTTCACATGGTCCTTGTTGGACTACCAATTTCTTTCAGTATGTGGCTGTTCGCGAGACAGCCAGACTGACTGCGACTCGACGCGGCTACTATTAAGCCACATGAGACAAAATCCGGAAGATCATTCTAGTTGGACACGCGTGCCGATTTCTATTGGAGTGGGGCTCTTCCTCTTGGCTTTGGCGCTTTCGGTAGTCATTGTTCCACAACTCCTCTATCTGCACTTGCTTCAGACGCTGATTTATCTAGCCGTCCTCGTGCTCACTCAACGAAACAGTCCATGGGGGTATGGCATCGGCGTCATTGTACCGACGGCCTGGAACTGCCTAAACTTATTCGTGACTCATCTGATCCAGAAAGGGGCGGTACAGTTCTGGTCTCTTGTGCACACGGGGCAGTTTTGGTTTCTTCTGCGCACTGGCCATGTGAGCCGGCCTGAGACGATGACCGTGACGGTTGGGGGCGCGGCCCATTTTCTGATCATCGCCGCTTGCGTGGCCGGGTTTCTTCATCTGCGGCCACGCGGGAAGCAATGGGGCCAGTTCTTTGGAGGAGGCATTCTGGCTTTGGCCTACTTCGCCCTAATTATCGCCATTGCAGCTCCGCGGTAGCCCTTCTCACCTGTCTCTGTGCACCTCCGGGTGATCAAATCGTGGAGGGAATAGAAAAGAAGATCGAGCAGATGCAACAACAACCAAAGCATCTGAGGGCGAGTGCCTTGGCCTCTGGAACGGATAAATGCTCAATCCCGCGCAAACCCCGATTTGAGGCAAGGCTGCCAGGAAATCGCTCAGAAAGGCTCTAGAATCGTCCCCTTGGGCGCTGGCAAAGGCCGCGCCTCGCGCTCGCTCCCTCCACTATCGCATCGCACCTATATTGCTGAGGCGCAATATGGAAAAATGATGCCAATGTTCGTATATTGACATCAGGAATCGATTTATAGCATCATTGCTTCATGCGCACCACATTACTGCTCGACGATGATGTTTTTCAGGAAGTTAGAGCATACGCCCAAAGCCGCGACATCGCTCTCGGCAAAGCCGCATCCGACCTCCTGCGCCGCGGCCTTCACGCGCCCCTGCAAACCCACGTGGTCAACGGATTCCACGTCGCCGACCTACCGCCCAACTCCCCATCCGTTAGCTCGGAAAAGGTCAAGGAACTTGGGGCTGGCATCGAGTGAACGCCACCTATTTGTTGGACGTAAACGTTTTGATCGCCGCGGCTTGGCCCGCCCATCTCGCTCATGCCAAGATACAGGAATGGCTCGCCAAACACGCTCGCGAGAGCTGGGCTACCTGTCCGCTCACCGAGCTCGCCTTCGTCCGCATCCTGTCCAATCCGGCTTTCTCGCCGCACGCCCTGACGCCACGCGATGCTCTCGCACTCTTGCGAGCCAACCTCTCTCATCCCATGCACCGTTTCTGGGCGGACGATCTCGGCATCCTGCAGGCTCTCGAACCGTACGCTCCTCGCATCACCGGCCATCAGCAATTTATGGACGCCTACTTGTTGGGATTGGCGATGATCAGAAAGGCCAAGCTAGTCACCTTGGATCAAGGTGTGCGAGCCCTCTTTGCTACCAAAGCCGCGGAACAAGAATTCCTAGTCGTGCTCTGATATTGATCTGGCTCTAGCCGTCCGATTCCGATGTAGTGGCGGGTCTTCAGACCCGTTCCTTTGACTTTTCCTCGTGTAGCGGCCGGGCTTCAGTCCCCGCGCTTTTGCCTTTGCCTTCATTCCTGAGTCGCACCCAAACAATTCCCAAGTACTACTCCGCGCCATTCGAACGTAGTACCGTTAAGTAAATAACTTGACAAGGTATCTTTTCGGCGCTAGCATGTCGTGTGTTACGCCGATCCTCGCTCTCGACCAAGCAAGTCTCTTTCGGCGACCGCTCCGCGCTGCTAACCCAAATCCCCAACACCGCACACAACGCCTCCCTTTGTTTTCTTAACATTACGCACGTTTTGCCATTCGCAATTTGCCGCATCCCCAATCTTTTCTGTCAGCTGCGCACGTTTGGCGGAAAACACCCGGGGGTGGCATCGATCTCTCCAACCAGATTTATATCCGCTCCCGTAACTCCAATAGAATCACACTGTTTCACGAAAAATCACTCTAACTCCTTTAGAATCCTATTCTTTCGCAAACACCCCGGGGGGTGGGGGTCCACATATCTTCCGCATAAAAAAGGATTTATTCATTTCGCATCTAGTCGCCACCGTCAACAACCCCCTCCTCATCGATCGCTGTCGCAGCCCAATTCCCTCTCGCCATCCCGCTTTCTTTTCTTTTTTCTCCCGTTACCTCATGTCTTGACTTCTTTCGCGTGGAGGCGATATAAGCTATCCAGCCGAATCGAACCTCCCATGAGAATCGTGCACAATCCCCGCAATGCATTACTCGCGCTGTGCATTTCTGCATGTCGTACGGCTGCTATTTTGCTTTTCGTTGCGCTGGCTGCGCCTTTTTTTGCGCACGCGCAAACCAGTAACCCCGCCCCCGGCAGCGCGGAAAACGGAAAATACGTTGGCCCCGGCTCCTGCGCCGCCACCAGTTGCCACGGCAGCGTGAAACCTGTTGCGAACAGCCGTATTCTGCAAAACGAATATTCCACCTGGATCATTAAGGACAAGCACAGTCGCGCATATCAGGCGCTGACCGGTGACGTCGGCGAGCGCATGGCGAAAATTTTGAATCTCGGCAAAGCGGAAACCGCGCCGAAATGTCTCGCCTGCCATGCCCTCGCGCCGCCGCCCGAGTTGATCGGGCGTCCCTTTGAAGTCTCCGAAGGCGTCAGCTGCGAAAGTTGTCATGGCCCCGCGCAGGGCTGGCTCGGCCAGCACACCGCAAAAGATTCTCCGGAAAAGCACGCGCAATCGGTGCGTGACTTCCACATGGTGGATACGCGCAACGTAATCGTGCGTACCGATAAATGCCTGGAATGCCATCTCGGCCTCCCCAGTAAATTCGTCGACCACGAAATGATCGCCGCCGGCCATCCCGATTTCTATCTTCGAGCTGGATTCTTTCTCTGCGGTGATGCCCCGCCACTGGAACATGCCGCGCCTGAACGCCAATCTCACGCCTGCGGTGGATGGCACATGGGAAGGCGTGCGCGATTGGGGCACCGGCCAAGCCGTGCAACTGCGCGCGGCCATGGATCGCGTCGCGTGGCGCGCCCGCGGCGACCGCTTACGACAAGAAACCCGTCTGGCCCGAATATTCCGAGAACTCCTGCATCGCTTGCCACCATTCCCTGGTTCCAGCGAAGGATAGCTGGCGTCAGGCACATGGCTATCCCGGACGCCGTCCTGGCGATCCGGTGTGGAATGAATCGCGCTACGTAGTCTTCCGCCTGCTGGCCAAGCAAGTGGACCCCGCCAGCGCGCAGGATCTTGAGCAAAAGATCGGGGCCGTAGCTGCGGAAATGAACAAACTCTATCCCGATCGCAACGCCGCGGCGTCCGACGCCCTCGCCGCCGCGCCCGTCGCGCAGCATTTTGCCGAGCGCCTGGTCGGCCATGACCTACGACCGCGGCCTACGGTTCTGCGCATGATGCAGAGCATCTGCGACAACGCCGAAGAAATTTCTCTCGCCGACGAGCGCGCCGCCGAACAAGCCACCATGGCCATGGATTCGCTGTACATCGCGTACAGCAAAGAAGCCAAGCCCGCCAACTCCGCGGAAGTGCGCGCGTCCATCAACGTGCTTTTCCAGCAGGTGGAAAATCAATCCGCCTACAACGCGGACACTTTCGCCGCCGCGCTCCGGCGCATTCGCCCGCAACTGCAATAGCTGGCGCGATAGATAGCGCAATAGCTACACAATAGTCGGAGCAATAGCCGCCAGCATTTGCCACCGCGCGCACACCGCACAAAAAACGAAAAGACCACAGCAAATGAATCAGCTGGAAAATTGGTTTTGCGCCACAAATTTCTGGCGCCGCGTAACGCAGCAGCGCCTCCTTCCCGTGGATGCTCGACGGTGCAGATTTGGGCAGCAGCGTCCTGGAGTTAGGGGCCGGCCCGGGCGCCGCCACTCCCGAACTCGCCCGCAGATTTTCTCGCGTCACCAGCTTGGAATACAGCGCAGCGTTCGCGCGCCGAATTTTGCAAGCGTCGCGCAACAACAAGTCGCAGAACAACAATTTATCTGTCGAGGCGCCAGAAAAAAGCACGGCGACAAAATCGCGCGGCGTGGAGAGCGTGGCTGGCCAGGCGGAGAACGCGGTGGGCCGCGCGGCGCATGCCGGAAACTGCGTTGCGCAGGTGGTGCAGGGCGACGCGGCGCAGCTGCCTTTTGCGGACGAAAGTTTTTCGTGTGCGATCGCGATCCTGATGTTGCATCATTTGCATTCGCATGAATTGCAGGATTGCGCGCTCAGAGAAATTCGCCGCGTTCTGCAGCCCGGAGGAGTATTTCTGGCGCTGGAAATTCACGACGGATGGTTGCAGCGGCTGATCCACATGCGCAGCACGTTTGTGCCGGTGAACGCCAGTGCGGCGCACGCCAGATTGACTGCAGCAGGTTTTCCGCGCGTTTCGGTTGATTTTCTGCGCGGCGCATTTTTGCTTCGCGCGCAGCGAGGCGCGGATTGACCGCGTCATTGCGGCGGCTTAGCATCGAGGCATGAGCACAAAGCTGGGCACAAACATAGGCACAACGACCGGTGTGAATGCGGCGGGCGTGAGTCCGACGGTCGTGGAACCATCTGGGGCGCCTCGGGGAAAAATTCCTCCGGGACCGAATTTCGGCAAGCGCGGAAAGATCGGCGGGCAACTCGGGGCGGTGCGGCGCGATCCGCTGGCATTTTTCACGCACTGCGCGCATACCTACGGCGACGTCACCGCGATCCGCTACTTTAATTTCCGCAGTCTTATTCATAAACAATCCGGAATACATCGAAGACGTGTTGGTGAACAACGCGCGGAAATTTCATAAGGGCCCGGTGTTGCAGGCGAACAAAGGGGTTTTCGGAGAAGGACTGCTGACCAGCGAAGGCAATTTCTGGCTGCGGCAGCGGCGACTGGCACAACCGGCGTTTCATCGCGCGCGCATCGCCGCGTACGCGGAGACCATGGTGGGTTACACCGAGCGGTTGCTGGAAACGTGGCGCGACGGCGAAGAGCGCGACATTCACGAAGAGATGATGCGCGTGACGCTGCAAATCGTGGGCAAAACGCTGTTTGATGCGGACGTGGCGCGCGACGCAAAAGAAGTAGGAAGGTCTCTGGAACTGTTGCTGGAACTCAGCGCGGATTTTGCACGCGACATTTTGATTCCCAGATGGCTGCCGACGCCGAACAATATCCGCAAAGCGCGGGCGATCAAAAAACTGGACAAAATTATTTATCGCATCATCGAAGAGCGGCGAAAATCGGGACAGGATACGGGAGATTTGCTCTCGATGCTGCTGGCGGCGCGCGATGAAGACGGCTCGCGCATGACGGACAAGCAACTGCGCGACGAGTCCATCACCCTGTTTCTCGCCGGGCACGAGACCACGGCGAATGCATTGTCCTGGACGTGGTGGTTTTGGCGCAAAATCCCGCGGCGGAGAAGAAATTGCATGCCGAAGTGGACAGCGTGCTTGGCGGGAAGGCCCCCACGCTCGACGACGTCGCAAAATTAAAATACACCGAGAACGTGCTGACGGAATCGTTGCGGTTGTACCCGCCGGCATGGGGCACGGCGCGGCTGGCCATGGAGGAGCACGAAATCGCCGGATACAGAGTGCCGAAAGGGACGGGTATTTCGATAGCGCAGTGGGTGATGCATCGCGATCCGCGGTGGTTTGCGACGCCGGAAGAATTTCGTCCGGAACGCTGGGAAGATGGGCTGGCAAAGCGGTTGCCGCGATTTGCGTATTTTCCGTTTGGCGGCGGGCCGCGACAGTGTATCGGAAATACGTTCGCGCTGATGGAAGCGACGCTGGTGCTGGCGACGATTGCGCAGCGTTACCGCTTTCGTTTGGTGCAAGGGCATCCGGTGGTGCCGCTGGCTTCGATCACGCTGCGGCCACGGCATGGGATCCGCGCGATTCTTGAGGCGCGATAGCTAAAAGGCGCGCACATGGTGAGGTTGCGAATTGCCATCTGGGAGCCACCGGCAACTACCGCTTCCATAGATTAATCAAACGACGTCCCAGGAAGTTGACCAGATCACTCAATTCAAGCGCGTTTACCGGGACTGATCGTGGTCTGCTTCGGTCGGTTTTGAATCCGCGGTCTCCCATTCTCAAATGCGAGGCACTTGGGGCATCTATTTCAGTGGAACCACACATCATGGTACCTAGGCAGCCGCCGAAGTCAGAATCCTCCGCTTCAAAAATCGTCGGCCATTCCGGCACTACCGTGGCCTTCAAAAACCACGTTTGAGGTATTCACCAGGGCTAGCCCCGA